>NZ_JAVAXT010000009.1:0-219848 GCF_041955125.1 Pantoea sp. BR_17 | reverse complement strand
AAAACTCCGGGGAGTTCTCTGCTGAACACCGCGTTACGTAAGCCGTTGTGCCGTGTCAGTGGAGGCGCATTATAGGGCGTTCTTTCTGGGTGACAAGCATTAATTATAAAAAAATGACTGAGCGATTCATTTTTAAACGAACGGGGTAAAAAGCGACACATCCTGCGTAAATAACGCACGGAAATCACCACATATCGGTTGAAAGAGGCGTATTGTGCATTTCTGCCAATGCTATTCTTTTTATATTCTTTGCCGAAGACATTACGAAGGACGCTCAATGATTAAATCCGCGCGCAGTATGGCCGGTCTGCCATGGATTGCCGCTATGGCCTTCTTTATGCAGTCACTGGATGCCACGATACTCAATACCGCGCTGCCCGCGATCGCTACCAGCCTTGAACGTTCCCCGCTAGCCATGCAGTCCGCCGTTATCAGCTACACCTTAACTGTTGCCATGCTTATTCCGGTTAGTGGATGGCTTGCAGACCGCTTTGGCACACGCAAGATCTTTATTATTGCCGTTTCGCTGTTTACGCTGGGTTCACTTGCCTGTGCCTTATCGCCCTCCTTATCAATACTGGTCACATCGCGCGTTATTCAGGGCGTGGGTGGCGCGATGATGATGCCCGTCGCGCGGCTGGCACTTCTGCGTGCCTATCCCCGTAGTGAACTCTTACCTATTCTCAACTTTGTCACCATGCCGGGATTAGTCGGACCGATACTGGGGCCGTTGCTGGGGGGAATCATGGTGACCTATGCCACCTGGCACTGGATCTTCCTGATAAACATTCCGATAGGTCTGCTCGGCATCGTCTATGCACGTAAATTCATGCCTGACTTCACGACACCAAAGCGCCGCTTCGACTTTCTGGGATTTTTATTGTTCGGCATTGGATTAGTGATGATCTCTACCGGCATAGAGCTGTTTGGTGAGCGTATTGTCTCACCCTGGCTTGCGGCAGGCGTTCTGACTGGCGGCGTTGTCTTGTTGCTCCTCTATATAGCCCATGCCCGGCGTCATCCCTCGCCGTTGATCAATCTGCCCATGTTTAAAACACGCACATTCTCGGTAGGCATCATTGGTAACATCGCTTCGCGGCTGGGCACTGGTTGCGTGCCGTTTTTGATGCCGCTGATGCTTCAGGTAGGATTTGGCTATTCTGCGATTCTGGCTGGCTGCATGATGGCCCCCACAGCCATTGGCTCCATTCTGGCTAAACAAAGCGTGACGCAATTACTGCGCTGGTTTGGCTATCGCCGCCTGTTAGTCAGTATTACGATGATCATTGGCGTGATGATCGCCAGCTTCTCGCTGCAGTCACCTTCTGAGGATATTGCGTTCTTATTAATTCCACTCTTTCTGTTAGGTATGGCGATGTCCACCCAGTTTACGGCAATGAACACCATTACCCTGGCTGATTTGGATGACGACAATGCCAGTGGCGGCAACAGTGTACTCGCGGTGACACAGCAGCTCGCGATCAGCTTTGGGGTGGCCGTGAGTGCAGCTGTCCTGCGCTTTTATCAGGAATTTGATAGCACGACAGTAGAACAGTTCCATTCTACCTTCCTGACGATGGGCATCGTCACCGTCCTGTCAGCGCTGACGTTTACGATGCTGCGCAATGGCGACGGACGCAACCTGATTAAAAATCGCGATAAAAAGAAGAAAGCTTAAACCGATCCCCTCGGAACCAGTTCCGGCGTCAGTACCAGCGTCTGCTGGCTGACGTCGGGATTACTCAGACGATAAATCAACGTATCAATAGCCAGTTCACCCAGCTCATCTTTCGGTTGATGAATGGTGCTCAGCGGCGGCGACATATAGCGCGCCAGTTCCACGTCATCATATCCCATCACCGCCATATCCTGCGGAATCTGCAAGCCGGCCTGATGTAGTGCATGGTAAACCCCAACCGCCATCGCGTCGTTGCTGGTAAAAACGGCATGCGGTGGGGTATCCAGCGCCAACAGTTCGAACATGGCGTTATAACCGCCCGCAAACTCAAAGTCACCGCTCACGACATAGTCTGGCGGGACCTCCAGACCGTTTTTCTGCATTGCCTGATGAAAACCTTCAAGGCGCATGCGCGCCGGGGTTTTATCAAGCGGCCCGGAAATACAGGCGATTCGCGAATATCCGCTGTCAATCAGATGCTGTGTCGCCAGTTCACCCCCCAACAGCGCGTTATCCTGAATGATATCGCCCCGCCCTTCGAAAGGCGCCCAGTCCATCATCACCATAGGAATAGAAGGATAACGATTCAGGATTTCCGCCGACGGTAAATGACTTTCCGTGCACATAATCAGCAAACCATCGACCCGCTTTTGCAGCAAGGTTTCCAGGCTACGATTCATACGGTCTTCGTCCCCGGCGGTATTGCACAGAATCAGGCTGTATCCACGCTCATAACAGCTGTCTTCAACACCACGTACCACTTCGGCATAAAAGGGGTTACTGCTGGCGGTCAGTAGCATGCCGATCGTATGGGTTTGGTTAAGCTTGAGGCTACGAGCCAGTGCCGACGGCGCATAGTTCAGATCGCGAATCGCCTGTTCGATTTTTTCACGCACCCCATCGCTCACAAAACGATTCTTGTTGATGACGTGTGAAACCGTTGAGGTGGAGACGCCCGCCAGCCGGGCGACATCTTTCATCGTAGCCAAGCGCTTAACCCTGTTGCTGTAAAAAGTCGTCGATCTCGGCACGCCAGGGTACAGAGGGCTGTGCTCCCGAACGGGTTACCGCAATTGCCGCAGCAGCGTGCGCAAAGCGAACGGCATCCAGCATGGCCTTGCCTTCAAGACGTGCTGTGATAAAGGCGCCGTTAAACGTATCACCCGCCGCAATCGTATCTACGGCTTTCACGTCAAAACCCGCAACACGTTGCCCCTGGCCCTTTTCACTCAGCCAGACGCCACGGCGTCCCAGGGTGATCAAGACAGTGGGGATGCCTTTATTATGTAACGCAGCCGCCGCACGCGCAGCGTCCTCATCATTTCTGACGGCAATTCCTGTCAGGATTTCAGCCTCAGTCTCGTTTGGCGTAATCACGTCAACCAGCGCTAACAGACTGTCCGGCAGAGCCGTTGCTGGCGCAGGATTCAAAATGACCTGCGTCTGATGCTGTCGGGCAAGGGTTGCCGCCGCTACCACGCTGTCCAGTGGCGATTCAAGCTGCATCAGTAATGCGTCAGCCCCGGCGATAACCTGCTGGTGACGCGCGACGTAGGCTGGCGTTAACGCGGCATTCGCACCGGAATAGATGCCTATATTATTTTCGCCTTCGCCATTGACGAAGATCATCGCAACGCCCGTCGATTCACCCTCAATGACCTCTACCGGCTGGGTATCAATCTTATCCTGCGCGAGTTGCTGACAGACACGTTCACCAATGTCATCGGCACCGACACAAGCAATAAAGGCAATATCAGCGCCCGCACGGCCGGCAGCAACAGCCTGATTGGCGCCTTTACCACCAAACGCAATCTGATATTTCTGCCCGATCACCGTTTCGCCGGGACGGGGAAAGTGTGCCAGATTAAGGATATGGTCAGCATTGATGCTGCCGAGAACGGCCAGTTTTGCGTGTTTGCTCATTGGGAGAGTCCGAAATAAGTGCGCCACCGATGGGTGGCGCAGTGCCCTGCTTTTCTTTGATTTATTTAGTAACCAGTTTCAAATCAACTGGATAAACTGCCTGCACTTTTTCGCCTTTCAGCACTTTATCAGCAGTCTGAACGCCGATCATGCCAATTTTCTCTGGCATCTGAGCAACGGTCGCCGCCAGCTTACCGCCTTCAACGGCTTTCACACCATCTGGCGTGCCGTCAAAGCCCACCACCAGCACATCGGTCTTGCCAGCAGTCTGCAGTGCACGCAGGGCACCCAGTGCCATTTCGTCGTTCTGGGCAAATACCGCCTGCACATCTGGATGCGCCTGCAACAGGTTCTGCATCACGTTCAGGCCCTTAGTACGGTCAAAGTCAGCAGGCTGGCTGGCCAGAACCTTGAACTTGTGTGCATCAACGGCTTTCTGGAAGCCTTCGCCACGTTCACGGGCTGCTGAAGTTCCCGCGATCCCTTCTAATTCGATGATTTTCGCGCCATCACCCAGTTTACGGGCAATAAAGTCACCTGCCATTTTTCCGCCGAAGCGGTTATCAGATGCAACATGGCTTACCACGGTACCCTGAGCCGCCACGCGATCCAGCGTGATAACAGGGATTTTTGCCTGGTTAGCCAGCTTGATGGCATTGCCTACAGAGTCAGAATCGGTTGGGTTGATCAGCAGTGCTTTGGTGCCGCGAACCGTCAGATCCTGCACGTTAGCCAGTTCTTTCGCAGGGTTGTTCTGTGAATCCAGCACGACCAGGTTGTAACCCAGTTTGTCCGCTTCTTTTTGCGCGCCGTCTTTCAGGGACACAAAGAACGGGTTATTCAGCGTAGAGATAACAAGGGCAATGGTATCTTTCGCCATTGCGCTGGCGCTGATGGTTGCGCCAAGAATGACAGCGAGTGCAGTTAACTTTTTCATCATTTTATCCTGTATAAGAGTCTGAGTTATTTGCTGCTTTTATTATCCACCAGCACCGCCAGCAGAATAACGACTGCTTTGACGATCATCTGGTAGTAGGAAGATACACCCATCAGATTTAATCCATTGTTTAAAAAGCCAAGGATTAATGCGCCAATTAAGGTGCCAACGACGCGGCCTTTACCGCCTGCCAGACTCGTTCCGCCCAGCACGACAGCCGCGATAGCGTCCAGTTCATAGCCTGTACCCGCTGTTGGCTGGGCAGAAGACAGACGCGCCACTTCAATCGATCCCGCCAGCGCGGCCAGCATGCCAGACAATGAGTAAACAATAACTTTCACACGGTTAACGTTGATGCCGGAGAGACGCGTGGCCGCCTCATTACCGCCCAACGCATAAATATAGCGACCCAGGCGCGTGTGATGCAGCATGTACCAGGCGGCGACAAACACCAGCGCCATCAGCCAGACCGGGGTTGGAATACCCAGCGGACGACCAATACCAATCCAGCCAAACAGATCGGCATTATCGTTAAAACCGGTATTGACCGGACTGCCGTTGGTATAAACCATGGTGACGCCGCGCAGCAGTAACATCATGACCAGCGTAGCGATAAACGCCTGCACCTTGCCCCGCGCCACGATGGTTCCCGTGACCGCACCTATCGCCGCGCCCAGCACCAGGGAGGCTGCAACGGCAACAAAGGCATTCACCTCCATGCCTACCAGCGAGGCGGCCACCGCGCCCGTCAGCGCCAGCAGCGAGCCGACGGAAAGATCGATGCCGGACGTTAAAATGACCAGGGTCATTCCCACAGCCATGATGGCATTGACCGATGTCTGCTGAAGAATGTTGAACAGGTTGGCCACAGTAAAGAAATTCGGGCTCTGGCTCGCCACCACAGCAATCAACACAATCAGCGCAATCAGCGATTTTTGCTCAAGTAGCCAGGCTTTGCTGAACCAGCGACGGTTAGATGGAACGGTTTGGGTGGTCATACAACTAAATCCTCACTGTGTTGCTTACCGACGGCTGCTGCCATCAGGCTTTCCTGGGTAGCTTCTTCACGGCTAAATTCGCCGCTTAAACGGCCTTCATGCATCACGACAATACGGTCACTCATGCCCAGCACCTCTGGCATTTCTGACGACACCAGGATGATGCTCAGCCCTTCAGCTTTGAACTGATTAATCAGCTGATAGATCTCTTTTTTGGCCCCGACGTCCACGCCGCGCGTCGGTTCGTCAAGAATCAACACGTTAGGGCGCGTCATCAATCCACGGGCTATCGCCACCTTCTGCTGATTCCCGCCCGATAACAGGCCAATCGGCTGCTCCATCGACGGCGTTTTCACGTTAAATAAGCGAATGAAATCTTTTACAGCGAGCTGCTCTTCCGCATGGCGCAGTCTGCCAGCCGGGTGACTGAAATAGCGTAAGGCGGTAAGCGACATGTTTTCTTTGACTGACATGCCTAACACCAGGCCATCGCGCTTGCGATCTTCGGAGATATAAACGATGCCGTTAGCCAGGCCATCCTGAGGAGAACGGATCACGACTTCACGTCCACTCAGCCAGACCTGCCCCCCGGTACGGGGCAAGGCACCATACAAAATTTTCATTAACTCTGTCCGGCCTGCGCCCATCAGGCCCGATACGCCGAGAATTTCGCCTTTACGTAAGGTGAAGCTGACGTCATCCACGCCAGGGCCGCTGAGGTTCTGAACCTTAAGACGAATTTCGCCGGGCGCCTCATCCAGATGGGGATACTGATCTTCTAATTTGCGTCCCACCATCATTTCGATCAGGCTCTCTTCGCTCATCTCGGCGACCGGACGCTCTGCAATAAATTGCCCGTCACGGAAGACCGTCACGTCATCACAAATCTCAAAAATTTCTTTCATGCGATGAGAGATATAAACGATGCCGCATCCTTGCGCCTTCAGTTCATTGATCACCCGGAACAAGGACAATGTTTCGGTATCCGTCAGCGCATCCGTGGGCTCATCCATAATGATGACTTTCGATTCAAAGCTCAGAACCTTGGCAATTTCGACCATTTGTTGATCGCCGATGGATAAATCGCCCACCAGCTTGTGACTGCTAAAACGCAGATTCAGGCGTTTCAGGAGCGCATCCGCCTCGGCATACATCCGCTTCCAGTTAATGCGACCAAAGCCATTAACGAATTCACGCCCAAGAAAGATGTTTTCTGCCACAGTCAACTGCGGGATCAGGTTGAGCTCCTGATGGATAATGCCGATACCGGCTTCCTGCGAGGCTTTCGGTCCACTGAAGGTGGTTTCTTCGCCCAGCCACTGCAGTGATCCGGCATCACGGGTATAAATCCCGGTCAGCACCTTCATCATGGTGGACTTGCCGGCGCCATTCTCACCGACTAATGCCATAACGCGCCCTGCCCAGACGGACAGCGACGCGCCATTTAATGCTTTCACGCCCGGAAACGCTTTTTCGATGCCTTTGAGCTGCAGTAACGGTTGCATAACGGCCTCAGAAGGTCACACCGGCACTCAGGATGACATTCGCATACGGAGAGCACTCTCCGCTGCGAATGACCGCCTGGCTACGTTGTGTTTGTTGTTTAAACTGTTCATGACTGATGTAGCGGATGGTAATGCGATTTCCCTGGTGCTGTTGCAATGCGTCGAGCACGGCGATCAGTTCGCTATGGAGCTGCGGATTGTGTTGCTTAATTTCTTCCGCGATAAAGGCGCTTTCCACCTGCATCTCATGCGTTACCGCTTCCACCACCTGCATGAAGCCTGGCGTACCCGGTATCAGTGCCAGATCGATACGCTGCGTTTCTGCCGGAATGGGCAACCCCGCATCAGCGATCGTCAACGTATCTGTATGGCCCAGGCGGGCGATAACGTAAGAGAGTTCAGCGTTTAACAGGCGACCTTTTTTCATTTTTCCACTCCAGAGCGAAACGTTTCGCTTTCTGGAGTGTATAAAAAGAAGGTTACAATTCAACCACTGGAGAAGAAATTTGTGATCGCTATCGAAACGTTTCGATATTGCCGGAGGGAATTTGAGTTAGGTACTGTTCTGAAAGGAAAACCGGACCGTCAATACGGTCCGGTCACGGGTGATTAAGGGAGCTTCTTAACCTGTTTCACATCCAGTTCAATGCTGTTGAAATCTTTATCCAGTTCACCTGTCAGCTCAACCCGATCTTTCGGCGAAACCGTGACGCCATTCCAGCGCTTATGGTCGATCTCGACCGTCATTGTGCCGCTTTCATCGCGGAACAAATAATCTTCGTTACCCGTTTGTTTTTCAAGCTGACCCCTTACGGTAATCCAGCTGTCATCTTTCATCGCTTCAGCCTGCTTCACCGTCACGACGCTGGTGTGATCGGCGTGAAAACCACCCTGCTGCGTGTGTGCTGCCGGTGCAGGCGCATTCGGGTCAACAAAACCGCCTTGTTGTGCCGCCAGTACAGGCGCAGACGCTAACAGTGTTACAGCGATAAGTGCAGCATACTTTTTCATTTCGTCACCTCTTGTCTGTGAATCCGTTCTTTCAGTGAAAGCAGTAAACCACACAGTTATTAACAGGATCTTAAGGGGAAAATATCCTCTTTTTTTTAGCCAGACTCGCTGTACAACCGCCATTTCGCTTCGTATAAATCGCTTATTAAAAGGGAGAGACGATGCGCATTTTACTGATTGAGGACGATCGCCTGATCGGCGACGGCATTAAGGCTGGACTCAGCAAGCTGGGGTTTAGCGTCGACTGGTTTGTCTCAGGCGAGGCCGGATTTCAGGCCCTGAATGCCGCCCCGTGGGATGCGGTTGTGCTTGATTTGTCCCTGCCGGAGCGTGACGGGCTGGACATTCTGCGTCAGTGGCGTCAGCAGGGCTACGATGTCCCGGTACTCATTCTGACGGCGCGCGATGCACTCGACCAACGGGTTGAAGGATTACAGATGGGCGCGGACGATTATCTGTGCAAACCCTTTGCGCTGACCGAAGTCGCCGCGCGTTTACAGGCACTGATTCGACGACGCCACGGGCAACTGCAACCCGAACTGCGTCACGGCGATGTCGTATTGATCCCCGGTAACCTCAGCGTGGTACAAAACGGGGCCAGCGTTGAACTAAAAAGCCGCGAGATGGCGCTGCTGGAACTGTTTATGCGTAACCCGGGGCGCGTGCTGACGCGCAGCCAGTTAGAAGAAAAACTTTACACCTGGGATACCGAGGTTTCGAGTAATGCGGTGGAGGTGCATATTCATCATCTGCGCAGGAAATTAGGCCAACGCTTTATTCGCACGATTCACGGCGTGGGCTATACGCTGGGGGAAAGCGAATGCGATCGATGAGCTTATTCCTGCGTCTGGGCATTGGCCTGATGTTGATACTCGGCATCTGCTGGGGAGCGGCCACGCTGAGCGCTCGCTACCAGACGCGCGAAACGATCAATGAGCTGTTTGATACGCAGCAACTGTTACTTGCAAAGCGCCTGCTGACGCTGAATTTCACCTCAGTGAACGAAACCTCGCTTCCCAGGAGTAAAAAAATACTGCCCCATAACCGGGGCGAACAGGATGATGATGCGCTGGCCTTTGCCGTCTTTACGCGTGATGGAAAACCGGTCCTCAACGATGGCGATAACGGCAAAGATCTTCTCTTTAATGCCGATCATCAGGGCTTTCTGAATGGTCAGCTCAGGGACGATGACGATCCCTGGCGGTTAGTCTGGCTGACCACGCCCGATCAACGCTACCGCGTAGTGGTGGGTCAGGAATGGGAATACCGGGATGACATGGCCAACGATATCGTGAAGACCAGCACGCTGCCCTGGCTGATTTCACTCCCCTTTATGCTGCTGATGTTAACGGGCCTGGTCTGGTATGAACTCCGCCCGCTAAAAAAGCTCAGCCAGCAACTGGCTCAACGCGCACCTGATGATGATGCGCCTTTACAGGCTGACCGCGTGCCGAAAGAGGTGCGCCCGGTCATTGACGCGCTGAATGGGCTGTTTGGTCGAATTCATACGATGGTGCAGCGGGAACGCCGCTTCACGTCCGATGCGGCGCACGAATTACGCAGTCCGCTGGCGGCCCTGCAGGTACAAAGCGAGGTCATCCAACTGGCCGCCGATGACGAGGCAATGCGCACGCATGCACTTCAGCAGTTGGATGCGGGCATTGTCTGGGCGACACGTCTGGTGGATCAGTTACTGACGCTGTCGCGTATTGAAGCAGAGGATGCCCGTAACGCGTTCCAGCCCGTCATGCTGAAGAAAGTGGCGCAGGAAACCCTGGCCTCACAGTTGCCGCTGGCAGAGAAAAGTGATATCCGGTTGCGCTTCAATGCTGAAGCCGATCCGGTCATTTCGGGACATCCCTTGCTGCTGTCTTTGCTGATAAGGAATCTGCTTGATAACGCCATTCGTTATACACCGCCAGGCAGCAACGTGGATCTGATTCTTCAGTCTGGAAGATTGCGAGTGGAAGATAACGGCAACCGTTTATCACCCGACGCGCTACAACGACTGGGTGAGCGTTTCTGGCGTCCGCCAGGGCAGGAGAAAAGCGGCAGTGGATTAGGTTTATCCATTGTGCGCAATATTGCCCAGTTACATGGCATGACGCTGCACTTCAGTCAGCTTCCGGAAGGCGGGCTGTGCGTCAGCCTGAGCTGGTAAAAAAAGCGCCTGACAGGCAGGCGCACGCTGTTAAATCTCGACCTGGGTACCCAGTTCAATCACCCGGTTAGGCGGAATCTCAAACTGATCGGGCGCCCGTAGCGCATTGCGCTGTAGCGTCATGAACAGCTTGCCGCGCAGTCGCAGATACCATGGCCGTTTGCCGATAATCAGCGACTCATGAGACATAAAGAATGAGGTCTCCATCATGCGGCAGTTCAGTCCCTCCAGCCCACAACGATGGAAAATCTCCTCTACGTTTGGCGTTTCACGCCAGCCGTAACTGGCTACCACACGCCAGAAGGTCGGCGACAACTGTTCGATAGTCACGCGTCTGACGTTATGCACATAGGGCGCGTCTTCTGTGCGCAGTGTTAATAACACCACGCGTTCGTGCAGCACCTTATTGTGCTTAAGGTTATGCAGCATGGCAAAAGGGATCACATTTAGTGCGCGTGACATATAAACCGCCGTTCCGGGCACGCGCACAGGCGGCGATTTTTCCAGAGAAGCAATCATTGCCTCCAGAGAGTTGCCGTGTTCATGCATACGACGCAGCAAACGGAAGCGTTCACTCTTCCATGTCGTCATCACGATAAACATCATCAATGCCAGAGTCAGCGGCAGCCAGCCACCGGAGAAAATCTTGATCAGGTTGGCCGAGAACAGGGATACGTCAATGCACAGCATGGCAATCAAAATCAGTCCAACCAGATAGCGATTCCAGTGCCAGTTCATTATCGCGACGGTCGCGCAAAGCACAGAGGTCAGCACCATTGTGCCCGTGACCGCAATCCCGTATGCCGCAGCGAGATTACTCGAATGCTCAAAACCAATAATCACAATTACCACAGAGAAATAGAGCAGCCAGTTAATGATTGGGATATAGATCTGGCCTGACTCTTTTTCTGAGGTATGAACAATGCGCATGGGCGGCAGATAGCCGAGACGCACGGCCTGGCGGGTTAACGAGAATACGCCGGAAATAACCGCCTGCGAGGCGATGACGGTGGCTAACGTTGCCAGAATCAACATGGGGACAAGCGCCCAGTCGGGTGCCAGCAGGAAAAACGGGTTTTTGATCGCTTCCGGGTGTTTCAGCAACAGCGCGCCCTGACCAAAATAGTTGAGCACCAGCGACGGCAGCACCACCACAAACCACGCCAGGCGAATAGGAAACTTACCGAAGTGCCCCATGTCTGCATACAGCGCTTCAACGCCCGTAATCGCCAGCACAACGGCGCCAAGCGCAAAGAAGGACACCGATTTATATTCCACAAAGAAGTGCAGCGCCCAGTAAGGATTCAGCGCCTGGAGTACCTCAGGATTGTTGGCAATGCTTCGTGCGCCCAGTATTGCCAGCACGATAAACCACAGCAGCATGACCGGCGCAAACAGTTTACCGACAATCCCTGTACCGTGTTTCTGGATAATAAACAGCAGCGTAAGCACGGTGATTGCCAGCGGAACAATATAGCTGTCCAGGTTGGGCGCGGCGATTTCCAGCCCTTCAATCGCTGACAGCACGGAGACGGCTGGCGTAATCACCACTTCGCCATAGAAGAAGCTGCCGCCAATCAGTCCCATAATTACCAGCGTTGCCGTTATGCGCCCGCCCGTATGTCGGCCCGCCAACGACATCAGCGTCAGAATACCGCCTTCTCCGGCATTATCAGCACGCATAACGTAGCTGATGTATTTCAACGAGACCACCAGCACCAGCAGCCAGAAAATCAGCGAAAGAAAGCCAAAGACGGCATCCCGTTCAACGCCAAAACCAAACTGTCCCGAAAGACATTCGCGTAAGGTATAAAGCGGGCTGGTACCGATATCGCCATAGACGACCCCAATAGCCGCCAGCGTTAATCCGCCTAGTGAGTGCTTATTATCAGAGCTCATAAAATGATCTTTTGTTAGATTCTGAGAGGCGCTCAAGCCATCAAAAAGCGCACAGTATGCACGTATTCACGAAAATTTATACTCCGCCGTCAGGGTTACAGGCGGTCATCCCCTGATTTCTTGCGTTCTTATTAACATTAAAAGCCGCGCTATCGAACCTTCTGAAACAAAAAAGCTGACATCGATTAACGCTTTCGCGCATCATACCCTATAGAGTATTGCGTTCGCTAAAACGCTGCGGCTCGACGATCGTAAGGACATAGATGTGATTATGGCTCAACCCCATCTTTTGGCAGAAAGAATTTCTCGTCTCAGCAATGCGTTAGAAAAAGGTTTGTATGAGCGACATCATGCCATTCGCCTTTGTTTGCTGGCCGCACTTAGCGGCGAAAGCGTTTTTTTACTTGGCCCGCCAGGTATTGCAAAAAGCCTGATTGCCCGCCGACTGAAATGCGCCTTTCAACATGCCCGTGCCTTTGAATATTTGATGACCCGCTTCTCCACACCGGAAGAAGTCTTTGGTCCCCTTTCCATCCAGGCATTGAAAGATGAAGGCCGTTATCAGAGGCTGACCAAAGGTTATTTACCGGACGCTGAAATCGTTTTTCTGGATGAGATCTGGAAAGCCGGCCCGGCCATCCTGAATACGCTGCTCACCGCCATCAACGAACGCCGCTTTCGTAATGGCGATAGCGAAGAAAAAATTCCGATGCGCCTGCTGGTCACCGCCTCGAATGAGTTACCGGAAGCCGACAGCGGACTGGAAGCCCTGTATGACCGTATGTTGATCCGCCTGTGGCTGGACAACGTGCATGAAAAACAAAACTTCCGCAGCATGCTGACCCACCAGCAGGATGAAAATGACAATCCGGTAGCCGAGTCGCTGCGCATCAGTGACGAAGAATATGTGCAATGGCAGCAAGGCATCAGTCAGGTTGCGTTGCCGGATAATGTCTTTGAACTGATATACCAGCTACGTCAGCACCTGGAGAAGCTACCAGAGGCACCCTACATTTCCGATCGCCGCTGGAAAAAAGCCATTCACCTGTTGCAGGCCAGCGCTTTTTACAGTGGCCGCAATGCGATAGCGCCCCTCGATCTGATCCTGCTTAAGGACTGCCTGTGGCACGACATCGCGTCGATGAAAATTCTGGACAGTGAAATCGATCAGTTGATGACGCAGCACGCCTGGCAACAGCAAACGATACTGCTGAAACTCCAGCAGCTCAAAGCGCGCCGGCTGGCGTTGCAACAGCAGCAAAGCGTCGCTGCCGCGATCACGCTGGAAAAGCACAGCGGTATGTTTAGCCGTAAACCCCATTACGATTTGCCCGAAAGCTTTACCGAGGCACAGTTAACCCTGATGTTGCAGAAACCCCTGGTGCTGCACGACATGCAGGTGACGCATTTGGTGATCGAGCGCGAAGCGCTGGATCACTGGCTGCAAAAAGGTGGTGATGTGCGCGGTAAATTAAATGGCATCGGTTTTGCGCAGACGCTGGATTTGCTGGTGGATGCGCAGCACTGCCTGGCGATACGCGACGTCAGTTTGCAAACCGCCAGGCTGACATTGCCGGGTGCCAGCAGCGCCGATGCCTTGCCGCAGGAAATCAGCGACGCGCTGGATGAACTTGACGGCCAGTTGCGTCAACAGCGTCACCTTTTCAGCCAGCAGCAACGTTGCCTGTTTATCAGCGATGACTGGCTGGCACGCGTCGAAACCAGCCTGCAGGATGTGGCGGAACAGCTCAAACAGGCGCGTAAATGATCTCACTGGAGACGCTGAGTACATTGCTGTCAATCGGCGAAACGGACCTGATTGAAGAGCTTATTCTGGCCTTACTCGCGTCTCCACAGCTGGCGCTGTTCTTTGAAAAATTCCCCGGTATGAAGAAGGCGCTGCTACGTGACGTCCCTCGCTGGAAAGCCGAGATTGACGCCGAACTCAAAGCCACGCCCGTTCCCGACATGCTGGCGGAAGAATTTCAGCTGTTTCAGCGTATTCAGTTACTCAGCGATCGTGAATTTAGCCAGCAACTTGATGAAACGCTTGCTCACCTCGAACGCCTGACGTCCCCTTTCTTAGAGGAAGCTCGACGGCTGCTGCTGCATAACGATCCCGGTAATCTCAGCACCGCACAACATACCTTATTCCTGCAACGCTGGCGGCTCAGCCTCACACTGCAAACGCTCACGCTGAATGAACAACTCCTTGAGCAGCAGCGTGAACGTCTGATGGCAGAGTTGCAGCAACGTATGGCACTGAGCGGGCAGCTGGCGCCGGTACTGGCGGATGATGACGAAGCCGCAGCCGGACGCTTGTGGGATATGGGCAAAGCCCCGCTCCAGCACGGCGATTACCAGTTGATGCTGCAATATGGGGATTTTCTTGCGCAGCAGCCTGAATTAATGAAGCTGGCTCAGCAACTGGGCCGCAGCCGGGAAGCAAAGTCGGTGCCTTCACAGGATGCCCCGCTGGAAACATTCCATCATCTGGTACGCGAACCGGATGCCGTGCCGGAAGAAGTCAGCGGTATTCATCAGAGCGATGATGTGCTGCGTTTATTACCGCCCGAGCTTGCGGCATTAAGCGTCAGTGAACTGGAACTTGAGTTTTACCGACGCCTAGTAGAGAAGCGATTACTTACTTACAAACTTCAGGGTGACGCCTGGCACGAAAAGATCACTCAGCGTCCGGTCAGCCACCAGCAGCATGAAGAACAGCCACGTGGCCCCTTTATCGTTTGTGTCGATACGTCCGGCTCGATGGGCGGTTTCAATGAGCGATGTGCAAAAGCCTTTTGCCTGGCCCTTCTCAAGATTGCGCTGGCCGATCGGCGGCGCTGTTACATCATGTTATTCGCGCATGACGTAATTGGTTACGAATTAACGGGCGATGACGGACTGGAGCAGGCCATTCGTTTTCTCAGCCAGCGTTTTCGCGGTGGCACCGACCTGGCAGCCTGCCTTTCCGCCGTCATTGCCCGCATGGAAGGGCCGCAATGGCAGGATGCGGATGCCGTCATCGTGTCTGATTTTATCGCGCAACGCCTGCCAGATGAGGTTGTGCGCAGCGTTAAACATCGCCAGCAACAGCAGCAGCAACGCTTTCACGCTGTCGCCATGTCTGCGCACGGAAAACCCGGCATCATGCGTATCTTTGACCATATCTGGCGTTTTGATACCGGCATAAAAAGCCGTTTATTGCGTCACTGGCGCCGTTAAGCCCTACGGCAGAAATTCCATTTTGCTTTATAGTAAATATCTGCAATTACTTATTCAGCAATCTGGAGTGCCCTGTGAACGCTGTTCAACACCATCATGATTTGCCAGCCCCAACCCGAACATTGCTGCTCTCTGGCCAAAACGTCGAACAAAAACGTGCCGAGCTCCTGGCTTATTTCAACCAGACCTGGGCGCTGTACGAGGATCTGTTTACCTGCCTCAACGATCAACGCGCCTGGTTTACAAAAGCGATACCGCTGCGTCATCCGCTGATCTTCTATTTCGGCCACACCGCCACCTTTTATATAAACAAGCTCATGGCAGGCCGCTACATCGACTCACGTATTGACGATCGCATCGAAGCGATGCTGGCAATAGGCGTCGATGAAATGAGCTGGGATGATCTTAATGACAGTCACTATGACTGGCCTTCAGTGGAAGCTGTACGCGATTATCGCGGCAGTGTGAAAGCACTGGTGACGCAGTTTATTGAAACGATGCCGCTGGAATTGCCTGTTAGCTGGGACAGTCCGGCCTGGGTTATTTTGATGGGCATTGAGCATGAACGTATTCATCTTGAAACATCCAGCGTACTGATTCGGCAGTTACCGGTTGAATGGGTAAAACCTCAACCACAATGGCCGGTCTGCAGCGAAGCGCGTCACGATCGCCAGTCCGTCCCGACAAACAGCCTGGTTTCTCAGCCAGGCGGACTGATTACGCTGGGTAAAACCGATGACACCTACGGCTGGGACAACGAATACGGCACGCAGCAGACCGAGCTGAAACCGTTTAAAGCCAGCAAAATGCTGGTCAGTAATGCCGAGTTTTATACCTTTATCGAAGCGGGCGGTTACCAGAACGATCGCTGGTGGGATGAAGAAGGGCTGGGCTGGCGTAAGTTTGCCAGGGCGACAATGCCGACCTTCTGGGTCGGCAACGCCGCGATGCCCGATCAGCTAAAACTGCGTTTGATGTGCGAAGAAGTGGCAATGCCATGGGACTGGCCTGCTGAGGTGAATCAGTTGGAAGCGGCCGCGTTTTGCCGCTGGAAAGCCGAGGAAACCGGAAAATCTGTGCAGTTGCCTTGCGAAGCAGAATGGTACCAGTTGCGTGAACAGGTTGAAGGCGACCAGCCAGACTGGGATCAGGCGCCGGGCAACATAAACCTGGCCTACTGGGCTTCATCCTGTCCTGTTGATCGCTTCCCACAGGGTGAGTTCTTTGACATCGTGGGGAACGTCTGGCAGTGGACGACTACGCCAACCAATGGCTTTGAGGGCTTCAAAGTTCATCCCCTTTACGATGATTTCTCGACACCTACCTTTGATGGTAAGCATTCACTTATTAAAGGTGGCAGTTGGATATCGACTGGCAATGAAGCCATTAAATCGTCACGTTATGCCTTCCGTCGCCACTTTTTCCAGCATGCCGGCTTCCGCTATGTCGTTTCTTCCCATCAGGAAACCATGGCGCTGAACCCTTATGAAACCGACAGCATGGTTTCACAATATCTCGATTTCCAATACGGCCCACGGTATTTCGGCGTTGATAACTATGCAGAAGCGCTGGTCACACTGGCGCTGCCGCACTGTAAGAACCGCGGAGAGGCACTGGATATCGGCTGCGCGACGGGCCGCGCGAGCTTTGAGCTGGCTCGTCACTTTGCGCATGTGACCGGCATGGATTACTCGGCACGCTTTATTGATGTCGCGTTACAGCTGACCACGGGTGAGGATTTCCGTTATGTCGTGCCGGAAGAAGGCGAGTTGGTTGAGTATCGTCAGGTAAGGCTTAAGGACTTTTCTGTTACCAGCGAACAGGCAAAGCGTATTCAGTTTATCCAGGGTGATGCCTGTAATATGAAACCCCAGCCTACACGTTACGATCTGGTCCTGGCATCAAATCTGATTGATCGCCTGCGCCAGCCGGCCCGGTTCCTTCATGATGTCACCCCCATGATCCGCTCGGGTGGCCTTCTGGTTCTGTCATCGCCATACACCTGGCTTGAAGAGTTTACGCCGAAGGAAAACTGGTTGGGCGGGGTAAGGGAAAATGGCGAAGCGCTGACGACCTTACAGGCGCTACAACGCCTGCTGGCGGCAGACTTTGAGCAAATCGGTTCGCCACAGGACGTGCCGTTTGTGATTCGTGAAACCGCCCGTAAGTTCCAGCACACGCTTGCCCAGGTCACGCTCTGGCGTAAGCGTTAACCCGTGGGCAGCGGCACGTGCCGCTGTCCGTTGGTTGCCAGGGCCGTTATTTTGCTGCACATTCTCCTCAGTTCATTGAAGAAAAACGATAACGAGGATGACAATGCCTGACCATCTGCAGCTGGATAATCTGGACCGGGGCATTCTGAATGCCCTGCTGGAAAATGCGCGAACCGCCTACGCCGAGCTGGCCAAACAGTTCAATGTCAGTCCGGGAACGATTCATGTACGCGTCGAAAAGATGAAGCAGGCGGGCATCATTCTGGGCACGCGGGTCGAGATCGACCCGCGTCAGCTGGGTTTTGATGTCTGCTGTTTTATCGGCATTATCCTGAAAAGCGCCCGTGATTACCCGGCAGCCCTCAGCAAGCTTGAAGCCTTGGATGAGGTCGTGGAAGCCTGGTACACCACCGGGCACTACAGTATTTTCATTAAAGTCATGTGTCGTTCTATCGATGCCCTGCAGCAGGTATTAATCAATAAGATCCAGACCATCGACGAAATCCAGTCCACTGAGACACTGATCTCACTGCAAAATCCAATTATGCGAACCATCAAGCCCTGATCTTTCCACTGGCTTGTGCACAATCTTATCCTTTGACGATCAGCCGTCTGACAACGGCTGTATCGGGTTTATCTAAACTAATAACCTTGTTTTCCACAGGTGGATCACTGCTTGATCACAGCGTACAATACCGGCTTCACCTCAGGAGAGCACGATGGCCGACATTACGTTAATCAGTGGCAGCACCTTAGGCAGCGCCGAATATGTTGCCGAACATCTCGAAGAAAAACTGCAGGAAGCGGGCTTCTCTACGCAGATGCTGCATGGCCCTGAGCTGGAAGAGGTGCCGCAGGAAGGCATCTGGCTGGTGGTAAGTTCAACCCACGGCGCCGGTGAGTTACCTGACAATCTGCAACCTTTTTATGATGCTATTAATGAAAGCCGTCCCGATCTGTCTGCCGTCCGTTTTGGGGCTGTTGGCATTGGCAATCATGAGTACGATCTGTTTTGTGGCGCCATCCGCAATATTGATGCTCTGCTGATTGCCTGCGGCGCGCAGCGTATCGGTGAACGACTGGAAATCGATATTCTCGAACATGAGATCCCTGAAGATCCGGCTGAAGAATGGGTGATGACCTGGAAATCCGCGATCTGAGCGGGTGTGGGATCGTGAAATAATGACGATCCCCAGCAGATAATATTGTTTTTCGTCGGATCCTGCTGTTTGTTTTGTGGATAACTACCCTGCTTTTCTGCGTATAACCGGTAGTTATCCAAAGAACAACCGTAGTTTACTTTCTGAGCTGTGGATAAGGACCTGTTTTGATCCCAGCTTATACGGATCGGGATCACCGATCATTCACAGGTATCGATCCTCGCTACCAACTTGTTTCCTTTGAGGTTTCCGCAGATATCCACAAGGCATGGCGATCCTAATAAGAGATCTAACAGAGAGATCATATAAAGAATAAAGATCTTATCTTTTAAACCTGACGATCCCGCTGCTTTCGCCTCAGCCATAATTTCAGTAGAATCCACCGCCCAGAGAGAACGATCTCTGACTATTCATCAACGAGGTACCACTTCATGTTTTATCAAGATCCTTTTGACGTCATCGTTATTGGTGGTGGTCATGCGGGCACGGAAGCTGCCATGGCAGCAGCCCGAATGGGTCAGCAAACCCTGTTACTGACCCATAACATTGATACGCTGGGACAAATGTCCTGCAATCCGGCGATCGGTGGTATCGGCAAAGGACATTTGGTAAAGGAAGTGGATGCCTTAGGCGGTTTGATGGCCAGCGCGATCGACCAGGCCGGCATTCAGTTTAGGATACTAAACGCCAGTAAAGGCCCTGCTGTTCGGGCAACGCGTGCGCAGGCCGACCGCGTGCTTTACCGTCAGGCTGTGCGTACAGCACTGGAGAATCAGCCCAACCTGATGATCTTCCAACAGGCCGTCGATGATCTCATCGTTGAAAACGATCGTGTCGTCGGTGCTGTGACGCAAATGGGCCTGAAGTTCCGTGCCAAAACCGTTGTGTTAACCGTGGGCACGTTCCTTGACGGGAAAATTCATATCGGGCTGGATAACTACAGCGGTGGACGCGCGGGTGATCCCCCTTCTATCCCGCTGGCGAAACGTCTGCGTGCGTTACCCTTACGTGTTAATCGTCTGAAAACCGGCACTCCGCCGCGTATTGACGCACGTAGCATCGACTTCAGCGTGTTATCGCCGCAGCATGGCGACAACCCCATGCCTGTGTTTTCGTTCATGGGAAGCGCGTCACAGCATCCTCAGCAGGTTCCGTGCTGGATCACCTATACCAATGAAAAAACGCATGATGTGATCCGCAATAACCTCGATCGTAGCCCCATGTATGCCGGGATCATCGAAGGGATCGGCCCACGCTATTGCCCTTCGATTGAAGACAAAGTCATGCGCTTTGCCGATCGCAATTCGCATCAGATTTTCCTTGAGCCTGAAGGGCTGACCAGTAACGAGATCTACCCGAACGGTATCTCCACCAGCCTGCCATTCGATGTGCAGATGCAGATCGTACGTTCTATGCAGGGTATGGAAAATGCAAAAATCGTGCGCCCGGGCTATGCCATTGAGTATGATTTTTTTGACCCACGTGATCTGAAACCCACGCTGGAAAGCAAATTTATTGCCGGTCTGTTCTTTGCTGGCCAGATCAACGGCACCACCGGTTACGAAGAAGCGGCGGCCCAGGGCTTGCTGGCAGGCCTGAATGCGGCAAGACAGTCTGCTGATAAGGAAAGCTGGGCGCCGCGTCGTGACCAGGCCTATCTGGGCGTGCTGGTGGACGATCTTTGTACGCTCGGCACCAAAGAACCGTATCGCATGTTTACCTCGCGTGCTGAATACCGTTTGATGCTGCGTGAAGACAACGCCGATTTGCGTCTGACGGAAACGGGTCGCGAACTCGGTCTGGTGGACGATGCGCGCTGGGCGCGCTTTAACCAGAAGCTGGAAGCGATCGAGCAGGAGCGTCAGCGACTGCGTGATATTTGGGTCCATCCTAAATCCGCAAACATCGCCGACGTGAATACCGTAACCAGCGCACCGTTGACGAAAGAAGCCAGCGGTGAAGATTTGCTCCGTCGTCCTGAAATGACCTACCTGAAACTGATGACGCTGGAAGCATTTGGCCCGGCGTTAACCGATGAGCAGGCTGCTGAGCAGGTCGAAATCCAGGTGAAATACGAAGGTTATATTGCGCGCCAGCAGGAAGAGATTGAACGTCAGCTGCGAAACGAAAATACATTACTGCCTGCGACGCTGGATTATCGTCAGGTCAGCGGTCTGTCCAATGAAGTTATCGCCAAGCTGAACGATCATAAACCCACGTCAATTGGTCAGGCGTCACGCATTTCAGGCATTACGCCTGCGGCAATCTCGATTTTACTTATTTACCTGAAAAAACAAGGTCTGTTGCGCAAAAGCGCCTGATCTGAACCGGGGCGGGCTTACCCGCCCCCGCTGACTGGACTGATGCTGTGATCAACAAACTCACTTCGCTGCTGCAAGCGGCAAACATTTCTCTTACCGATCAACAAAAACAGCAACTGGTAGCCTACGTCGGGCTGCTGGATAAATGGAATAAAGCCTACAATCTGACGTCCGTACGGGATCCCCAGCAGATGCTGGTGCGCCATATTCTGGACAGCATTGTGGTTGCGCCGCATCTTAAAGGTGCCCGCTTTATCGATGTCGGGACAGGGCCGGGCTTACCTGGTATTCCTCTGTCCATCGTCATGCCTGATGCGCATTTCACTTTACTGGACAGCCTCGGTAAGCGTGTGCGTTTTTTACGGCAGGTCCAGCATGAACTCGGTTTGACCAATATCACGCCAGTGCAGAGCAGGGTAGAGGACTTTCCTGCAGAGCCGCCATTTGACGGCGTCATCAGCCGTGCTTTTGCCTCCCTGGACGATATGGTGAGCTGGTGCCACCACTTACCGGCGGAAGACGGCCACTTTTATGCTCTTAAAGGCGTACGGCCTGATGATGAAATTGCCAACCTGCCTGCGGGCTATGCGCTTGATAGCGTGGTTGCATTGCGGGTACCTCAGCTTGAGGGTGAACGTCACCTGGTCATTATCGGACGTGAATAGCTGAAGTTTGCACCGTGCGCGACGACGAGGCACGGTGCATGTGTTACCAAAGATGCGGTAGGGCGACATTTGTCTCATCGGTTATTTCACCTCGCAATGTTAAATACCCACGCGGAAATTATCTGAAAAACTTTTTCACATTTAACTTTTACTTCACAACTTTTTATCAAAATAATCACGCATTGCTGGAATTTTCCAGGTGTGAATCACCCATTATCCGGTTAAACGGCAATGAAATGTGGTCACGGGGAATAAGCATTTTACGATTCTGAACCCGTCTTCGATGTCAATAGACCCTTTTTATCGCCATTACGAAAAAATGAGGCGGTAATTCTTTTTAAGTGACTGTCCATAAAGGGTTTATTTATTGATTCTTAGCTCAGGTAATTACAGGACGATAAAACCTGCTACGGTGCGAATGCTTATTATGTGATCTAAAGCACGCTTTAAAACAGCATGACGACCGAACTTTTCGGCGTGTAATTCGTAACGACCTGCTCTCTATCTTTGGAAAAATAGTCCTTCGGAAAGAAATTTAGATAATTGTTCACCTTTTCGTTACTTAACGATTGAAATCACAGGTGCGGCCCGTATAATTTGCACGGCTTTTGCTACTTGACTCAAATGCACAAAGGCAGTCTTATACGACACGCGACATACCCCTAAAGGGGCAGGAGAGTATCAGCGTCATGTCAGTGTCTCTTTACAGTGTAAAATACGCCCGAACGGTGCTGATGATTCAGTTAGTGACCATTGTCATCGTCGGTGTTCTCTTTTTTGCCCTGAAAGATATGACCTGGGGCGCCTCTGCACTTGCTGGCGGCGTGGCAGCCTGGCTGCCGAACGTGTTGTTCTTGTTTATAGCCTGGCGCCTGCAAGGGCAAACCCCGGCATCGGGGCGCGTCGCATGGAGCTTTGCTTTGGGTGAAATAGCCAAAGTGTTCGCGACCATTATTTTGCTCATTGTGGCGTTGGGTGTATTCGATGCGGTCTTTTGGCCGGTCGGAGTAGCCTGGTTATCGGTGCTGGTCGTACAGATGTTGGCACCGGCGGTAATTAACAACAAAGGGTAAGAGGCATCATGGCTGCAGGAGAAATCTCTACTCCGCAAGAGTACATTGGTCACCACCTGACTCATCTTCAGTTGGACCTGCGTACCTTCGAGTTAGTGAATGCTCACGACGCTCCCGCGACGTTCTGGGTATTAAATATCGATTCCATGTTTTTCTCTCTGGTGCTGGGAGTTATCTTCCTGGTGTTGTTCCGTAGCGTGGCGAAAAGCGTCACCAGCGGTGTGCCAGGGAAAATGCAGGCGGCTATCGAGCTGGTTGTCGGTTTCGTTGATAGCAACGTGCGCGACATGTATCACGGTAAAAGTAAACTTATCGCCCCGCTGGCTCTGACAATTTTTGTCTGGGTCTTCCTGATGAACTTCATGGATCTGCTGCCAATCGATCTGCTGCCGTATATCGGTGAGCATTGGTTAGGCCTGCCAGCGCTTCGCGTTGTGCCGTCCGCAGACGTGAACATCACGTTATCTATGGCGTTGGGCGTCTTTATTTTGATTCTGTTCTACAGCATCAAAATGAAAGGCATTGGCGGCTTCACGAAAGAGCTGACGCTGCAGCCTTTTAATCACCCGATCTTTATCCCCATCAACCTGATTCTGGAAGGTGTTAGCCTGCTGTCCAAACCGGTTTCTCTCGGTCTGCGACTGTTCGGTAACATGTATGCGGGTGAACTGATCTTTATCCTTATTGCCGGTCTGTTGCCGTGGTGGTCACAGTGGGTTCTGAATGTGCCGTGGGCCATTTTCCACATCCTGATCATTTCGCTACAGGCTTTCATCTTCATGGTCCTCACGATTGTCTATCTGTCGATGGCATCTGAAGAACATTGATTTTTTTCTCAACAATACGCGTTTAACTGAAACAAACTGGAGACTGTCATGGAAAACCTGAATATGGATCTGCTGTACATGGCTGCCGCTGTGATGATGGGACTGGCGGCAATCGGTGCTGCGATCGGTATCGGCATCCTCGGAGGAAAATTCCTGGAAGGCGCTGCTCGTCAGCCTGACCTGATTCCTCTGCTGCGCACGCAGTTCTTTGTTGTAATGGGTCTGGTGGATGCAATCCCAATGATCGCTGTTGGTCTGGGCCTCTACGTGATGTTTGCTGTCGCCTAAAGCCCTGTGTTCACTCTGCGCCCGGCGCAGGCGTGAACGGATTCTGCCGTTTATCACTGATAGCGGCAGAAAAGTTTACTACTTAATTAGAGGCATTGTGCTGTGAACATTAATGCAACAATCCTCGGCCAGGCCATCGCGTTCATCCTGTTTGTCGCGTTCTGCATGAAGTACGTATGGCCGCCGATTATGGCTGCCATCGAAAAGCGCCAGAAAGAAATTGCTGAAGGCCTTGCTTCTGCTGAACGCGCGAAGAAAGATTTGGATCTCGCGCAGGCTAATGCGACCGACCAGCTGAAAAAAGCGAAAGAGGAAGCTCAGGTCATTATCGAGCAGGCGAACAAGCGTCGCACGCAGATTCTGGACGAAGCCAAGACTGAAGCTGATAACGAACGTACTCGCATCGTGGCACAAGCGCAGGCTGAAATTGACGCCGAGCGTAAACGTGCACGTGAAGAACTGCGTAAGCAAGTCGCGTTGCTGGCAATGGCTGGCGCCGAGAAGATCATCGAACGTTCCGTGGATGAAGCTGCTAACAGCGACATCGTTGATAAACTGGTCGCTGAACTGTAAGGAGGGAGGGGCTGATGTCTGATCTGATTACTGTAGCTCGCCCCTACGCCAAAGCAGCTTTTGACTTTGCTGTTGAGCATCAAAGTATTGAACGCTGGCAAAAGATGCTGGCGTTTGCCGCAGAAGTGGCTGCCAATGAACAGATGGCTGACCTGCTTTCCGGTGCGTTAGCACCTGAAGCGTTGGCTGCCTCGTTTAACGCAGTCTGTGGTGATCAACTGGATGAACCCGCGCAGAACCTGATTAAGGTGATGGCGGAAAACGGACGTTTGACAGCGCTTCCAGCTGTACTGGCGCAATTCATTCAACTTCGGGACGCGTATGAAGCGACGGCCGAAGTGGATGTCATTTCTGCCAGCACGCTGAGTGACGACCAGCTGACTAAAATCAGCGCCGCGATGGAAAAACGTCTGTCACGCAAAGTTAAGCTGAATTGCAAAATTGATAAGTCTGTGATGGCAGGCGTGATCATCCGTTCGGGTGATCTGGTGATTGATGGCAGCGTACGCGGCCGTCTTGACCGTCTGGCAGACGTCTTGCAGTCTTAAGGGGACTGGAGCATATGCAACTGAATTCCACCGAAATCAGCGAACTGATCAAGCAGCGCATTGCTCAGTTCAATGTCGTGAGCGAAGCTCACAATGAAGGTACTATTGTTTCTGTAAGTGACGGTATCATCCGCGTACACGGCCTGGCCGATGTAATGCAGGGTGAGATGATTTCCCTGCCGGGAAACCGTTACGCTATCGCCCTGAACCTCGAGCGTGACTCTGTAGGTGCCGTGGTGATGGGTCCGTATGCTGACCTGGCCGAAGGCATGAAGGTCAAGTGTACTGGCCGTATTCTGGAAGTACCGGTTGGCCGTGGCCTGCTGGGCCGCGTGGTGAACACCCTGGGTGCACCTATCGACGGTAAAGGCGCAATCGACAACGACGGCTTCTCGCCAGTCGAAGTGATTGCACCCGGTGTTATCGATCGTCAGTCCGTAGACCAGCCTGTTCAGACGGGTTACAAATCTGTCGATGCGATGATTCCAATCGGCCGTGGCCAGCGTGAGCTGATCATCGGTGACCGTCAGACCGGTAAAACCGCGATGGCAATCGACGCCATCATCAACCAGCGTGATTCAGGCATCAAGTGTGTCTACGTTGCGATTGGTCAGAAAGCGTCAACCATTTCTAACGTGGTACGTAAACTGGAAGAGCACGGTGCGCTGTCTAACACCATCGTTGTTGTGGCTTCTGCATCTGAGTCTGCTGCACTGCAGTACCTGGCTCCGTATGCGGGTTGCGCCATGGGCGAATACTTCCGTGACCGCGGTGAAGATGCGCTGATCGTATACGATGACCTGTCTAAGCAGGCTGTTGCATACCGTCAGATTTCTCTGCTGCTGCGCCGTCCACCAGGTCGTGAAGCATTCCCGGGCGACGTGTTCTATCTCCACTCTCGCCTGCTGGAGCGTGCATCACGCGTTAGCGCTGACTACGTTGAGCGCTTCACCAATGGTGAAGTAAAAGGCCAGACCGGTTCTCTGACCGCACTGCCTATCATCGAAACTCAGGCGGGTGACGTTTCTGCGTTCGTTCCGACCAACGTAATCTCGATTACTGATGGTCAGATCTTCCTGGAATCTAACCTGTTCAACTCCGGTATCCGTCCGGCTGTTAACCCGGGTATCTCTGTATCCCGTGTAGGTGGTGCTGCTCAGACCAAGATCATCAAGAAACTGTCCGGTGGTATTCGTACCGCGCTGGCACAGTACCGTGAACTGGCTGCATTCTCCCAGTTTGCGTCTGATCTGGACGATGCAACCCGTAAACAGCTGAGCCACGGTCAGAAAGTGACCGAGCTGCTGAAGCAGAAACAGTATGCGCCGATGTCTGTCGCGCAACAGGGTCTGGTTCTTTTCGCAGCGGAACGCGGCTATCTGAACGACGTTGAGCTGGCAAAAATTGGTAGCTTCGAAGCGGCTCTGCTGGCGTTCGCAGATCGCGATCACGCCGAGCTGATGGCTGAAATCAACCAGTCTGGTAACTTCAATAACGACATCGAAGAGAAGCTGAAAGGCCTCCTCGAGACGTTTAAAGCAACCCAGTCCTGGTAATGTCTGGCGGCTTGTCTGAAAAGGCAGGCCGCAAGGCTTTGAGGAGAAGCTAATGGCCGGCGCAAAAGAAATACGTACCAAGATTGGAAGCGTAAAAAATACGCAGAAGATCACCAAAGCGATGGAAATGGTCGCCGCCTCCAAAATGCGTAAAACGCAGGAACGCATGGCGGCCAGCCGTCCGTATGCAGATACCATGCGCAAAGTGATTGGTCACCTTGCGTTAGGCAATCTGGAATACAAGCACCCTTACCTGGATGAGCGCGACGTTAAGCGCGTCGGCTACCTGGTCGTTTCGACTGACCGCGGGCTTTGTGGTGGTTTGAACGTTAACCTGTTCAAAAAATTGCTGGCAGAGATGAAGGCCTGGTCCGACAAAGGCGTACAGAGCGATCTGGCCATTGTGGGATCGAAAGGCGTGTCATTCTTCGGCGCTGTTGGTGGCAATGTAGTGGCACAGGTCACTGGCATGGGCGATAAGCCTGCGCTGTCTGATCTTATTGGCCCGGTAAAAGTGATGTTGCAGGCCTACGATGAAGGCCGTATCGACAAGCTGTACATTGTTAACAACAAGTTCAACAACACCATGTCTCAGACTCCGACCATTACCCAACTGCTGCCGTTACCGCCAGCGGAAGGTGAAGAAGAGATGAAGGCGAAGACCTGGGATTACCTGTACGAGCCCGATCCGAAAGCGCTGCTGGATACGCTGCTGCGTCGCTATGTCGAATCGCAGGTTTATCAGGGTGTGGTGGAAAACCTGGCCAGTGAGCAGGCCGCACGTATGGTGGCAATGAAAGCTGCAACCGATAACGGCGGAAATCTGATCAAAGAGCTGCAGTTGGTTTACAACAAAGCTCGTCAGGCCAGCATCACCCAGGAACTTACCGAGATCGTCTCGGGAGCCTCCGCGGTTTAACCAGGTTTGGAATTAGGTAGAGGATTCAAGATGGCAGCTGGAAAGATTGTCCAGATTATCGGCGCCGTAGTTGACGTCGAATTCCCTCAGGATGCAGTACCGCAAGTGTACAGCGCTCTTGAGGTTAAGAATGGTGATGCTCGTCTGGTGCTGGAAGTTCAGCAGCAGCTGGGTGGTGGCGTAGTGCGTACTATCGCCATGGGTACTTCTGACGGCCTGAAGCGCGGTCTGGAAGTTGCCGACCTGAAAAAACCGATCCAGGTACCGGTTGGTAAAGCAACCCTCGGCCGTATCATGAACGTGCTGGGCGAGCCTATCGACATGAAAGGCGACCTGAAAGAAGAAGATGGCAGTGCAGTAGAGGTTTCCTCTATTCACCGCCCTGCGCCTTCTTATGAAGAGCAGTCTAACTCGCAGGAACTGCTGGAAACCGGCATCAAGGTTATCGACCTGATGTGTCCGTTCGCGAAGGGCGGTAAAGTCGGTCTGTTCGGTGGTGCGGGTGTGGGTAAAACCGTAAACATGATGGAGCTGATCCGTAACATTGCGGCTGAGCACTCAGGTTACTCGGTATTTGCCGGCGTAGGTGAGCGTACTCGTGAGGGTAACGACTTCTACCACGAAATGACTGACTCCAACGTTATCGACAAAGTTGCGCTGGTGTATGGCCAGATGAACGAGCCGCCGGGTAACCGTCTGCGCGTTGCACTGACCGGTCTGACCATGGCGGAGAAATTCCGTGATGAAGGCCGTGACGTTCTGCTGTTCATCGACAACATCTACCGTTATACCCTGGCCGGTACAGAAGTCTCTGCACTGCTGGGTCGTATGCCATCTGCGGTAGGTTATCAGCCAACGCTGGCAGAAGAGATGGGTGTGTTGCAGGAGCGTATTACCTCCACCAAAACCGGTTCAATCACCTCCGTACAGGCCGTTTACGTCCCTGCGGATGACCTGACTGACCCGTCACCGGCAACTACCTTTGCTCACTTAGACTCAACAGTCACCCTGAGCCGTCAGATCGCCTCTCTGGGTATCTACCCAGCCGTTGATCCGCTGGACTCAACCAGCCGTCAGCTGGATCCACTGGTTGTGGGTCAGGAGCACTACGATGTTGCACGTGGCGTACAGTCACTGCTGCAGCGTTATCAGGAACTGAAAGACATTATCGCCATCCTGGGTATGGACGAACTGTCTGAAGAAGACAAACTGCTGGTGGCACGTGCGCGTAAGATTCAGCGCTTCCTGTCTCAGCCGTTCTTCGTAGCAGAAGTGTTCACCGGTTCTCCAGGTAAATACGTGACGCTGAAAGACACCATCCGTGGCTTTAAAGGCATCATGGAAGGTGAATTTGACCACCTGCCAGAGCAGGCCTTCTACATGGTTGGTGCCATCGAAGAAGCGGTCGAAAAAGCGAAGAAACTGTAATAACGGTTTCCCAGGAGGAAAATTATGGCTATGACTTATCACCTGGATGTTGTCAGTGCAGAGAGCCAACTGTTCTCTGGTCTGGTACAGAAAATTCAGGTGTCAGGTAGCGAAGGTGAACTGGGGATTTTCCCTGGCCACGCCCCGCTGCTGACTGCCATTAAGCCTGGAATGATCCGTATCGTGAAACAGCACGGCGAAGAGGAGTTTATTTACCTCTCTGGCGGCGTGCTGGAAGTGCAGCCTGGCAGCACTACCGTTCTGGCCGATACCGCTATTCGCGGTACCGATCTGGACGAAGCGCGTGCCCTGGAAGCAAAACGTAAAGCAGAAGAGCATATGAACAGCAGCCACGGCGACGTGGACTATGCTCAGGCTTCTGCAGAACTGGCGAAAGCCATTGCCAAACTGCGCGTGATCGAGCTGACCAAAAAAGCGATGTAATCCGGCTTTATGCGTCACGAAATGCCAGCCCATTGGGCTGGCATTTTTTTTATCTGAAGCCCGGATAGCGGGATAATAGCTAATTTCGGAACGAGAAAAATGTAGTAATCTCAGGGCTAAATCGTTTAACGTTCCTCAGTCAAAAATCAGTCAGGATAGATATGTCTAACAGTGCGATGAGTGTGGTGATTCTTGCGGCTGGCAAGGGCACCCGTATGTATTCCGATCTGCCAAAAGTCTTGCATACGCTGGCAGGTAAACCGATGGTTCAGCACGTCATTGATGCCGCAAAAGGGCTGGGTGCGCAACAGGTTCATCTGGTTTACGGACACGGCGGTGACCAGCTCAAAGCCACGTTAACCGACAGTGCCGTTAACTGGGTGTTGCAGGCAGAACAACTCGGTACCGGGCATGCCATGCAGCAGGCAGCTCCGCACTTTGCAGACGACGAAGACATCATGATGCTTTATGGTGATGTTCCGCTGATTTCTGAAGAGACATTACAACGTCTGCGCGACGCGAAGCCGGAAGGCGGGATTGGACTGTTAACCGTCGTACTGGATAACCCTACGGGCTACGGCCGCATCGTGCGTGAAAATGGCACCATCGTCGGCATTATTGAGCAGAAAGATGCCAGCCCTGTGCAACTGGCCATTAATGAAATCAATACTGGCATCCTGATCGCTAACGGTGGTGATCTAAAACGCTGGCTGGCAAAACTTACCAATAATAATGCTCAGGGTGAATATTACATTACCGACATCATTGCCCTGGCGCATCAGGAAGGTCGGGTCATCAATGCGGTACACCCGGCACGCAATAGCGAAACCGATGGCGTAAACAACCGTCTGCAACTGGCAACTCTCGAGCGCACTTACCAGCAGGAGCAGGCAGAAAAACTGCTGCTTGCGGGCGTTATGCTACGCGATCCGGCACGCTTCGACCTGCGCGGCACGCTGCAGCATGGTCGGGACGTTGAGATCGACGTCAATGTCATTATTGAAGGCCAGGTAACGCTGGGCAATCGGGTCAAAATTGGTGCGGGCTGCGTCATTAAAAACAGCGTCATCAGCGATGATTGCGAGATTAGCCCCTATTCGGTGATCGAGGATGCGAATCTGGCCACTGACTGTACGGTCGGCCCGTTCGCGCGTTTACGTCCCGGCAGTGAACTGGCCCAGGCCGCCCACGTCGGCAATTTCGTTGAAATGAAAAAAGCCCGACTCGGGAAAGGCTCTAAAGCAGGTCACCTGTCTTATCTGGGTGATGCGGAGATCGGTGCCAATGTGAATATCGGTGCAGGGACGATTACCTGCAATTACGATGGCGCAAATAAATTCAAAACCGTTATTGGTGACAATGTATTTGTTGGCTCGGATACGCAACTGGTCGCCCCGGTGAGTGTGGCGGCAGGCGCAACGATTGCCGCCGGAACAACGGTGATGAAAGACATTTCCACTGCCGATCTGGTCTATAACCGTAAAGAGCAGAATCACAAAGCCGGCTGGCAGCGCCCGCAGAAGAAAAAATAATTTTTACGGCCCGGGCTAAACGGGCCGCTTGCAGTACCAAAACTATAATCCCCACTCTCTACAAGGCTCGGGGAACCGGCAATGCCGGACTATCAGGTCATATGACAACGCAATGGCAAACAGCCATGAAGTCAGGAAATAACTTATGTGTGGAATTGTTGGTGCAGTAGCACAACGTGATATCGCAGAAATTTTGTTAGAAGGTTTACGCCGCCTGGAATACCGCGGTTATGACTCAGCCGGTCTGGCCGTCGTCGATCAGCAAGGTCATGTTACCCGTTTGCGTCGTCTGGGCAAAGTTCAGATGCTGGCTGCCGCAGCGGAAGAACAACCTCTGAACGGCGGAACCGGTATCGCGCATACGCGCTGGGCAACCCATGGCGAACCCTCAGAGGCCAATGCGCATCCGCACGTTTCTGAGCATATCGTTATAGTGCACAACGGTATTATCGAAAACCATGAGCCGCTTCGTGAAGCGCTGATTGCGCAGGGTTACCATTTCAGCTCAGAAACCGATACCGAAGTGGTAGCGCATCTGGTTCATCTGGAGCAGAAAAAGGGCGGTTCGCTGCGTGAAGTCGTGCAGCGTGTGATTCCCCAACTACGCGGTGCCTATGGCATGGTGATCATGGACAGTCGCGATCCATCGTGTCTGGTGGCCGCCCGTTCAGGCAGCCCACTGGTCATCGGCCGTGGTGTGGGTGAAAATTTCATTGCTTCTGACCAACTGGCACTGTTGCCGGTCACTCGCCGCTTTATTTATCTGGAAGAGGGCGATATCGCTGAAATCAGCCGTCGCGATGTCACGATCGTCGATCGTGCGGGTAATACCGTGCGCCGCGCCGAGATCGAATCCAGCGTACAGTACGATGCCGGTGATAAAGGTATCTATCGCCATTACATGCAAAAAGAGATCTATGAGCAGCCAAATGCGATTAAAAACACCTTAACGGGGCGTTTTAATCACGGTGCAGTCGATCTCAGCGAACTGGGGCCGAATGCAGAAGCGCTGCTCAGCAAGGTTGAGCACATCCAGATCATCGCCTGTGGCACTTCTTACAACTCTGGCATGGTCTCGCGTTACTGGTTCGAGGCGCTGGCAAACCTCCCTTGTGATGTCGAGATTGCGTCCGAATTCCGCTACCGCAAATCGGCGGTACGTAAAAACAGCCTGCTGATTACCCTGTCTCAGTCGGGGGAAACGGCGGATACGCTGGCCGCGCTGCGCCTGTCGAAAGAGCTGGGGTACCTGGGATCGCTGGCTATCTGTAACGTCGCGGGTTCGTCGCTGGTACGTGAATCCGATCTGGCGCTGATGACCAAAGCGGGTACGGAGATTGGTGTAGCCTCTACAAAGGCCTTTACCACTCAACTGACCGTACTGCTGATGCTGGTGGCAAAACTCGGTCGCCTGAACGGCATGTCCGCAGAAAAAGAGCACGAAATTGTGCATGGTCTGCAGGCTCTGCCAAGCCGCATTGAGCAAATGCTGGCGCAGGACAAGCTGATTGAAAACCTGGCCGAAGATTTCTCTGATAAGCACCATGCCCTGTTCCTTGGCCGTGGTGATCAGTACCCTATCGCGATGGAAGGGGCGCTCAAGCTGAAGGAGATCTCGTATATTCATGCGGAAGCCTATGCGGCAGGGGAACTCAAGCACGGTCCGCTGGCGTTGATCGATGCCGATATGCCGGTCATTGTGGTGGCACCGAACAATGAACTGTTAGAGAAGCTGAAATCGAATATCGAAGAAGTACGCGCACGTGGCGGTCTGCTGTACGTGTTTGCCGATCAGGATGCCGGTTTCAGTGACAGCGAAGGAATGAAAATCATTCCTCTGCCGCACGTCGAAGAGGCCATTGCGCCTATCTTCTATACCGTGCCGCTCCAGCTGCTCTCCTATCATGTGGCCCTGATCAAAGGCACCGATGTGGATCAGCCGCGTAACCTGGCGAAATCGGTAACGGTCGAGTAATGCATCTTATGCGTGAATCCCCGACGGGATTCACGCGTTTCATTTATTTGATCTTGCTACTGCATTGCTCCAGTGCACGCTGTTGATCGCTGATTTTGCGGTTAGCCTCATCGAGTGAACGCTGCAGGTTATTGATCGTATCCTCATTGTTGCTTAGCTTTTGGCGAGTTGACTGAGGATATTTGCCTGATTTTATAGCGTTTTTGTTAAGTCTTTAATCTTATCTTTCATTGCAATAACACCTTCAACATCGACGGATGATTGTTTAACGGCGCCGTAATAACCCAATATAGCCAGAGCGCCTTTGTTATTAGCTGCGGTATAAAATTTATCTAAATGAATCGTGGGTGTCGTATCATCCGCCTTTAAGCCTGCCAGCGTACAGAGCAGGACGACATTGCACACCAGAAGCTTCTTCATAAATCTCATCGAACATGTCCTTTTCGAGAGGAGTCTTATGAAATGAGCAATAATTGTGCCTGTCATATAACTGTAATATTAACTACATTTTTCTGTCACTAAACTGTCCTATTTTCCCTCCTGCAGCAATCACTGACTCTTACTAAAAAGGCACTTAGCCTGACTTTTCTCCCCTGGAGGGAACATGACACTGATGCGTAGCACCGTAGCCCGAATCCTCGCCGCCTCTCTTGCCGTTAGTGCGGTTTCTGCATTTGCAGCCACCGATCTGACCGGTGCTGGCGGTACATTCCCGGCGCCGGTTTATGCCAAGTGGGCAGCAGAGTATCAGCAAGCCACCGGTAGCAAAATCAACTATCAGGGCATTGGTTCATCTGGCGGTGTAAAACAAATTATCGCCAAAACCGTTGATTTCGGTGCCTCCGATGCGCCTATGAAAGACGAAGATCTGCAGAAATATGGTCTGTTCCAGTTCCCTACCGTAATCGGTGGCGTGGTGCTGGCGGTTAACCTGCCAGGCATCAAATCTGGTCAGCTGACGCTGGACGGTAAAACCGTTGGCGACATCTATCTGGGTAACATCAAAAAGTGGAACGATCCTGCGATTGTTAAACTGAACCCAGGCGTGAAACTGCCCGATACCAACATCAACGTGGTGCGTCGCGCGGATGGTTCAGGTACCTCTTTCGTTTTCACCAGCTACCTGGCGAAAGTGAACGAAGAGTGGAACAGCAAAATTGGTAAAGGCAACACCGTTAACTGGCCAACCGGTCTGGGCGGTAAAGGTAACGATGGCGTGGCAGCGTTTGTACAGCGTCTGCCAGGTTCTATTGGTTACGTTGAGTACGCGTATGCCAAACAGAATAACCTGACCTATACCAAACTGATGGATGCGGACGGCAAAGCGGTTGCGCCAAGCGAAACCAGCTTCTCTAATGCCGCGAAAGGCGCAGACTGGAGCAAATCGTTTGCTCAGGATCTGACCTTCCAGAAAGGCAATGATGCATGGCCGATCACCTCAACCACCTTTATCCTGATTTACAAAGATCAGACTAATGCGGCGAAAGGTGCCGAAGTCCTGAAGTTCTTTGACTGGGCCTACAAAGATGGCGGTAAAACGGCCAATGCGCTGGATTATGCCACCCTGCCGGAGAGCGTGGTTCAGCAGATCCGTGCTGCCTGGAAAGCCAATATCAAAGACAGTTCTGGTAAAGCGCTTTATAAGTAAGTGAATGACCCTGACCAGCCTGCGTGCTGGTCAGCCTTCAAGGGCGGCGTCTGCCGCCCTGATAACTTCTGAGGACGAAGACTTCTATGGCTGCAACGAAGTCGGCATTCAAAGCCCCAGGTAAGCAAGGTGACCGAATTTTTGGCGCGCTGGTAAAACTCTCTGCGCTGATTGTTCTGTTGCTTATGGGCGGCATTATCGTCTCCCTGATCTTCTCTTCCTGGCCAAGCATACAGAAATTTGGTTTCGCGTTTTTGTGGACCAAAACCTGGGACGCCCCTAACGAACAATTCGGTGCACTGGTGCCGATTTACGGCACACTTGTCACCTCAATCATTGCGTTGATTATTGCGGTACCGGTCAGTTTCGGTATTGCTCTTTTTCTGACCGAACTCTCACCAGGCTGGTTACGACGTCCACTGGGAACCGCAATTGAGCTGCTCGCTGCGATTCCGAGTATTGTTTATGGTATGTGGGGCTTATTTATCTTTGCTCCGCTGTTCGCAGAATATTTCCAGACGCCCGTTGGTGATGTCCTCTCGGGCATTCCGATTATTGGCGCTCTGTTCTCCGGTCCGGCGTTTGGTATCGGTATTCTGGCCGCAGGTGTGATTCTGGCCATCATGATCATTCCCTATATTGCTTCAGTCATGCGCGACGTGTTTGAGCAGACGCCGGTGATGATGAAAGAGTCAGCCTATGGGATCGGCTGTACAACGTGGGAAGTGATCTGGCGCATCGTGTTGCCGTTTACTAAAAACGGCGTCATCGGCGGCATCATGCTGGGCCTGGGACGTGCGCTGGGCGAAACCATGGCGGTCACCTTTATTATCGGTAACACCTACCAGCTCGACAGTGCCTCACTGTTTATGCCAGGCAACAGTATCACCTCGGCACTGGCGAATGAGTTTGCTGAAGCCGAATCGGGTGTTCACGTAGCGGCACTGATGGAACTGGGCCTGATTCTGTTTGTTATCACCTTTATTGTGCTGGCGATTTCCAAGTTAATGATTATGCGTCTGGCAAAAAGTGAAGGAGCGCGATCATGACAACAATGGAAGTACAGGCTCGGGCCGAACTGGAAGCGTCACGTCGCAAAATGCAGTCGTGGCGTAGCACCAAGAACAAAATCGCCTTAACGCTGTCCTTGCTGACGATGGCATTTGGCTTATTCTGGCTGGTCTGGATTTTGTTTACCACCGTGAGCCGCGGCATTGACGGGCTTTCATGGTCGCTGTTTACCGAGTCCACACCGCCGCCAAACACGGCGGGAGGCGGATTAGCCAATGCGCTGGTAGGTAGCGGTTTACTGATTTTATGGTCGACATTCATTGGCACGCCACTGGGCATTCTGGCGGGTGTGTATCTGGCAGAATATGGTCGTAAGTCTTTACTGGCGGAAGTGATTCGTTTCATTAACGACATCCTGCTGTCTGCCCCATCGATTGTTGTGGGCCTGTTTGTCTACACCATTGTCGTGGCGCAGATGCACCACTTCTCAGGCTGGGCAGGTGTGATAGCGCTGGCGTTGTTACAGATTCCAATAGTGATTCGCACGACGGAAAACATGTTACGACTGGTACCTGACAGCATGCGCGAAGCAGCCTATGCGCTGGGTACGCCGAAATGGAAGATGATTTCCGCCATTACGCTGAAAGCGTCCGTATCCGGGATTATTACGGGTGTGCTGCTGGCGGTAGCGCGCATCGCGGGCGAAACCGCGCCGCTGCTGTTTACTGCGCTGTCGAACCAGTTCTGGAGCACCGACATGATGCAGCCGCTGGCAAACCTTCCGGTCACCATCTTTAAATTTGCGATGAGTCCGTTCGCCGAGTGGCAAAGTCTGGCCTGGGCGGGCGTACTGATTATTACCCTCTGTGTGTTGCTGTTAAATATCGTAGCACGCGTGGTATTCGCCAAGGGTAAACACGGTTAACGACTGACACGGCCCTGTGCGGTGTCGTATAAGAGAGAAAAGCAATGAGTACTGCGACTGCATCAGCGGGTAAGATTCAGGTCCGTAATCTGAATTTTTATTACGGCAAGTTTCACGCTCTGAAGAACATCAACCTGGATATTGCGAAGAATCAGGTGACGGCCTTTATCGGCCCTTCAGGCTGTGGTAAATCCACTTTGCTGCGAACCTTCAATAAAATGTATTCGCTCTATCCCGAGCAGCGCGCGGAAGGGGATATTCTGCTGGACGGTGACAACATTCTGGCGTCCAACCAGGATATCGCCCTGCTGCGCGCCCGGGTTGGCATGGTGTTCCAGAAGCCGACGCCTTTCCCGATGTCGATTTATGACAATATCGCCTTTGGCGTGCGCTTGTTTGAAAAGCTGTCTCGCGCCGATATGGACGAGCGTGTGCAGTGGGCGCTTACCAAGGCAGCCCTGTGGACTGAAACCAAAGACAAGCTGCATCAGAGTGGCTACAGTCTGTCAGGCGGCCAGCAGCAGCGTCTGTGTATTGCGCGCGGTATCGCCATTCGTCCGGAAGTCCTGCTGCTGGATGAGCCCTGTTCAGCGCTGGATCCCATTTCTACCGGCCGTATCGAAGAACTCATTACTGAACTGAAGCAGGATTACACCGTCGTGATCGTGACACACAACATGCAGCAGGCGGCACGTTGTTCCGACCACACGGCGTTTATGTATCTGGGCGAACTGATTGAATTCAGCGACACCGACACGCTGTTCACCAAGCCGGCACAGAAACAAACGGAAGACTACATTACAGGTCGCTACGGCTGATTAGACAGGAGATCGCCATGGACAGTTTAAATCTGAATAAACACATCTCCGGTCAGTTTAACGCTGAGCTGGAGCACATCCGCACGCAGGTGATGATCATGGGCGGCATGGTTGAGCAGCAGCTGACCGATGCCATTACCGCCATGCATAATCTGGACGGCGAACTGGCCCAGCGCGTCATTGATGGCGACCAGAAGGTCAACATGATGGAAGTGGAGATTGATGAAGCCTGTGTGCGCATCATCGCCAAACGTCAGCCGACCGCTATCGATTTACGTCTGGTCATGGCGATTATCAAAACCATCTCCGAACTGGAACGCATCGGCGATGTTGCCGAGAAAATCAGCCGCACTGCGCTGGAGAAGTTTGGCCAGCAACATCTGCCGCTGCTGGTCAGCCTGGAATCGCTGGGCCGTCATACTGTGCAGATGCTGCATGATGTGCTGGATGCCTTTGCGCGCATGGATCTTAACGAAGCCGTGCAGATCTACCGCGAAGACAAGAAAGTGGATAAAGAGTACGAAGGCATTGTGCGTCAGCTGATGACTTACATGATGGAAGATCCTCGGACGATTCCCAGCGTTCTGACGGCGCTGTTTTGCGCCCGCGCCATCGAACGTATCGGTGACCGCTGCCAGAATATCTGCGAAATCATTTTCTACTTCGTGAAAGGTCAGGATTTCCGTCACGTGGGCGGCGACAGGCTGGACGCGCTGTTATCCGGTGACGACGACGGTAGCAACAAACCGTCTTGATCTCGCGCAACCGTGCGCCATAAGGCGCACGGCTCCGGCTATTCTGCATAGACCCCATCCTCTTAGCTCTTTATACTTGCGCCAGTTTTTTAACCAACGGGTGCGCACTCATGTCCTCTTCTTTCCCTGTTAAGCAGAGCATTACGCCTGCGAAAGCGATGCTGGCTGCCGTCAGCGGTTATGCCATGGACGGATTCGATCTGCTGATTCTCGGGTTTATGCTGCCCGCTATCAGCCTGTCGCTGGCACTGGATCCGTCACAGGCTGGTTCACTGGTGACCTGGACGCTGATCGGCGCGGTCATCGGCGGCATTGTGTTTGGCCACCTCAGCGATCGCTATGGGCGCATTCGTGTGTTAACCATCACGATACTGATGTTCTCTGTCTTTACCGGATTGTGTGCAGTGGCGCAGGGTTACTGGGATCTGCTGGCGTACCGTACGCTGGCGGGCATGGGACTGGGCGGTGAGTTTGGCATCGGCATGGCGCTGATTGCAGAAGCCTGGCCGGCAGAAAAGCGCAACCGCGCCTCGGCCTGGGTCGGCATCGGCTGGCAACTCGGCGTACTGCTGGCGGCATTTATCACCCCGCCTTTACTGAGTGTGATTGGCTGGCGCGGCATGTTCCTGGTGGGATTACTGCCCGCGCTGGTGTCATTTGTTATTCGCCGCAGCATGGGCGAACCCGAGAGCTTCACCCGTCAAATTAAACATGTTCCCTCGCTGTCCTTTCCCGCCCGACTGAAACTGCTGTTTAAAGACCGTGCCACCAGCAAAGCCAGCTTGGGGATCTTTATTCTCTGTTCCGTTCAGAACTTCGGTTATTACGGCCTGATGATCTGGATGCCCAGCTACCTGTCCTCTAACTTCGGTTTCAGTCTGACCAAATCCGGCGTCTGGACGGCAGTAACCGTGGTGGGCATGACCTTTGGCATCTGGCTGTTTGGCGTGCTGGCCGATCGCTTTGCGCGCTGGAAAATCTTCCTGCTTTACCAGTTCGGTGCGGTCGTGATGGTTGTGGTTTATGCGCAACTGCGCGATCCGACCGTGATGCTGTTTACCGGTGCGCTGATGGGCCTGTTCGTCAACGGTATGATTGGCGGCTATGGCGCATTGATCTCAGATACCTTTCCGCCGCAGGTTCGTGCGACCGCGCAGAACGTATTGTTTAATCTGGGGCGCGGCGTCGGTGGATTGGGTCCGTTGGTAATCGGGCTGCTGGCGGGTAAATTCTCCTTCGTGGCTGCTATCACGCTACTGGCCCTGATCTACCTGCTGGATATTGCAGCAACGCTGTTCCTGCTGCCGAAAAAGCAAAGCCAGGACGATGCGCTGGGGGCGATTGGTTAAAAGAAAAAGGGGCAACCCTGTTGCCCCTTTTTTCTGAATTACTGATTCATCAGCGGCAGCAACTGCTGATACAACCGACTGAACGTCTCACGTCTCGGCTGATAATGTGCATGACGAGCCGGATCTGGCTCATGGCGCTGCACCTGCTTCAGGGCCGGAATGGTCAGATTGTTATCTATTGCCATCTGCGCCAGTCGGGCGGCACCCAGCGCCGGGCCGACATCGCCACCTTCGCAGTAGTCCAGTGTTTGTCCGCTGATATCTGCCAGCATCTGCCGCCAGTAGCGACTTCGTGCTCCACCGCCAATCAGCATGATGCTTTCGGGTGTTACGCCGCAGTCGTGAACCACATCCATGCCATCCGCCAGCGCAAAACCGACGCCTTCCAGCACGGCGCGCGCCAGCTCGGGTCGCCCATGCTGGTGGGTAAACCCAAAGAAGCTGCCGCAGGCATGCGGATTATTATGCGGTGTGCGTTCACCGGAAAGATAAGGCAAAAACCACAAGGGGGGCGCATCGTCTTTTGCACGTTCCGCTTCGGCTAACAGGTGCGGGACATCATCGCAGCCCGTCAGTGACGCTGCCCAGTCCAGGCAGGAAGCGGCGCTCAGCATTACCGACATCAGGTGCCAGCGCTGCGGCAGCGCATGACAAAAGCTGTGTACCGCCTGCTCGGGATTGCTGAGATAGCCTTCGCTGACCACGAAGTACACGCCGGAGGTACCGAGTGACAACATCCCTTGCCCCGGCGCGACCATGCCGACGCCGACCGCGCCTGCCGCGTTATCGCCACCGCCCGCCACGATCGGCACCTGCGGCAGCGACCAGCGCTGCGCGATCGCGGCTGATAAAGTACCGGTAATCTGGTTGCCTTCGAACAGGGCTGGCATCTGGCTGTGATCCAGCCCGCAGGCCGCGAGCATCTCCTCACTCCAGTCACGCTTTTCCACATCCAGCCACATGGTTCCGGCTGCATCAGACATGTCGCTGGCAAACTCGCCGCTCAGGCGCCAGCGCAGGTAATCTTTAGGCAGAAGCACCCTGGCAATCCGGGCAAAAATGTCTGGTTCGTGCTGTTGCACCCATAATAGTTTGGGCGCGGTAAAACCTGGCATCATCAGGTTACCGGTGATGCGCCGAGAGTCAGGTACCCGCTGCTCCAGTTCACGGCACTGATCGCCGCTGCGTCCGTCGTTCCAGAGAATGGCGGGACGCAGCACCCTATGCTGCGCGTCCAGCAAGGTCGCGCCGTGCATCTGTCCTGTCAGGCCCACAGCTTTCACCGTGCTCAGGTCGTGCCGTTGTGCCAGTGCCTGCATTGCCTTATCCGTGGCCTGCCACCAGCTTTCGGGATCTTGCTCGCTCCATAACGGATGCGGGCGGGAAACCGTTAGTGGGGCCGTTTCCACCGCCGCCACCTGCCCTTGCACATCCAGCAACACGACTTTTACGCCGGATGTGCCGATATCGATCCCGATTACCATGTCGCGCTCCTTACGGATTAGAAGTCATAGAGGTAATGATTCACCAGGTTTTCCAGTTGCTCCTGGCGACCGCTGCGATGTTGCGGATTGAACTGCTGCTGGTGCGCATGGGCCGCGAGCGTTTCCAGTGAAAACTCACCTTTCAAAATCTGCTGACCAAACTCCCCGTTCCAGCCGCTGTAGCGCTGTGCCACGCGCTGATCAAGCTCACCGTCAGACAGCATACGCGCCGCCACTTTCAACGCCAGTGCCATCGTGTCCATGGCTCCGATGTGTCCATAGAACAGATCGTACTTGTCGGTGCTCTGCCGACGTACTTTGGCATCAAAGTTTAAGCCGCCTGTGGTAAAGCCGCCTGCTTTGATAATTTCATACATCACCAGCGCGTTCTCTTCCACGCTGACCGGGAACTGATCGGTGTCCCAGCCACACTGGGCATCACCCCGATTGGCATCGACCGAACCAAATACACCCAGCGCAATCGCCGTCGCTATTTCGTGATGGAATGAGTGACCCGCCAGCGTGGCATGGTTGGCTTCCACATTTACCTTAATCTCTTTTTCCAGGCCAAACTGCTTCAGGAAGCCATAAACCGTCGCAACGTCATAATCGTACTGATGTTTGGTCGGCTCCTGCGGTTTGGGTTCAATCAGGACCGTGCCCTGGAAGCCGATTTTGTGCTTATGTTCAACGACCATCTGCATAAAGCGGCCAATCTGCTCGCGCTCCTGGCGCAGGTCGGTATTTAACAGCGTTTCATAGCCTTCGCGTCCGCCCCACAGTACGTAGTTTTCGCCCCCCAGCGTTTGGGTCGCTTTCATTGCACTGCACACCTGACTGGCGGCCCAGGAAAACACTTCCGGATCCGGATTGGTGGCGGCACCCGCACCGTAGCGCGGATGTGTAAAGCAGTTAGCGGTGCCCCAGAGTAGTTTTAAGCCCGTTTCCTGCTGTTTCGCCTGCAACGTATCGGTCATTACCGCCAGGTTTTCGCGATAGCTTTTTATGGAGTCACCTTCAGGTGAGACGTCCACATCGTGGAAGCAGTAGTAAGGCACGTTCAGCTTGTGGAAAAACTCAAAGGCAACGTCCGCTTTCAGTTTGGCCAGCGCCAGCGCATCGCCCGCTTTTTGCCATGGACGATCAAAAGCGCCGACACCAAACATGTCCGCGCCATTCCAGCAGAAGGTGTGCCAGTAACAGGCGGCGAAGCGCAGATGCTCAGCCATGGTTTTCCCCAGGATGACTTCGTCAGGGTTGTAGTGGCGGAAGGCCAGAGGATTACTGGTTTTTGCGCCTTCGTAGCGAACGCGATCAAGCTGGTCAAAATAAGCGTGCATGGTTTGCTCCTTAACAGTGGTCCCGAATGGGTTACCCAGAAGCCATATTGTGCGTATCCGCTTTCTGACCACTCAATTACGATATTTCACACAGGCAGTAAGAGAATTATTTATTGTGCGCTTGCTCGCAAAAAAATATGACAATGAGATGACCTCATGCTGTGCAGTTTGCGGTAACGGCGAGTCTGAAAATGTTAAAATTTGGATCGCGCTCAAAAATTCAGAAATAAACCAAAAAACGTAATAGCCGGATAAAAATCAGTAATTGCTGGCAGGTAAAAATAAGGTGAACAATTCATCCGCCTGGTTCATAGCCTTACAACGACAATAACCGTTCCCTACAGGATGACCATGATGAAAATGAAACCCGCATTACTCGCTGCGCTTGCGGCGCTTACGCTGTTCAGTCAGGCCAGTCTGGCAAAAGAAGTCAAAATCGGCATGGCCATTGACGATTTACGTCTGGAACGCTGGCAAAAAGACCGCGATATCTTCGTTAAACAGGCGGAAGCAAAGGGCGCGAAAGTCTTCGTGCAGTCTGCCAATGGCAATGAAGAAACGCAAATGTCGCAAATCGAAAATATGATTAACCGCGGCGTGGATGTGCTGGTTATTATTCCCTACAACGGTCAGGTATTAAGTAACGTCGTGGCAGAAGCGAAACGCGAAGGCATTAAAGTTCTGGCCTATGATCGCATGATTAATAATGCCGATATCGATTTCTATATTTCGTTTGATAATGAAAAAGTCGGCGAAATGCAGGCCGAAAGCCTGGTGAAAAAAGTGCCCAAAGGCAATTACTTCCTGATGGGCGGATCGCCTGTCGATAATAACGCCCGCCTGTTCCGCGAAGGGCAGATGAAGGTGTTAAAACCCTCTATTGATAATGGCAGCATAAAAGTTGTCGGTGATCAGTGGGTTGATGCCTGGCTGCCGGAAAATGCACTGAAAATCATGGAAAACGCCCTGACCGCCAATAAAAACCACATCGATGCCGTTGTGGCCTCAAACGATGCTACCGCGGGGGGAGCGATCCAGGCGCTCAGCGCGCAGGGGCTGGCCGGTAAGGTCGCCATCTCCGGGCAGGATGCCGATCTGGCCGCCATCAAACGTATCATGAATGGCACGCAAACCATGACGGTGTACAAACCGATTAAAGAACTGGCGACTGAAGCAGCTAATGTCGCCGTCGAGCTGGGCAACGGTCAGACGCCAGCCAGCAATGCCAAACTCAACAACGGCCTGAAAGACGTGCCGTCGCGCCTGCTGACACCCATCGAGGTCAACAAAGACAATATCGACAGTACCGTGGTGAAAGACGGTTTCCACAAGAAGAGTGAACTCTGATCGCCATCCTGCGAAGGAGAAGACCGATGTTGCTGGAAATGAAAAATATCACCAAGCGTTTCGGCGCGGTGAAGGCGCTGGACAACGTCAGCCTGCAACTGGATGCCGGTGAAGTGCTGTCGTTGTGTGGTGAAAACGGCTCTGGCAAATCGACCCTGATGAAAATCCTGTGCGGACTGTATCCGCACGGGGAGTTTGAGGGGCAGATTCAGTTTTCCGGGGACCCGATCCAGGCACAGACTATTCGCGATACCGAACGCAAAGGGATTGTCATTATCCATCAGGAGCTGGCGCTGGTACGGCAACTGACCGTGATGGAGAACATCTTCCTGGGCGCAGAGCTGGGGCGCTTTGGCATGGTGGACGATGAAACCATGACGCTGCGCTGCCAGCAGTTGCTGGAACGGGTCAAACTTAACGTCTCGCCCGACACGCGCGTGGGTGAGCTGGGCCTGGGGCAGCAGCAGCTGGTGGAGATTGCGCGGGCGCTCAACAAACAGGTGCGGCTGCTTATCCTCGATGAGCCGACGTCCTCGCTGACCGAGCAGGAAACCACGGTACTGCTCAGTATCATCCACAACCTGCGCGAGCACGGTATCGCCTGTATTTATATCTCGCACAAACTGAACGAGGTGCGGGCGATTTCGGACACCATCTGCGTGATTCGCGATGGTCAGCATATTGCCACTCGTCCGGCGGCGGGCCTGAGTGAGGACGATATCATCACCATGATGGTCGGACGTGAACTCACGGCGCTCTATCCACATTCACCTCACGAGATTGGCGACACGGTGCTGCAGGTCAGCAACCTGACGGCCTGGCACCCGGTCAACCGCCACATCAAGCGCGTGAATAACCTGTCCTTTACCCTGCGTAAGGGAGAGATCCTTGGTATCGCCGGATTAGTCGGTGCTGGCCGAACGGAAACCGTTCAGTGTCTGTTTGGCGTCTGGCCTGGTCGCTGGCAGGGTGAGATCCGGATTAACGGCAACAAAGTGACTATCCGCGACTGTCAGGAGGCGATCGCGCACGGCATTGCCATGGTACCGGAGGATCGCAAAAAGTCGGCATTGTGCCGCTGATGGGCGTGGGCAAAAACATCACTCTGGCGGCGCTGGATCAGTTCAGCCAGCGCCTGTCCACAATTGACGAAGCCAGCGAGCTGCACGCCATTAATGCCGCTATCGCCCGCCTGCGGGTCAAAACCTCGTCACCTGAACTGCCGATTGGCCGCCTCAGCGGCGGCAACCAGCAAAAAGCGATTCTGGCGAAATGCCTGCTGCTCAATCCAAAAATTCTGATTCTGGATGAGCCCACGCGCGGTATTGATGTGGGTGCGCGGCAGGAAATTTATGTGCTTATCAATGCGCTGGTACAGCAGGGCATCTCCGTCATTGTGATCTCGTCTGAGTTGCCCGAAGTGCTGGGCCTCAGCGACCGCATTCTGGTGATGCATGAAGGGCAAATCAAAGCCGATCTGATTAACGACAATCTGACTCAGGAGCAGGTGATGGAAGCCGCTCTGCGGAGTGAACATTATGCTTAACAGCGAAACCAAGCCCGCCGTATCGACGCCGGCCAACAAGCCCGTCTCCAGCAAGCTCGGCCTGCGTAATTTGCAGGTGCTGGTCATGCTGGGGGCGATTGTGTTGATTGCCCTGTTTTTTACCTGGACTACTGACGGTGCCTGGCTCAGCCCGCGCAACGTCTCTAACCTGCTGCGCCAGACAGCGATAACCGGCATCCTGGCGGTGGGCATGGTGTTTGTTATTATCTCCGCTGAGATCGACCTCTCAGTTGGCTCTATGATGGGGCTGCTGGGCGGCGCGGCGGCGATCTTTGACGTCTGGCTGGGCTGGCCGCTGCCACTGACCATTGTGGTCACGCTGGTGCTTGGCCTGCTGCTGGGCACCTGGAATGGCTGGTGGGTGGCCTACCGCAAGGTGCCTTCGTTTATCGTAACGCTGGCCGGTATGCTGGCGTTTCGCGGCATCCTGGTCGGTATCACCGACGGAACTACCGTTGCCCCGACCAGTCCGGCGATGTCCCAGATTGGGCAAAGCTATTTGCCAGGCGGCTTCGGTTTTGGTTTTGGCTTTATCGGCCTGGCACTGTTTATTCTGTGGCAGTGGCGCTTACGGCTGCGTCGTCAGCAGTTGGGGCTGGCTCAACCGGCGGCGACAAGCACCGTGGCACGCCAGGCGATCACCGCCGTGCTGGTGCTGGGGGCGATCTGGCTGCTGAATGATTACCGTGGCGTACCTACTCCGGTACTGCTGCTGGCATTGCTGCTGCTGGCGGGAATGTTTATGGCCACCCGCACGGCTTTTGGCCGCCGCATTTACGCCATCGGCGGCAATATTGATGCCGCCCGGCTTTCCGGTATCAATGTGGCGCGCACCAAGCTGGCGGTGTTTGCCATCAATGGCCTGATGGTGGCGATCGCGGGGCTGATCCTCAGCTCACGTCTGGGCGCGGGATCGCCTTCTGCCGGGAACATCGCCGAACTGGATGCGATTGCAGCCTGTGTTATCGGCGGCACCAGCCTGGCTGGCGGCGTCGGATCCGTCGCCGGGGCGGTGATGGGCGCGTTTATCATGGCCTCGCTGGATAACGGCATGAGCATGATGGATGTGCCGACCTTCTGGCAGTACATCGTAAAAGGGGCGATTTTGCTGCTGGCGGTCTGGATGGACACCGCAACGCGCCGCCGTATGTAATCGTGTGAACGATCACACTGTGGCGCAAACCATTTCTGTGATGCATCCAGCTGTGCTATGCAATTCGCTGGGAGTTAACGGGACGCTGCCACTATGCATGAGAAACGATACCGCATTACCCTGCTGTTTAACGCCAACAAGGTTTACGATCGTCAGGTGGTTGAAGGCGTTGGCGAGTATTTACAAGCTTCACAGACAAACTGGGATATTTTCATTGAGGAGGATTTCCGCTGCCGCATTGACAATATCCATGAGTGGCTGGGCGACGGCGTGATTGCGGATTATGACGACAGCGCCATTCAGCGTTCGCTGGCAGACGTGGCGGTGCCGGTCGTCGGTGTGGGTGGCTCCTATCATCGTGAAGAGGATTACCCGCCGGTACACTACATTGCCACCGACAACAGCGCGCTGGTGGAAAGTGCCTTCCTGCACCTGAAAGCGCGCGGTATCAACCGTTTTGCATTTTACGGTTTGCCGGCTTCCAGTGGTAAATGCTGGGCACAGGAGCGCGAACTGGCGTTTCGCCAACGCGTCATGCGTGAGCGCTATATGGGCGTGGTTTATCAGGGCATGGAAACCGCCTCTGAGAACTGGCAGCACGCGCAAAACCGCCTGGCCGACTGGCTGCAAACCCTTCCCCCGCATACCGGCATTATTGCTGTCACTGATGCACGTGCGCGTCATCTGCTGCAGGCCTGCGAGCACCTGAAGATTCCGGTGCCTGAGAAGCTGTGCGTAATTGGCATCGACAACGAAGAACTGACCCGTTATCTCTCTCGCGTCGCGCTTTCCTCGGTAGTTCAGGGTTCACGACAGATGGGTTATCAGGCCGCTAAGCTGTTACACCGCCTGCTGGATAAGCAGGTTCTGCCGCTCCAGCGCATTCTGGTACCGCCAGTGAAAGTGATTGCCCGCCGCTCAACCGATTTCCGCTCGCTGCACGATCCGGCAGTGATTCAGGCGATGCATTTTATCCGTTTTAACGCCTGTAAGGGCATTAAGGTGGAGCAGGTACTGGATGCCATTGGCCTGTCGCGTTCTAACCTGGAGAAACGTTTCCGTGACGAAACCGGCGATACGATTCACGCCATGATCCATCGCGAAAAGCTGGAAAAGGCAAAGGAACTGCTGGCGGGCTCGTCACTCAGTATCAATGAAATCTCGCAGATGTGTGGTTATCCCTCATTGCAGTATTTCTATTCGGTGTTCAAGAAGAGCTATGCGACGACACCGAAAGAGTACAGGCAGGAAAATGGAGAAGTGGCGTAAGAAGGCGATGTTGGCATTTCTGTGAGTACATGAATGAACCGATGACCTGTCGCCATCATCTATAAGGAAGCCGGTCCGAATGGCCTGGGCTGGCTTTCCACTTATATTTTCTCTGAAAGACAAGACGAGAATGTCAGAATGAATATATTCAACTGAGTAACACCGTAAGGCATATTAAAGTAGCTATAAAAGAGTTAATTTTTTGATTTATATAATGAATTATTCAAAATTTTCTGAGGTTATGTTCTGTTAAACAGTGTGGCAGAGCTTGCTGTCACTCTGTTTAACAATCACCATGATCCATGGTCACCCTTTTTTTGAGGGACTGTGTAGTTCAGTGCTTTTCTGACAGACTGTCGAAAATATACTTCTTTATATTATGGTTTTCTTTGAGAAAGGGCTGGGCCGCCGCCTCGCTTAAGTAGGGATCGCAAAATCCCAGAGCCATTCGTAATACCCTGGTTGACTGCGCCTGCGCTGTCATCGTTATTATGGTCATCAGCCACGATTTTACAGACTCCATCGCATTAAGATAGCTTCTGAGGGAGACTGCTGCTTTACTGATTGAGCAGGCTCCAACAAGCCGTCAGTCGCTGTTTTCGTATCCGCGATGTGTAGCGTCGTCATGGCATTACAGCGGCGAGTTATCTGGCCCATCGACTAAAAGGAACGTCAATGCTTAACGTTCGTAATGCCCTGCCGGATGATTACGCAGCCTGGCTGGGGCTCTGGAAAGATTACCTGCTGTTTTATGGTCATCACCTGGATGAGAGCGTCACGCTATCTACCTGGCAGAGAATCCATTCACCTGACTCCGCGCTCATGTGTCGACTCGCCGAACAAAACGGCAGCGTGATCGGTTTCGCGATATGTGTGATACACGAGGGGACCTGGGTCACTCGGCCCGTATGCTATCTGGAAGATCTCTTTGTTAAGGAAAACAAGCGCGGCGTAGGTGCGGGAAAAGCCCTAATCGTGGCAGTCTGCGATGAAGCCCGTGAACTGGGCTGGGCGAAAGTATATTGGGTGACAAATGAAAACAATCCTGCCCGCAGATTGTACGATAAGCTGGCACAGGTGGATGATATTGTCCGTTATAACATCAGGCTCTGAGCATCAATCCGCTGGGCTACAGGCCTGAAATCACGATGGATACTGTCTCCAGAATCACCTTCAGCCTTTAAAGGATGCAAGATGGCTAATCGGGAACATCATTACCATATTCACATTCGCTGGACCGGTAACCGTGGCAGCGGTACAGATTCCTACACCGCGTACGACCGCAATGGTGAGCTTGCCGCTGAGGGGAAAGCGACCATCGCACTGAGTGCCGATCCGGCCTTTCGGGGCGATGCCACGCGCTGGAATCCCGAAGAACTGTTGCTGGCCTCGGCGTCCGCCTGCCATAAATTATGGTATCTGCATCTGTGCGCTGATGCCGGTATCATCGTCGAGGCTTATGAGGATGCGGCGGAGGGCACAATGGTCGAGGGTGAGCGGGGGCATTTCACGCAAATCACGCTGAAGCCGTTGGTCACATTGCGCGATCCGGCGGACGCTGCGCGCGCAGAAGCGCTGCACCACGATGCTCACGATGCGTGTTTTATCGCGAATTCGCTGAATTTTCCGGTGAGTTTTGTGCCGCGGTTTGTTTCACGATAAGCAGTGTGCTTCACGGTACTGTTAATCATGCTTAAGTTTTGCGTATATGTGCCGATACTTTATGCGCCACTGGCGAAATCCGTCGCCAGTATTATGTGACCCCCGTTTGGGGCTCAGTCAACATAAGGAGCAACTGCATGGATATTCAGCAACTCACAACGCTGTCTGCAGGGTTAGATCAATGGCAGGCACGTGGTGAAGCCAATGCGACGCTGTTAAAGAAAACCCTGAACCAACAGGCAGATACCATCACTACACTGGTGGAAGGCGTTACTGCCCTTCCCGCGAACCCGGCTGTAGGGCGGAACATTAACACCACCGCCTGATTATTCTGCTCCAGGTTCCCCGGGCGGATCATGTCGTACCGCCCGCTTTATTCCCTTTCCCCGTCGGCTGACTCTCCCTTCATCCCTTCGCTGCAATTTTTTCCAATACCTGAGCTGAGTAAAAGAATGAAATAAGGTGTCACTCACGTTCAGGCAGGGAACTCAATGACGCCGCTTCAGTTTACGCTTCGCTCTCCGGAATGGGCTCTTTTTACAGAATTTACAGGCACATATCAGGTGGCGCAGCGCGAGGTTCTTTCGTGCAGGAGTGCAGTGCGATGATGTCCTTTTCGACGGGGTTTTTCTTAAGTCTGTCACTGTGTCTGGATATCGGCATTGCCAACATCGCAATGATTACGCTGGCAATGCAGCGGGGGTATTTTCAGGGATTTTCGCTGGGCATCGGCACCTGTATAGGCGATCTTTTTTATGCCGTGCTGGCGCTGGCGGGCATGGCGGTGTTACTGCAATTCGAGATAGTGCGATGGATAATCTGGGCGGGTGGAGGGCTTCTGCTGACAGGGTTCACCGTTAAAATGCTGATGGCTGCCTTCAGTACAGTTAACGATATCGACACATCACAGGTGACTGTCAGGCTGTCGCTGTTCCGTGAGTTCCGTCGCGGAATTGTACTGGCCCTGTCCTCACCCACCGCCATTCTGTGGTTTGCGACGGTGGGTGGCGCGCTCATTTCCCGTTTCGGGGAGCAAAACCTTACCGGAACCACGCTATTTCTGAGCGGTTTTTTTCTGGCCGGGGTGATATGGACGGGTGTGCTCTGTCTGGTTGGCAGCGTGGGCGGCAGGCTATTAGGACAAAAGTTGTTGAGATATTCCTACATGCTTTCTGCCCTTATCTTTGCCTGTTTTGCTTTTTACGTCATCGTTTCAGGTTATAAAGAATTTTTGCTTTCCTGAACCTACCTGTGAAGCATAGTGTTTGGGCGTGGTGCCCATTACTTTGCGAAACGCATTGATAAAATGGCTTTGATCGTAAAATCCCAGGCGATGCGCGGCGTCCAGAGGATGCTGATTCTGTCGCAGAAGCGCCCGCGCTGCACACAGGCGAAGCTGCATGTGATACTGCAAAGGTGGAAGCCCGGTATAAGCAGTAAAACGCCTCACCAGCGCGTATTTGCTTATTCCCGCTACCTGCACCAATGCATTCAGCGTAAGCTTCATGTTCACATGCTGGCGCATAAAAGCAATGATGCGGTCCAGGTCTTTATCGACCACGGCATCTCGCGTGACTTTCTCAGAGAACAATTCTGCGCACAACAGCAAAAGTGCCTGCTCTTCCTCTTCGCTGTCATGGTGTTGTGTCAGTTGGGCATAGCGACATATAGCGTTAAATAACGCCTGATGCGTGAAAACGCCTTCAGCTAAAACGGGTGCCTCACGGTGACTGCTGAGATTTTGGCTGAGATTGAATGTTTTTAATAGCGTCTGCGGAATATGGATGCTGAGGAATTCAGCGCCGTGCTGATCGAAACGTGAAGACTGGATGCTGGCCGGATTATACAGAGTGATCTGGCCCGCATTGACCTGCAGTGTCTGGCCATTAAGTGTGATTTCCTCAATGCCCGACAGGTTGGCGCTAAGCACATATTCATCGTGCGTGTGTTTTGGAAAGGTTGCGTTATGCGCTTTAACGCGCGAGCACTCCATACCATTGCGACTAAACCAGTCCAGAGCGTACAGCGCCATTAAAGCTCTCCTCCACAAAATATCAGCGCGCAGATGGCGCTGATAAAGCCTCTCAGCAGACTATATCACCCCGATGAAAAGACGCACATTAACGCGTAATATTCCAGTCGCTTTTGCCACAGGAAAAAACAGGTAGTTAAAGAAAAGAGCGGAGGAGGGCAAAAAGGCATGATTTTTTAGGATTACTGGCAAATTTTAGTGCGCTTTGTTTACCTGGAAAGCCGAAAGCCGTGACAAACAAACCCATCCGCTCTCTGGAATCTAAGCCATGGGTTAACACGTAAGAAACCAACAGGGGAAAAGGGCGCGCTACGTACTAACGTGCGCAAGCAATAAAGCATTATCCTGTTTGTTGTCTGGCAGCAGTCATCAAGATGTGTGCGCTTAAAAGCGCACAACCTTCGCAGTTAACCGCTCTTAGCGCGCAGATAAGATCTGCCAGACAGGTGAGATATCCTTAATCCCTGGCATAGCAAAACGTGAAATATAGCTGCAGCTCGCGCTGAGCCTCTGCTTCTTCTGCCTCAGTCACCCTTACCAAAAACGTTATATGTCAATTCCGCAAAGTCGGCATGAGGTTTTAGCTATCAGCGTGATAGATAGCAGGGTCACAATTGCGGCACTTATTGTTAACTTTGTATTAATAACTATGGTTATCATTACTCCCATCGAAAGCACACTGCTTTCCCGCTTACATGATAAGGAACCGGATTATGAAAACCATGAAAACACTTTCCCTTGCTGCCGTTGCTGCGCTTTCACTGATGTCAGCCTCTGCTTTTGCGCAAACTGTCACCGCAACGGGTTCAACCCTTGATGGTACCGAAGCGAAAATTGCAGCCCAGGCTGAACAGCAGGGTGCGCAGTACAGAATCATCGAAGCCAACACGAACGACCGTGTCCACATGACCGCCGAGCTGTATAAATAACCGCGTCGTGTTGAAAGATGCGCAAAGAGCTGCCTGATGGCAGCTTTTTTTTGGTCGCTGCAGAGCGTGAAAAGGACGGTTTATGTCGACAGTGACGTAAACCCGGTGTGCAAATAATTTTCCACTTAATGTCAGTCATTACGTTTTAACGCGGCCAAAAAATAAAGGGCGTTGTATTCATCCTTTAATTAACGTTATTAGCCCGGTCACAATCTGTTGCCTGTTTATTCTCCATTGTCTCAAGCCTGCTCTTTCTTCTGCCGATAAACTCTCCAGACCACTCAACATGGCAGTATAAAAATGACAATTCTAAAAAAATTATTTTCCCTTTTCTCAAAACACCAGCATAAACACGCCGCCGATTCGCTCAAAGCACTGAATGATGCCATTCCGATCATCGAGTTTACGCCAGAAGGCACGATCCTTCGGGCAAATGATCTTTTTCTCAACAAGATGGGCTATGAGATAAAAGAAATCGTGGGTCGTCATCACAGCATGTTTTGCTCGCCCTCGCTGGTCAACTCAGCCGAGTATCGCCAGTTCTGGCTACGGCTGGCCAGCGGCAAGAGCTTCAGCGGTAAATACCTGCGTTTAGGCAAAGATAATCATCCCGTCTGGCTGGAAGCCAGCTATGTGCCAGTAAAAGATCGGCAGGGTCGGGTGATTAAGGTCATCAAGCTGGCGGCTGATATTTCCGAGCGTATCAGCGAAGCGCAGCAGCAGGATGCCATGGTACAGGCGATCAGCCGCTCAATGGCCGTCATTGCATTTAATAAGGCCGGGGAAGTACTGGAGGTGAATGAAAACTTCCTGAAAGCGACCGGCTACAAAGCCGATGAGATCCTCGGGCGGCATCACCGTATGTTTTGCTCTGAGGAACTGCGTAACAGCCAGGAATATCAGCAGTTCTGGCAACGCCTGAACCAGGGCGAATTTTTTTCCGGCCAGTATCCGCGCCTTAACCGCCAGGGTAAAACCATCTGGCTGCGTGCAACCTATAACCCGGTTTTTGATACCGAAGGCCGGTTATATAAGATCGTGAAATTCGCGACGGATGTGACGGAGCAGGTGTTGCAAAACCAGCAGGAAAACGAAGCCGCTCAGCACGCATGGAAGATGGCGCAACAGACACGTGAAAGCTCGGTAACGGGTGCCGATGTCATCGAAGACAGCGTCAGAACGATGGCGGACATCGCCAATGAGATGAACAGCGTTTCGGCGGATGTCTTTGGCCTGAACGGCCAGTCTGACCGGATTGCCGATATGGTGCATTCCATTCGCAATATCGCCGAGCAGACGCGCTTTATTGCGCTGAATGCAGCCATTGAGGCTGCCCGCGCCGGCACGTCGGGGCGCAGTTTTGCCATCGTAGCCGCCGAGGTACGCACGCTGGCGGCACGTATTAACGAAGCGACAGAAGAAATAGGACGCGTGGTGTCCAGTAATAATCAGCTGGCGAAAAAGGTGCTGGAAGACATCGAAAATAACCTGAAAAACACGGCGCGTGGAGTCAATCTTATGCGTCAGGCGGGTGAGGTAATCGCCAGTATTCAGAGCAATTCTGAGCGCGTCGAGGAAGCGGTCAGAAACGTTTCCCGTTCATCCACGCCACATCCTGTCTGAGTATTTTTTCCGGTCGCCTGCCTTTACGGGTGACCGGTTTCCCCGCTTAACACCCGCCGTTTCGCGCATATTTCACTTTGTTTGCTGTTAAGCGATAAGGCACTATGGTTCCAGCCTTTTCAACATCACGGGAACGTCTGTCGCCATGCCGGTTAATTTCGATCTTAACGATCTGTACGCGTTTCGCGCCCTGGTCGAATATGGCAATTTCCGCATTGCAGCGGAGTCCATTTGCCTGTCCCAGTCGGCCCTGAGCCGCAGGATTGAAAAGCTGGAAACGGCACTGGGGATTAAGCTGTTCGACAGAACCACGCGCCGGGTTACGCTTACGCTTTATGGTCAGACATTTGCCGCACGTTCGGAGCAGCTGCTCGCTAATTTTGAAGAGGTTATGGCCGATATCAGTAAAGTCAGCCAGGATCGGACCGGACTGGTGACGGTGGCGACGGTGCCCTCTGCGGCCTACTATTTTATGCCGGATGTCATTCGCCGCTTTCAGGCCCGCTATCCTCGCGTACGCGTCAAAATCATTGATAGCAGCGCAGGCAACGTGATCGAGGCGGTAACCAGTGGTCAGGCAGATTTTGGCATTTGCTTCTCCGGCAATCCACCGCCTGGCACCGAATTTTTACCCCTGGTTGAGGATGTTTATGTTGTCGCCTGCCGACACGACCATCCGCTTGCCAGCCGTAAAGGGCTGACATGGCAGGAATTTTATCAGCAGGATTATGTGGGGCTGGATAAGACGTCGGGTAATCGCAACCTGCTGGATTCTGCCCTGGGTCATGTTGTTCCGGCGCGTCCCAGTATCTGTGAAACCCGACATGTGACCACGATGCTCGGTATGGTTGAAGCGGGAATCGGCATTGCTGCCGTGCCCGCCATGTCGATGCCGTCATCCGGTCATTCGGTGCTGGTGCAGTTACCCCTCACCGATCCGGTGGTGAAACGTACTGTAGGGCTGCTCAGACGCAGCGGACGCATTCAGTCGTATATTGCAGCAGAACTGGAAAAGCTCATTACTGAACAGTATCACGCTGCGTAACAGGCTGCTGCGTTTTCACCGAGTGCAAACCGGTTGCGTGAACGACCGCCTGCGCCTGGGCTGAGGCCAGGAAATCAAGTAGCGCTTTACCTGCTTCCGGATGCACGGCTTTCGCCGGGACAGCGCCCGCGAAGCGGGTAATGTACTGGACATCGTCAGGCAACTCGCCAACAAAAGTCACGCCCTTGACGGGCAGCAGTTCGCTGACCTGCTGCAGTCCCAGTGCATAGTGGCCTTTTGCCACTTCCGAGGCGACAGGAATACGTTCGACCTGATGTGCTTTGTCTTTGACTTTGTCTTCAATGCCTAACTTCTTAAACAACTCGCTGCTGACATACTGACCGCTGGCGCTATCGGAATACGCAATAGACTTCGCGCTCAGTAAGGTTTGACGTAATTCGTCATCCGTCTTAATTGCGGGCTTAGCGTCGCCTTGCTTCACGACAATACCAATCGGCGAGTCAGCCAGCTCCACGCGTGAGCCGGGTTTTATCCACTTGTCTTTTTCCAGCTGAGTCAGCGCATTGCCTACCATAATTACCGCATCGGCCTTTTCACCACGTGCCAGGCGGTTAGGGATTGCCTGCGGGGTTTTACCCATTGAAGGGCCGGATACCAGGATAATTTTGTCACCGCTTTGGGCTTCAAACTGAGGCGTGAGTTTCTCCAGGGCGGCTTTAAAGCCACCAGAGATCATCACGGTCACGTCCTTTGCCAGTACCGTCGTGCTGACGGTTGAAAGCACGAGGGTGGCAAGGAGTGATCGGTATAGTCGTTTCATAATGGAGTCCCTGACTTAATGTTTAACGGCGGGTTGTAAATTGACAGCGCTGCGGCGGTAAAGATACAGCGTCGCCAGTAGGGCACAGACGGCAGCAAAGCTCATCCAGTAACCGGGTGACGCTTTATCACCGGTGTACTCTATCAATGCGGTTGAAATCACCGGGGTAAATCCGCCAAAGACAGCCGTTGCGAGGCTGTAAGCGAGTGAAAAGCCCGCCACCCGAACTTCGGTTGGCATAATCTCGGTCAGGGCAGGAATCATCGCACCGTTATACAGGCCGTAGATAAATGACAGCCACAGCAGTACGGTCAGCATCATCGTAAAACTCGGTGCTTCGGCCAGCAGCGTCAGGGCCGGATAAGCCGTTGCCAGGGCCAGCAACGTCATGGCAATCAGAACCGGCTTACGTCCAAAGCGGTCCGACAGGGCACCCCCGACCGGCAGCCAGAGGAAATTGGAAATGGCCACCAGCAGCGTAACCAGCAGGCTGTCAGACGCACTGAGCATCAGCACCTTCTTGCCGAAGGTGGGGGCATAAACGGTAATCAGATAGAACGCTGTTGTGGTCATCGCCACCATCAACATGCCCGCAACCACCACCTGCCAGTTAGCTAACAGGGTTTTAAAGACCTCGCGCATCGCCAGATGCTTACGGCGAGCATTAAATTCCTGCGTTTCTTCCAGCTTACGACGCAGAAAGAAAATGAAAGGCACAATCAGGCAGCCAAACAGGAACGGAATACGCCAGCCCCATTCACGAATCGCGCTCTCTTCCAGGGCGGCATTCAGGGCAAAACCCATGGCAGCGGCAACCATAATGGCGACCTGCTGGCTACCCGACTGCCAACTGGTATAGAAGCCTTTACGGCCTGGCGTAGCGATTTCGGCCAGGTAAACCGACACGCCGCCCAGTTCGGCACCGGCAGAGAAGCCCTGCAACAGGCGACCGATAAGCACCAGCATCGGAGCCCAAAGGCCAATGCTCTGATAAGACGGGATTAATACGATCAGAAAGGTGCCCGTAGCCATAATGGACAGGGTTACGATCAATCCTTTGCGTCTGCCGACTTTATCAATATAAGCGCCCAGCACCACGGCGCCGATCGGGCGCATCAGGAAACCTGCGCCGAAGACGGCAAAGGTCATCATCAGTGAGGCGAACTCACTGCTCGCCGGAAAGAAAGTATGCGCGATGTAGGTGGCATAAAAACCAAACAGAAAGAAGTCAAACTGTTCCAGAAAGTTGCCCGAGGTAACGCGCAAGATGGCGCCGATTCTGGCGCGAGTGGTCATAGGTGAAGTCGAGGAATGCATCGGTATCTCCAGTTTATCATTGACGCTTTTTTCTGCGCCTGTTGCTGAAGACTGGATCAGGAAAATAAAGTAAATAAGCGCAATAAACTCATCGACTGATGCGCTATGCGCATTAATGGCCGTTAACAATTACATTGGGCTATGTGCAACAAGGCTTTAACAAGTTTGCCGGGCGGGTGGACGTTTAACCAGCCCGAAAAACCGAATGCGCGTTTTGTGACAGGGTTCATATGGGTATTTAAAGGAAAAGGGGTAGCGTAAAGCCTTTGTCAGGTTCTATCAGGCGACGCGCGCGTTCGCCCCGTCGCGAGTGAAATCATTCCAGACAGGAGGCGGGTTAGCGGCCGGGCTGAAAAAGCTCGACGAGCATCTTCTCGTTATCATGAATGAAAGCGAAACGATCACCATCGCCGTTGGGTACGGCACGGGGCGGGGAAACGATCTCGACACCTTTTGCCTGCAGTTCCGCAACCGCCTCATCGAGATCGTCGACCTGAAGCGCGAAATGGTTGATACCGCCGATTTTCAGATTGGTTTCTGCGCGTTGCCGCTGTGGATCCATCGGGGTGGCCTGCGCATGTTGAAACAGCTCCAGTTTCACATTGCCCCGCGCAATAAAAACAACCTGTACGCCCGGCCAGCCATAATCATACAGACGCGTAAATCCCAGCATCTGGCTATACCAGGCTTCACTGGCTTCAATATCCTGAACCACAATACCGATGTGATGAAATGTATTACCGATTGCCGACATGGTGCTTTTCCTTATCAGGTCGCTGAGGTGAATGTCGCGTTAACACGGCAAGGCGGTGTAGCGCGCCCTTCGTACAGCTTACCACCCAATCGGGCATACGGCAGAAATGCCCGAGGGGTGAGGGTTGCTTATCGTTGCAGGTAAATCCGTACACCGCCTCACACTGGCCGTAGACGACCCGTGTTTCGTCTTAAAACCAGGCTTCCCACATCGCACCCAGATTGAAGTCGTCAAGAATATCGTTTTCCCGGCCATTCACGCGTGCGGTGCGCGCATCATCGACCTTGCCGCCCGTCACATAGAAGCGCAGCATGGGACGGAACTCCGGGCCCATCGCGATAGCGATATTTTGCGACAGCGTCAGCTTCCAGCCGTTGTTGCTACCGCCTTCATCATAGTTGACCCGTTGATAACCGGCTTCGAGCCAGGTGGAGTGCACGTCATTCCAGAAATACATCGGGCGCACAATGGCAGCGTAGTTTTTCCGGTTGTCGCTTTTCAGTCGACTGTTGTCATAATCGTGATAGGCCAGCAGATACTCCACCTGCGCCTGCTGAGTAAACAGGTGCTTACCTTCAAAGCTGGTGTAAAGCGTGCTGAGGCCATGGGTTTTGCTGTAAACGCTGTTATCCGCATTGTCTGAGTAGCGTGCAATCACTTTATTGACGCCATGATCGGTGGTGTGGCTTACGACAAACGCACCCTGCCAGGCGTTGAGGCGATCCTCGCTTTCCACGGCCTTAGAGTCGAAACCGTAATTGGCATACATCTCCAGATCCAGCGGCCCCAGTTTCATGCCGTGGATTTTAGATGTGGCGGCATAGTTTCCTTTATCGCCGGTGCCCGATCCGCCCGTACAGGTAATGCGTGACGGATTGGATTCATCGCTAAGCACTTCAGGATTACAGGATTCCACCGCCGCGACGGCAGCAAGGTCAAATTTTATCCCGCCTACGTCAAAGTCTTTTACGCCCGCGCCCTGACCATCGTGGTTCATCCAGAAATAGTCATTGATGTTCTGTTGTGGGCGCTGATGAAAGTCCCGTCCGGCCCAAAGATAGGCATTGGGATTCGAGGCCAGCACGTTGGTCACGCCAGCGTAAGCTTTTTTCAGGTTCACTTCATCGCCCCAGTGATCGATCATCACGTTCACGTCCCAGATGGCACCGTTCGTGCTTTTAAACGCTTTAGAGAGCTGGAATTCGCCGCCGTTACCTTCGTTCCCCAGGCGACCAATACCGGAGGCGCCGTTGTAAGAGCCATCAACGTTGACATACTTTTGGTCACCACTTTGGTAATGCGCGCCATAACGGGCGTAGCCGCTAAACTTCACGCCAAAAGGAATGGCCATATCCGGTGACTGTGCAGGACTCTGCGGTTCTGTTATCACATCCGTTTTTTTCGCGACGGCGGCATCCATCTTAGCCTGACGCTCTGCTAAAGCTTTATCGACGGCTTTGGCGACGATAGCGTCGATTTGTTCCTGCGTGAATTCCTGTGCGAGGCCGGCAATCGGGCACAGCGCGGCGCTCACCGCCAGAGGAAGTGAAAATGTTTTTATCATGTTCATGGTTATCTCGTTTACACCTCATCCTTCGGGTTAACACGAATTAACCCGAAAGACGCGTGCTGTTGTTTTCAGATAATAACCCGCCCGTTTCGGCTTATTGACTGTCACCAAAACAAGTTGATTTGTAGAGTATGTTTTCTTTCCAGAGGGATGTTTTTTGTCAGGCATTCTCCTGTATTAAGCGATCAAATTACCGTTGATAGAGATGAATTATTTCTTCTGATAATTCACGGGCTAATAGCGACGTCATTAAATGATCCTGAGCATGGACCATAATTAACGTCATCGGCTGTCGGGCCTCGCCAGCATCCTGTTCAATTAACCGGGTTTGCATCTGATGGGCCTTGCGGGAATAGTCGTCGGCCTCTTTGAGGCGCGCATGGGCCTCGTCAAACTGGCCTTGCCGCGCCGCCTGCAGGGCTTCAAAGCACAAACTGCGGGCGTGTCCTGAATTGACGATAATCGTCATTACAGCGTCTTCAAGTTCAATCATTATTATCGCTCTCAGTCAAAACCGTTATTTTCGGCAACGTTAGCAAACCAGTTTCCGCTCTTTTTTATCGTACGTTGTTGTGTTTCCAGATCGAGCTGCACTAAGCCATAGCGATTTTTATAGCCATTCAGCCAGGACCAGTTATCGATAAAGGTCCACATATGGTAACCCAGACAATGACAGCCCTCGCGAATGCCTTTATGCAGCCATTTAAGATGTTCGGAAACAAATTCGATACGGTAATCATCCTGAACTTTACCGTCTTGAATAAAACGCTGTTCATTTTCGACGCCCATTCCATTTTCAGAAATAAAGCAGCGAGGGTTGCCGTAATTATCGCGCAGGTTGATCAGAATATCGTAAATACCCGGCGCATAGATTTCCCATCCGCGGTATGGGTTCATTTGTCGGCCAGGCATGTCGTAATGATCGAATAATGCCTCCGGCATAAACGGTGCGTCAGGGTTGACGGCGCTGTCCCGGCACTTCACCCGGCGCGGTTGATAATAATTGACACCCAGCAGGTCGATGATGCCGTCGGCAAGCAAGGCGCTGTCGCCAGGCAGGCAGTGTGGCAACTGGTCATGCTGTTTTAATAAGCCCAGCAGCGCAGACGGATATTCGCCCTTGAGAACCGGATCGAGAAAGCTGCGGTTAAACAGCAGATCGGCATGCTGTGCTGCGTTGACATCTGCCGGATTCGTTGAGCGCGGATAGGACGGTGTGAGATTCAGTACCACGCCTATTTCGCCATCATAGCCGCCGTTACGCCAGGCACGTACCGCCAGGGAATGAGCCAGTACGGTATGAAAGGCCACGGTAGCGGCGCGTTTAAAATCCACCACGTTGGGATAATGAAAATCATACAGATAGCCGCCTTCAACCGGCACAATGGGCTCATTAAAAGTAAACCAGTGCTTCACTTTGTGACCGAACAGCGCGAAACAGCGCTGCGCGTAGCGGCCAAACGCCTGCACCACTTCGCGGTTTTCCCAGCCCCCTTTCTCCTGCAGGGCCAGCGGCATATCGAAATGAAACAGCGTGATAAACGGCGTAATCCCCTGCGCCAGTAATTCATCAATGACCCGGTGATAGAAATCGACGGCCTCGGGATTGATCTCATCCGCTCCGTTCGGCATGAGCCGCGCCCAGCTCAGCGAGGTGCGAAAGCTGTTGTGCTTTAACGCTTTTAGCAGCGCGATATCCTGCCGCCAGTGTTGATAAAAGCCGGAGGTATCGGCCGGGCCAATACCGTGATGGAAACGATGCGGCTGGTGTGCGAACCAGTGATCCCAGGTGGTGGCGCTTTTACCGCCCTGAAGGCTACAGCCTTCGGTTTGCAACGCCGAACTGGCGCTGCCCCACCAGAAATTGTCAGGAAAACGGTAGTGCATGTGACTGACTCCTTAAGCCTGGGGATGACCGTGCACGGTATTGCCTGCGGGCACGGTATCCTGAATTTTTTTCTCTTCTGCTTTGATCAGGCTGCGTTCGTAAGCGCGCAGAAAAGGTAAGTACATCAGTGCCGACATCACCATGCAGATCAGGCACATGACCAGTGGACTAAGCGCCCAGTTGGCCGCCCAGGAAGCACCAATCGGCGCGGGCGTCGTCCAGGGCGTCAGCGAAACGACCTGCGCAACCCAGCCCAGTTTTGTGGCGGTATAGGCCAGAACGGCATTAATCATCGGGACGCAGACGAAGGGAATAAACAGCAGGGGATTCATGATGATGGGCGCACCAAATAAGATCGGCTCATTGATATTAAAGAAGCTGGGAACCACGCCCATTTTGCCGATGGTACGCAGATGCAGCACCCGGCTGCGCAGCAGTAAAAAGGCCAGCGGCAAAGTGGAACCGACGCCGCCGATAAGCAGATAGTGATCCCAAAAGCCCTGCAGATAGACATGGGGCAGCGCCGCACCGGCTGCCAGAGCGGCCTGATTGGCGGAGAGATTAGCCATCCAGAAGGGATTCATGATGCCAGTGACGATGAGTGCGCCATGAATACCGGCGAACCAAAAAATCTGGCACAGCAGCACCGACAGCAAGATGGCTGGCAGGGAATCCGAGGCGGATACCAGCGGTTCCAGCAGATGCATAATCGCCTGAGGAATAATCATGCCCGTTTTGGCTTCAATAAACAGATTAAGCGGATGCAGGGTGCCAATGATCACCAATACCGGAATTAAAATCTCAAAAGAACGGGCGACGCCAGTGGGGACTTCTTTGGGCAGGCGAATCGTGACGTTATGCTGTTTGAGCCAGGCATAAACACGGGTGGCATAAATCGCGGTAATCAGGGCCGTAAAAATTCCCTGACCGGACAGGTACTGCGTAGAGATCTTTTCATCAGCATAGGGCGCTGCCACCAGTAAAAAGGCCATAAAAGCCAGTAAACCTGACATGATGGGATCAAGGTTGAACTGTCGGCCCAGACTGGCACCGATGCCGACTGAGATAAAGAAGGTCATGACGCCCATGCTGAGATTAAACGGCAGCATCAGTTGCTGGCGATAAGTGACCGAAAAGTCGAGCCAGGCCCGGGCAAAGCTGTTGGTGGTATCCGCTGAAAAGGGCGGGAAAATAAACACCAGCATGAACGAGCCAATAATCATAAACGGCAGGGCCGCCGTAAAACCATCACGAATAGCGATAACGTACTTTTGCTGACCCAATTTTCCGGCGAGGGGCGTAATAGCCTGTTCAATCACCGTCACCATTGACTGATATAACGAACCCATAAATGACACCTTTTAGTGTGTCGCTTCAATAAGCGACAGAGCGTAATCCAGCACGTTGTCACCGCGTTGCATACCGTAGTCCGTCATATCAATAGCCCGGACAGGAATACCGTGGGTGGCAGCTTTTTCTGAAAGCGTGTTTAACATGTACTTCACTTGCGGGCCGAGCAGCACAACCTGATACGTTGGAAACTGCGTATCAAACTCGGCAATGCCCCAGGCATCAATCTGCACAGCGAGGCCGCGTTGATCCGCCACCTCTACCATTTTGCGCACCAGCATGCTGGTGGACATACCTGCCGAACAGCACAACATAATCCTGATCATGAGAACGCTCCTTTACGTGTAAAACTTGTTACGGAGATGATTTGATACGATATGGAAACCGGTTTCCATTTGTCGCAAAAGGAAGTGTGACAGGCATCATGCTCTGGCTGATAACGGGTGTTTAATTACGATTCAGATCACTAAATTAAGCGGTAAAAATCATTATTGAGTAGAAACGGAAAATCGGTTTCCATGAAAAAATGAAAACGCTATACTGCCTGTGGCGAAAAATTAAGCCGCCGTTTCGGTCAGTTTTCAGGGAGCCGTTTGGTTCTGTTAGGGGAAAATGATGTCTACTATCAACGATGTATCGCGACTGGCTGGCGTGTCAAAAGCCACCGTATCGCGCGTGTTGAGTGGGTCACGTGGGGTGAAAGAGGCCAGTCGGGCTGCGGTGTTAAAAGCGGTGGATGAACTGAATTATCGTCCAAACGTCATCGCCCAGTCACTACTGAGTCAGTCTACGGGCTGTATCGGTGTTATTTGTGCGCAGGAAAATATCAATCAGACGACGGGTTACCTTTATGCGCTGGAGAAACATTTCAGTCAGCATCAAAAACACCTGTTACTTCGTTTCGCCAACACGAAAGCGGACGTGATGACCTGCCTCAGTGAGTTGACCTGTGGGTTATGTGATGATGTCTTAATTATCGGCGCGCGCTTTCCGTTAAACCTGCGTCAGCCAAACGTGATGCTGGTGGATTGTCTGGAATCCGGCGAAGAAGTGAACAGTATCCAGCGTGATCATGCTTTTGCAGCGGAAACGGCCTGTAACTATCTTATCAGTCAAAATCGTCGTCAAATTGCTCTGATTCATCCCGAGGGCATGGGCTTTGCCGATCAGGTTCTGCTGGGCTATAAACATGCCCTGGAAAAAAATTTCCTGCCTTTTAACCGCAATCTGGTCTTTATGGACACGTCATCTTCTTCAGTGGCGTTGCAGGAACTTCTGAACAATGCCTCCACGCTCAATTTCAATGCATTGCTGGTGGCCGATGAGCAGCAGGCACAAAAAGTGATTCCTCAGTTGCAGGCGTTCAATAAGCAGGTGCCAAAAGACATTATGGTCTTTAGTCTGGCCGGCACGCTGGATCTGCCCGGTATCCCGACGATTCCGGCTATCTCATATTCAATGGATGCCATGGCCGCGCGTATTGTGAAGGCACTGAATCAACAGACGCAGAGCGTGTTACATTCCTCAGTAATGCGTGGCGATCTGGTTATTCCCGATTTTCGCCAGCGCTAAGCCACCGGCCACGCTCAGTGGCCTGTTACTCGAGGCGCTGCTCCATCTGTTCGATAATGGCCAGCGCCAGCCCGGTCGCCGGGGCCAGATGCGATTGCAGAAAATGTACCTGCGTATGGGCCGCAATAAACGCCAGTTTGTTGGCCTGCGTCTGATTGAGCACGGCCTGGCAAAAGGTCGGGCTGACACTCCAGGGGCAGTCAATGATGATTGTGGCGGGATTCAGTAATAACATGATTTGGCTGAGCGCGATGCCCAGATAGTTGCCTGCCAGCTGCATCACTTCATTCACGACATTCGGTGCGCTGTCACGACTGTGCCAGGTTAATCCCGGCTGACGCTGGGCAAGCTGTTGGTTAATGGCAGGTTTGCTGATCATCGCCTCCAGACAACCCTGTCGATTACAGCTACAGCGAGGGCCATTTGGCTGGACGGTAAGATGTCCTGCTTCACCAGCGGTCCAGCTGTTGCCAGTAAAAACCACGCCATGCTGCACCAGCGCGCCGCCAATGCCTTCTGCAATGCGCAAATAAAAATGCCCGCTTTCGGCGGGCAGATTGAGCTGTTGCACAGACAGCAGCGCAGCGGCCCTGACGTTATTCATAATCCGAATCGGCAAGGCGATCTGTTTGCGCAGATCACTGGCCAGGTCAACATTCTGCCAGCCCAGGTGGGTCGATAAATGCATCCAGCCTCGCCGTGAATCGACGACACCGGGAAACCCCAGCCCAATTCCCAGCAGCCCTGGCCAGGCTTCCATCAGTTTTTCGCACAGGGCGCCGATTTCAGCCAGGATCGGGCCAGGTTTACTGGTGTCCGTCCGTATTGTCTGTTCGGCAAGCGGTTGTGAAAAATAATCGCAGATCTGCCAGTGAATCAGGTTTTTTTCCACCATGATACCGGCACTGACCAGCTTTTCCGGGCGCAGGGTAATGTGAATTTTAGGACGGCCAGCCGAAGAAACGCTGGCTTTACCTAGTTCCTGAACCCAACCGTTTTCCAGCAAATCATCAATAATTTGCGAAACGGTGTTTTTGCTGAGTGCCAGTACCTGCGCCAGATCCTGGCGCGATGTGATGCGCAGCTGACGCAGTTGAGCCATTACGCGCTTTTGATTATTCAGCCGCATCAATGCAGGCCCTTTGCCAGTTGCTTTCATGACGGCTTACCCCAGAGGTGCACAGCGGCGAGGGAGCGCCCACCGCCAACGAAGTCTTATTAGTTTGATGTCTAATGAAAACTTAGCATTGGGCAGAGAGGGCTGCCAAATAGCAATGTCCTCTGAATAAGGGGATTACATCAGAAATGGGGGCCAGGCCACACGATCATGCAACTGGGGAGTAACCCTACCGCCCGCTTCAGCGGGCAGCAACATCAGTATTCGTCACCCCGGACGCGGCTGCGATAGCTTTCCCAGTCGAAGCGCACCCACAGGCTGTTACCTAAACGCATACGATCCATCACGCGTTCACCTAACAGGGCGTTCATGCCGGTGGGATCGAGATTGGTGAGCATCCCCGTCGGACGTTTAGATGACGAGCGGCGGTCAACAATCTGGTTAATAATCACTTTTTCGTAGCGCGATTCACTCTGCATACCAATCTCATCAATGACCAGCAAATCTACGCTGCTCAGATCCTGAATCAGTCGCTCTTCGGTGATATCACTGCTGCCGCTGAACGTTCCTTTCATGCTGGACATCAGATCCGCGACAGTCACGATAAGCACGCTCTTGCCACGCAAAATCAGATCGTTACCGATGGCGGCAGCCAGATGATTTTTCCCTGTGCCCGGCCGACCTGCAAAGACAAAACTGGCGATGTTTCCTTCAAAATTAGCAGCATACTGGCGCGCCTGCTCCAGGGCTTTGCGCTGACCTTCATTCTCGATGCGGTAGTTGTCGAATGAGCAGTTAATATGCAGATCACGAATCCCAGAACGCCCCATGATACGCTGCATTTTCATCGCGCGGTTTTCTCGCACAATCGCTTCTGAACGCAACCGCCCCTGTTCCTGGTTCCAGGCCAGCAACTCTTCACCATTAGTGAATTTGGGACGGGTTCCTGCTGGCATCATTCTTTTCAGACGGTTAAACAGATCGTTGGGCGTTTTCATTACTCACCTCGGAAACCATCGGGAATATCGTAGTCAGTACTGCTGATCTGCGTAATATCGCGACGCGGCTGTCCGCCATTGGCGGCGCGGTTCATCTGCAGGCTACGCGCCAGCTTCTGTTGCCACTGTACATGATGAAAAAGGCGGCCTTCGGCCTGCCAGTAAGCCACAAAGGCGGCCAGCTCTGCCGCCGTCACCGGCTCGCTGAGCGCGACGCCCCAGATTGCTGCTTGGCGGGTAAAGTCGGCGTCAGGCTGCCAGCCGTCATACATGGCAAACTTGCCGACGGGTTTATGCAGCGTAGCAGAAACATCGTCATACAGACTGTCATCCAGCGCCACATCACTGGGTTGCTGAGCGGCGGCTTCAAGGGCTAATAACTGTGCAAGACGCGCGGGAGTGAGGGCATACATCACCGGCGTGTAATTATCCAGCACCGCCAGCATGCCGTCTTCAGCCTGCTGTAAGGCGCTCTGCGGGTCCTGACGGAAAGCCTCCAGACCGATTAGCGTTGACGTTAAGATTTTGACTGACATGAAAAGACCTGCGGTTAACTTACACCCAACACCGGATCACCTGTCGCGGTGCAGAAGAGCATATTGTACCTTTTTTAAGGCGCGGGATCGCTGAAAAAGCGTTGCCGGCGAGCGCCTGTTATGCAACCGTGGGGGGACAGAGACTTGCGCGTTCACGGCCGGGTTTGCCACAGATAGCGCAGACCGGCCAGCCAACACAGGCTGTATCCCAGCAGCTCTACCCCTTCTTCGGCCATGTTTTTTACCCCGCGGTTGTAATGATCGGGCATCAGGTGTTGCCAGAGGATGTTCATGCCAAACAGACGTGAGAAAACCAGCACAATCATCAGTCCGGTCGCCATCACGGGCCAACGGTTATGGTGCAGCAGGTTCGCCAGCGTACGGAGCGTCTGCCTGGGAGTACGCATGGCGACGGCGAAACTCGCCAGTGCGGTCGCCAGTGCAAACCACACCCAACTGCCGTGACGAACAAGATCGAAGAAGAAATCCAGCTCGCGGATAAGCATACAGCTGTAAAAACCGGCTATTAAGGTTAATCCACCGCACTGGTCGGGACGGTGTCGTGCGGCAATATAAAATGCGCCGGCGAGACTAACTAACAACAGTTCCTGTGTGGTTTCAGTAAAAGAGGCTTCGTGCAGCGCGTTATCCATCCACACCACATCCATATAGAGGGGGACAAGCATGAAGGTGATAAACAGGGAGGCAAAAAGGAATACCGTGATTTCACGGCCGATAAGAATGACTTCGTTACGCATGGAATGACCTGAAAATGACTATCGTTATCATTGTATTCGCCTGGCGTGGGGCTGCCTTCGCTTTCAATGCTTTACGGATGTGGTGGTGACTATGGAAGCCGCCTCGCATTTTGTCATGTGGCGGGTTCAAATGGTGGCAGTTTCCCTCTACCATCGGTCAACAAACTGGCGCTTTATAAAGGAATACCATGATGCAACGATGCGGCTGGGTTACGCAGGATCCCCTCTATCTGGCTTACCATGACAATGAGTGGGGCCGTGCGCAGAGAGATAAACTGGCGCTGTTTGAAATGCTGTGTCTGGAAGGTCAACAGGCCGGGTTATCCTGGATTACGGTGCTGAAAAAGCGCGAGAATTACCGCGCGGCCTTTCACCAGTTTGATCCGCAGGCGGTGGCATTGATGAACGATCAGGACGTTGTCCAACTTATGCAAAACAGCGGCATCATTCGTCACCCGGGTAAAATTGCGGCGATTATTGCCAACGCCAGAGCGATGCTGGCGATGGAGGCGGAAGGGGAAGATTTTGCCCATTTCGTCTGGCAGTTCGTCGATAACCAGCCAATTGTTCACCACTATACGGATTACAAACAGAGCCCGACCACCTCTCCGCAGGCTATAGCACTCTCTAAAGCATTAAAGACGCGTGGTTTCAAATTCATCGGTCCGACAATTTGTTACTCCTTTATGCAAGCCTGCGGCCTGATTAACGATCACCAAACCAACTGCTTTTGCCATCCTGATAACATTTAACACCGCTCCTTTACAAAATAAGACATTGTCTCAGGATTTCCCTCACTTTTACGCGGCATAATCAGGGCCAGTAAGGGGCCGGGGCGCCCCGATTAGAGAAACCCAAGGGACACATAATGCAGAAAAAATTGATTGCCATCTTGTTATTAATCAGCGGTAGCCTGGTGATATCCGGTTGTACTACGAATCCCTATACCGGCGAGTCGCAGGCCGGAAAATCCGGCGTGGGGGCGGGTCTTGGTGCATTAGTCGGCGCCGGTGTGGGCGTGCTTTCATCCTCGAAGAAAGATCGGGGTAAAGGGGCACTCATCGGTGCCGCCAGCGGCGCAGCCTTAGGCGGCGGTGTGGGGTATTACATGGATGTTCAGGAAGCAAAACTGCGCGATAAAATGAAGGGTACGGGCGTCAGTGTGACGCGACAGGGCGACAATATTGTGTTGAATATGCCAAACAATGTGACCTTCGATTCCAGCAGCAGCAGTCTGAAGCCAGCCGGTGCCAATACCCTGACCGGCGTCGCAATGGTACTAAAAGAGTATCCGAAAACGGCCGTAAACGTGGTGGGGCATACGGATAGTACGGGTTCGCGCGCATTGAATATGCGCCTGTCACAGCAGCGCGCAGAAAGCGTGGCCAGCGCCTTGATCGTACAGGGCGTGGCGGCTGACCGTCTGCATACGCAGGGTGTCGGCCCCGACAGCCCCATTGCGACCAACAGTACTGAAGCAGGCAAAGCCCAAAACCGCCGGGTTGAAATTACGCTGAGCCCGTTAAATTGATCATTTCGCCCCCTGTCACCGGGGGCGAAAGACATGCTACTGTCAGTTATTCGACAATTTTTAGACAATAAACTCGGTAAGGTTTCCAGTTGGTGCCTGTACACAGTGCCAGTTAACGCTTTATGCCAGCATGGTTCAAATTGAACAATGGATAACGCATCATGTCACTTAAAGCCATTGCGTCAGTCCTGGGGCTCTCCGTAACCACCGTGAGTCGCGCCCTGAATGGGTATGAGGATGTAGCAAAACACACGCGTCAGCGCGTGGAAGAAGAAGCCCGGCGACGTGGCTACCGTCCTAATGTAGCTGCCCGGCGTTTAAAAACCGGACGCGCTAACGCGGTCGGCGTCGTCTACCCGATGAGCGCCCCGCCCCTCAGCGATATCCATTTCAATAAGATATTACTGGCGCTGGACCAGCGTCTTTCCCACTATGATATCGACCTGCTGCTGCTGACGGATAAACCCTGTGACGGACAGCGTTCACTGATGCGTATGCTACGCAGTCGCGTGGTCGATGCGCTAATCATCACGCACACCTTGCCGCAGGACGAACGCCTGCGCTGCCTACAGCAGAAAGGCTTTAATTTTCTCTCGCTGGGGCGCACTGATGCACAGCAAAATCATGCCTGGTTTGATGTCGATAACGCCGCAGGTTCCGCGCTGGCGGTAAAACACTGCCTGACCCAGGGCATGCAGCGCATCGCCTTTCTCGGGGGAAACGAACGCTGTACGTTTGTACGCGATCGCCGTCAGGGCTACCTGAACGCCCTGGATTCCGTACCACCTTATGCCACTGCGGCGGTTGCTCCCTCGCGCCGCGCAGGGTATCAACAAGTCTCCGCCTGGCTGGCTGAAGGGCTACAACCTCAGGCCATTATTACCGATAGCAGTACGCTGGCCGAAGGCGCGTTAATAACGCTTCAGCAGGCAGGACGACTGCAGGGTAAGGATGCCATCACTTTGATGGCCTGGGATGGACTCCCGGTTGACGCCATCATTGATTTTCCGGTTATTGCGATTCGTCAGGCCAGTGAGCAGGAAAGAGGCGAACAGCTTGCGACCATGGTGATGCAGTTACTGGACGGCGCACCGCTGGCCCGGCTACAGGTCTTGTGGCAACCCAGTCTGCAACTGCCCGCACAGCGCTAACGTGTTTGTCATGCCGGACGCCTGTGGTAGTCTCGCGGCATGCGTAATTTGCGGAATATTCTATGAAAATCAGGCCTTCTCGCGCCACTATTAGCGATGTTGCCCGCGCGGCAAAAACCGGGAAAACCAGCGTCTCGCGTTATCTTAACGGCGAACAGCATCTGCTTTCTCCCGACTTAAAAGCGCGCATTGAACAGGCAATTAGCGATCTTAACTATCGGCCAAGCCAGATGGCGCGCGGGCTTAAACGGGGGCGAACCCGGCTAATCGGGTTAATCATTGCCGATATCACCAATCCCTATTCCGTAGACGTTATGTGCGGCATTGAAGCGGCCTGTCGTGCCTGCGGCTTTACATTGCTTATGTGTAACACCAACAATGAAGTCGATCTTGAACAGCATTATTTGCAGTTGCTGAGTAGCTATCAGGTTGAAGGCATTATCGTTAACGCGGTAGGTATGCATGAAAAGGTACTGAGCCGGCTGCAGCAATCTTTGCTGCCGATGGTGCTGATTGACCGAAAAATCCCCGATTTTTCCTGTGATGTGGTGGGCCTGAATAATGCTGAAGCGGCAGAAACGGCCACCGATCACTTAATTGATAACGGTTATGAGGCGCTGCTGTTTTTGAGTGAACCGTTAGGCAGCGTGAATACCCGTCGCGAGCGCCTGCAGGCGTTTCGCCAGCGTCTGGCTGCGCATCCGGCCATCCTCCATGAAAATGCAGAAGTCTCGCTGCATCAGCCCGATGTGATGGATACCGTCTTGCGTGACTTCTGTCAGCGTCATGCAGACAGGCGTTGCGCAGTTATGGTGGCAAACGGTGCGCTGACCTTACAGGTGGCCCGTTCCCTTCAGCGTCTAAATTTGCACTGGGGAAGCGACATGGGTTTATTGGGGTTTGATGAGCTGGAGTGGGCGGCGCTGGCAGGTGTCGGGATTACCACGCTTAAACAGCCCACCTGGCAGATTGGCTACCATGCGCTGGAGCGCCTGATTTCGCGTATCGAAGGCCACGATCATCCTCCCTGTGAGCAGGTTTTCTCGGGTGAGCTGATTGTCCGGGGATCAAGCCAGCGTCTTCGCTAATTTTCAGATTGTTCCCTTCACTTACGTGCTCGCTTCGTGAGCACGATCATAATTCCGCATTTTGCTACTTTGCTTTGGAACCGGTTCCATTTAACGTTTTTATAACGTTAATACCGATTTTCCCCCTCAGGAGTCCGCAATGGAGCCCGAAATTATCGTCGTCACGGCGGCTTATGGACATCAACAGATTGCTGCGCTGGGCGGACAAAGGGCGCTCTTACCGATCATTCAGCAGGCTGGTGCGGACGGTGTGGAAATCCGTCGCGAATTGTTCGATGACACGACTTTCGATGACCTGCCCGCGCTGGCGCTGGCCATTGATCAGCACCGGCTGCGCGCCAGCTATTCTGTACCCGATACCTTGTTCAGTGAGGACGGTAAGCTGAACCCTTTGCTGACGCGTTATTTTACCGAAGCTCGTCAACTAAACGCGCAGAGACTAAAGGTGGCGCTGGGCAATTTTACGGGGGCTCTGTACAGCGAAACACTGCGCATGCTGATTGCGGAATATGGCGTGCCGCTGACCGTGGAAAATGACCAGACAGTGCACGGCAAACTGCAACCGATGCTGCGCTTTTTTAACGCTGCCCGTGAGGCGGCATTGCCGATTGGCATGACTTTCGATATGGGGAACTGGCACTGGACAGGCGAAAACCCGGAGCAGGCCGCAGTCCTGCTGACCGACCAGGTGGGTTACGTGCACGTCAAAGCAGCGGTGCCGCAGGGGAAAAGCTATCGCGCTATTGCGCTCGACGATGCCGGACCGGGCTGGCAAGACCTGTTGCATCGGCTACCGGCGAGAGCCCCTCGCGGTATTGAATTTCCGCTGGAAGGCGACAATCTGATTGCGGTTACGCGCCATTATGTGACGCTGCTGCGTAATGTCTGAGGAGTAAAAATGACGACTCATCCTAACGGTACGCTTGATGTCATCACGATCGGCGAAGCCATGGCCATGTTTGTCGCCCGCGAAACGGGTGATTTGGCTGCAGTAGAAACATTTATCAAACGCGCCGCAGGTGCAGAACTGAATGTCGCCATCGGTCTGGCACGCCTCGGGCTGAAAGTGGGCTGGGTGAGTCGTATTGGACAGGACGCGTTTGGTCGTTTTATTTGTCAGGTGTTGGATAAAGAAAATATCGACCATCGTCAGGTGACCGTCGATCCGCGCTATCCCACGGGCTTTCAGCTTAAATCTAAAGTGGATGATGGTTCCGATCCGCTCGTGGAATATTTCCGCAAAGGCTCCGCTGCCAGTCATCTGTCACCCGAGGATTTTGACCACGATTATTTTGGCTCTGCACGCCATTTGCATCTGAGCGGCGTGGCGGCAGCAATATCAGACAGTTCGCTTGAGCTGACCAGGCATGCTGCGAAAGAGATGCGGGCGCGGGGTAAAACAATTTCCTTTGATCCTAATCTGCGTCCGGTGCTGTGGCGCAGCGAAGAGGAAATGCGTAATCAGCTCAATCTGTTAGCGGAATACGCAGACTGGGTACTGCCCGGTGAAAAAGAGGGTTACATCTTAACCGGCTATCGCCAACCGCAGGATATTGCCGATTTTTATCTCGATAAAGGGGTAAAAGCGGTGGTGATTAAAACCGGCGGCGAGGGCGCCTGGTATAAGACAGCCGGGGGTGAGCAGGGCCAGGTGGCGGCAATCAAAGTTGATCAGGTTGTGGACACGGTCGGGGCCGGAGATGGGTTTGCCGTGGGAGTCATAAGTGCATTGCTGGAAGGGAAACCACTGATAGAGGCGATTCGCCGGGGGAACAAAATTGGTTCACTGGCGATTCAGGTGAGTGGTGACAGCGAAGGTTTGCCGACGCGTCAGCAGTTAGGTGATGTGTAGCCCGGCCCGCAAACAGAAACAGAGGAGTTCCCGATGAAAACGCAGATTATCGCGCCTAAACGCTGGTGGTTCATTATGCCCATCGTGTTTATCACCTACAGTCTTGCCTATCTGGATCGGGCAAATTTTAGCTTCGCATCCGCCGCTGGCATCAATGACGATCTGGGCATTACCAAAGGAATGTCTTCCCTGCTGGGTGCGTTGTTCTTTCTGGGGTATTTCTTTTTTCAAATCCCTGGGGCGATCTATGCGGAGCGCCGCAGTGTAAAAAAACTGATCTTCTGGTGCCTACTGTTGTGGGGCGGCTGTGCTTCACTCACCGGCGTTGTCAGCAACATCCCTGTGCTGGCGGCGATTCGCTTTGTGCTGGGGGTTGTCGAGGCTGCGGTAATGCCTGCTATGCTGATTTACATCAGTAACTGGTTTACAAAATCTGAGCGCTCGCGGGCAAACACCTTTTTAATTCTCGGTAATCCCGTCACGGTCCTGTGGATGTCCGTGGTTTCAGGGTATCTGATAGAGGCGTTTGGCTGGCGGGAAATGTTTATCTTCGAAGGCATTCCTGCGGTGATCTGGGCCATTGCCTGGTGGTTTATGGTACAGGATAAGCCTGCGCAAGCGCGCTGGATGAGCGATGCAGAAAAAGCCGCGCTACAGGCCGCGCTGCAAAAAGAGCAAGAAAGCATCAAAGCAGTGCGCAACTACGGCGAAGCCTTTCGCAATCGTAACGTGATCATTCTCTGTATGCAGTACTTTGCCTGGAGTATTGGCGTTTACGGTTTTGTCCTGTGGCTGCCTTCAATTTTGCGCAACGGTACACAAATGGGCATGGTGGAAGCGGGCTGGTTATCGGCTGTGCCTTATCTGGCAGCCACGATTGCGATGGTGGTGGTGTCCTGGGCATCGGACAAAACGCAAAACCGTAAACTGTTTGTCTGGCCACTGTTGCTGGTGGGTGCCTTCGCCTTCCTCGGTTCGTATATGGTGGGTTCGGGCAATTTTTGGCTGTCTTATACCTTGTTAGTCGTCGCCGGTGCCGCGATGTACGCGCCTTATGGCCCGTTCTTTGCCATTATTCCGGAAATGCTGCCCCGCAATGTTTCCGGCGGCGCAATGGCGCTTATCAACAGTATGGGGGCGTTGGGCTCGTTTATCGGCTCCTGGATTGTGGGTTATCTGAACGGGGCAACCGGCAGTCCTTCGGCCTCCTATATTTTTATGGGTGGCGCACTACTGCTGTCCGTGGTCCTGACGCTTATCGTCAAACCCGCACAAAATAAGGCGCCTCCGCTACAAGGCGCGAAACCGGCCTGAAAGCGTAAGCGTTAGCATCTTCTCCGGGCGACCTTTGTGTTGCCCGTCATTTATTTACAGGAAGCTATCTGATGAAACCCGCCGTCATTCTTTATAAAAAATTGCCTGACGATCTCCGTGCGCGTCTCGCAGACTATGCCACGATCACCGAAATCAACGATTTATCACCCGAAAGCCAGCAGCAACATGCGCAGGCACTGCAACAGGCCGAAGGAATGCTGGGATCGGGCGGAAAAGTCAACGGCGAGTTGCTGGCCAAAATGCCCGCACTGCGCGCCTGTTCCAGCGTTTCTGTCGGCTATGACAACTTTGATGTGGATGCCCTGAATCAGCGAGGGGTAGTGCTGATGCACACGCCAACGGTACTGACGGAAACGGTGGCCGACACCATCATGGCGCTGGTTCTCAGTACGGCAAGACGTATACCGGAGCTGGATGCCTGGGTGAAAGCTGGCAACTGGCAAAAAAGTATTGGTCCGGACCGGTTTGGCATGGATGTGCACCATAAGACGATGGGAATTCTTGGTATGGGACGCATCGGTATGGCGCTGGCCCAGCGTGCGCACTTCGGATTCGGCATGAGCATTCTCTACAATGCGCGCCGTCAGCACGACCAGGCCGAATCGCAGTTTGCAGCCCGCCGGTGTGAGCTGGAAACGCTGCTCAAAGAAAGCGATTTCGTTTGCATCAGCCTGCCGCTTACCGAAGAAACGCATCATTTAATTGGCGCAGAACAGCTGGCGATGATGAAGCCCAGTGCGGTGCTGATCAACGCGGGCCGTGGGCCAGTGGTAGATGAAAATGCCCTGATTACCGCGCTACAAGAGGGCACGATCCACGCCGCCGGGCTGGATGTTTTCGAAAAAGAGCCGCTGCCGACTGACTCGCCGCTGCTGTCGTTACCGAATGTTGTTACGTTGCCGCACATTGGCTCTGCAACCCACGAAACCCGCTATGGGATGATGCAGGACGCGGTAGAAAATCTCATTGCCGCCCTGAGCGGCAAGGTTGAAAAGAACTGCGTGAATCCTCAGGTGCTGAAGTAATCCTGCGGCTGCCCATTGCGCCCGCCGGGAGCGGGCGTTATGGTGGTTATCCCATTCTTTATTACAAATTTTTAACCGCTATGGCTTTTTCTCAGTTCGGCGACAAGTTTACTCAACATTCCGGCATCTCACGTCTGATGGAAGACATGGGCGCAGGCCTGCGTACGCCCGGCACGATCATGCTTGGCGGCGGGAACCCCGCACAGATCCCGGCAATGAACGATTATTTTCAGCAGTTGCTGCAGCAGATGCACGACGAGGGCAAACTGAGTGAGGCCTTATGCAATTACGATGGTCCACGCGGTAAAGCCGTGCTGCTGGATGCCCTAGCGGCAATGCTACGTGAGCAGTGCGGTTGGTCTGTCACTGCGCAAAATATCGCGCTGACTAACGGCAGTCAGAGCGCATTTTTTTATCTCTTCAACCTGTTCGCGGGGCGGCGCAGTGACGGCAGTAAAAAACGGGTGCTGTTTCCTCTGGCTCCAGAGTACCTGGGTTACGCTGATGCGGGCCTGGATGAAGACCTCTTTATTTCTGCCAGGCCCAACATAGAGTTATTACCGGAAGGGCAGTTCAAGTATCACGTCGATTTTGAACATCTCCCCATGAATGACGATGTGGGGCTGATTTGCGTATCGCGCCCGACCAATCCAACCGGCAATGTCATTACGGATGACGAACTTCTGCAACTGGATGCGCTGGCGCAGCAGCATGAGGTGCCGTTACTTATCGACAACGCTTATGGTGTGCCCTTTCCCGGCATTATTTTTAGTGATGTGCGGCCGCTGTGGAACCCCAATATCATTCTCTGCATGAGTTTATCCAAACTCGGTCTGCCAGGCGCACGTTGCGGGATCATCATCGCCGATGAGAGCACGATTACCGCGATCGGTAACATGAACGGCATCATCAGCCTGGCACCGGGCAGTATTGGCCCGGCCATGGCCAGCGAAATGATTCAACGTGGCGATCTGCTGCGCTTGTCTGAAGAAGTGATTAAACCTTTTTATCAGCACAAGGTGATGCAAACGATCACCCTTATTCGCCGCTACTTATCGGCGGAGCGCTGTCTGATCCATAAACCGGAGGGGGCAATTTTTCTCTGGCTGTGGTTCCGGGATTTACCGATCAGTACGGAGTTGCTGTACCAGCGGCTTAAAGCTCGGGGCGTGCTGATGGTGCCGGGCCACTTTTTCTTTCCGGGTCTGGAGCATGACTGGCCGCACACGCACCAGTGCATGCGCATGAATTATGTACCGGATGCGGAAAACATTGAGCGCGCCATACAGATTCTGGCTGAAGAAGTGGAGATCGCCTGGCGCGACAGTTAAATCTACAGACCCGATCGGGCAACAAGGCGTCGTCTCTATCCGGCCGGCCTTGATGAAGCGCAACGCTGCCTTAACCCGATCGCAAAGGCATTTTGCATTATTAACAGACGTGATGCGCATATGGCCGTGCGGGCCAGCGCGGGCAAAAGGAGAGTGCGGTGTCGGGAAAAGACTGGCTGTTAGCCCTGTGTGTAGTGATTGCGTGGGGCGTGAACTTCGTTGTCATAAAACTGGGTCTGCATAACATGCCTCCCTTTTTGCTGGCGGGATTGCGTTTTGCACTGGTTGCCTTTCCTGCCCTTTTACTGGTGCGCCGTCCTGCTGTGCCAGTAAAGTGGCTTTTACTTTACGGCATGACCATCAGTTTTGGGCAGTTTGCGTTTCTGTTTTTGGCCATCAAACTGGGTATGCCTGCAGGCCTTGCTTCGCTGATATTACAGGCGCAGGCGTTCTTTACGCTGCTGCTTGGGGCGCTGTTTCTGGCCGAAAAGCTGCGCTGGAATCACATTGCGGGCATGCTGATTGCCACCTCAGGCATTTTTTTATTAGCCACCTCCGGCATGGCTGGCCAGAGCGCCGCCGGCATAACACTGACCACTATGATGCTTATGCTGGCGGCGGCGTTTTCCTGGGGACTGGGGAATATCACCAATAAAATCATCACCCGGCATTATCCCGTACCGGTTATGTCGCTGGTGGTCTGGAGCGCGCTGGTGCCCGTCGTTCCTTTCTTTGCCTGTTCGCTGCTGTTTGAAGGCCGGTCGGCAATCATTACCAGTCTGACGCACATTGATCTACAGACGGTGATGGCGCTGATTTACCTGGCCTTTGTGGCGACCATTATGGGTTACGGCATCTGGAGTACGTTGCTTAGCCGTTATGAAACCTGGCGTGTGGCACCGCTTTCCCTGCTGGTGCCCGTTGTTGGGATTGTTTCGGCAGCCCTGGTGCTGGGGGAAACCTTATCACGCCAGCAGATTGTGGGTGCTGTAATCATCATTGTCGGGCTGCTGGTCAATATGTTTGGTGGCGTGATTGGTCAGCGCTGGCTCAGGCAGCCGCAACATTAGCGCTTACCACTCGTCAAACTGACGTGCCCGACGTAACTACCCTTTCGTAAATGCCTGTGCATGCGCGCGTTTTCGGGCTGGCTTTGGCAGCCCGCTCGCAGAATAAAACCTCCGCCTGGACAGCAATGCGGATGCATGGAAGTATCCGCATTGCCAGGGCGGCCAGACATCTCTTTTCACTCATCACGACTTTCGCCCGTGTGCTTTATAACCGGGCCAGCAATGATGAAGAAGAAAAACGCAACGCCAACACCACATGATGCAACCTTTCGTCAGTTTCTCACCCAACCTGACATTGCCCGCGATTTCATGGAAATTCATCTTCCCGCAGATCTGCGCGCGATTTGCGACTTACGGACGTTAAAACTGGCGTCCGGTTCCTTTGTTGAAGCGGATCTCCGGCAGTATTTCAGTGATGTGCTGTATAGTCTCAAAACGACAGCGGGTGAGGGCTATATGTACGTCCTGATCGAACATCAGTCTTCACCTGACAGGCATATGGCGTTCAGGCTTCTTCGCTACGCGGTCGCGGCCATGCTGCGCCACCTGGATGCCGGCTATAAAACGCTGCCGCTGGTGATACCGGTGCTGTTTTATATGGGTAAACGCAGACCCTATCCTTATTCCACCTGCTGGCTGGATGATTTTACGCATCCGGCACTGGCTCGCAGGCTCTACAGTACTTGCTTCCCTCTGGTTGATATTACGGTAATGCCTGACGATGAGATTGTGGAACATCGCAGCATGGCGGCACTGACGCTGCTGCAAAAGCACATCCATCAGCGCGATCTCGCAAATCTGATGGACAGACTTGTCCCTGTGCTGCTGTCCGGTTATCTTTCGTCATCACAGATTGTATCGTTGGTGCACTACATTGTGCAGGCGGGTGAAACCCCAGACGTCGAGGCTTTTATTCAGGAACTGGCCCTGCGGGTGCCGCAACACGGAGACACGCTTATGACCATTGCACAGCAGCTTGAACAAAAAGGTATGCAGAAGGGCTTTGAGAAGGGTATTCAGACCGGGCGGCATGAAGGCCGTAATGAAGGTAAACGCGAGGTTGCGCGCACTATGCTGCAGCATGGCCTGGACAGAACAACCGTAATGAAAATGACCGGGTTGAGTGAAGCAGATCTGGCACAGATTCAGCATTGATCTGAACCTGCAAAAGAAGGCGCGGGACAGGTGAAGCCCTGCGTTTGTCAACGCGACCTGATGCTTTTCGTTTTCTTACCATCAGGCCATCACTGATCGCTTCGCCGCATCCGCATCAATCTGCTTGTCGCGGTCATAAAAAAACGGCCACAACCTGTATGCTGTGACCGTTCTCATGTTTACTCAGCCGTCACGGCCGCTTTATTTTAAAATTTCAATCCGGCGTGGTTTCGCTTCTTCAGGAATCAAACGCTCAAGATCGATGCTCAGCAGACCATTTTCCAGGCGCGCGTCGCGCACGACGATATGGTCAGCCAGCTGGAATTTACGCTCGAAATTACGCTCGGCGATGCCCTGATAGAGATATTTACGTTCTGTCTGCTCTTCCGGATGCGCACCACGCACGATGAGCACGTTGTCGTGGGCCGTAATATCCAGTTCACTCTGAGCAAAACCGGCTACCGCGATAGTGATGCGGTAATGATTCTCATCAACCAGTTCAACATTGTAAGGGGGATAACCACCGTTGCTCTGATTTTGATTGGACTCAAGCAGGTTGAACAGGCGATCAAATCCGATGGCAGAGCGATAAAGGGGAGACAGATCAAAGTTACGCATAAAAAGACTCCTGAATGTCAGCAAGTTTTGGCAACCTTCCACTATTGGACAGGTTGTGCAGGACCGCATTGCCCCTTTCGGCGGCAGCCTTAACGACCCTGTTTAGAAAATGGGTGCAGACGCCAGGCTTTCAAGACCCGATGCGTGATTTTTTTCGCCAAACTGGCGAAATGGCATACACTCAAGGGTAAATTGCCGGACCAGAACGGACTTCATGACTGAGAGGGTACGCTGGTGCGCTCACGCAATCAGGTGCCAGAATCGAAGGGACGACATATGAAAATGATGAAAAGGTTACCGTTGGCTGGCGTGATGTGTTGCGCAGTCGCTTCCGGTGGATGTTCCAGCGTCATGACGCATACCGGTGCAAGTCAGGGCTACTATCCGGGCACACGTGCCAGTGCCGACATTCTGACGGACAGTCAGGCCAGCTGGGCGCTAAAGCCCCTGGCGCTGGTTGATCTGCCTTTTTCTGCCGTCATGGATACGCTGTTACTGCCCTGGGATTACTATCGCAGCGACAAGGATAAAGCCCTGGATTCGCCGCGCGCCCGCGTGCTTCAGAGTGAAAAGCTGGCCCACACCGAGGAAAATCTGGCGCATGCTCAGCCCATGCCCGCTATGCAACCGTCACAGTAAACAGGTGCTGCCAGCCCTCTTTTTCCCGCATAAAAGCGATCTTTTTTCCATCCGGTGACCAGACCACCGCATCCCCGGACGGTGCCGACCCGGTGCGGGCGGTTAAGCGTTCGCACTCTCCCGTTTGCCAGTGACACAGCATCACGCTGTTGTCGCAAATAAAGGCAATGGCTTCACCACGAGGATGCCAGCTAAATGCAGACTGAATGCTGTGGTTCAGCCGCGTTATCTGACGCGGTTCACCGCCGTTAGGCGATACCCACCATAATTGAATCACCTGCTGGCTGTCCGCCATCAAAAAGGCGATAGCGCTGCCATCGGGTGAGCTACGTAACCAGTGGCGAGGTTGCTGCGCCAGTCCCTTGCTATAGGTTAACCGTCGCTGTTGAACCCCCGCTGGTGGCGCAGGTAGATGGTGGCTGTCCCCTTCCAGCGGTGAGTGGCCGGGTTTGGCATAGGCTTCCAGTGCCTCTGGCAAATCGACGACAAACACCTCGGGATGCTTGTCTCCTGCCGCGGAAAGCGTGTCGCCAATAAAGGCGATGGCCCAGCGTTGACGGCTGCCGTCCGGCTTTTCATAGCCCTGATGACCAATCCAGCACTCTTCATAGGCCCGATTGATTTGATCGCTGCCCGGCTGTGGGTGCGCTGTCGTTTCACTGACTACTACACAAAAATGGCTGCCATCATATTCGCGCGGATGCTGTTTTTCTGGTTTCACTGCTTTTAACGGGACGGCAATGCCGACATTGCGCAGATCAAGACTGATATCCAGCTCGTGCATCACGTGATCGTTATAGGTGAAGCTGAGGCGCGAGCCATCCGGACTAAAAACATGGACGTGAGAACCGCCGCGCAAAGCACCTGGCGTAAAGGGCGGCGTGATATCGCATGCATCCAGACTGGCGGCCTGACCCGCTTCAATGATCACGCCGCGGCGATGATGAAAGTCATAATGCCAGTTGTCGTCAGGATGCTCTGGCCCATGAATACAGACATAGCGCTCGGGTAAGGTGGGACAAACCGTCACCACGCCAACATGGGCGCCCGCCGTTGCCTCATACAGCACTTCCACTTCGCCGGTATTCACATTAACGCGTTCAATTGTCTTACCGGTGAACGACGCGCCGGAAGGCCGCACATCAAAGGCCAGCCACTGGCTGTCGGGCGTCCAGACGTTGATGTTGGTCAGTTGATGATGACGAGGAGCAAAAGTAATCTGTTTTTCAGGCATGAAAGCACTCGTGAGCAGGCGCGTTATTTGACAGTTGCAGTGATGTTATGGGTAAAACCGTGCAGATGACTGACCTGACTGCGCGGTTTTACCCATAAAAGAAACCGATTAAAGCACCCATTTTTCAATGGCGTGCGCAACCCCATCTTCCATATTGGTTTTGGTCACAAACTGGGCTATTTTTTTCACAGAATCAATCGCATTGCCCATCGCGACGCCGGTCCCTGCGTATTCAATCATCGCCAGATCATTTTCCTGATCGCCTATCGCCATAACCTCTTCCGCTTGCAAACCCAGCTTCTCTGCCAGCATTTTTACGCCATAACCTTTGTTTACCCGACGGTCGAGAATTTCCAGATAGTAGGGCGCGCTTTTCAAAATGGTATACGTCTGGTGCGCATGCTCAGGCAGTCTGGCGATGGCCGCATCAAGCAGAGCGGGTTTATCAATCATCATGAGTTTTGGAAAACGCGTTGACGGATCCATTTCTTCAACGGCCCGATAACGTACCGGGATGCCGGTCAGGCTGGCTTCATGAATTGTAAATTCGCTGATATCTTTATTTGGCGTATACAGGTGTGATTTATCAAACGCCTGAAAATGCACGCCCAGTTCTCTGGCCAGCTTCTCAACATACATGTAATCGTCAAAGCCCAGCGTCACATCGGCGACGACTTCACCATCTTCAGCCCGATGAACAAGCGCGCCATTATTACTGATGCAGTACTGACCTGGCGTATGGAGATCAAGTTCCATTAAATAACGCTCAATACCAACATAAGGTCGGCCGGTCGCCAACACGATGGAAACCCCTTTTTCCCGGGCGCGGTTCAGTGCCGATTTTACGCCTGCGGTGATCTCGTGCTGCGGATTCAGCAGCGTGCCATCCATATCAATTGCGATCAGTTTAATAGCCATAGCATCCTCATTGTGTCGGGTTTACAGCAATGCTAGCGCGATTCAGCTCACATTGACCAGTTTATCGGCGCTTTTCAGCACGCGTGAACCATAACGTGTTACGTTTAGGTCCACGATGATCTGGCAAAAAAAAAACCCTTCACGAGGAAGGGTTTTACATCTTTTGGCGCGATTATATATCGATGTTTGCGGCTTTCAACGCATTCTCTTCGATGAAGGCGCGGCGCGGTTCAACGGCATCCCCCATCAGGGTTGTAAACAGCTGGTCGGCGGCGATCGCATCTTTAATGGTGACACGCAGCATGCGACGGCTGTCTGGATCCATTGTCGTTTCCCACAACTGATCCGGGTTCATCTCACCCAGACCTTTATAGCGCTGTACAGACAGACCACGGCGGGATTCTTTCACCAGCCACTCAATCGCCTGTTCGAAGCTGGATACCGGTTGACGGCGCTCACCGCGCTCGATGTAAGCATCCTCTTCCAGCAGGCCGCGCAGTTTGCCACCCAGGGCGCAAATTTTGCGGTATTCCGGCCCCATAATAAACTCGCTGTCCAGAGGATAATCCGTGTCCACGCCATGGGTCCGTACGCGTAAAACAGGCTCAAACTGATTCAGCTCACGATTTTCACGTACGTGTGCCACATAGGTGCTGCCGTGCGCTTCACGTTCAGTCAGATAGCTCACCAGTCCGTTAATCCAGGCGTTAACGGCCGCTTCATTACTCAGATCGCTCAGCGTGTCGTGATAGACCAGCGCACGTAACATCGCCAGCGGAAAACGGCGCTCCATACGTTTGATCATCTTCTGCGTGCTGTTAAAGTCCGCGACCAGAGATTCAAGCGGCTCACCACCTAATGCCGGTGCGCTGGCATTGGTGTGCAGCGTCGTTCCGTCGAGGGCGATAGCGATCTGATACTGATCCATCGCCTCATCGTCTTTAATATACTGTTCCTGCTTGCCTTTTTTCACTTTATACAGCGGCGGCTGAGCAATGTAGACGTGACCACGCTCAATAATTTCTGGCATCTGACGATAGAAAAAGGTCAACAGCAGTGTACGAATGTGCGAGCCGTCGACGTCCGCATCGGTCATGATGATGATGCTGTGATAGCGCAGTTTATCCGGGTTATATTCGTCGCGGCCAATGCCGCAGCCCAGCGCGGTAATCAGCGTAGCCACTTCCTGAGACGCCAGCATCTTATCGAAACGCGCCTTCTCAACGTTAAGGATTTTCCCTTTCAGCGGCAGAATAGCCTGGTTTTTACGGTTACGGCCTTGCTTGGCAGAACCGCCCGCGGAGTCACCCTCCACCAGGTAGATTTCAGACAGAGCCGGATCGCGCTCCTGACAGTCCGCCAGCTTGCCCGGCAGGCCAGCCAGATCCAGCGCACCTTTGCGGCGTGTCATTTCACGGGCACGGCGCGCGGCTTCACGGGCGCGGGCGGCATCAATGATTTTGCCGACAACGATTTTTGCATCGCCCGGATTTTCCAGCAGATATTCCGCCAGCAGTTCATTCATCTGCTGCTCAACGGCCGATTTCACTTCAGAAGACACCAGCTTGTCTTTGGTCTGTGAAGAGAATTTTGGATCCGGCACTTTCACCGACACCACGGCAATCAGGCCCTCACGCGCGTCATCACCGGTGGCGCTGACTTTGGCCTTCTTGCTGTATCCCTCTTTATCCATGTAGGCATTCAGGGTACGCGTCATCGCGGCGCGGAAACCGGCAAGGTGCGTACCGCCGTCGCGCTGAGGAATGTTGTTAGTGAAGCAGTAGATGTTCTCCTGGAAACCGTCGTTCCACTGCAGGGCTACTTCCACGCCAATGCCGTCTTTTTCGGTTGAGAAATAGAATACGGTCGGATGGATAGGCGTTTTGTTCTTGTTCAGGTATTCGACAAACGCTTTAATCCCACCTTCGTAGTGGAAATGGTCGTTTTTGCCGTCACGTTTGTCTTCCAGACGAATGGAAACACCGGAGTTCAGGAAAGAGAGCTCACGCAGGCGCTTCGCCAGAATGTCGTATTCGAAGTCGGTCACGTTGGTGAACGTGTCATGGCTTGGCCAGAAACGGATACGGGTACCGGTCCCGTCGGTATCGCCTGTCACCGCCAGCGGCGCTTCGGGCACGCCATGCAGATAAATCTGCTGGTGCACTTTGCCTTCGCGACGAATGGTCAGCTCCAGCTTCTGTGACAGGGCGTTAACCACAGACACGCCCACGCCGTGCAGGCCGCCCGAGACTTTATACGAGTTATCGTCGAACTTACCGCCAGCGTGCAGCACGGTCATGATCACTTCTGCCGCGGACACGCCTTCTTCTTCGTGGATACCGGTTGGAATACCGCGTCCGTCATCCTGTACGGAAACCGAGTTGTCCGCATGGATGGTGACAACGATATCTTTACAGTGACCGGCGAGCGCTTCGTCGATTGCGTTATCCACGACCTCGAATACCATGTGATGCAGACCGGTTCCGTCATCGGTATCGCCGATGTACATGCCCGGGCGTTTGCGTACCGCATCAAGCCCTTTCAGAACTTTGATACTTGAAGAGTCATAAGAATTCGACATCAACGTTTCTCGCTCATTTAATCTTTAGGTTGAACCGCTATTTTACCCTGTTCCACGCGGAACATCTTGCCCTTTTCGTCAGTCATGTCGATTACATGCTCGGACGAGATGGCGCTGACAAAGACCTGAGCCTGCGTCGCCTTCAGTCGTTCCGCCAGCAGGCGGCGGCGACTGTCGTCCAGTTCAGAGGCAAAGTCATCAATGAGGTAAACACAACGGCGTCCGCTCTGGTTAGTCAGGAACTCGCCCTGCGCCAGACGCAATGCACACATCAGCAGTTTAAGCTGCCCGCGTGAGAGTAAATCTTCCACCGGCGTACCTTCGGCACGAATACGAAAGTCCGCTTTATGCGGGCCGCTGGCGGTGTAGGTTAAGGCCCGATCGCGTTCAAAGTTGCGTTCAAGCAGTTCGGCATAATCGCTCTCTTTGTCCCAGCCGCGCTGGAACGAAAAACGCAGATCAAATTCGGGTAAAAACTGCCCGCAGGTGGTTACGATCTCGGCTGAGATCGCGCCACTGTACTCGGCGCGCCACTGGCTAATCTGTTCGGCCAGCGGCACCAGTTCTTGATCCCAGGGACGAACCTGACTGTAGCGCGTGACCTGACGCAATGCCGCATTGCGCTGTTTGAGCAGGCGCCGCAGGTTGCTCCAGGCATTAAAAAAACCCGGCGTATTGTGAAAGCAGCCCCAGTCGACATAGGCTCTGCGATATTTAGGACCGCCATTAAGTAGGGTAAAACCCTCTGGCGTGATCAACTGCATCGGCAGTAACTGCGCCAGCTCGGCCACTTTATGTCCGTCGCTGCCGTCAATGCGGACTTTGCTCTCCCCGGCGCGATTTTTACTGAGCCCGACGGAGAACTCGCGCTCCTGGCCTTCCAGCCGGCCATGCAGCACAAAGGCGGCCTGATCGTGCCGAATTACCCGTCCCGCCTGCAAACTGCGAAACGCACGTCCGTGGCCCAGCGTATAGATCGCCTCAAGCACGCTGGTTTTGCCGCTACCGTTCGCGCCCACCAGAAAATTAAATCCCGGCGCTAACGCCAGGTCAGCCTGTTCAATATTGCGAAAATCTTTTATTAGCAGGCGGGTTAAAGCCATGAATCAATCCAGCGTGAAGGGCAAAAGTCAGGATGAAAGGGATTGTGCCTTTGAAAAACAAGCCGCTCGGGTCACGGACAATACCGTCCGAAACCCGAATGGCGAGCAGGCCAGCGTACGATGGCCTACAGGCGCATAGGCATGACGACATAGGCCGCCGCCGGGCTGACGACATCTTCAATCTGCACACTCGACACAGAATCCGTCAGCAGCAAACGGACGTTCTCGCACTTCAGCGCATTCAGCACGTCCAGCACGTAACTCACGTTGAACCCAATTTCCAGCTCGCTGCCGTTATAGCTGACATCCAGCATCTCTTCCGCTTCTTCCTGTTCAGGGTTATTCGCGGTAATTTTTAGCTGATTTTCGGTGATATGCAGACGAACGCCACGGAATTTCTCATTCGACAGAATCGCAGCACGGGCAAAGGCCTGTTTCAGCAGATCGCAACCGGCTTCCAGCACCTTATCCGGATTCTTGGGCAACACACGACGATAATCCGGGAAGCGACCATCCACCAGCTTAGAGGTGAAGATATAGTCGCCCACATGTGCACGGATATTACTGCTGCCAATCTGTACCTGAAGCGGCGTATCGCCGCCATCCAGCAGACGCAACAGCTCGATAACCCCTTTACGCGGCACGATGACCGAATGGCTGGGCAGCGCCTGGCCAACGGGCATGGAACAGACGGCCAGACGGTGACCATCGGTGGCGACCGTACGCAGTTCTTCGCCTTCGGTCTCAAACATCATGCCGTTCAGGTAGTAACGCACGTCCTGATGCGCCATGGAAAACTGCGTGGCTTCAATAAGCCGTTTCAGCGTTGCCTGCGGCAGCGTGAATTCCACCTCGCTCTGCCAGTCATCCAGGTTGGGGAAGTCGCTGGCGGGCAAGGTCGAAAGCGAGAAACGGCTGCGGCCAGAGCGCACCAACATCCGTTCGCCTTCCAGTGTGACGTTGATCTCTGCGCCTTCCGGCAGGCCGCGACAAATATCGAGAAATTTGCGTGCCGGCACGGTGGTTGCGCCAGGCTCGTGCGCCTGAGTAAGCGCCACGCGCGCCACCATTTCCATTTCCAAATCGGTGCCGGTCAGCAACAGCGATCCGTCATTCACCTGCATCAGCAGGTTGCCAAGGATCGGCAGCGTCGGACGACCACCAAGGGGGCCGCTGACTTGCTGCAGCGGCTTTAGCAACTGTTCACGTTCAACAATAAATTTCATAGCGTCACGAAGATAATGTTCTGATGAGATTAGAGAAATCTTCTTTGATGTCGTGGCTTTCTTCACGCAACTGCTCAATCTTGCGGCAGGCATGAAGCACCGTGGTATGGTCGCGACCGCCAAAAGCATCGCCAATTTCCGGCAAACTGTGGTTGGTCAGCTCTTTCGCCATCGCCATCGCCATTTGACGCGGACGCGCGACTGAGCGCGAACGGCGCTTAGAGAGCAAATCCGCGACTTTAATTTTGTAGTACTCCGCAACGGTCTTCTGAATATTATCAATAGTGACCAGTTTTTCCTGCAGGGCCAGCAGATCCCGCAATGCTTCGCGGACGAAATCGATCGTAATCGCCCGACCGGTAAAGTTAGCGTTCGCAATCACCCGGTTCAGTGCCCCTTCCAGCTCACGCACGTTCGAACGTAAACGCTTGGCAATAAAGAAGGCCACTTCGCCCGGCAAACGAATGTCGTTTTCGTCCGCCTTTTTCATCAGGATCGCAACGCGGGTTTCCAGTTCAGGCGGTTCGATCGCCACGGTCAGGCCCCAGCCAAACCGTGACTTCAGTCGATCTTCAACCCCGTTGATCTCTTTGGGGTAACGATCCGACGTCAAAATGATCTGTTGATTGCCTTCCAGCAGTGCATTGAAGGTGTGAAAAAATTCTTCCTGCGAACGCTCTTTATTGGCAAAAAACTGAATGTCATCGATCAACAGCGCATCAACCGAGCGGTAGTAACGCTTAAACTCTTCAATGGCGTTATTTTGCAGCGCTTTTACCATGTCCTGCACAAAGCGCTCGGAATGCATGTAAACCACTTTCGCGTTTGGCTTACGCGCAATGATGCCATTACCCACGGCGTGCAGCAGGTGAGTTTTGCCGAGGCCAGTACCGCCATAAAGGAACAACGGATTGTAGGCACCGCCAGGGTTATCGGCCACCTGGCGTGCCGCCGCGCGCGCCAGTTGGTTAGATTTACCTTCAACAAAGTTGTCGAAGTTATGGCGATTGTTAACATTGGACCGATAGGTCACATCCGCAGGAGCAGGCACGTTGTCCCAGCTCGGACGTAAAATCTGTGTCGGTGCCGGACGGCTTGGCACAGGCTCCGCCGGCGCACTGACGCTGGCCATCGCGGGCTGGCTGACCGCTGCGGCGTGTTGAACCGGACGCGTGCCCACCTCAAAACGCAACAGCGGGACATTGGCACCGCAGAATTCGTTCAGCAATGCGTTGATGCTGTTTAGGTATTTATCCCGAACCCAGTCGAGTACGAAGCGGTTAGGAGCATACAAGGCAAGCGTATTGTCGTTTAATTCAGCCTGTAGTGGACGGATCCACATGCTGAATTCGGTGGCAGGAAGCTCATCCTGCAAACGGGCAAGACACTGTTGCCAAAGCGTAAGTGACACGGCGGACTCCACTCGTACAAATTCGATAAGAAAAAGTAGGCACTAATCTAAGAAACGTTCATTTTTGACACAGACGAAAGAAAGCGCCTGCGACCGCTATCAGCGGTTTTCCACCCCGCAACCATCGGAGGATCGCCAGAGGAAGGGCGGATCATAGCGCAAAGCGCGACAGAGATCTTCCCTTTCTACACAGTTTTTCTCCTTTTTATCCACAGGGCATGAACGCGGGTAAAAGTCTACGCCTGCGGCAGAAAAAACCACCTGGGATCGTGCTGAATGATCCAAATTTTCGGACGGCTTCTCGTTTTTGACGTGTGGCAGGCGAATTTGATCGCAATAAGATCCTGCGCGATCCTTGCGCTTTAACGCAGACCCCGTATAATTCTCCCCCCGGCGTTGTCGCGTAAAGCTCAATGCCCGGACTCAGCGGGCTGTATCCGGGTTTTCTGGCGCCGCGACAAGCGAAGTAAATTGACTCGGGACTGTACAATTATTACAATCCCGCCTCTTTATTAAAGACACATTGAGGCGTCGGTCTGTTTGTTGGCCCGAAAACGCGTCACCCAGTGAAAATTTTCAAGTTTAGGTAGAAATCGCCATGAAACGCACTTTTCAACCGTCCGTACTGAAGCGCAACCGTTCACACGGCTTCCGTGCTCGTATGGCTACTAAAAATGGTCGTCAGGTTCTGGCACGTCGTCGTGCTAAAGGCCGCGCTCGTCTGACCGTTTCTAAGTAATAAAGCTAACCCTGATGGGTAAGCTCGCATTTCCCAGGGAGTTACGTTTGTTAACTCCCACTCATTTCACTTTCGTCTTTCAGCAGCCACAACGGGCTGGCACGCCGCAAATTACTATTCTCGGCCGCCTTAACGCGCTGGGGTATCCCCGCATCGGTCTTACCGTCGCGAAAAAACATGTGAAACGCGCTCACGAACGTAACCGGATCAAGCGATTGACCCGCGAAAGCTTTCGTCTGCGTCAACATGAATTGCCGTCGATGGACTTTGTGGTGGTCGCGAAAAAGGGTGTTGCCGATCTCGATAACCGTATGTTGGCGGAAGCGTTGGAGAAATTATGGCGTCGTCACTGTCGCCTGGCGCGCGGTTCCTGATCGTCCTGATACGCGTATATCAACGCGGTATCAGTCCATTGCTGGGGCCACACTGTCGGTTTCATCCGACCTGCTCTCAATACGGAATTGAGGCCTTACGCAGGTTTGGCGTGATAAAAGGCAGTTGGTTGACTTTAAAACGCGTATTAAAATGCCACCCTTTGAACCCGGGTGGTGACGATCCTGTGCCGCCAAAAACCTTTGATACCAGAGAACATTAACGATGGATTCGCAACGCAATCTCTTTCTCATCGCTTTTCTGTTCGTGTCTTTCATGATCTGGCAAGCCTGGCAGACGGACCACGCTCCGAAGCCATTGCAGACCCAGACCACGCAAAACACCAACAGCGCTGCCGGTGATGCTACCGGTGTTCCCGCCAGTGGCCAGGGTAAAACGATCACCGTTAAGACCGATGTCCTGTCATTAACCATCAACACTCGCGGTGGCGATGTTGATCAGGCGCTGCTGCTGACTTACCCGGATAAGCTGGGTTCTGACAAGCCGTTTGAGCTGCTTGAAACCACACCATCGTTTGTCTACCAGGCGCAGAGCGGTCTGACTGGCCGTAATGGTCCGGACAACCCGAACAACGGTGCGCGTCCGCTGTATACCACGGCACAGGATCACTTCGAACTGGCTGACGGTCAGAGCGAGCTGCGTGTTCCGATGACGTTCACAGCTGAAAACGGCGTTGTCTATACCAAAACGTTTGTGTTCAAGCGTGGCGACTATGCAGTTAACGTTGATTACAACATTAATAACACCAGCCAGCAGCCGCTGGAAGTGTCAATGTTTGGTCAGTTAAAACAGACCATCGATTTGCCTAAGCACCGCGATACCGGCAGCAATAACTTTGCGCTGCATACCTTCCGCGGTACGGCTTACTCCACCAGCGAATCGAAATACGAAAAGATTAAGTTCGATACCATCGCCGATAACGAAAACCTCAACACCACCACCACCAATGGCTGGGTGGCGATGTTGCAGCAGTATTTCGCTACCGCCTGGGTGCCGCGCACGCAGGGAACCAACACGCTTTACACCAGCAATCTGGGAAATGGCGTGGCGGCTATCGGCTATAAATCTGCGCCGGTCACCGTTGCACCGGGTGCACAGCAGACACTGGATGCCACACTGTGGGTAGGTCCGGAAATTCAGGATAAAATGGCCGCGATTGCGCCGCATCTTGACCTGACTGTGGACTATGGCTGGTTATGGTTCATCTCTCAGCCGCTGTTTAAACTGTTGAAGTTCATTCACAGCTTTATCGGTAACTGGGGCTTCTCCATCATCATCATCACGTTCATCGTGCGTGGCATCATGTACCCGCTGACGAAAGCGCAGTACACCTCGATGGCGAAAATGCGCATGCTGCAGCCGAAGATTCAGGCGATGCGTGAGCGTTTAGGGGATGATAAGCAGAAGCAGAGCCAGGAAATGATGGCGCTGTATAAGGCTGAAAAAGTGAATCCGCTGGGTGGCTGTCTGCCGCTGGTGATTCAGATGCCTATCTTCCTGGCCTTGTACTACATGCTGTCTGGCTCGGTTGAACTGCGTCATGCGCCGTTTATTTTATGGATTCATGACCTGTCAGCGCAGGATCCGTACTATATTCTGCCGATCCTGATGGGCATCACCATGTTCTTCATTCAGAAGATGTCACCGACGACGGTGACCGATCCGATGCAGCAGAAGATCATGACGTATATGCCTGTAATTTTCACCGTGTTCTTCCTGTGGTTCCCGTCAGGTCTGGTGTTGTACTACATCGTCAGTAACCTGGTGACCATTCTCCAGCAGCAGCTGATCTATCGCGGGCTGGAAAAACGTGGCTTACACAGCCGCGACAAGAAGAAAGCGTAAAACCGTCGCGGGAGGTCTCCCGCGATAAAACAGGTTATGCTCAGGCGGTCAAAGCGACCGCCTTTGTTTTCTGTAGTGAGAGAAAATGTATGAGCCATAGCGATACCATTGTTGCTCAGGCCACGCCGCCCGGACGCGGCGGCGTTGGCATTTTGCGTGTTTCCGGTCCGCAGGCCGCCGAGGTTGCCCGCCAGGTGCTGGGTAAACTCCCTAAACCACGTTATGCCGACTACTTATCGTTTAACGACAGTGATGGCAGCGTGCTGGATCAGGGCATCGCGCTATGGTTTCCTGGCCCCAACTCCTTTACCGGCGAGGATGTGCTGGAGCTGCAAGGTCACGGCGGCCCGGTGATTCTGGATCTGCTGCTGAAACGGATTGTGGCTCTGCCCGGATTACGTATCGCGCAGCCTGGTGAATTTTCTGAACGCGCGTTTCTGAACGACAAACTCGATCTGGCCCAGGCGGAAGCCATTGCCGATCTGATTGACGCCAGCTCAGAACAGGCCGCGCGTTCGGCGGTAAATTCCCTGCAAGGCGCGTTCTCTGTCCGTGTTAACCAGCTTGTGGAAGCCCTGACTCACCTGCGTATCTACGTGGAAGCGGCCATTGACTTTCCTGATGAAGAGATCGATTTCCTGTCTGACGGCAAAATCGAAGGGCAGCTTAATGCTGTCATTCGCGATCTCGATGCGGTGCGCGCGGAAGCCAGACAGGGCAGCCTGCTGCGCGAAGGGATGAAAGTCGTCATTGCCGGTCGGCCAAATGCCGGAAAATCGAGCCTGCTTAATGCACTTGCCGGGCGTGAAGCGGCTATCGTCACGGATATCGCCGGCACCACGCGCGATGTGCTGCGTGAACACATCCATATTGATGGTATGCCACTGCATATCATTGATACCGCCGGTTTACGCGAAGCCAGTGATGAGGTGGAACGTATCGGCATCGAGCGCGCCTGGCATGAAATAGAACAGGCGGACCGCGTGCTGTTTATGGTTGATGGCACCACCACGCAGGCGACCGAACCGGCGGAAATCTGGCCCGATTTTGTCGCTCGCCTGCCGTCTCAACTGCCGATCACCGTGGTGCGCAATAAAGCGGACATCACCGGTGAAACGCTCGGCCTGACGGACGTCAATGGTCATGCCCTGATCAGACTGTCTGCCCGCACCAGCGAAGGAATTGATACCTTACGTGATCACCTCAAACAGACCATGGGGTTTGCCGACAATATGGAAGGCGGCTTCCTGGCGCGCCGTCGTCATTTGCAGGCACTGGAATTAGCCGCAACCCACCTGGAGCAGGGAAAACATCAACTGCTGGGCGCATGGGCAGGGGAATTACTGGCAGAAGAGTTGCGTCTGGCGCAGCAGGCGCTAAGTGAAATTACGGGTGAATTTACCTCGGACGATCTGTTAGGCCGGATTTTCTCCAGTTTCTGTATTGGTAAGTAGCTCAGCGGGCAGACGGCGGTGGAAATGTGCATCCAGAAACGCAATCCGCCGTGCGTTGCGCATCGGTTGCCGTAACGCAAGGTATGATAACGAGGGATAAGATTGCTCACGTTTTGCGGCGTGCCAGGTCATTCACACTAAACCGGGCGAATAGGCATCCAAAAGCGTGAACGCAACGTACAGGTTAAATACTGGATGTTTTCCTGGAGAGTTATATGACGATACCGCTCGATGATGCCGCGCTGAATACGTTGTTTTACCAGGCCCGTACGCACAGTCACTGGCAGCCTGAACCGGTGCAGCAGTCGCTGCTGGAGAAGCTCTATCAGATGGTTGCCCTGGCACCGACCTCGGCCAACTGCTCACCCGGTCGCTTTGTTTTTGTCACCTCCGCGGAGGGAAAAGAAAAGCTGAAGCCGGCCCTGGCCTCCGGCAACCTTGAGAAAACCCTGCGCGCCCCTGTCACCGTGATTATTGCCTGGGACAGCGAGTTTTATCAGCATCTGACCATGTTGTTTCAACATGCCGATGCGCGAAACTGGTTTACCAACACACCCGATCTGGTTAAAGAAACCGCATTTCGTAACAGTAGCCTGCAGGCAGGCTATCTGATCATGGCCGCGCGTGCGCTGGGGCTGGATGCAGGCCCGATGTCAGGATTCGATCCGCTTAAAGTGAACGCGGCCTTTTTTGCCGGTACCAGCTGGCAGGCCAACCTGCTCATTAACCTGGGCTATGGCTTACCCGACAAGCTCCCGCCCCGATTACCCCGGCTGAGCCTGGAGCAGGCCTGCCAGTTCGTCTGAGTTACTGGAGCGTTACGTGCTTACCGTAACGCTCACTGCTTTCCCGCCCTTTGCGTACGGTTTTAATGCGCGTCGATAAAGGCGATTTTCAATACAAACAGCAAGGCGACAATGACGACGCAGGGGCTGATTTCTCGCCAGCGACCGGTGCCCAGCTTCATCACACAGTACGCAATAAAGCCCAGTGCGATGCCTTCTGTAATCGAAAAACTAAAGGGCATCATGGCGGCAGTTACAAATGCCGGGACGGCTTCGGTCAGGTCATCCCATTTGACGCGGGACAGGCTGGCCGTCATCAGCACGCCAACATAGATTAACGCGCCTGCCGCAGCATAGGCCGGTACCATGGCCGCCAGGGGCGATAAAAACGTGACGAGCAGGAACAGAAGGCCTGTGACCACGGCCATCAATCCGGTACGGCCGCCGACGGCTACGCCGGAGGTACTTTCAATATAGGCGGTCACCGATGACGTTCCTGCCAGCGCGCCCGTTACCGAACTGATGCTGTCGACATACAACGCCTGTTTCATGCGCGGGAACGTGCCTTTTTCATCAGCCAGTCCGGCTTTGTCGGTCACGCCAATCAAGGTGCCGGACGAGTCAAACAGATTGACCAGCATAAAGGAGAATATGACGCCTGCCATGCCGATGTTGAACGCGCCTTTAATATCAACCTGACCGACAATCGCGGTGACAGATGGCGGCGCAGAAACCACGCCCGTGAACGTCACGTCGCCCAGCAGCCAGCCCAACGCCGTGGTGACGATCATCGAAATGAGCACGGCGGCGTGAATGTTGCGTGAGGCCAGAATGGCGATAATAAAGAATCCCAGCGCACCCAGCAGCACATTGTGTGAGCTGAGGTTACCCACGCTGACCAGCGTATCCGGGTTGGCCACAATGATACCGGCGTTTTTCAGGCCCATCATGGCAATGAACAGGCCAATGCCAGCGGTGATGCCTACGCGCAGGCTAAGCGGAATATTGGCGATCATCCAGTAACGTACCCGCAACAGAGTCAGGATGAGCAGACCCAGTGCGCCCCAGAAGATGGCACCCATGCCGACCTGCCATGAGTAACCCATCGCGCCGACGACCACAAAGGCAAAAAAGGCATTGAGGCCCATCGCCGGGGCCAGGGCGACAGGAAGATTGGCAAACAGCCCCATCAGGATGCTGCCGAACGCGGCAATCAAACAGGTCGTTACGAACACTGCCCGGGTATCCATGCCTGCGACACCTAAAATCTGCGGGTTCACAAAAACAATGTATACCATGGTCAAAAACGTGGTAATGCCTGCGATCACTTCGGTACGAACCGTTGTACCATGCTCCTGCAGTTTGAATACGCGCTGAAAAAGGCCTTGTTTATTCATGCCATTTATCCAGAAGAAAATTTCACCGGCGCGTATCCTGGCGATTTTGCCCCGGCAATACAATGATTTTTCGCAACCGATTGCCATATCCCGGCCCCTCAGGGCCACGCTGACGTGTTAAGGTACCCCGAACAAAAGGAGGAGTCAGATGTCTGTTGAATGCGTCTTTTTCGATTGTGACGGTACCCTGGTTGACAGTGAAGTCCTGTGCACCCGCGCGTATGTCACCACCTTTGCCCAGTACGGGATTACGCTCTCTCTACAGGAGATGTTCGAAAAGTACAAAGGGGTAAAGCTGTATGACATCATCCGCGACGTCAGTGAAACGCATCGGGTCGCTCTGCCGCTGGAGGACGTTGAACCGGCCTACCGGCGCGAAGTGGCCCGTTTGTTTGACCGTGAACTGAAGCCGATAGCCGGTGCGAAGGCACTGGTCGGGCAAATGGCAGTACCGATATGCGTGGTGTCAAACGGCACGGTGAAAAAGATGCAGCACTCGCTGGGCCTCACCGGCATGCTGAATCATTTCTCTGACCGTCTTTACAGCGGTTACGATATTGGCCACTGGAAGCCCGAACCCGAGCTGATGTTTCACGCAGCCCAACAAATGCAGGTACCCGTCGAGCGCTGTATTTTGGTGGATGACTCCGAAGCGGGGGCGCGTGCCGGTATCGCAGCAGGCATGCCGGTGTTTTATTACTGTGCCGACGCTCATAATCCCGAACTCCATCATCCGCTGGTGACCGTGTTCACCGATATGGCCGCGTTACCCGCGCTGTGGCGCGCCAGAGGCTGGAACCTGACGCGCTGACTCAGGTCACCCAATGTCGTTTATCCACCCGACTGAGCAGCATTCCCAGTAATAAGCTGCCCACCAGCGTGACGGTAAAAACGGCAGGCAGGTCGAGCCAGGGACGCGCCATATCGTCATAGTGATGGGTGCGAATAAAATGGATGAACAGGGCGTGAAAGCCGTAGATGGGCAGAGAGTAGCGCGAAATGATGGCCAGACCGGGCAGCGTACGTTGATTAAAGGCATTTTTGAACACCACCAGCGCGCTTATTGCGGCAATGAATACCAGCGGTCCGCAATAGAGATACCACGTATCGTTAAAGGCACCATTAACGATTAACGCGCGCTTCGTACCCAGCATAATGCCGGTCACGCAGGCCACAAAGGTCACGGCAGCCAACGGTGTGATAGCGCGTCTTTCTGTGTCCATGGTACCGATCGCCCGGCCTAATAAGGCGTAGAGCAGGTAATAGATACTGTCGCCGCTCAGGTAAAGGTTAATGGGCAACCAGTGAAAGCGCCCCCACGACTGGTCCATGGTATTGGGATTCGCGAGGACCACCACAATCAGCACCAGTAGCGCCACGTAGCGCGGCCGCACGCTTTTTACCTGAATCAGGGGCGACAAGAGGTAAATCCCCATGAGCGCGAAGAAAAACCACAGATGGTAGAACACCGGCTTCTGCAGCATTTTTAAAATTGAACGGCCTTCGCCAATTGGCGTCAGCAGGCTGATATAAACCAGTGACACGGCACTGTAAAAAACCAGACATCCCAGCAGTCGCCACAGGTGGCGCGGCTGCGTACTGCGTTCACCAAAGAACAGATAGCCTGAAATCATAAAAAACAGCGGCACACAGATGCGTGACGCTGAATTGAACAGGTTAGCAATATCCCACCAGTGACCTTTTATGGCCATCGGCCCGGTCAGATACCACGTTGTGGTGTGAATGACGATGACCATCAGGCAGGCAATCGCCCGCAAATTATCAATCCAGTAAATCTTTTGCGACATGGTGTCCTCTGGCGCAGTGCGTCCCGGTGCAAAGCGTAGCCAGTCGCGTCGACGTCAACAAGCGCAATAGCGGGGATTCAGAACCCTCTGTGCACAGGATCGCATGAAAACGCATAACCGTATCGGTTAATCAGGCGATGACAGGCCGCCAGCAGGCTAAATCTGACACCAAAAATCCACTCTCGCGGCTGCGCCGCCGGATTTCCGGCTGCATATCACGCGGTCAAAGGGTATACTGTCGCACTCTTTTTTTATCTAGCCGAACCGCGTGCGAACTCATCATGCAAAAGTTTGATACCAAGACCTTTCAGGGCCTGATCCTGACATTGCAGGATTACTGGGCGCGCCAGGGCTGCACCATTGTTCAACCACTGGACATGGAAGTGGGCGCTGGTACTTCACACCCAATGACCTGCCTGCGCGCACTTGGCCCGGAGCCGATTGCTGCGGCCTATGTGCAGCCATCCCGTCGTCCTACCGACGGCCGCTATGGCGAAAACCCGAACCGCTTGCAGCACTACTATCAGTTCCAGGTGATCATCAAGCCGTCGCCGGACAATATTCAGGAGCTGTACCTCGGGTCGCTGAAAGCGCTGGGTATGGATCCTACCGTACACGACATTCGCTTTGTTGAAGATAACTGGGAAAACCCGACGCTGGGTGCCTGGGGACTGGGCTGGGAAGTCTGGCTTAACGGTATGGAAGTGACGCAGTTTACCTATTTCCAGCAGGTCGGTGGCCTGGAGTGTAAACCGGTTACCGGCGAGATCACCTATGGTCTGGAACGTCTGGCCATGTATATCCAGGGCGTGGACAGCGTTTACGATCTGGTCTGGAGCGACGGTCCGTTAGGCAAAACCACCTACGGTGATGTGTTCCATCAGAATGAAGTGGAGCAGTCGACGTATAACTTCGAATATGCCGACGTCGATTTTCTTTTCACCTGTTTCGAACAGTATGAGAAGGAAGCGCAGAAGTTGCTGGCGCTGGAAAAACCGCTGCCTTTGCCCGCTTACGAGCGCATTCTGAAAGCCGCACACAGCTTTAACCTGCTGGACGCGCGCAAGGCGATCTCGGTGACCGAACGTCAGCGTTATATTCTGCGTATTCGCACCCTGACCAAAGCCGTGGCTGAAGCCTATTACGCTTCTCGTGAAGCGCTGGGCTTCCCGATGTGCAATAACAAAAAGTAAGAGGCAGCCATGACTGAGAAAACCTTCCTGGTGGAGATCGGCACCGAAGAGCTGCCACCGAAAGCATTACGTAGCCTGGCAGAAGCCTTTGCTGCCCAGGTGACGGCCGAGCTGGATGCCGCGAATCTGAACCATGGCGAAGTGAGCTGGTTTGCTGCACCGCGTCGCCTGGCGCTGAAAGTCGCCCATTTGAGCGCCTCCCAGCCCGATCGTGAAGTAGAAAAGCGTGGACCTGCCGTTGCCGCCGCCTTTGATGCAGCGGGCAATGCCACCAAAGCGGCAGAAGGCTGGGCACGGGGTAACGGTATCACGGTCGATCAGGCTGAACGTCTGAGCACCGATAAAGGCGAATGGCTGGTCTATCGCGCTCAGGTGAAAGGCGAAGCGGCGCAGGCATTGCTGCCGGGCATGATTGCCACGGCGCTGAGCAAACTGCCGGTACCGAAACTGATGCGCTGGGGCGACAGCGACGTGCAGTTTGTGCGTCCGGTGCACACCGTTACGATGCTGCTGGGCGATGAACTGATCCCCGGCACGATTCTTGGCATCAAGTCCGATCGCGTTATCCGTGGTCACCGCTTCATGGGCGAAAGTGAAATCACGCTTGAGAACGCCGATCAGTATCCGGATGTGCTGGAAAAGCGCGGTCAGGTGATTGCCGACTATCAGGTCCGCAAAGCCATGATCAAAGCCGATGCGGAAGCCGCAGCACGGCGTTTAGGTGGCGTAGCCGACCTGAGTGACAGCCTGCTGGAAGAGGTAACATCGCTGGTGGAATGGCCGGTGGTATTGACCGCCACCTTCGAGGAAAAATTCCTTAAGGTGCCGGCTGAAGCGCTGGTTTACACCATGAAAGGCGATCAGAAGTATTTCCCGGTTTATGACGCGGAAGGCAAACTGCTGCCAAACTTTATTTTCGTCACCAACATTGAGTCGAGCGAGCCGCAGCAGATTATTTCTGGTAATGAGAAGGTGGTGCGCCCGCGTCTGGCGGATGCTGAATTCTTCTTTAATACCGATCGTAAAAAACGTCTTGAAGATCATCTGCCGCGTCTTGAAACCGTATTGTTCCAGAAGGAACTCGGTTCGCTGCGTGATAAAACGGATCGTATTCAGGCGCTGGCGGGCTGGATTGCGGCACAAACGGGCGCAGATGTGAATCACGCCACGCGCGCAGGCCTGCTGTCAAAATGCGATCTGATGACTAACATGGTGTTTGAGTTTACCGACACCCAGGGCGTTATGGGCATGCACTATGCGCGTCATGACGGTGAAGCCGAAGATGTCGCTGTGGCGCTGAACGAGCAATATCAGCCGCGTTTCGCAGGTGATGATTTGCCGTCCAGCCCGGTAGCCTGTGCGCTGGCCATTGCTGATAAGATGGATACGCTGGCCGGTATTTTCGGCATCGGTCAACATCCTAAAGGCGATAAAGATCCCTTTGCTCTGCGTCGTGCCGCGCTGGGCGTTTTGCGCATCATCGTGGAAAAAAATCTGCCGCTTGATCTGCAAACGCTCACCGAAGAGGCCGTACGTCTGTATGGCAGCAAGCTGAGCAATGCGAACGTGGTTGATGACGTCATCGACTTTATGCTGGGCCGTTTCCGTACCTGGTATCAGGAAGAAGGCCACAGCATCGATACCTTGCAGGCGGTGCTGGCACGTCGTCCAACCCGTCCGGCGGACTTTGATGCACGTATGAAGGCGGTTTCGCATTTCCGTACGCTTGATGAAGCGGCCGCGCTGGCGGCGGCCAACAAGCGTGTCTCGAATATTCTGGCAAAATCAACAGAACCGCTGAATGACAGCGTTCAGGCATCACTGTTGAAAGAAAATGAAGAGATCCAACTGGCCACGTTTGTGACCGCCCTGAGCAGCAAACTGCAGCCTTACTTTGCAGAAGGACGTTATCAGGATGCGTTAATTGAACTGGCGCAGCTGCGTGAAGCGGTAGACAACTTCTTCGATAAAGTGATGGTGAATGCAGAAGACCCGGCGGTGCGAATTAACCGACTGACGCTGCTGTCGAAACTGCGTGAGCTGTTCCTGCGGGTGGCCGATATCTCGCTGCTGCAGTAATCGGTTCTGATACAGATAAAAGGGACGAGATATCGTCCCTTTTTTATGCCGCCACCCGACCTGCTGGTGGCACTTTATCTTTTTGCGGACGCAATAAAAGAACTGACAACACCTGTGGTTGCGAAGGCATCCTGGCAGCGCAGGGGCTGTTATTAAAGCCGGACGGCAACGAACCCTGTAAATGGACTGCGGCACTGCGCGGCGTGCAGCTTCAGAATGTCCAGGTCACGCCTGAAGACAGCGTCCAGAAATACTGTTGATCCGTCATCGGGCTGTCGCGGAGGGCCCCTGTAAGGAAGGTGACTTTGGGTTGCAGGTAGACATGGAAGGATTTTACAGGGTGCCAGTCAAACGCCACGGCAAGCCATGGCGTTACGCCCTGATGGTTCCAGGTCGGTAAACCACTGCGGGCAGATTCCTCTTCGCTTACCCCGTAGTAATAGCTTGCCTGCTGTTTACTGAGCCAGTCCACACCGGCCTGAGGATAAACGTCCAGTTGCATCAGAGAGACCTGGCCTGCCCAGGCAACCGTACCCAGCCATCCCCGGCTTTCGTTCAGCGTATCGCCAGACAATTCGGTTCGAAACGCACCAAGGGGCGTGATCTTCTGGTAGCTCATGCCGCCCATCATGGTGCTGTGGCGGATGCGTAACTGGCGGAGTGCCGAATCAGAAGTCTGGTCCGGATCAAATTCGTTATCCAGATACCACCAGCGCGCTTTCAGTTGTGTGGTGTCATCTTTGATAAAATAGGCACCCACTTCTGTGCCATCAATATAGACATGATCATTGTCATAGCCCACATAGGGCAGGCCAGAAAACTGAGTTTTATACGCGCGATAGGGCGTAAAGTTCGCTTCCCCCTGCGCACCCAGGGTCAGCCCCTCAGCCCAGGCATGCGTAATATTACCGAGCAGGAGGCAACACAATGCCGTTCTGAAACGTAATGGGATGGTCGTCATTTTGTCCGGTTATCGTCTGGCTGAGGCAGTGATCTGTCAGGCCTCACAGCCCGAAACGGGGCGTGAGCATACATAAATATTTGTGCCGCCTTTTCATCCTGAGCACGCGGGTTGTCTCAGAACAGGGCTGCCCGAAAGGTATATCGGAGCCGCTGTAGCAATGCAAGAGATGGCTACGCTTATTCTCACGGAGTTCATCCCCTGTTTATACTGGTCACGACGGACAGGTTCAGGCTACTGCGCGAATGCGCCATTCCGTGGTGATGGGTAAGGGGAATAACGGAGACGTCGACAGCCCTTTACGTGGGAAAGCAAGGGTTGCAGACTGAAATGCGCTAAGGAAACAGGCTGTCAGCACCGCTACCGGCATCAGCGCTGACAGCCTCGCCGATCAGGATGCCGGCGGCGTGGTTCGGGCAAAACTTTCCCGTTGAAAGAGTGTTTCGGCCAGCCTGACCAGTGCGGGCCGCTGAACGCACCAGTTAGGGACAACGCGACGGAAATTCAGGTAGCCAATCATGCAGCCTGTGGCAATGTCGGCCAGATTCAGTTCGCCATTATCGATCCACTTTCCTTCACTCACTTCTTTTTCCAGGCTGTCCAGCCCGCGCTGAATCTTGTCGCGATGGCGTAACAGCACTTCTTCTGACTGGGCGTTACCTGACCGCATTTGCTCACGTACGATCACCAGTGCCGCATCGCTGATGCCATCGGCCAGCTTTTCAAGCTGACGAACCTTTAAAGACGCCAGCGGATCAGCGGGCAATAAAGCCGGTGCCTGACCACGCAGTTCGAGGTACTCCGCAATGATGCTGGAATCGAACCAGACCTGCTGATCCTCCGCGACCAGCGCGGGCACTTTACCCAGCGGGTTATATTGCGGAACATGGCTGTCTTCGCTGTAGGGCGACGCATTAACAAATTCGAACATCATGCCTTTTTCCAGCATGATGACAGAAATCTTGCGGACAAAGGGGCTGGTATAGCTGCCAATCAGTTTCATTGCGTTACTCCCGTTTAGCGAGGTTTCATCAGCAAAAAACTATTCACCGGGAAACATAAAAGGATTCAGGCCACTGCGTACAAAACCTTCCTGCTCCATACGTGCATCCAGCACTAAAGAGGCGAGATCGTCGGCGACCGGTTCAATGGCCGGATTTTTTTCCTGATAAAGCATTTTCATGTAGCTGCCACAGTCGCCGCAGCTTTCTGCTTTGACGGCCGCGTGCTCGCTGTCCAGTGACCAGTAATGCAGATCGCGGTTTTGGTCGCAATGAGAGCAGGTGTTCTGCACGACGTGCCATTCACTTTCGCACAGGTTGCAGTGCAGGTAGCGCGCACTTTCATGCGAACCCATATGTACGATGCTGGCGACCGGCAGGCTGTGACATACCGGGCAGTGCTGGCGTTGTGCGCCCATCTCCGCCTGAGCCGTACCGGGAATCAATGCCGCCATTTGTGCCCAGTAGATCGACAGCGCAGCCCAGATAAAAGGGGCTTTATCACTGCTCACCTGCGCGTACTCACCCGCAAACAGGGCACTGGCCAGCGTTTCCAGCTCGGTCGCTGACGCTTTCTCCAGGTTCTCTAACACCGCCAGCGCCTGACCGCTCATTTCGGGCTTTAGCTCCGCAACTAACGAGTGCAGCAGGCGATGCCAGTGTGGATCGCGCGACAGAGTATGAATATCCAGCGGCGCTTTATCTTCCTGAGCGCTCCTGAGCAGATGTGCGTGAAGGTTCATCTGCAGAGGATGATCGTACAGAACGATTTCCTGCGCCTGGGCGATGACGGCGGCAAAGCGTAAATAGTCACCCAAAGGATTTTTTGCCGCCAGATCACGCAAACGCGCCGCCCGACGGCTGTATAAATTTTTCAGCCGGGGGAAGAGTAACGGCGGGATCATTTCCGCTGGGTTTTTTTCGCTCTTCTCCAACGGGTCTTTCGGGATAATGCGGATGCGCATAAAAGGCATTTTCCTGTTTGTTGGCTGATTACGCTACTCACGACACCAGCAAAAATGAGGTTGTCTGTATCGGCTACGAATAGCCGTTATGGGTCGGATCTTTCGCCATTTTCCCTCGTGAGCGGTTCTCAGCGAGCAAAGCAGGCGGAAAACCGCGTCAGGAAACCGCAGTGCAAAACAGCTCCCAACAGGCTGAGCATAGCAGTCCAGCCCTTTATCTTCAGTATGAAATACATTTTTCGCCGGCGACAACAGGCATAACGCATTGTGAATAACGGCAAATCGGTGGGCCTTTCACGCTTTATGCTGTCTGCCACCCACAGACTTGTTGCAGCACGGCGCAGGGTACAGAATAGAAGCTATTCAGCATGGCGCAACAGGGTTACCTTTACGCCATCCGCAACAGCTCAGGGTCAGAACAACGTGAAGAACAACGAAGTGAAAGAGGAAACCGGTGCGAGTGAGCGAGCAGGCTTGCGTGAAATCCATGTCTGGCAACGTGACGACCTGCACCATGCTCAGGCCGACTGGTTAGCCGAAGAAGTGCCCGTGGCGTTGGTGTATAACGGTATTTCTCACGTTGTGATGATGACAACGCCCAAGGACCTGGAGGCGTTTGCTGTCGGTTTTTCACTCTCAGAAGGCATCATCGATTCTCCGGCCGATATTTTCGGAATGGATGTGGTGACCGGTTGTCACGGCATTGAGGTGCAGATTGAATTATCCAGCCGACGTTTTATGGCGCTGAAAGCCCAACGGCGAGCGCTGGCCGGCCGGACGGGTTGCGGCGTATGTGGCGTGGAGCAACTGGAGCAGATCGGAAAGCCGCTGACGCCGTTGCCGTTTACGCAGACTTTTCCCCTGGCGCAGCTGGACAGCGCGCTGGCGCAGCTCAAGGACGTCCAGCCCGTCGGGCAAAAAACAGGCTGCACGCATGCGGCCGCCTGGATACATCCTGAGGGTGGACTGATTCATGGCTGTGAGGATGTCGGCCGCCATGTGGCACTGGACAAACTGCTGGGCTATCGCAGTCAGGCCGAATGGGGCAATGGTGCCGTACTGGTCTCCAGCCGGGCCAGCTATGAAATGGTGCAGAAATCGGCAATGTGCGGCGTTGAAATTCTGTTTGCCGTGTCTGCCGCAACCCAGTTAGCGGTAGAGGTGGCCGAACGCTGTCATCTTACCCTGGTAGGATTCAGTAAACCGGGCCGTGCCACCATCTATAGTCATCCGCAGCGGCTGAGATAACGTCTGCGTGTTCGGGGCGCTTTGCAGGTAATCCTCTTTACGCACCCAGGCTTTCCGCCACCGAAAAATCTGTCTGCTTTGCATGCTTTTTCAAAACCTTATGTTTAATAGGGCATTGATTACGCTTTTACCGATCATGAATTTAACTATAATGATACGACTGCTTACGCGGCACGTGCCGACATTGTCGTGCTGCTCAAACACTAAATGGAGAGGAAGAACATGAGTTATTCACTGCCATCCCTGCCTTACGCTTACGACGCACTGGAACCGCATTTTGACAAGCAGACGATGGAAATCCATCACACCAAACACCACCAGACTTATGTCAACAACGCCAATGCGGCGCTGGAAGGGACTGAATTTGCCGATCTGCCTGTCGATGAACTGATCACCAAACTGGATCAGCTGCCAGCAGATAAAAAAGGCCCGCTGCGCAATAACGCGGGTGGTCACGCTAACCACAGCCTGTTCTGGAAAGGCCTGAAAACCGGCACCACGCTGCAGGGCGAGCTGAAAGCTGCGATTGAAAAAGATTTCGGCAGCGTAGAAAAATTCCAGGAAGAGTTTGAAAAAGCGGCAGCGACCCGTTTCGGCTCCGGTTGGGCCTGGCTGGTTAAGAAAGGTGACAAACTGGCCGTGGTTTCAACCGCTAACCAGGACAACCCTCTGATGGGCGAAGCGATCGCTGGCGTATCGGGTTACCCTATCATCGGTCTGGATGTGTGGGAACACGCCTACTACCTGAAGTATCAAAACAAACGTCCGGATTACATCAAAGCTTTCTGGAACGTGGTTAACTGGGACGAGGCGGCAGCGCGCTTCGCATCCGCTAAGTAAGCGCTAAGCGCCACAGGTACTTTCAACCGGCAGAGTGGCTCTGCCGGTTTTTTTATGCCCGCAGGATGCTGTTCTTCCACCCTGCAACTTCTCAATGGTGCCTGCTCTGGCATTTTATTACCTTCAAACCACCTGCACACATGCAGTCGGGCTTAAGGGCCTAAACGAAAATTAAACGAAGCGTCAGTTTACCCCGCTAAATTTTTAACAATTTGAGTCATTAACCTGCCGTTGATGCCGGTCGTTTTATCATCAGTGTCATTATCAGACCAATAAGAATGTCGGCTATGTCTATTTATACTACACACGATGTGATGGCGGATTCATACGCCAGTTTATTTTTTCAATTACTTAGCGGAAAGTACGTCCCCAACAAAATCTGGCGGAGCCGGCGATTCCGGCTTAAATTTGCTTTAAGAACCCTTATTGCACCTGTTACGACTTTGCGTTATTTACAGCAACTTTCTGCGTTACCAAGAATCACCCAGTTAATGCACGTACAGGGGCTGTTACCCGCGAAGCTTCATCGCCCCTATCTGCGTGCGGGAATGAGCGTCGCGCAACGGGCGCAGGCGATTCTTGATCACTATAATCTGATGAACAACCTGGCGAATTTATCGCTTCGCCAGATTTTGCAAAGTGGTGAAGAGACTGTTCTGGCCAGACTTGTGGGTAAAAACGACGAAGACTTTGTTATTGCCTGCCGTTCTGGCTTTTACGATCGTGAGGGTGAAGTCACCTTAGTGCTGCGTTATCAGGGCGAGGGAATTGCCTCTCTGTCATTCACGATTTTGAATGAAGATAATGAACGCACCTTAGTGATTGGAGGATTACAGGGACCGCGAAAAACCATTAGTAATGAGGTGATTCGCGACGCAACGAAAGCGGCACATGGTTTATTTCCTAAGCGCTTGCTTATGGAGGTGGTCTTTATTTTGTCGCAGCAGTGTGATGTCAAAAAAATAGCCGCAGTAGGCGATGAAACGCATGTTTTTCGTAGTCTGCGTTATCGCCACAGTAAAAGCGATAAATTCTGTGCCAGCTACAGTGAATTCTGGCTGACGCTGAATGGTCAGGCCCGCGCTGACGGCATGTTTGCACTGCCGCTGATGTTGCCACGAAAAACGCTTGAGGAAATTGCCAGCAAGAAGCGGGCCGAATACCGCCGTCGTTATACGCTGCTGGATACGCTGGCAGAGCAGGTGAACACGGCTACTGGCCAGCATGCGGTGGATCAGGCGGCTGCCTGATCGCACACATCAAAAGGCGCTTTTGGCAAAGCCTGTCATGACCTGCAGGTTCATTTCTCGTCCCAGCGCGGTCATAGGGTGCACGACAACCAGGCCGCGTACACTTTTCTTTAAGGCACCCAGATTGGCCTGTTCTTTTTTGGTAATTTCGCGGCTGAACGGCAGTTTCTGCAGTTTTTGCGCTTCCTGGCTCAATTTGGCGTCGCGCTGATTGCGCAGACGTTCAATTTCCGTCACCAGCGTTTCTTTCTCTTTTAAAAGCGCGCCCAGCTTTTCAGCATCACCCGCTTCCAGTAGCTGAGGCTCTTTACGGTTCAGCGCGTCCAGTTGATCGCTGAGGCGTTTAATTTCGTTCTTTTCTTGCTCTTTCATGACAACAACTCGTTGAGGAAAACAGGCTAAGGATACACCAAATTCACGACAGATTCTCGGGAGAAGGGTGAAAGAGGGAGCGGTTCAGGCTCCCCGCAGGATTTAGCTGGATGCCTTCTTAAACGCCTGTTTCAGGCTGATACGGGAAATGAGTTCTGTCAGAGACAGTACCATCGTGGAGCGCACCATTTGCAGGTAGCGTTGCTGCTGCATCGCCTGTAAGGCGGGATCGTCTGCCTGTAAGGTGGGAACCGGTGGCCAGGCTGAGACGCAATGCAATTCACCGAAAGGACCCAGAATTTCATCATCGGTAAAACGATAATCGCCCGCGTCGTGATTCAGCTCTTCGCGCAGGGCCAGCAGCAGTTCACAATCTTCATATTCATGACGACTAATCACCCCAAGGCCATAAATCAGCTTAAGCCTGACCGACAGCTCGCCGAGCGGGCCGTCGCCCAGCAACAGGGGCTCCACGGCGTATTTCACGGCGTAGTCATCTTTACGGAATACTTGTAACACCAGCACATTAACGGCTTCGGCCAGCAGTTCAACTGCGGCGAACAGAAAGCTCCGCACCGATCGCCCCGCGTTCAGACGTTCAAGCACACGATTTTCAAAAGCCTGCTTTTCTTCCATTATGGCCTGCGTCAATGTCGTACTGCTGTCGGAGGCGACGTCATCGCCCCCGATCTGGATTGCTAACATGGCGTTATTATGCCATGGCGTGCCAGGCGCTAACGGCTTCTTTTACAATCTCACTGTCAGCCTCCAGGCCAGATACCTGAGCCAGGGTTGCCTGTGGCCCTTTTTCCGCCAGCAGTGCAGCCAGCTCTTGCGCCTGCGGATCCTGGTCGCTGTGGTAGTGCATGGCGGCCGCAATCCCTTTCACCAAATTGGCATGCGGCAACCCGTATTCCAGAGTGCCCAGCGTTGGTTTAATCAGGCGATCGCCCGCACTTAACTTACGAAGTGGCTGCCGACCCACGCGTTCAACATCATCTTTTAAGTAAGGATTTTCAAAGCGGCCCAGGATTTTCTGGATATAGGCAGCATGTTTATCGGCGTCGAACCCATAACGTTTGATGAGCACCGCGCCACTCTCTTCCATGGCGCCCTGAACGACGGCGCGAATACCCTCATCAAGAATGGCATTGCGGATGGTCTGGTGGCCAGCCCGTTGTCCCAGGTAGGCCGTAATCGCGTGGCCGGTGTTGAGTGTAAAAAGCTTACGCTCAACAAAGGCCATCAGGTTGTCAGTCAGTTCCATGCCCGGAATGGTGGGCAGATCGCCCTTAAACTGGGTCTTATCCACAATCCATTCGCTGAAGGTTTCCACGGTGACTTCCAGCGGATCCTCACTGCCGGCTTCAGAAGGCGGTACAATACGATCAACCGCAGAATCGACAAAGCCAACATGCGCCTCAAGCCAGGCGTGATACTGGGACGGTAGTGCCTGCAGCACATGCTGTTTGAGTTGACTGGTACCACGAACCATATTTTCACAGGCGATAATATTTAGCGGTTGAACATTGCCGTTATCACTGCGTTTGGCCAGACCTTTGGCGACGCTGGTGGCGATGCGTTCCAGGATTTGCGGGCCAACCGCAGTGGTAACGAGATCAACTTCAGCGATCAGAGGGATAATATCGTCGCTGGTACTGTTAACGGCGCTGACGCCTGTAACGATGTCGACGTTGGCCTGTTCACCGACGACATGCACAGGATATTCATGACGTGCATTCAGGGCATCCAGTACCGTCTGATTCACATCTGCGAAAACCAGCTCAATACCTGCGTCTGCCAGCAGTTTACCAATAAAACCGCGACCAATATTACCCGCTCCAAAATGTAACGCTTTCATAATTTTGACCCATATCAAATGACAACGGGGCGGGCATGTCCGCCCCAACAAAGTGGGACGGGCATAACCGCCCCAGGGAAAATGTCGGACCGAATCAGGCTAACGCTGGCTTGCCTGATAACAGATCCAGCACATCTTGAACGCTGTTGGTATGAGCCAGTTTTTCAATGACCTGCTCATCGTCAAGTGCGTTGGTCAGACTGGTGATCACCTGAATATGCTCGTTATTGCGGGCGGCGATACCAATGACCAGGCGCGCCACCTCATCGGGTTCATCACCAAACTGCACGCCAGCAGGGTACTGGCAGAAAACCACACCGGTTTTCAGCACCCGGTCTTTAGCCTCAACCGTGCCGTGCGGGACCGCGATCGATTCGCCAAGGTATGTCGGCGTCAGCTTTTCCCGCTCCAGCATCGCATCAACGTACTCGGGCTGAACATAACCCCCTTTCACCAACTGCTCACCCGCAAAGCGGATGGCCTGCTCTTTATTACTGGCATTCAGTCCCAGGAACACGTTGCTCGCCCCCAGTTTAAACAGGTTGGCACTGCCGTCATCATAGCTGTCACCCAATGTTTTCTGTACGACTTCCCGGTTCGCTTCACTCCGGTTTGCCGCCGCCAGGCGCTGGGTCAGCGTGCTGTACAGAGCACTGTCCAGAAAGTTATTCAGTGAAATGTGTTGGGCATGAGGAGCCTGACGAATGGCGCGTTCGGTCAAATCGCGATGCGTAATGACTAAGTCAACATCACCCGGCAGCGCGTTAATGGCGCTGTTGGTTACCGACACATGCGTTAAGCCTGCATCCTGAACTTTCTTACGCAGTACGCCTGCCCCCATAGCGCTTGACCCCATGCCGGCATCACAAGCCACGATGATTTTACGCACATGGTTCAGGTCAACGCTCATCGCATCGCTGGCAACCGCGGCACCTGACACCGCCTGCCCTTTTGACTCGGCTTTCATGTCATGCATGCGCTGCGTAGCCGCTTCGATATCATCGTCTTCTTTCACTTTGCTGGTTTTGAGCAAAATAGCAGAGACCACGAAGGAAACAGCAAAAGCAGCGAAGACGGCGGCAATATTCGCAAAATAAGCGCCTTTTGGCGTCATGGCTAATACTGCCAGAATAGAACCCGGTGAGGCAGGAGAAACCAGGCCGCCATGCAGAACCGTCAGAGTAAACACGCCGGTCATACCGCCGAGGATCACGGCCAGCAGCAGCCGTGGTGCCATCAGGACATAAGGGAAGTAGATTTCGTGAATACCGCCCAGGAAGTGGATGATAGCCGCACCGCCGGCAGACTGCTTCGCACTACCACGACCAAAGAACATATAGGCCATCAGTACGCCCATACCCGGGCCTGGGTTGGCTTCAATCAGGAAGAAGATTGACTTACCGGCTTCGCTTGCCTGTTGAATCCCCAACGGTGAGAAGATGCCGTGGTTAATAGCATTATTAAGAAACAGGATTTTCGCCGGTTCGACAAAGACAGACGTCAATGGCAGCAGGTTATTTTGCACCATCAAATTGACGCCAGCGGACAGGATATGTGACAAACCTTCGACAAGGGGACCAATCGCTAGGAAGGCCAGCAACGCCAACAACATGCCGATGATCCCGGCAGAGAAGTTGTTAACCAGCATTTCGAAGCCGCTTTTGATTTTGCCGTCAACCATGCGGTCAAATGACTTAATTGCCCAGCCACCAAGCGGGCCTGCGATCATCGAGCCGAGGAACATCGGCATATCAGCACCGACAATCACGCCCATTGTCGTGATGGCACCCACCACACCGCCGCGATCGCCTCCCACCAGACGTCCACCTGTAAAGCCAATTAGCAATGGCAGCAGGTAAGTGATCATCGGGGCGACAAGTTTCGCCAGTGTTGCGTTTGGAATCCAGCCCGTTGGAATAAACAGCGCGGTGATAATACCCCAGGCGATAAACGCGCCGATGTTAGGCATCACCATATTACTCAAAAAGCGACCAAAGCTTTGAACTTTGACCTTTACTGATGAGGACATAAGCCCACCCCTTGTTGAGACGCGCTGCAACAGGAGCGCGCGTTTGTTTTTGTTTAGCCACTACGGCGATGCGCCGTCAGTATTACTGTATGCAGGCGGACTTTATCACGCGAATATTGGCCTGCGTAGTGGGTGACCTCATGAGTGATGCAGGTCACATTTATGACGGGGTGACAGGGGCGTTTTAAGTGATTTGGATCACAAAATAAGGGTCATACGGGAAAGTTATGACTAATCTTTGACCGTTTCTTTTTACTTTAAGTGATATTTATCACACTTTTATCATGCTGCTTTGTTTATAAAATGTGATTAAAGTCACAACTTAATTTAATAAAAAACGGGCCAGATCACATTTTGATCTGGCCCGTTTTTATGAAGCGCAAGCGCGTGGTGAAGTGATTATGAGGTGGACAGTCGCTAATCTGTCCGTGTGAAATTTATTGTCCCGTGCCCTGAACGGCATTCTTGGCCTGAGTCAGTGCCTGGACATTCGCTGATAAACTGGTCATCAGGCTGTTGTACTGGGTAGCCTGTTCCTGAGTAGGGAACTGGACTCCGCCATTATTAAAACTGACGCGTGTCCCCTGTGCCTGAAGAAATTCACCAGTTTTAACCGCATCCTGACTAAGCGCCTGGAGTTTAGGTAACAATGGGATCAACTGAGCGGCAGGCTGAGTGACGACCTTGTCATAGGCGGTATCGAAAACCTTTTTCAGATCGTCAGACTGTTTCAGACCGGCTTTGCTCTTATCCGCCTGCATTTTGGCGCTTTCGAGTTGTTGGGTGGCGACGGTCAGGGCGCTGGTGGCCTGAGCCAGAGAATCCCGGCGACTCAGGTAGTCCTGCGGCACGCGAATAGCAGAAAGCTCATCCACGACCGGGCGCATGCCCTGATCGACCGTCTTATTCACCTGTTGTGAGAAACCATACAAAATCGCGTAATCCCCAGCAAAGGGACCAAAACTCTGTTTCTGGTTTTCACTCAGACTCGGCAGATGTTCACCGCTACGCATAACGGTATTTTGCATGAAATCGATAAACGCTTTGCGTTGTTCGCCTTCTTTATCACCACACGCGGTGAGTTGCAGAACGATAAGCACGCCAGCCAGCATAATGCCGCTGCGTGCCAGGACGCGGGAAATTCCTGAAGCCATGGGTTCAACTCCTGTCAGTAAAACTGGCTGATGTCCGGGTAAGCAGTGGCCTAAAGAATAGAACAAACGTTAATGGCCACACAATGTGAAAGCGCGCTGTCAGGCCATTATGGGTAAGAAAAAAGAGGTTAAACGTAAAATCAGGGCCTCATCCGTTTACAAAGCCTGTTAAAGAGCGGTGAAAAGGCTTTTTTCCATACCCGATAAGGGGCGGCTCGTGCTGTAAAGGCAGTAAGAATAAACCCTGAGCGGGGCCTGTTCAGACGCCCTTTGTTAAGCCTGCCCGGACCGCGCTCACTGCCTGAGCATCCCGTACCGGGTGCAGGCTGTATTAACAACTATCCTCTAAATGCCCTTTCATTGTTCAGTTGCCTTAAAGTAGTGCAACCCGTTGCTCTGGCTCGCTATGGGAAGGGCCTGTCCAGATGACAGAGCAGGATTAATCGTACTGGTGATTGCCTGATAACCGTTATGTCTTTGGGCGCTGGCGGCACGACAGCCACGGCATCGCCAGTGCGTAGCTTGATAAATTGCTGGTACTGACCGTTTTGTTGTAGAAAATCGAAAGATCTGGCGCATATTTTGCAAATTCTTTTGTTGTAAGCGCGTGCGGGGGGCTGACGATTTATTCACCGAAGAGGGTGAAGAAAAAAAGATCGGAACGAGAAGTGGATGCCGTATCAACAAAATCAATTGCATCAAACGGTTAGGGTTTTTAGCCTTTTTTCAGAATTGTAAAGTTAAAAAAAATGTTTAATTTGCACTGCAAATTGTCAGGTCTCTATCCATACTTAGTCTCCCGGCATATGTTGCATTGCGTTGTCATGTTTAAGCAGCGGTGCAGTACAGGCTGTGTCCCATAAGATTTTCATCATAAATACAAACTCTTATGGGATGCAGCTTGCTTAGTCCGGTTTCTGAACCTGATTTCAGGTTCGTGTACCTTCTTTCACGTGATTCATAGTGAGTTTTAAGGAGTTCTCTATGGAGTTAAAAGATCCTATGTTTGAATTGCTCAGCAGCCTTGAGCAGATTGTTTTGACACGTGATAACAGCCCTGTTGCGCTGCAAACTCAGCGTCAACCTGCAATGCCAGAGCCGCAACGTCTGCGCGAAATGGCGGGAATGCAGGTCGATGAGTTTGCAAAAATCATGGGTGTTAGCGTTTCTTCGGTTAAAAGTTGGGAAGCACAGCGTACGCGCCCTTCAGCAACGGCACAGAAATTGATGAAATTACTTCACGCCAATCCGTATCTTGGACGTCAGCTGCTTGATTAAGTTTTAAAACCCACCCGTTTACAGGTGAGGCCGGTCACAAGGGTGGCCGGCTGTTTAGCCTCCAGCACACAACGCCATCCGTATTTCCTGCCAGTGTCTTATCAGGCAAGCTTCGGTAACACGTCCAGTACGTTACCTACCCAGCAGACAATCACAACGACACCAAAAATGATGACCATGGCGGGAATGATTCTGCCACCCCACACGGTAAAAATTTGGTCGGGAAAGCGTCTCCGGGACTGCATTGCCAGTAGGGCAGGCACGATGACGGCCCACACCGTTGCGCATAAGCCTGCGCCGCCAATGCCATAGAGAAAGCCATTTGGAAAGATCAGGTACAAAAGGCTGGGGGGAAGAAAGGTGAGCAGCACCGTTTTGCCTCGCCCAACGGCGGTATTTTCTATGTTAAACAAGTCCGCCAGATAATCGAATAACCCCAACGTGACGCCAAAAAAAGAGCTGGCAACGGCAAGATTAGAAAAAACCAGCAGGAAAAAGGCAATAACTCTGTCGGGATGGGTGCCCATAAACGACTTCACCAGGGCGTCAACATTGCCCCCCGACGCAATAATGCCTTTAAAACTTTCGCGCGGGATATTGCCCATAGTGCAATACAACCAGAAAAGATAGACAAACAGCGCCAGTAAGGAGCCCAGAACCAGGCTTTTCACCAGCTTGTCTTTCTGCTTGCCATAACAAATTATCAGGCTGGGAATATTGCCATGAAAACCAAATGAAGCAAGGCAGACAGGGATAGCCATAAAGATACAGGCGAAGTAAGAATGCGTGTCACTGAGGCTGCTGGCATCGCTGAGAATGGCATAGTCAACGTCAAAAAATAATGAACCGAAAACAATGATAAAGGCGAGGATTTTAACGCCGAGAAAGAGGGATGTAATCCGGCTTGTTGCCAGTGAGCTTATCCACAGCACGCCAGCAACACCTGCCGCGGTGCCGATGCCGACGACGCGGGCAGGCAAAGTCAGGCCCGTGTGAGCGGACAACGTTTCGCTGATAATCGCACCATTGGCTGAGATATAGGCGTACGTCAGAATATACAGCACAAACGCAACGGTAATGCCGCTAACTACATTCCATTTTTGACCCAGCAGATCTTTGGTTAATGTATTAAAGCTTGAGCCTGGTGGGTAATTTAAATTGGCCTCCAGCAATAACAGACCGGAATGCAGCATGGAAAACCAGGCGATCACCAGGATAAAAGTGCCCCAGAAAAACCAGGCGCCGGCCAGATCGACGGGCAGTGCAAACATGCCGCCACCGATGACCGTGCCGGCAATAACCATCACGCCCCAAAAGGCGGAATGTTTTTGATGTGGATGATCGTCCATGGTGTCCTCTCAATACGGTATCTCATGTTTATCATTTTTATTGTTGTGAGGTTAACAGAGCGATGCGGCAGAGCGGCTGTCGCTGACAGCCGCTCACTTTACAGGTATGACAGTTAAATCTCTTTAAGTTTTGCAGTGAAGTGGCGCAATACCTCAGGCTCATAGATGAAGGTTAAACCTTTTATGTTGGCCACATTCTCTTTCACATGTCCGAATGCTTCAATGATGAAATCCATGTGCGTTTGCGTGTAGGTGGCCCTGGGAAGGGTCAGACGCAGCAATTCAGCCGGGCAGGGCAACTGTTTACCCGTTTTCGGATCGCGACCTAACAAAAATGATCCAATCTCTACCGCCCGAATGCCTGCCACCTTATACAGCTCACAGGCCAGGGCCTGAGCCGGAAACTGATCGGCGGGAATATGAGGCAATAATTTACCGGCGTCGACAAAAGCAGCATGCCCTCCAGCCTGCTGACAGGTCACGCCTATGGATTCCAGCCCGTCTACCAGGTACTGAATCTGGCTGATGCGATAGGCCAGCCAGTCCTGACGCATCCCGTCGTAAAGCCCTACTGACAGCCGTTCCATCGCACCGCCTTCTAAGCCGCCATAGGTGGGAAAACCTTCCTGCACGACGCACAGTGTTCGGCAATCTGTATAGACGTCAAAGACGCGGTCGTCCTTGAAGGAGAGCAAACCGCCCATTGGCACCATGGCATCTTTTTTGGCCGACATCGCCAGCATGTCGGCATATTGATAGCTTTCCCGGGTAATCGCGTCGATTGTCCAGCCCTGGTACTCTTTTTCACGTTGCTGGATAAAGTAGGCATTTTCAGCGAAACGGGCTGAATCCATGACCACAGGAATGTCATATTGCTTTGCGATTTGGTACATGGCTTTTAAGTTGGCCAGGGAGACAGGTTGTCCTCCAGCCGAGTTGCAGGTGATCGTCGCCACAATGTAAGGCACGTGACGGGCACCCACTTCCTTTATACCGTCTTCCAGACGTTGCAGGTCGAAATTGCCTTTAAAATCATGACGTACTGCGGTATCGAAAGCCTCTTTGATATAAACGTTTCGGACAGTGCAGCCGTTAATCTGGCTATGTCCTTGCGTGGTGTCGAAGAAGTAGTTAGAAAAAGCCACCATTTTGGTTCTGTCGAGGCCTTTTTCCTTTTCACGTTTTTTAATTAATACCGGGATATAAATTTGCTCTGCACCCCGGCCCTGATGAGTCGGAATGGTATATTCATACCCAAAGATGGCTTTCACGGCATCGGCTAATGCATAGTAACTGCGGCTTCCACTGTATGATTCGTCGCCCCGCATCATGGCTGCCTGCATGTTTTGTGTCACTGCGCCGGTGCCGCTGTCCGTGAGGAGATCAATAAAAACGTCTTCACTGTCCAGTAAAAAAGGATTCATACCCGCTTTTATTATCGCCGCCTCGCGATATTCGCGGGTCGTCCGTTTAACGGGTTCAATAACACGAATGCGAAAAGGTTCCGGTAAATGTTTAAAGTTATTCATTGCTCTTCCTTTTATTCAGGCATGCCGGTGCCGTGACTTTTGCAAATAAATAAAAATCAGGCGTGGCCATTCTTTTAAATTTAAATGTCCATGAATTTCGCTGAGACGGCAGGGTACGTAGCCTGTAAAAAGAGCGAGAAAAGCGATGCAACAGGACGACACTATTTATGCAGTCTTAATGAAATCAGGATGCGCGTGCGTGCACCCGCGACACCGGAGGTATAAGCCAGCGAGTGCTCAGAACGGTAAAAGGAAAGGATTAAGGGCGATGATTGACGATAATATTGTCAAGGTTAAACCATTTAGATAACAGGGCAGGATTGTTTAAGATAATCATAATGTTTCAACTCTCATTAAACATCATATTACCCTATTCTATTATCTTTATAAGTCCATCGTTTTTGTAGGCTATCGTGATTATTATCACAGTAATAAAAGTGTGCTCGTTAAAGGTAGATTATTACTGATTTAACCTGGATTTGGATCTCTTTCAAAAGCCTATTGCTGGCCCTGTCGTCGTTATTATTACACCGTTACGTTTCCACGGCGTCTGCCATCAGGAAAAAACAGCGGCGTACTCGCAGCACAGGGATTCGGACGACAGGCCCGGTGACGCATTTCGGGAACCGGAACAGCCAGCGCTGCGTTCAGATTCGACTATGGCTGGCGTTTACCTGCTGTGAGAAAGATACTCAGTCAGCGTCAACGTAACCCGCCGTAGCGCGCTGCCTGCTTTATAAACCAGTTCTCGGGCACGCTGTACGGTGCCTGACTTAGCTGTGCAATGCCCTTTTCAATATTTGTCGAGGCCTGATGCCAGAGTACTTCACTGCCTTCTTTGAGCAGGCCAATCTGAATTTTCTTTTCAATCAGGTAAACGCGGGCGAAGTGCGGATCGAAGCGGACGATGGCCCGTGTGTTATCAATAATATCGGCCAGCTTAATAGTTTGCGCTTCAGGACTGGCCTGGGCAGTATGACGGAAATGCGCCATTTTTCTGGCTGCCCGATTTTTTGCCTGCGCGGGGGCGGTATCGGTCAGCATTTCAACCAGTCGGGCCACTTCCGGGCCGAAATGATTTTCAATATCGTTGAGTGTCGTCGCCGTATCTTCTACAGTATCGTGCAGCCAGGCAGCGGCCAGCATAACCGGGTCATCGGTTACGCTTCTGACCAACTCCACCACGGCTGTCGGATGAACAATATAGGGCTCATCGGTATATTTACGCCGCTGTCCTGATTCAGCATGGACCTGCGTGGCATAGCGTCGTGCCTGTTCTTCCAAAGAATCCTGCATGCACTACCCCCGGCTGTCATAAATTGCTTGCAATTAACTAGTGTGCTATCTATATTACTTCCATGAACAGTTATCAAGATGACAAAAAAGTGAAAGCAGCGCCACTGTTGCTCGATCAGCAACTTTGCTTCGCACTTTATTCCGCCAATCTGGCGATGCATAAAGTCTATCGCAAGTTACTTAGCCAGATGGATATTACCTATCCGCAATATCTGGTCATGCTGGTGCTGTGGCAACAGGATTCACTCACGGTGTCAGAAATAGGCGAACGGCTTTTTCTGGATTCAGCGACGCTGACGCCGCTGTTGAAACGTCTGGAAAATGCGGGCTTAATCAACCGTCAGCGTTCCCGTCAGGATGAACGTCAGGTGGTGGTCAGCTTAACGGATGCCGGGTGGGCTTTACGTCAGAAGGCTGAAAGTATTCCTGATGACATTCAGTGTGCGTCAGACTGTAGCGAGGACGAGATGTATGCGCTTAAGCTACAGCTCAACCAGTTACGTGACAAACTGATGGCTCCGCGCTAAATTTTCTAATGAGTACAGGCAGTAAATTAACCTTCGCTGTTCGACTACGTCGTGATGAGTAGCGAGCGATTAAATAGTGCAATGGAGAAAAGCGATGTCTTTAGAACAAGTGGTTTACCGTGCAAAAGCTAAAGCTACCGGTGGTCGTGATGGCCGCGCAACGTCTTCTGACGGCGTGCTGGATGTCAAACTGGGTGTGCCAAAAGAGATGGGCGGCGCAGGTGGCGAAGTCACTAACCCAGAGCAGCTTTTTGCAGCGGGATACTCAGCTTGCTTCCTGGGTGCGATGAAATTTGTTGCTGGCCGCGACAAGATTGCGATGCCAAAAGATGCATGGATTGAAGGTGAAGTCGGAATTGGTCCAATCCCAAATGGTTTTGGTATCGAAGCGACGCTGAATATCCACTTGCCTGACATGGATGAAGCAGAAGCACAGAAGCTGGTTGATGCCGCGCACATCGTGTGCCCTTACTCGAATGCCACACGTAACAATATTGACGTAACACTGAACATTATTCGCTAAGCGATCAAGGGCCTGGTTCCGGGCCCTTCCTTACTTTCTCTTCTGGCCCACTTCCCGGATCGTGCTGAACAGGATTATTTTCTGGTTTATAGCGTGGCCGCGTGCTTAACTGTGCCGCTTTATATCAGGGCATGTCAAAACGCTCAGAATTCTCTTCTTATTTAACCGGCTTGCTTAATTCGCGAACTCTGCAGAAATATGGCAGTCAGATTAACGTTTGGTTAAGCGCTTAGTCCGGGGAAACTCCATTTTTCATGAATTATATAAAATCATTAACACAGCAAAAGCTGTCGCTCTTGCTGGCTTTGTATCTCGGTATCCTGCTGAATTTGCCGATTTTTTATCGCCGCTTTGCGGGACTGTTGACAACCTCAACCGTGACAGCCTGGCTCACCGCGCTTACAGAGGTTGTGGCTATCGTACTGTTAACGTTTTTCCTGATGCGGCTGTTATCGCTGGGTGGAAGAGTGTTTTACCGTATTCTGGCCACGTTGATCGTGCTGATTTCTGTCGCCGCCGCCTATTACATGGCCTTTTTTAATGTGGTTATCGGCTATGGCATTGTTGCATCCGTGATGACAACCGATACCGATCTGTCTAAAGAGGTCGTGGGCTATCACTTCATTTTGTGGATGGTCCTGGCCAGTGCGCTGCCGTTGTTCTTCATCTGGCGTAACAGTCTTAGCATGACGCTCAATGAGCAACTGCGCACACCAGGACAGCGTCTTAAGCCGACGCTTATCCTGCTGGCTTGCGTCGCCCTCGTCTGGCTGCCCATCCGCTACCTTGATAAGTTGCAAAAAAACAATGAGGAAGTGACCAATATCGATCTGCCCAGTTATGGCGGCGTAGTTGCGCACTCCTATTTACCCTCTAACTGGCTGGCCGCGCTGGGCCTGTTTACCTGGACGAAAGTCGACGAAACGCTGGAAAACCATGAACTGCTGGATCCTGCCCAAAAGTTTACCTATGTTGCGCCGCCGGGCTTAGATGATACTTACGTTGTGTTTGTTATCGGCGAAACCACGCGCTGGGACCATATGGGGTTGCTGGGCTACGAGCGTAATACCACGCCGAAGCTTTCTCAGGAGAAGAATCTGGTCGCATTCCGCGGTGAATCCTGTGATACCGCGACCAAGCTGTCTTTACGTTGTATGTTTGTACGTGAAGGCGGCACCATGGATAATCCTGGCCGGACGTTAAAAGAGCAAAATGTTTTCGCGGTAATGAAAGAGCTAGGCTTCACCTCAGAGCTGTTTGCGATGCAGAGTGAAGTCTGGTTCTACGATAACATCAACGCTAATAACTTCTCTTTCCGTGAGCAGATCGGTTCAGAACCACGCAATCAGGGCAAGTCAGTGGATGATATGCTGCTTGTACCTGAGCTGCAGGCATCATTGCAGCGTTATCCAAAAGGTAAGCATCTGGTTGTGTTACATACCAAAGGTTCCCATTACCTCTATTCGCAACGGTATCCGCGCAGTTTTGCGCGTTACCAGCCTGAATGCATGGGCGTGGATGAAACCTGTAGCAAAGCGCAGTTGATTAATGCCTATGATAATTCGGTACTCTACGTCGACAGCATGCTGGACAGCGTATTGGATCAGCTGCGTGATAAGAAAGCGATTGTTTTCTATGCCTCTGATCATGGTGAATCGATTAGCGACAATATGCATTTGCACGGCACGCCGCGTGAGATGGCACCACCAGAGCAGTTCCGCGTGCCGATGATGGTCTGGGCATCGGACAAATACCTGGCGGACTCTACGAATCGCGAAAACTTTGAACGACTGCAGGCGCAACAGCGTACGGGCAAAACCCATCGTCATGTTGAGCTGTTTGATACGATTCTGGGCTGCCTGGGTTATACCTCGCCCGATGGTGGAATTAAGCAGGCGAACAACTGGTGTCAGGCGCCAGCCAGAACGGCGACTAAAGCGCTGTAATCACACAGGGATTTTGGATTGATAACGCCGAGAAGCCGCTGACCGCCTGCTTTCCAGGCGATTGGCCTTAAAAGCGCAAAAAGCGGTTGACGCTTATCAGGGGGAGCAGTAACATGCGCCCCCATCGGCGAGTAGCGCAGCTTGGTAGCGCAACTGGTTTGGGACCAGTGGGTCGGAGGTTCGAATCCTCTCTCGCCGACCATATTTAAGAAACCTGTCTGCAAAGACAGGTTTTTTTTCGCCTGAATAAAAGAGGATGAGAACCTCCGGAGGCGGTTTGCGCCGGGCGAAGCGAGACAACGTTGCGAACGCAACGGCCTGAAGGGGGCTTACGCAGTAAGCCTAATCCTCTCTCGCCGACCATATTTAAGAAACTTGTCTGCAAAGACAGGTTTTTTTTCGCCTGAATAAAAGAGGATGAGAGCCTCCGGAGGCGGTTTGCGCCGGGCGAAGCGAGACAACGTTGCGAACGCAACGGCCCGAAGGGGGCTTACGTAGTAAGCCTAATCCTCTCTCGCCGACCCTGTTTAAGCAACCTGTCAGCAAAGACAGGTTTTTTTTGCCTGAATAAAAGCGAATGAGAACTGCCGAAGGCAGCTTGCGCCGTGCATGCGCAGAGTTTCGTTAATAAAGGGGGCCATCTTTACTCTTTCTGTTTAGTTTTTAACCCAATGATAAAACAGCTTTTTTGCTGCGGCCTGACATAGTCATCGTCACCTGTGTTTGTGACGGGGCTTATGACGTGGTGTGAAAATTACATCATCACAGCAAGCCTTTATGGGTTTGGTATTAGAAAATCTCATGTCAGTAATTTCGTGAAAAACCAATAACACATCCTTGCAGCGCAATTTCATGGCAGACCGCTATTTTGCCGTCTCAATGCGATGCAGGCCTTGTTGCCTGAGGGATGCTGGCAGGCGAAATATAAGTTTTGGTTATGCTGTAAAAACGCAAAATGTTAAATTTTTGCGAGAAAATATCAGCATTTTCCGCTGTATGAACGTCATAACGCACAGGGAATCGTTCAGATATCCAACATTTGGCGCTAAATGATGTACGATTTTATTTAGTGGTAACGACTGCTTAACGATGACTGTCGTAGCAGAATGCGCGGAAATAGAGCCACGCCACTGTGCAATATAGGGCATTAGCGCGCGCAGGGTTTTTTTTATCGTTGCTTGCTATTCCTCACACTCTGTGTAAATAACTAACCGTTGTATTGACGTTCTTTGCAACTGTTGACAAATTGATGCGTCAATAACGGTGCAGATACAGATTTTTCTGATGGGTACTTATCAATCAGCATTATCAAAACAAAAATATCTCACTCTTATCACCCGATCAGGGTGGACCGCCTGAACCGCATAAAAAAACCAGAGGTCGGGCAATGCACACAACAACACATCACAATGGAGCAAAAGCATGATCAACTCCCTGGCCAAATCCAGGATGCTGAAGGTCGGTCTGAGCCTCGTCGCCATGACCGTAGCCGCAGGTGTTCAGGCGAAAACCCTGGTTTATTGTTCTGAAGGTTCTCCGGAAGGGTTTAACCCGCAACTCTTTACGTCGGGTACGACGTACGATGCCAGCTCTGTTCCAATCTATAACCGTCTGGTTGAATTCAAAACGGGTACGACCGAACTGGTACCCGGACTGGCTGAAAAGTGGGACGTCAGCGCTGATGGCAAAACGTATACCTTCCATTTACGCAACGGCGTGAAATGGCAAACGACTAAAGATTTCAAACCTACGCGTGAATTTAACGCGGATGACGTCGTGTTTTCTTTTGAGCGTCAGTTAGACAAAAACAACAAGTACCACAACGTCTCTGGCGGCAGCTACGAGTACTTTGAAGGTATGGATATGCCAAAGCTGATCAGCAAAATCGAAAAAGTAGACGATCATACCGTTCGCTTTGTGCTGACGCGTCCTGAAGCGCCTTTCCTGGCTGATCTGGGCATGGATTTCGCCTCCATCATGTCCAAAGAATACGCTGACAACATGCTGAAAGCCGGCACGCCTGAAAAAATTGACCTGAATCCAGTGGGCACCGGGCCGTTTGTGCTTCAGCAGTACCAGAAAGACTCACGTATCCTGTACAAAGCCAACCCGGATTACTGGGGAACCAAGCCAAAAATCGATCGTCTGGTTTTCTCGATTACCCCCGATGCGTCAGTACGTTACGCCAAGCTGCAGAAAGGCGAATGTCAGATCATGCCGTATCCGAATCCGGCTGATATCGCCAGCATGAAGAAAGACAGCAAAATTAACCTGATGGAGCAGCCAGGTCTGAACGTCGGTTACCTGTCATTCAACACCGAGAAAAAACCGCTGGATAACGTGAAAGTGCGTCAGGCACTGACCATGGCGGTAAACAAGAAAGCCATCATTGATGCGGTTTATCAGGGCGCCGGCCAGCCAGCGAAAAACCTGATTCCACCGACAATGTGGAGCTATAACAACGATGTTAAAGACTATGCCTACGATCCAGAGAAAGCCAAAGCGTTGCTGAAAGAAGCCGGTATGCCGGATGGTTTCTCTATCGATCTGTGGGCAATGCCGGTTCAGCGTCCTTATAACCCGAACGCGCGCCGTATGGCAGAGATGATTCAGGCTGACTGGGCGAAAATTGGCGTGAAAGCCAAGATTGTCACCTATGAATGGGGCGAGTACCTGAAACGTGCCAAAGCGGGTGAGCACCAGACGGTCATGATGGGCTGGACTGGCGATAATGGGGATCCCGATAACTTCTTCGCAACGCTGTTCAGCTGTGCGGCGGCGAAAGACGGCTCTAACTATTCGCGCTGGTGCTACAAGCCGTTTGAAGATTTGATTCAGCCAGCACGTGCGGAATCCGATCACAACAAACGTATTGAGTACTACAAGCAGGCTCAGGTTGTCATGCATGACCAGGCGCCTGCGCTGATCATCGCTCACTCAACCGTTTATGAGCCTGTAAGCAAGAAAGTTACTGGTTATGTCGTTGATCCATTAGGTAAACATCACTTCGATACCGTCGATATTCAGGAATAACCTTTCGGATTACTGCAGTCAGGGCCGGTTTTACCGGCCCTCAGGCGACCGTGTCAGGTCGCCTGTTATCTGCTCTTTTTTTTCCGGCTAATTACTTTTACAAAAAGAAGCGCTTCCTGCGTCGCGTTCTGCTGTCGCGGGATGCGGTTAATGAGCAATGTTATCTCTGGCCAGGGCCAGAGTAAAACGACTGAGAATTACGCCTATGCTGCAGTTCATACTCCGGCGTCTGGGGCTTGTCATCCCAACGTTCATCGGTATTACATTATTGACCTTCGCGTTTGTGCATATGATCCCGGGCGATCCGGTGCTGATCATGGCAGGTGAACGCGGTATCTCCCCCGAGCGCCATGCTGAGTTAATGGCGATGATGGGGCTCGATCAGCCGCTGTGGAAACAGTATCTGCACTATATCAACGGTGTGCTGCACGGTGATTTAGGTATTTCACTGAAGAGCCGCATTCCTGTATGGACTGAATTCGTCCCGCGCTTTAAAGCCACCCTGGAACTGGGGATCTGCGCCATGATGTTTGCCGTCGCCGTGGGGATTCCGGTTGGCGTTCTGGCCGCAGTAAAACGTGGTTCTGTATTCGATCACACCGCGGTCGGGATTTCCCTGACCGGCTACTCGATGCCGATTTTCTGGTGGGGCATCATGTTGATTATGCTGGTGTCGGTCCAGCTCAATCTCACACCGGTTTCAGGTCGCGTGGCAGATACGGTGTTTCTGGACGACAGCCATCCGTTGACCGGTTTTATGCTGATTGACACGTTCATCTGGGGAGAGCCTGGCGACTTCAAAGATGCCGTCATGCATATGATTCTGCCCGCGATTGTGCTGGGCACCATTCCGCTGGCCGTCATCGTGCGCATGACGCGCTCTTCTATGCTGGAAGTGCTGGGTGAAGACTATATCCGCACCGCCCGGGCGAAAGGCCTGACGCGTATGCGCGTTATCGTCGTTCACGCTCTGCGTAATGCGATGTTGCCGGTTGTGACGGTCATCGGTTTGCAGGTGGGCACCTTGCTGGCAGGGGCCATCCTGACCGAAACCATCTTCTCCTGGCCGGGTTTGGGGCGCTGGCTGATCGAAGCGCTGCAACGCCGTGATTATCCGGTCGTGCAGGGCGGTGTGCTGCTGACGGCTATCCTGATTATCCTGGTCAACCTGTTAGTTGATCTGCTGTATGGCGTGGTGAACCCGCGCATACGTCATAAGAAATAAGGGGGCATCATGTCTGTCGTTGATCCCGCGAGTGTGAATGTCGCACCTAAGCCGATGACCCCGATTCAGGAGTTCTGGCACTACTTTAAACGTAACAAAGGCGCGGTTATCGGGCTGGTTTACATCATTCTGATGCTGTTGATTGCCATTTTTGCCGAGGTGCTGGCACCGCACGGCCCGGCGGAGCAGTTCCGTGATGCCCTGCTGCATCCACCTGTGTGGCAGGAGGGAGGAAGCTGGAGCTATATCCTGGGCACCGACGATGTGGGGCGCGATATCCTCTCGCGTTTGATGTACGGCGCGCGCCTTTCCTTGCTGGTGGGCTGCATGGTCGTTGTGTTGTCGCTGATTTTTGGCGTGATTTTCGGCCTGCTGGCGGGCTATATCGGTGGAGCGGTTGATGCCACGATTATGCGTCTGGTCGACATTATGCTGGCGCTGCCTAGCCTGCTGTTAGCCCTTGTTCTGGTCGCCATTTTTGGTCCGTCGATCGTCAATGCTTCTATTGCTCTGACCTTTGTCGCGCTGCCGCACTATATCCGTCTGACACGCGCGGCGGTACTGGTTGAGGTCAATCGTGACTATGTGACGGCCTCAGGTGTCGCCGGTGCCGGTATGCTGCGTCAGATGTTTGTGAACATTCTGCCTAACTGCCTGGCCCCGTTAATTGTTCAGGCCTCGTTAGGGTTTTCCAACGCCATTCTTGATATGGCGGCGTTGGGCTTTCTCGGTATGGGTGCGCAACCGCCAACGCCGGAGTGGGGCACTATGCTCTCCGACGTATTGCAGTACGCGCAAAGTGCCTGGTGGGTGGTGACGTTCCCCGGATTAGTCATTCTGCTGACCGTGCTGGCATTTAACCTGATGGGCGATGGTTTGCGTGATGCACTCGACCCGAAACTCAAGCAGTAAAGAGGCACCGAGATGGCGTTATTAAATGTAGATAAGTTATCGGTGCATTTCGGCGACGATAAGGCACCGTTCCGCGCAGTAGACCGCATCAGTTATCAGGTTGAACAGGGCCAGGTGGTGGGCATTGTCGGTGAGTCGGGTTCGGGTAAATCCGTCAGTTCTCTGGCTATCATGGGGTTGATCGATTTCCCCGGTAAGGTGATGGCGGAAAAACTCGAATTCAACCAACGCGATCTAAAGCGTATCTCTGAAAAAGAGCGCCGTCAGCTGGTGGGCGCCGAAGTGGCCATGATTTTTCAGGATCCGATGACCAGCCTGAACCCCTGCTATACCGTGGGTTACCAAATCATGGAAGCCATTAAGGTCCATCAGGGCGGTAATAAAAGTACCCGCCGCCAGCGGGCGATTGATCTACTGAATCAGGTGGGGATTCCCGATCCGGCCTCGCGGCTGGATGTGTATCCGCATCAACTGTCTGGTGGGATGAGCCAGCGCGTGATGATCGCGATGGCGATTGCCTGTCGTCCAAAGCTGCTGATTGCCGATGAACCGACGACCGCGCTGGACGTGACGATTCAGGCGCAGATCATTGAACTGCTGCTGGACCTGCAAAAGCAGGAAAACATGGCGCTGATCCTGATCACGCACGACCTGGCACTGGTGGCAGAAGCGGCCCACCATATCATTGTGATGTATGCCGGCCAGGTAGTAGAGAGCGGCAAAGCGTCCGATATCTTTAAAGCCCCCCGTCATCCTTACACGCAGGCGTTATTGCGTGCGCTGCCAGAATTCGCGGCCGATAAAGCACGCCTGGCCTCATTGCCGGGGGTGGTGCCAGGCAAATACGATCGTCCAATGGGCTGTCTGCTGAATCCACGCTGCCCTTATGCTAACGATCGCTGCCGTAAAGAAGAACCTGAACTGCGGACGATTCCGGGACGTCAGTCCAAATGTCACTATCCGCTGGACGATGCCGGGAGACCAACCTATGAGTCCTGAGAAAACGAAGCACGACTATCTGCTGCAGGCTATTGACCTGAAAAAACACTATCCGGTGAAAAAAGGCTTATTTGGTCAGGAGCGGCTGGTCAAAGCGCTGGATGGTGTCTCTTTTAACCTGGAGCGCGGAAAAACACTGGCCGTGGTGGGGGAGTCAGGCTGCGGCAAATCCACGTTAGGCCGTTTGCTGACTATGATTGAAACGCCGACGGAAGGGCAGCTTTACTGGCATGGTCAGGATTTATTAAAACACGATCCGCAGGCGCAAAAGCTGCGTCGACAGAAAATTCAGATCGTGTTTCAAAATCCCTATGGTTCGCTAAATCCGCGTAAAAAAGTCAGCCAGATTCTGGAAGAGCCGCTGATCATTAACACTTCGCTCACTAAAGCCGAGCGGCGTGAAAAAACGCTGGAAATGATGGCCAAAGTCGGTCTGAAAACCGAGCACTATGACCGTTATCCCCATATGTTTTCCGGAGGGCAACGTCAGCGTATTGCGATTGCGCGTGGCCTGATGCTCGATCCGGATGTCTTAATCGCAGATGAACCGGTTTCGGCGTTGGACGTGTCAGTGCGTGCGCAGGTGCTTAACCTGATGATGGATCTGCAGCAAGACATGGGGCTGTCTTATGTCTTCATCTCTCACGATCTGTCGGTGGTTGAACACATTGCAGATGACGTGATGGTGATGTACCTGGGACGCTGCGTTGAAAAGGGCAGTAAAGAGGCGATTTTTGCTCATCCCCGCCATCCTTACACCCAGGCGCTTCTGTCGGCCACGCCACGTCTGAATCCTGACGATCGTCGTGAACGTATCAAGCTGACCGGTGAACTCCCCAGCCCGCTCAATCCGCCTCCGGGTTGCGCGTTCAATGCGCGCTGCCGTCGCCGTTTTGGCACCTGTGTTCAGTTGCAGCCGAAACTGAAACAGTACGGTGAGCAGCAAATAGCCTGCTTTGCGGTTGATCAGGATGAAAACCAACTGATTGCGTCAGGTGATGTGACGCGCTAGAGATGTCCTGTCATGCGGAATCCTTGTAGGTAAACGACAGGTGATTCCGCTTGACTCTAGAAGCCCGCAACGCTGTCGTTACCTTCCTGGCGTCACTCATCGCCAAAATGCACCGCTGGTTAGTGGCACGTTCTTCCTCTGCCCGTTCGCGGCATTCATAAATCCTGGGATGTGACGTGCCGCCGGATTTGAAGAATACAGGTTTTGTTGGCCACGCATTCGCGTAGTAATACTTTACCAACCATAATTCAATATTCTCACAACCCTTAAGCACCAATGTCAGAATGCTGTAAAAACGACAGTACACGAGACAGCTTTTTTTTGCTTTCCAATACAAGGAGTTGTGTTAGCCATGCTCCCCGGGTTAGTAGATACTTAGATCTTAATCATTGAGGCTGATATTTTACTTAAGGCTGTCTCAATAATTTTACGAAATATATGTGAGTTAGTGCTCATTTTTTGCTAAACACAACTAATTAGCATTAATCTTTCTTATTGAATCTGTTGGTTTTGTAATCAGAATTATCTCACTGTGTTCAAATTATTATGATATATTCCTGGAAAAATCCTCCCTATGTTTTAGGTTGTGGTGTATGAAGAATTACGACGACTTACAGCGTTTTAAGGAAAAGACAAAAACGCTCGATATCGCCTTTCAGGATATGTCAGGCCAATCGCAGGAAGCGGCGGAGAAAAGTAAATGGTCTCTCATTCGTCAACTGGCGAGTGACGATCAGCAAATGCCGTTTAGTGGTGGCCAGCGTATTGATTTACCCCAGCCACAACCGATTCAAGGTGATGAGTTTAGTCTGGACATGGGTTCAGCGTTAACTCAGAGCGCGCAGGTGTCGACGCCTGCATCTGCCTCTTCCCGTTCCCTCATAAACAGCCTGTCAGCCAGCGAGCCGCTTCCTGACGTGACTGAGCCTGCTTCACACGCTTCCTCTTCCCTGTTCCCGACATCCTCAGCAACGCCTCAGGCCGAGGTCGCCGTACAGAAGACGCATGCGCCGGTAAAGGCACCTGACACTGCCCCCTCAATCCCGGCGCGTCCTGAAGCAGAGAACGGTCGCTTCAGCGATCTGTTCCGTGCGCGTAACAGCGCGTCAGAGAATTTACCTAAAGAAACGTTATTAAAACCGTTACTGGAGAAGATTGCCTTATGCCGTTAGTTTGTGTGTGCTCGCCCAAAGGTGGGGTGGGGAAAACTACGTTGGCAGCCAATCTGGCCTGGAGTCTGGCCCGATCGGGTAGCAAGGTATTGGCAATTGATTTTGATGTACAGAATGCATTGCGTCTTCATTTCGGCGTTCCCCTGAATGACGGACGGGGTTTCGTTGCTCGCTCAGAAGAGCAGGCTGACTGGAGCCAGTCTATTTTGACGACCGGAGGGAACATTTTTGTTCTGCCTTACGGCAATGTTACCGAAGCCCAGCGTGAGCGGTTCGAAGAGAATCTGACTAAAGACCCGCATTTTCTCAAGCGAGGCCTTGATACGTTACTGAACTATCCCGGCCTGGTGATGGTAGCGGACTTTCCTCCCGGACCCGGACCTGCGCTTAAAGCCATCAGGGCGTTAGCCGATATGCATTTGGTCGTTATGTTGGCGGATACCGCCTCCGTGTCACTGTTACCCCATATTGAAGAAAACCGCCTGATTGGGCAGCCGCTGAACAGCCGGCACGGTCACTATTTTGTCCTCAACCAGTGCGACAATCGCCGGAATATCAATCGCGATGTGACCGCTTTTCTTCAGCAACGGCTGGGCGATACGCTACTGGGGCAGATTCATCGTGATGAAAGTGTGGGTGAGGCCAACGCCTCGCAGCAATCCGTTTATGATTTCAGCCCTGCCTCTGCTGCTGCCTTTGATATCGAACTGATCACCAGGCGTGTCGCCAGTATTCTGAATATCACGGTGGGGAATGGCGAAGTTCAGGCGCAAATTAACACCGGTAACTACTAAATGTAATGACCTGCTCCGGCAGGTTAAAAAAAACAGCTCTTTCAGGGTGGGTCATGGGTAAACTTGGGTTTTACCTGCTGCTGCTGGTGCTTGCACCTGTTGCTGCGGTGATTATTATCACGCCGATGGATAGTCAAAAACAGTATATTTTTGGCTTGATTAGCATTGGTATGGTGTTTTTATTGGGGTTCAGTAAAAGCCGTAAAATAACGGTAGTGATGGTTATTCTTTCCGCCCTGATGTCATCCCGCTATATATGGTGGCGGACGACGGAAACACTGTATTTTAATTCTGAAATCGAAGCGATTCTTGGCATTGGCTTATATATTGCGGAACTGTATGTCTGGCTGATCCTTATACTCGGCTTCCTGCAAACCACATGGCCATTAAAGCGAACGATTGAACCCCTGCCGGAGGACACCAGCCTGTGGCCAACGGTTGATGTCTATATCCCCACGTATAATGAAAGTCTTGATGTCGTACGTGACACTGTTCTGGCCGCACAGTGCATTGACTATCCGCGTGACAAGATAAAGGTTTACCTGCTTGACGATGGAAAACGCCGGGAGTTTGCTGTATTCGCGGCCGACGTGGGTGTGGGCTACATCACGCGCGACGATAACAGCCATGCCAAAGCCGGTAATCTTAATCACGCAATGAAGATCACAAAAGGTGAACTGATTTGCGTGTTTGACTGCGACCACGTAGCGACCCGCACATTTTTACAGGCAACGGTGGGCCCGTTCCTGAAAGATCCTAAGCTGGCGCTGTTACAGACGCCGCACTATTTTTATTCGCCCGATCCTTTTGAACGCAATCTGCGCGCAGCGCGCAGTATTCCTAATGAGGGTGCGCTGTTCTATGGTCCGGTGCAGCAGGGTAATGACAACTGGAACGCGACTTTCTTCTGCGGTTCCTGTGCCGTCATTCGTCGTTCTGCGCTGGAAGAGATTGGCGGTTTCGCCGTCGAAACGGTGACCGAAGATGCCCATACGGCGTTGAAAATGCAGCGTCGTGGGTGGGGATCGGCCTTTCTGGCCATTCCTCTGGCTGCAGGTCTGGCGACTGAACGTCTGGGCCTGCACGTAATACAACGTACCCGCTGGGCCCGCGGAATGACGCAGATTTTCCGCGTCGATAACCCACTTTTGGGTCGTGGCTTAAAGTGGCAACAGCGGCTTTGCTATCTCAATGCCATGCTGCATTTCCAGTTTGGTCTGCCGCGCGTCATCTTCCTGACCGCGCCGCTGGCTTATCTGTTGTTCAATCTGAATATTATCCATTCGTCAGCATCGCTTATTTTTGCTTATGTCCTGCCTCATCTGGTGCTGTCGTTGTCGGTAAACTCGCGTATGAATGGCCGTTTCCGCTACACCTTCTGGGGGGAAATTTATGAAACCGTCATGTGTTTCCACCTGGTGATTCCGACGATTTTGACATTGCTGTCACCTAAGCATGGCAAATTTAACGTAACGGACAAAGGCGGTGTACTGGATCAGGGCTTCTTCGATTTCCATATTGTTCGCCCGCACGTCATCGTTGCGCTATTGCTCAGCATTGGCATCGTAGCGGGTATCGTGCGTGCGACGATGCATGACTATTTTGGTGTCGATCCTTACGTGATTGCCCTTAACGTAGGCTGGGCGATCTTCAGCTTAATTATTTTAATGGCCGCGATTGCGGTCGCGCGTGAAACCAAGCAGGTACGAAAAACGATTCGTATCGAGGTGCAGATTCCGGCCATTATTCATTACGCCAGCGGTATTTCCTCGCGCACTATGACCAGCGATCTCTCAATGGGAGGCGCGCATCTGGACGCACCGGATAACCGTCATGAGCATGACACGATTGAAGAGATCGATCTGTTGCTGAAATCCGGCACGATTACTATCCCGGCAAGCAAAATTTCCGGCGATGAAGAGAGCATTCGTCTCAGCTTTGGCGCAATGCCGCTGTCGCGTCGTCGCGAACTGGTGCGTGTGGTACTGGCGCGAGCGGATGCATGGATTCAGCCTGAATATAAGCAAGATAACCCCCTTACTTCTTTGGGTACCATTATTCGTACTGTTTTCGAACTGTTCTGGCTGACCTGGTTAGATCGCCGTGAGAAACGTAAAGGCGGAGCGCAAAACGTGGCGGTGAAAGAGGACAGTGCAGTATGAGAATGTTGATACAGTCGATGCTTGCAGGGTCGCTTTCGGCTGCATTGTGGGCTCTGCCGGCGTCGGCAGAGGCGCCCGTTGCCGGTAATAACGCCAGCCTTACTGCGGTAAATAACGGCCAGACCACGGACAGCAATGCGGTGTTAAACAACAGCGCGGCACCGGAAAGTGGCGCGGTGCCGAATAACAGCGCAGTAATCAACAACAGCCCTGCGACAGGTAGCAGTGCTGCCCCGATCATGAGGACTGCAGCGGATGGTAATACCACCCTCAACAACAGCGCCGCACCTGGCAGCAACGCAGTAATCAACAACAGCCCTGCGACAGGTAGCAGTGCTGCCCCGATCATGAGGACTGCAGCGGATGGTAATACCATCCTCAACAACAGCGCCGCACCTGGCAGCAACGCAGTGATCAACAACAGCCCTGTGCCAGATAGCAGTGCTGCCCCGATCATGAGGACTGCACCGGATAGCAATACCACACCAAACAACAGCCCAGTGCCAGACAGCAATGCCGGGCTGAATAACAGCGCAGCCCCAGCAGCCAGCACCGGGGCAGAGAACCCTGCGGTATCAACCTCAACTCATGAGGCGGCTTCCGGATCGGCGATGCCGAATGGCGGGACAGCCGCTGCGCCGTCTGCCAGCAGCCCTGCTACCGTCACCCATGACAGCAGCGCGCTGTCGAGCGTACCGCCACCGGCGGGGCTTGATAACGCAGAACCGGCCCTGGAAGCGGCGGCGGGTGCAACCCCTTATGCACCGGGTCAGGCTACGGCGACCGCGATGGCCAGCAGCATGCTCAATCAGCCCGTCAGCAGCACGCTGAGCGTGGCGCAAATGGGGCAGCGGCAGGGGATTACGCTGACCGGTGGTCAACTGCAATCGGGTATCCTGTTTACGTTGCCAGGCGATGAGGTAGTGACCAACGCACGCCTTAACCTGTCGCTGCGCGTTTCCCAGGCGCTGGCGGCACGTAATACTTCTCTGCAGTTAATGTTAAACGGCCAACCGCTCGGTACGCTGCCGTTAGGTTCGGGCGACAGTGATGAAAGCGATTACCAGCTGGACATTCCGGCGGCCATGATCGTGTCCAACAACAACCTGAGTTTTAAAATTAACGACGCCGATAAGCTGTTGTGCGAAAAAGACAGTGCGGAACAGTATCAGGTGACTATTCTGCCCAAAACGATGTTGAGCCTTGAAGGCCAGCAGTTAAATATTGGTACCAGCCTGCGTAACTTCCCGCGGCCATTTATTGACCCGCAACGTATGACCGCAGCGGATGTCACGTTTGCCTTTACCAACAGCGTTTCACCCGACACGGTCACTGCGGCAGTGCTGGTGGCATCCTGGTTGGGCATTCAAAGTGATTACCGCGGCATCAGCTTCCCGGTCGTCCGCGGTACGCTGCCGGAAAAAAACGGCATCTTGTTTGGTCATCCCGGTGACAAGATTGGCACACTGACCTTTCCTGCCGGTTCAGGGCCCACCCTGCAAATGGTCGATAATCCAGGCAATCCGGTGTATAAGCTGTTGCTGGTGAGTGGCGCAGACGAAAATCAGTTGCGCCAGGCCGCGAATCGTCTGACAACCCAGCCCCTGACTACCGATGGCAGCATGTTACAGGTTAAGCCGCAATCCATTGCCAGTCGCAGTCCTTACGATGCGCCTCGCTGGATCAATACGCTCCATCCTGTCCGTCTGGGTCAGCTGTTGCGCAAAGATCAAAGCCTTACCGCAACCGGTATCTGGCACGATGCGATGCGGGTTAATTTCCGCGCAGCGCCCGATCTGTTTTTGTGGGATGGGGATACGGTTCCGCTCCATTTGCATTACCGCTTTCCGTCAGAGACCTGGATTGATGAGAAAAACTCACTGCTTAATGTCACCCTGAACGGAACCTTCCTGCGTAATCTGACCGTCAATAAAGAGGGGCTTCTGGAAAGCGTCTGGCACCGCCTGGGTGGCGATGCGCGTCAGGAGCATTACCAGATTAACCTCGATCCCTATCTGATTTATGGCGATAACCAGCTGGCGCTCTATTTTAATATTAAGCCCAAGGCGGATGCGCCCTGCGGCGTGTTACTCAACAACAATATTAAGAGCCGAATTGAAGAGGACTCCTGGATCGATCTGAGTCACACGCGGCACTTTAGCATGTTGCCTAACCTGTCCTATTTTGTGGGCGCTTCGTTTCCGTTTTCCCGTCTGGCGGACTTTTCACAAACCACACTACTGCTGCCCGGGCAGCCCAGCGATGCGGAAATTTCCACGCTGTTAAATCTGTCCGCTCGCGCGGGAAATGCGACGGGTGTTGTCCTGGCACAGAATCAGGTGTTGTTTGGTCTGCCAAACGGCGGCAATAACCTGGCACGGGTTCAGCAAACGGATTTACTGGCCGTGAGCACGACCGGAAACAGCGCATTCAATCAGGCAATGCTCGAAAACTCGCCTTATGACGCTAACGGCAGCGCGCTGGGTGTGAAAGAACCGACCACGCTTGAAAAACTGCGCAGCTGGCTGATGGGTGACTGGTATCGTCAACCACTGGATGCCGATCGCTATTTCTCTTCGAATGAGTCCTGGCGTGGTTTTCTGAGTTACCGCTCGACATGGAACCCGGATCGTCTGGTCGTGATGGCGGTTGCTACCAGTGACGACCAGTTGCTGAGATTACATGGTGACCTCAGCTCTGCCCGCATTAATGCGGCGGTAAGAGGCGATACTGCCATTATTACCGATGAGAATGGCATCCGAAGCTTCCGGGTTGGGCCGCAGTTTCCCAGTGGGGAAATGCCGTGGTACATGATGGTGGTATGGTATGCCAACCAGCACTCGGTATTAATGGCGCTGGCTGCGCTGCTGTTTTCCGCCGTGGTGGGCAGTGCCGCGTGGGCCATGTTGAAACGACATGCCTCGCGTCGACTGCAGGCAAATGATAATCGCGATGCCGGTAAGAAGTAAGGGCCATAATAATGAATAAAAACCAAATCAGTGCCGGGATCTGTCGCGCGTTAGTGCTGGGCGGGACAATCGCCTTATCTCTGCCGCTTCAGGCAGCGGAGAGCAGCAATCCTGCGCTGCAGGCGTTATTTGATCAGGCAACCTACTGGCATCAAAAAGCGCACGATGATCTGGCGAAGGCGTCCCTGCAGAAAGTGTTAATGGTGGAGCCTGATAACACCCAGGCACTTTACCTGCTGGCGCTCTATTCTCAGCAAAGTGGCGATAATGCGGGCGCGATGCAGTACCGTGCGCGCCTCAGCCAGGTTTCGCCCAACGATCCGCACCTGGCTGAACTGGATAACGCTCGCCAGCTGCAAAGCATTCCTCAGGCACAGCTCTCCCTGGCTCGCCAGCAGGCGCGGAGTGGCAATATCGCGGCGGCCTTGCAAACCTGGCGCAATACCTTTAGCGGCAATGAGCCGCCCCCCAGCGTTGCTGCGGAATATTACCTGACCATGGCGGGTGACCGTGCCCTGCTGCCGCAGGCGATTGAAGCATTGCGCCAGTTTTCGGCTCAGCATCCGCAGGATATGGGGGCCAGACTGGCGCTGGGAAAAGCACTGACATATCAGGATTCAACCCGACGTGAAGGGATTGAGCTGCTCAGTACACTGGCCAGCGGCAATCAGGATGCCGATCGCTCTCTTCGCCAGGCACTTTTATGGCTGGGGCCCCAGGCTTCAGATGCGCCGCTTTACCAAACCTGGCAGCAGCGTCATCCCCAGGATACTGCGGTGATGGACTATTACCGTAAAAATGTCGGCGGCGCGGAGAAGGGGGCAGGTTTTAGCGCGCTGAACAGCGGTGATGTGAACAGCGCAGAAACCAGTTTTGGCAAAGTGCTGCAGGCGAACCCCCAGGATGCGGATGCGCTGGCTGGCATGGGTTATGTGGCTCAACGAGAAGGCCGTTATCAGGAGGCGGCGGACTACTTGCAGCGCGCGGCACAACTGGGCGGCGATCAGAGCGCCGATCGGCAGAAGCAGGCTGCTGATGCGCGTTTTTATGCCCAGTTAGCCAACGCCCAACAGGCATTTAAAAACGGTGACAGTGCGCAGGCACTGGCACTCAGCGCCCCCCTTACTCAGGCGGAAGGCGAAAAAGGCGTGGCAGCAGGCTTATTCCGCGCTGATGTGTTACGTCGAAGCAATCAACCTGAGCAGGCTGAGCAGGCTTATCGCACGATCTTAAAAAACGATCCGGATAACCGCAATGCGCGCGAAGGGCTGTTCTATGTGTTACGCCAGCAGAATCGCACTGCGGAGGCCAATACATTACTGGCTTCGCTGCCAGAAAGCGTCAGACAAAGTGTGGCGCCGCGTGGCAGCAGCGTCGATCCTGTTCGCCAGTTGGCGAAGCGGCAGGTGGCAGCGGGCAACATCAGTGCGGCTATCGCCACCTTGCAGCAGGGCATTCAGCGCTATCCGCAGGATGGCTGGTTACGCCTTGATCTGGCGCGACTTTATCGGCAGCAAGGTGATTCAATCCAGGCGGCGAGCGTGATGCAGCCAGTGATGCGCGACGGCGCCAGCACGGCTGAGCTTTATGCTGGTGCGTTAAACGCCAGCGAAAGTGGTGCCTGGCAGCAGGCAAGCGCATTGCTGGCCCGTATTCCCGCCAGTGCACAAACGCGTGATATGCGAGAACTGGCACAGCGGGTAAATTTTAATCTGCAAATGGCCACGGCCGATCAGTATCTGGCTCAAGGATCTGATGCGGCAGCGGCGAATACGTTAAAAGCCCTTGCCGTCAACCCGCCGGATAATCCGGTTGATGCGGGAAATCTGGCACAGAAACTGGCAAAAGCCGGCGATCTTGCCGGTGCCGTAGCGGTCGTGCGTGGCAATATGCAACGGGGTGTTCAGGGCAATGCCGGTGACTATGCTGCACAGGTGGCCGTGCTGAACCAGGCCGGACTTGAGAGTGAAGCACAACGTTTTCTGAGCACGCCTGCGCTGCAGGCACGCAGTACGCCTAAGCAACTGGCCGACTTGCGTGAAGGCTATTTGATTAACGAGGTGGATCGTCTGCGTCAGCAGAAACAGTACGCCGCCGCGTACGATAAGTTAATTGGCGCGCTGCAGCGCGATCCACAAAACCGCGATTTAATGTTTGCCATGGCCCGTCTCTATCAGGACGGCAAAATGAATAAAGACGCGGGCGTCGTCTATGACTACTTAATGACGCAGGATACGCCGTCGCAGGACGCGCGCGTTGGCGCGATCAATGTTGCCCTGGCGCAAAACGATGTGCAGCGTGCCAATGAACTGGCCCGTGGCCTGACGCCCGACCCGACGCCGCAACGTCAGTTGCTCCTCGCGCAGGTGGCAGAAGCCAATGGCGACCATAGCCAGGCCATGCGTTATCTGCGAACGGCGCGGGGACAAATTATCGGTCTGCAAGGTGCGCAGCCCGGCACCACGCCAACCATCGGCGGACTGGCACTCGCCGACAACCCATTTGTGAACCGCAGCACCTCGCCTGTTGGGCGCACGCCGTCGACGTATGGCACGGTATTGCCCTGGCAGGTTGCGCCGGCCTCATCAGGCACATCGCCGGATGCCACCGTGGCCAGTACGACGAATGTCCCCTCTCAGCAGGCTCAGACGTTACATGATATTGATGCCATGATGGAAACCCTCCAGGAAAAAACGGGCACCTGGGCACAGGGCACGGTACAGGTACGCGGACGTGACGGTGAGTCGGGCCTGAGTCAGCTGACGGAAGCGAAAGCTCCACTCACTTTCTCAACTGTGCCGTTCGGCGACGCACGGTTCGACTTTACCATGACGCCAGTGTCACTGACGGCGGGCAGCGCTGCGGGCGATGCATGGCGGCGTTTCGGCACCAACGCGCTGGAACAAGGCAAAGTGGTGGCGGCCAATGGCGCAAAAGTGGACGATGTGCCGACGGCCTCGACCAATTCGCAAACGGCCTCTGGGGTTGAGCTAAGCCTGGCGCTTAAGGGCGACAGCTACAAAGTGGATTTAGGCAGTACGCCGCTGGGCCAGGACCTGAATACGCTGGTCGGTGGTGTGCAGTGGTCGCCCAAAATCACGGACTTCCTGACGCTTATCCTGACCGGGGAACGGCGTGCGATTACTGACAGTCTGCTGTCCTATGTCGGGACTGAAGATAAATCCAGCGGCAAGCGTTGGGGGAACGTCACCAAAAACGGCGGTAATGCCTTACTGAGCTACGATAATGGCGACGCCGGCATGTATGTCGGAGCTGGCGCATACAGCTATGTAGGTGAAAACGTAGCCAGTAACAACAACCTGCAAGCCAACGCGGGCGTCTATGTTCGTCCATTCCATGCTGACGATCGTGAACTTAAAGTCGGTATGAGTTTATCGTGGATGGATTTCTCAAAAAATCTCAGCTACTTCAGCTACGGACAGGGTGGCTATTTTAGCCCGCAGGATTATGCGTCCATCTCCTTCCCGATCGACTTCACGCGCACCTTCGATGACCTGAAGGTGAATATTGGCGGCGCGTTGGGTTACCAGAGTTACAGCCAGGATAAGAGTGCGTACTTCCCGAACGATCCGTCCCGTCAGGCACAGCTGGAAGCGCTGGCCGCCAACGGGCATGTCAAAAGCGCCTTCTACGAGGGCAACAGTAAAAACGGTGTAGGTTACAACCTGCATGCAGGTGCCGATTATAAAATCGATAAAGATGTCACGATTGGCGGGCAACTGGGTTATGACACCTTTGGTGATTATAACGAAAGCAGCGCGCAGCTCTATTTCCGCTACCTGTTCGGAGACAACTAATGAGTGAAGCTTTGAGTGGGCCGAGCCACCCACATCAGCCTGGCTGGTTTGATCTGGTCAGCGTTCTGGTCGAAGGCATGATTGCCAACGCGGGCCAGGAGCAGGCCACGGCTTTTTTATATAACATGGGTGAATCACTTGCGGCACGTTATGCGTTGCCCGCAGCCCGTACCGTGCAGGATCTGGAGCGTGAATGTAACCTGCAACTGGCCCGCTTCAACTGGGGGTTTGTTCAGTTACAGCCGCAGGATAGTGCCATTTTAATTAAGCACCACGCTGCACCCGCAGGCGACAGTTATCAGCCTGCCGCCGACTGGCAGACGGCATTTGCTGCCATTCTCGCGGGGCTTTTCTCCGGCTGGCTTCAGGGACAGGGCGGCAATAAAGCCGTACCGGTGACGCTGGAGCTTAATGACGGCAATACGTTGCATTTCCGATATCAATAAGGTGCTCTGATGAGACTTAAGTCAGTGTGGTCAGGAATTCTGGTCTGTTTTATGGTGATGTTTTTTAGTGCTCAGGCGATGGCCAACGGGTGGGATACCTACAAAAGCCGCTTCCTGCAGTCAGACGGGCGCATTATTGATACGGGAAATAATAATGTCAGCCATACCGAAGGGCAGGGTTACGGCATGTTGCTGGCGGTCGCCTACGATGACCGCGCGGCTTTTGACCGGCTCTGGAAATGGACGCGCACCACGTTGCGAAATCCGCAAAACGATCTGTTCTACTGGCGCTATATTCCCGGAGCACAGGATCCGGTAGCGGATAAAAACAATGCTTCTGATGGCGATGTGTTAATTGCCTGGGCGTTACAGCGTGCGGCGCAAAAGTGGAACGTCGCAGATTACCAACAGGAATCAGACCGCATTCAGCGTGCCATTGTAAAACTGGATGTGGCGAATTTCGGCGGTTACACCGTGTTGATGCCCGGTGCGCAGGGTTTCAACAAAAACAGCTATGTGGTGCTGAACCCGTCTTATTTTCTGTTTGTTGCCTGGCAGGAGTTTGGCCAGCGCAGCCATCTACAGGTATGGAATAAGCTGATTGACGGTGGAATGGCCTTGCTGGGCAAAATGCATTTCGGCAACAGCGACCTGCCGCTGGACTGGGTAGCGCTGAATGCGGATGGTTCCGTTGCGCCAGCGGTGGGCTATTCAAACCGATTCAGTTATGACGCGATTCGCGTCCCGCTCAACATCTGGTGGTACGATCCGCAAAGCCTGGCGCTGGGCCCCTTTCAGCGCCTCTGGCAAGGTTATAGTCGCACGAATACGCCAGCCTGGTTTGATGTTCTGGCCAATACGGCGGCCCCTTATAATATGGACGGCGGCTTACTAGCGGTACGGGATTTGGTGCTGAACCAAACCGGCTACCTGAGCGACAAGCTGTCGCCCGGGCAGAACTACTTTTCTGCCAGCCTCCAGTTGCTGACCTGGACAGCCTGGCAGGAGAAGCACTAAGCGCCTGATGCCCGCTCTGCGGCATGCTGTTCCGGCATGCCGCTTTTCTTGTGGTCACTGACGTGACCGCAATTCCGATTCGTCTGCTTCCGCCCCCTTAAGCCACAAATACATCTTGCGATAGGATATACTTGACGCGCTTTTCTTTTCTGATGTCTACGCTCGTCACGAGCCGGGAGTGAATTTTTGCGCGTAAGCCGATCGCTGACGATAAAACAGATGGCGACAGTCTCGCTGATTGCGACAGTGACCATCAGCATTTTTATCGTTATCCAACTGTTTCATTTTGTGCAACAGCGCAGAATCGACTACGCCCAGCAGATGGAGAATATCGCGCATACCGTGCGTCAGCCGCTGTCTGAAGCGGTGCTGAAAGCGGACATCCCTCAGGCTGAACGCATTCTTAATTCGTTAAAACCCGCCGGGATTTTGTCGCGTGCTGATGTGGTGCTGCCGAATGCGTTCCAGGCGCTGCATGCGAACTTCGAAAACGAAAAACCCGTTCCCAGACTGATCGCCAGGATCTTTGAACTGCCGGTGCAAATCACCTTACCGCTCTACTCTGTTGAGCATACCGGTTTACCGAAGCCGCTGGCTTATCTGGTACTGCAGGCGAATTCATTTCGTGTTTACCAGTTTATTCTGAGCACGTTCTCCACGATGATCATCACCTATTTGCTGCTAGCACTCATCCTGTCCGTTTCAATTAGCTGGTGTATAAACCGGTTGGTGGTGCATCCGCTGCGCCGTATCTCCCGTGAAATACAGGAACTGCCACCGCAGGCGATTCTGACCCACAAACTGTCTGTGCCAGCCGATCACCGTGACGATGAAATCGGTATGTTGATTCGCAGCTATAACCGCAACCAGCAGGTGCTTGAGTCCATTCATGATCAGATGAGTCGGTTAACAACGCATTTCGACGTCACCGATCTGCCGAATCGGGCGCTGTTTTTAGCTTTACTGGAACAGTTTATCCGCGCTCGTCGCCATGCTTTTAGTGTGATGGTGATACGCATCGAAACCCTGCAGGAAGCGAATGGTGTACTCAGTGATGAACAGCGCGATACGTTGATGCTGACGCTGGCCGAGAAAATTCGCAGCACCATTGATGATCAGACATTGCTGGCACAGACTGCTACCAGTGATTTTGTCTTACTGATGAAATCAGCCAGCAACCCCTTTCGCGCGATGCGGCTGGCCCGCAATCTGATGATTCGCCTTAATCAGCCTGTCACTCTGCATCAGCTACAACTGCGACCCAATGCCAGTATCGGTCTGGCGTTAAGCGAAGAAGATGAAACGACGGGGGCTAATGAGATGCTGGATCGTGCGACCTCCGCAATGATGTCAGCCCGTCGTCAGGGCAAAAATCAGATCCTGTTTTTTGATGCCGCCCTCACCGAACGGGCGCAAAAGCGCTTAACTCAGGAACACGATATCTTACAGGGCTTGCACGACGAGCAGTTTGCCCTCTATTTGCAACCCCAGATTGATATGCGCACCGGCAGGCTGGCGGGTGCGGAGGCACTACTGCGTATGCGTCAGGCGGACGGCCGGTACGGATTACCCGAAGAGTTCATCGCCAGCGCGGAAGAAATCGGGGTGATTTCAGCGATTGGCCGCTGGGTATTTGAAGAAGCATGCCGCATTCTGGCTGGCTGGCAGCGCCATGGGGTGAGGGTCCCGCTGAGTATCAATATTTCTGCCGTTCAGTTACGCGATGTCAGCATTGTGAATCATCTGCAATCCTTGCTGGTGCGCCATTCAATTGCGCCAGGCACATTAGTGCTGGAGATTACCGAAACCGCGCAAATGGGCGATGCTGAGCAGGCTATTTCCCTGCTGCGGATGTTGCAAAAAACCGGCGTTGCCGTTGCACTGGATGACTTTGGGATGGGCTATTCCAATCTTAACTACCTGCATCAGTTTAAAGCCTTACCGGTTAACAAACTGAAAATGGATCGCAGCTTTGTTGCCGCGTTGCCTGAGGACGACACGATGGTGCGTATCGTGGCGGCCATTGCTGACATTATTGACCTGGATGTCATTGCTGAAGGGGTAGAAACCAGTGAACAGCGTGACTGGCTGCTGGCCCGCGGTATCACGATTGGTCAGGGCTATCTTTATTCTGAAGCCGTGCCGCTGGCGCAATTTACTCATCAATGGCTGGATAATGCCCTGGAGGAGGAATAACGACCTGATTCCTTGATTTTGCGAGAAATTTAGTTACAAAACCCCTTGCTGAAGCGTTTCAGTTCAGAATTACGCGCCTATCATTTCCCCTGACTTTGCAGCCCTGTATTAATCACGTAAACAGAGTGTTATTTTCTGTCCACTGCCTGACCTGCCAGCCCTGTCAGACAGTCACAATAAAAAATCCGACAACATTACCTCTCGTTAGTGGATACCTGTTTATGAAACTATTTAAAAGCCTTTATTTCCAGGTTCTGGTCGCCATCGCCATCGGCGTGCTTCTGGGCCATTTCTATCCTGATTTAGGGACGCAGATGAAGCCGCTAGGGGATGGCTTTGTTAAACTGATCAAGATGATCATCGCCCCCGTGATTTTCTGCACAGTCGTTACCGGTATTGCCGGAATGGAAAGCATGAAAGCCGTGGGTCGCACCGGTGCGGTTGCGCTGCTTTACTTTGAAATCGTCAGTACCCTTGCGCTGATTATCGGCCTGATCGTCGTTAACGTTGTGCAACCTGGCGCGGGAATGAACGTTGATCCTGCGACGCTGGATGCCAAAGCGGTTGCCATCTATGCGCAACAGGCTGAGCAGCAAGGCATTGTGGCCTTTTTACTGGATGTGATTCCGGGTAGCGTGATTGGCGCCTTCGCCAGTGGCAATATCCTGCAGGTATTACTGTTTGCCGTGCTGTTTGGCTTCGCATTGCATCGTCTGGGCAACACGGGCACATTGATTTTCAATGTGATCGAGAGCTTCTCAAAGGTCATTTTCGGCATTATCAATATGATTATGCGCCTGGCGCCTATCGGGGCCTTTGGTGCCATGGCCTTTACCATTGGTAAATATGGCGTAGGTTCACTGGTGCAGCTTGGCCAGCTCATTATCTGTTTCTATATTACCTGTGTGCTGTTTGTAGTCGTTGTGCTGGGGCTGATTGCCCGCCTCTTCGGTGGCTTTAGCATCTTCAAATTCATTGCCTACATTAAAGAAGAACTGCTGATTGTTCTGGGGACGTCCTCATCCGAATCGGCGCTGCCGCGTATGCTGGATAAGATGGAGCGGCTGGGTTGTAAGAAATCCGTGGTGGGACTGGTCATTCCCACAGGTTACTCCTTTAACCTGGACGGTACCTCTATCTACCTGACGATGGCGGCCGTTTTCATTGCTCAGGCAACAAATGCGCATATGGATATCTTCCATCAGGTTACCCTGCTGGTGGTATTACTGCTCTCTTCTAAAGGGGCGGCGGGCGTTACAGGCAGCGGCTTTATTGTTCTGGCTGCAACACTGTCGGCAGTGGGACATTTACCCGTCGCCGGCCTGGCGCTGATTTTGGGTATCGACCGCTTTATGTCAGAAGCCCGTGCGCTGACGAACCTGGTAGGTAATGGCGTAGCAACCGTTGTGGTCGCGAAATGGGTTGATCAACTGGATAAAAAACAGTTGGGTGAGACATTAGCGGGCAAAAATGGCGCAAAAGACCCGTCTGAATCCACGATTTAATCCTTGAATGTGATTTAATCCTCTCAAATGCCCGCTGTCACTTGCCCTGACAGCGGGCATTTGGATAATAACCCCACTTGTTTTTTTTCAACGTTTTTCACTTCGTTGCGTGACATCCCGGTCTTCCTGTGGTCAAACCTGTTGTTAATGATCGGCAGCGCGAATCGGCAATGACCGGTTCGCTTATAAACGCGGCTAAACGTGCCAGTGATAACGATTTTTTGAATTGTTTGAGTAGGGGTTCACATGCAGGGCACCAGAATTCGGCTTTTGGTTGGTGGACTAGTGCTGGCAGCGACCAGTTACGGTGCATCCGCTGAAACGCTGCAACCTGATCCAGCCTGGCAACAGGGAAAACTGGACAACGGATTTAGCTGGCAACTGTTGGCAACACCGCAACGGCCAAGCGACCGCATTGAATTGCGTATGGTGGTTAACACAGGCTCACTGGTAGAAAGTGCGCAGCAAACCGGTTTTAGCCACCTTTTGTCACGTCTGGCGCTGGTTCATAACACCGCACTGGATACAAATCAGCAGCGTGCTTTATGGCAGCAGGGCATCGATCCACAGCGCCCGTTACCGCCCGTCATCACATCGTATGATTACACGCAGTATAACTTAAGCTTACCCAATAACCGTCCAGACCTGTTAAAGGAAGCCCTGAACTGGCTGGCTGCGACGGCTGGCGATATGGCGATCACTAATCAGGTGGTGGACACCGCGTTATCTGCTTCCGATCCGGTTAAAACCTGGCCAACGGATACGCAGGATGTCTGGTGGCGCTACAGACTGAAAGGGTCCGCGCTATTAGCACACGATCCGGCAGAGAAACCGCGCGCGCCGGTGGATATCGCACAGCTAAAAAGCTTTTATCAGCAGTGGTACACGCCGGATGCCATCACTCTGTATGTGGTCGGCAATGTCGACAGCCGTAGTTTTTCTGAGCAGATCAATAAAGCGTTCTCCTCGCTGGAAGGCAAGCGCAGTTCGGCTGCGCCGGTGCCGACCTTGTCCCCGTTACCGCATGATCCAGTGAATCTGGTAAGCGGCAGTGGTGCGCAGGACCGCCTTTCTCTGGTGTGGGATACACCCTGGCAGCCTATCCGTGATTCACAAAACCTCCAGCGTTACTGGCGGGGCGACCTGGCGCGTGAGGCGCTGTTCTGGCACGTTCAACGTGCGTTGAGCAACAGCAAAGCGCAGGGCGTTCAGGTTGGCTTTGATTGCCGGGTGCTTTATCAACGCGCCCAGTGTTCCATTAATATGGACACGCGCAACGACAGCCTGGAACAGAATATGAATCTGGTGGCACGTGAGCTGGCCGCCGTACGCGATAACGGTTTGCCTCAGGAAGAGTTTGACGCGCTGATGGCTCAGAAGCTGCTGGAACTGAATAAGCTGTTTACCACCTATGCCCGCACTGATACGGACGTGCTGATCAGTCAGCGCCTGCGCTCGCAACGTAATTCTGTGGTGGATATCGCGCCGGAACAGTATCAAAAGTTGCGGCAGGATTTCCTGGCAGGTCTGACACGTGATCAGATGAATCAGGAATTACGGCAGCAGCTCAGTCAGGAACTCATGATGGTGCTGATTCAGCCGGAAGGCGAAACAGAAACCAATGTGAAAAGCCTTAAAGCTGACTGGGACAAACTGATGGGGGAACCTGCTCCGTCGGCAGCGCAGTCAGGCGGCACTGACGTCAGCCAGCCGGAGAGCAGCCCCGCAGGTGACGCTGCCCCACCGGCCTCCTGATTGATCAGGTTTTTGCCCTGAGCCATTCGGTCACCAGCATCGGCCAGCTGGCAAGGGGCAAATCCGCTACACCACGAATGCCGAAGCCGTGCCCGCCTTTCTGATAAAAATGCACTTCCACGGGGACGTTATGTTCCCGTAACGCGCTAAAAAATACCATGCTGTTATTCACTGGCACGTCATCATCATCGGCGGCATGAATCAGCAACGTAGGCGGCACCTGACTGTGAACCCGGGTCTCGAGTGAATAAGCATCGATAGTTTTTTGATCGGGCCAGGCACCTAATAAGCGTGTGCGTGATCCTTCATGGGCCAGACCATCGCGCATACTGATGACCGGATAAACCAGAACCATTGCATCCGGCCGAGGCGACAGGTTTTCTGCACTGTCCTGAACGGGATAAAGTTTTTCGCCGAAACGCGTACCCAGGCTCGCGGTGACGTGGCCGCCAGCAGAAAAGCCCATCATCACAATATATTTTCCGTTTAGCCCGCGCTGTGCCCGTTCACGTAGTACGCGCACGGCGCGCTGTGCGTCGGCCAGCGGTGCATCTGGTCCTTCGTGATGTCCATCATAGGGCAGGCGATAAGTCATTACCGCCAGGGTATAACCCATCGAAGTAAAGAACGTTGCCAGCGCACTGCCTTCACGATCAATCATGATGCGCTGGTAGCCGCCCCCTGGCGCAACCAGCAAGGTGATGCCATTGGATTCAACAGGATGCCAGATAGCCATTTCCGGGCAGCGTACACCGGTTGCTACGCGGTCGTAGGGTTCATACTCTTTTGCGGTATCCACAATCTGGGGCTGAGCACGAGAATCGCTGGCGCCTGGCGCATCACCATTTGGCCAGATATTAATAATTTCTGTATTCATAGCAGTGTCCTGATGCGAGAGATGTTGTCGTTGTTTTGTTCGCGGCCGTGAGAACAGCATCCTGCTGTCGCTGTTTAAAAGATGGCCTGTTTTAATGTAATCGTCCAACCTAAAAGCGGTTTATACATGAGATTCGGACTATGCCTGGCGTTGAAGCTGCCTGGCTAACTTGATAATTTAAAAGGAATAAAAACGCATTAAGATTAGAAACTGTTAACAGATGAGGACCAGAGGCGACGGCGTTAAAACGGCTGAGCTGACTTAAGCTAAATGAGCGGTTTTTCATGTTGCCCTGACGGAAATAGCAGGAATTTATTCCCCTGTGATGTTTCAGGAAACATAATGTCTGGATGCCGGACGGTACGATGCCATTGCGGCTCAATATATCGTCCCGCTTCATGGGGGCTTATTAATCGTCAGTGTATCCTGACCGTCAACTTTCCAGAAGGCGGTCCAGGTGACGTTTCAGTAACAGCCCTCCGGCTCACGGAACTATCCCCCCTTGATTTACCTTCGTGAACAGTTTTGGCGGCTTTACTACGGTGTCCCACGGTTTTCTGCCAACGCTGTTAGCGCATCGACGTCATTCTGCGCCTTTGCGTTGATGGCAAAAGCCATGCCATCGAAGCTCTCTTCAGCGAGCGCAGACGGTACCGTATCGTTGAATATCTTTTGCCTGCGGATAACGTCTGGGCTTCGTACCGCGGTTTTTGAAAAACAGGATGGGGGGATTTGGCTCAATAATCTACGTCTTACACCCACTCGCTTTGTAAAAGCCTGACGCTTTTTCCCTGTCGCGTATACCAGACAGACCAGATTAATGTGCTTCGTATCCACCCCCGTTTTCCTTCAGGCACAGACATGCTGCCTGTACCGGTGTCCCCGTTATGAGCGACTGGCAATCATTCCGGCATTGCCGAACGCGGAATGATCGCACCGCGGTACTGAATCACTGTGCTGGCGGTAAGATGACCGCGCCGTGCCGCTTCTTCTGTCGTCGCGCCGACAAGTCGCCTGGCGAGGTAGCCCGCACTGAATGAATCCCCGGCGGCCGTGGTATCGACAATCTTTTCTTTTGGCAGCGCGACGGAAGGTACCTCGGCCAATGGCTGGTCTTCAAACGCAATCAGGCACGATTCTGCCCCGCGTTTGATGACGACTTCCTTTACGCCCGCATCACGTGCGCGGGCAATGACGTCCTCAACAGACTGTTCGCCCCATAACTGGTGCTCGTCATCCAGCGTCAGGAACGCCATATCCGTGTTTTCGAGCATTGTCCGGTAAGCCTGGCGAGTAGTGACCTTATCTTTCCACAAGCGCGGGCGGTAATTATTATCAAATATCACTTTCCCCCCGTTTGCCCGACAGTCTGCGAGCAGTTGCATGAGCCGGGCGCGACTGTCGTCAGGCAGGATAGCCAGGCTGATTCCGCTCAGATAAAGATAGTCGTAATGTTTAAGCTGTTGGCAAATGTCGTCGGCACCCGGGCCATCAAGCCAGTAACGGGCTGCCGCATCACTGCGCCAGTACCAAAAGGAGCGTTCGCCCTTATCGTCGGTTTGGATCATGTACAAACCCGGCATTTTGTTTGCAAGGCGCTGGATCAGTGCAGTATTGACGTTTTCCGCCTGCCAGCGAGTCATCATCTCTGCGCTAAAGGGATCAATGCCCAGTGCGGTGACATAATCAACCCGTACATCCTGTTGACTGACCTGCCGGGCCAGATAAACCGCAGTATTCAGCGTGTCACCGCCAAAGCCGCGTTTGAGGTTCTCACCCTTCTCGGACAACTCAATCATGCACTCACCAATAATAGCGATCTTTATCTGCGTCATGGTTTCAGGCCTGTAGTAAAAGTTCGCTTCAGTCTCGCGTTTGTAAGGCCTGTCGTCAACTTTTTAAAACAGTGTTTTAATTTAATTTAGGGCGCTAAAACATGATAATTAACCCGATAACGCGCCCTGTTTCGGCGATTGTCGTGTCAAAACTCGCGTAGACTCGTGGCTCCTATGTGGCCAGATTTTCACTATGTATCGAAATACAAACGATAATTGCCGCTAAGCCGCCCAAATGAAGGCGCTTACTATCAACCAGGAAAAGACCATGGTTATGGAGAATATTAGTCAATGGCTACCTTCTTCAGTTGACATCACTCCCCAGCAGAAAAAGCGCCTCTTCTGGCGACAGTGTCAACGCCAGTATACCTTTCAGCCTATCTACAAAGTCTCTGGGCGGCTGTTGGCGATTGAGTTGCTGACGGCGGTCATGCATCCGTCTGAACCTGAAAAAAAACTCTCCCCGGAAGCGTATTTTGCTGAGCTGGAGGTAGCAGAGCGCCTTGACGTTGTGCAGGAGCAGTTAACGTTGCTCAGCCAGTGGGAAGCTTTCTTTGCCGATAATGAGGTCATGGCATCAGTCAATATTGACGGCCCCTCTCTGTCATTAATACAACATCATCTGCCGATTCGCAGCCTTATCACCCGATTGCCCTGGGTGCGCTTTGAACTGACCGAGCACCACGTTTTGCCTCAGGAAGAGATGGTGGCGCAAATGCCGGAGTTGGGGCCGCTCTGGCTGGATGATTTCGGCTCAGGGATGGCAAATTTTTCTGCCCTGACGGAGCTGAAATACGACTACATCAAGTTGTCGCGCGAATTGTTTATTTTGTTGTGTGCATCGGGGGAAGGGCGAACACTCTTTCCTATGCTGTTGTCGCTGATTAACCGCTACTGTAACGGCGTTATTGTTGAAGGCGTGGAAACGCAGGATGAATGGGAGCAGGTAAAAGCCTCTCCGGCCATTGCGGCGCAGGGATATTTTTTCTCACGCCCCGCCCCTTTTTCGGAACTGGCGTACCTGCCTGTCCAGCTTGATTGATCCCTTCCGGCTCGCTCTCGACTATCTTTAACGGAGACCGTGAAAGAGCAGGGAGGATGCCTAATGTCACGCGCTGGAAAAATAGTCAGTTGGATAGCGGGAATTTTAGTCCTGGTGATCGTCGTCGTGGTCATTGTCATTGCCACATTCGACTGGAATCGCCTGAAGCCGACCATCAACAAAAAAGTCTCAGCAGAACTGAACCGACCTTTTGCCATTCGTGGTGATTTGGGTATCGCGTGGCAACGACAACGCGACGAACCGGGATGGCGCAGTTTTATCCCCTGGCCGCATCTGCATGCCGAAGACATCATGCTGGGCAATCCGCCTGATATTCCCGATGTCACTATGATTCATCTCCAGCGCGTCGACGCAACGCTTGCGCCGCTGGCACTGCTGCACAAACAAGTCTTTATCCCCTGGATAAAGCTACAGCAGCCGGATGCCCGGTTGATTCAAACCGCCGACAAGAAAAACAACTGGACGTTTACGCTCGCTGAAAGTGACAGCAAAGATGACAATGCACCGCCTTCCGCCTGGTCATTTCGGCTGGACAATATTCTGTTCGATCAGGGAACCCTGCTTTATCGCGATGCGGTTAACAAGGCTGATGTCACTGTAAAACTCAATTCGCTTGGCAAACCTGTGCCTTTCGCGCAAATCGCGGGTGGAGACGACAGCCAAAAAGGGGCGGGCGACTTTGTTTTCGGCTGGCAGGCCGAAGGGCGCTATAACAATGAAAAACTCACGGGCCAGGGTAAGCTCGGCGGCATGTTATCACTGCGAAGCCAGACGACACCGTTCCCGGTGCAGGCGGATGTCCGTAACGGTACTACACGGGTACAGCTTTCTGGCGGTGTGCAGGATCCGTTAAATCTGGGCGGACTGGATGTGCGTTTGCGTTTTTCTGGCGACACGCTGGCGAATCTGTATGGCCTGACGGGCGTGTTATTACCGGATACGCCGCCCTATGAAACAGATGGTCGCCTTATTGCTAAATTCACTGGTAAAGATGGGTCTGTTTTCCGCTATCAGGCATTCAATGGGCACATTGGCGATAGCGATATTCATGGCTCCCTGACCTACAGCCAGGGCAAACCTCGCCCTAAACTGGTAGGGGAACTGCGATCTGACCAATTGCGTATGGCAGATTTGGGGCCGCTTATTGGCGTTGACTCCGGCAAAGGCAGTGAGAAAACGCAACAGGCTAAGGCAAAGCGCGGCGAAAAATCGACACAGCCTGCCGATCGTGTTTTGCCTCATGATCAATTCGATACGAAAAACTGGTCGGTGATGGATGCTGACGTGAAGTTCAGTGGTAAACGTATCGAACACAGTAATTCCTTGCCGTTAAGCGATCTTTACACGCATTTGCAGCTTGATAACGGTAATCTACTGCTCGATCCGCTGCGTTTTGGTATGGCCGGGGGCAACCTGAACAGCACTATTCGTTTAGAAGGCGATCGCTCTCCCATGCGAGGCCGCGCGGATATTCATGCGCGCAAACTTCGCCTGCGCCAGTTGTTTCCCAATGTACAGGCAATGCAAAACAGTCTGGGACAGCTTAACGGTGATGCCAGCTTGACGGGCACGGGCAATTCTGTGGCTGACCTGCTCGCAACCAGTAACGGCCAACTCAAGCTGCTAATGAACGACGGGCTGATTAGCCGCAATCTGATGGAGATTGCCGGATTAAATGTCGGTAACTATCTGGTTGGTAAGCTGTTCGGTGATGATGAGGTGCGCATCAACTGTGCGGCAACGGATCTGAAATTGCAAAACGGTCTGGCCACGCCAAACCTGTTTGTGTTCGATACGGAAAATGCGGTCATCAACGTGACGGGAAATGCGAATTTCGCCACTGAACGTCTGGACCTGTCTGTGAATCCAGAGAGTAAAGGCATTCGTATCGTGACCCTGCGCTCACCGCTGTACGTCCGTGGTACGTTTAAAAATCCGGATGCCGGTGTGAAGACCGGGCCACTACTGGCGCGTGGTGCGGCAGCCGTTGCCCTGGGTGCCGTGGTAGCACCGGCGGCGGCCTTACTGGCACTGATTTCCCCCAGCGATAATGATGAAAATCAGTGCAGCCGGGTATTGCAGCAGATGAAAAGCAAAAAATAATCAGTTGCGATAGAGCACTTTGATGATGTGGTAACCAAACGCGGTTTTCACCGGCCCAAAGGGTTGTAACAGTGGGCAGGTGAAGGCCGCTTTATCAAATGCAGCTACCATCTTTCCCCGCCGGAATTCACCCAGATCGCCGCCGTTTCGGCCTGAAGGGCAGATGGAGTGTTTTTTAGCAAGCTGCTGGAAATTCTCCCCTTTTTTCAACTTCTCCAGCAAGACTCTCGCCTCTGCCTCCTGTTTCACCAGAATATGTAAAGCCGCGGCAGTTTTCGCCATGATGGTGTCTCTGTTGTGTATAATTGCCCTCCATTATAAACCCGTCTTTTCAAATCGCAGAGACGTTAACGGCACCGCGTTCATGCCGTTGGCACGCGTGTGAGGCGAAGCGGGTATCTTATTCCAACAGAGCGATTCCCTATGCGTTTAAACTCCAGCCAACAACGTGCCGTCGAATTTGTCACCGGTCCCTGTCTGGTGCTGGCGGGGGCTGGCTCGGGTAAAACCCGCGTTATCACCAATAAGATCGCACATCTGATTCGGGAGTGCGGTTACCAGGCGCGCCACATTGCGGCCGTGACGTTCACGAATAAAGCCTCACGTGAAATGAAAGAGCGCGTCGCGCAAACGCTGGGGCGTAAGGAGGCGCGCGGCCTGATGATCTCGACATTCCATACCCTGGGACTGGAGATTATTAAGCGCGAATATGCAGCGCTGGGAATGAAGTCTAACTTTTCCCTGTTCGACGACCAGGATCAACTGGCCCTGCTTAAAGACCTGACCAGCCAGTGGCTGGAAGAGGACAAGACCTTACTGCAGCAGTTGATTTCCACCCTTTCCAACTGGAAAAATGATTTGGTTGATCCGCCCAAGGCGGCGGCATTAGCCCGTTCGGAGCGCGATAACGTTTTCGCGCACTGCTATGCCCTGTATGATCAGCACCTTAAAGCCTGTAATGTGCTGGATTTTGACGACCTGATCTTGTTGCCGACCCTTCTGCTACAGCGTAATCAGGAAGTGCGCGAGCGCTGGCAGCAACGTATTCGCTATCTGCTGGTCGATGAATATCAGGATACCAATACCAGCCAGTACGAACTGGTTAAATTGCTGGTGGGTGCCAGAGCGCGTTTTACTGTCGTTGGCGATGACGATCAGTCGATTTATTCCTGGCGCGGAGCGCGTCCGCAAAATCTGGTCCTGCTGAATGAGGATTTCCCGACGCTGGAAGTGGTGAAGCTTGAGCAGAATTACCGATCTTCACAGCGTATCCTTAAAGCTGCCAATATCCTGATTGCCAACAATCCGCACGTGTTCGAGAAGCGCCTGTTTTCTGAACTGGGTATCGGTAGTGAACTGAAAGTGCTGAGCGCAAACAGTGAAGAACACGAAGCCGAGCGGGTAACGGGTGAACTGATTGCTCATCACTTTATCAATAAAACGCAGTATAAAGATTACGCCATTCTGTACCGGGGGAATCACCAGTCCCGGGTATTCGAAAAATTCTTGATGCAGAACCGTATCCCTTACCGGATTTCAGGTGGCACCTCCTTTTTCTCACGGCCAGAAATAAAAGATCTGTTAGCGTATTTACGCGTACTCACTAACCCCGACGATGACAGCGCCTTTTTACGGATTGTGAATACTCCCCGGCGTGAAATTGGCCCGGCGACGCTGCAAAAACTGGGTGAATGGGCCACTATCCGCAGTAAAAGTCTTTTTAACGCCAGCTTCGATGTGGGACTGGGGCAGACCCTGACCGGCCGCGGTCTTGAGCATCTGCAGCGCTTCACTCACTGGCTCAATGAGATTATCCAGCTCAGTGAGCGGGAACCCGTTAACGCTGTCCGTGATTTGATTCGCGGCATCGATTATGAAAGCTGGCTGTTTGAAACCTCCGGTAGCCCTAAAGCCGCTGAAATGCGCATGAAAAACGTCAATACGCTGTTTCAATGGATGACGGAAATGCTGGAAGGGAGCGATCTGGATGAGCCGATGACGCTGGCCCAGGTCGTCACGCGGTTTACGTTGCGCGACATGATGGAGCGCGGCGAAAGTGACGACGAGTCAGACCAGGTGCAGCTAATGACGTTGCATGCGTCTAAAGGGCTGGAATTTCCCTATGTTTTCCTGGTTGGCATGGAAGAAGGATTGCTCCCGCATCAGAGCAGTATCGATGAAAATAACGTTGAAGAAGAGCGCCGTCTGGCTTATGTCGGTATCACCCGTGCGCAGAAAGAGCTGACGTTCACCTTATGCCGTGAGCGCCGTCAGTATGGTGAACTGGTTCGCCCCGAGCCCAGCCGCTTTTTGCTGGAGCTGCCGCAGGATGATGTGGTGTGGGAAACCGAGCGTAAGGTGGTCAGTGCTGAAGAGCGAATGAAAACCGGCCAGAGTCGGGTGGCCGGATTACGGGCGATGCTGGAAAAGGCGAAAAAGGGTTAATGCGCCGATCGGGCGTAACCGCAAACACTCAGGTCAGCGATAACTGCCAGTGTACATAGGACTGGTAATGGCTTTCCTGTTCAAGCAGTTCCGCCCGAAGCGGATGTACATCCAGCCATCCCGCCGGCAATGTGACATTCAGCGCTTCATCATCGGCCTGCATACGTACGGCAGGCAGGGTGTCATCGCGACGGCGACTGGAAAAGATAATCGACAGGCGCAGCAGGCGACACAGGCGCTCTGCCAGACGCGGCGGTACGGCATTTTGTTGGGTCAGTAACGCAAGATCGATGCTGCCGCTTTGGTTTTGCAGTAAGCAGGCGATCAGCTTTTTTTGCGCGGGCGTAAAACCCGGCAGATCAAGATGGCGAACCAGGTAGGCAGCATGCTGAGGTGCCTGACGGAAATCGACGCTCAGCCCGATTTCGTGGATAGCACAGGCGCTCAGCAGTAATTCCCGACAGCGCTGATCCAGTTTCCAGACCACGCTGACCTGGCGAAAAAAACTTTCAGCCAGCTGACGTACCCGATCGGCCTGGCACACATCGATGTTGAACCTGCGCTGAACATTTTGCAGAGTACGGCTGCGAATATCACGATCAACAGGTAAGTGCAGCATTCCGTACACCAGCCCTTCGCGCAGTGCACCACCGGCCAGCGTCATGCTGTCGATATTGAGTTCCTGAAAAATGGCGATCAGGATTGAGAGCCCACTGGGGAACACAAGCGCACGTTCCAGCGTCAGTCCTTCGATTTCAAGCTCTTCCAGCTTGCCACATTGAATAGCGCGCTGCTTTAACTGCTGGAGTTTGCTCAGGGTGATGCGCTCATCCATGCCCTGTGCCACCATGATTTCCTGTAACGCCTGCACGGTGCCGGATGCACCGACGCAAACCTGCCAGCTCTGTTTGCGCAGTTCTGCCGAAATGGGCTGCAGCATGGCTTTGGCGGCCTGTTCTGCCTGGTCAAAATTTTCCTGCGCCAGGTGACGATCGCCAAAGAAGCGTTCCAGCCAGGTGACACAGCCCATCTGCAAACTAAACAGCACGCTGGCATGGGAGCCGTCACCGGTGGCTAACTCGGTACTGCCGCCGCCGATATCGACAACCAGACGTTGATCGGAGCCGCCGGTGGTGTGCGCCACGCCTTGATAAATCAGACGGGCTTCTTCTTCACCGCTAATCACATTGACGGCGCAGCCCAGAATCTGTTGAGCCTTATCCAGAAAGACCTGTGCATTTGCTGCAATACGCAGCGTAGCCGTCGCCACCACCCGAATCTGGTCAGGCGGAATATCCTGAAGTTGTTCCGAGAAAAGCCGCAAACATTGCCAGCCCCGCGCCATCGCTTCAGCTGACAAATGATTGGCGCTGTCCAGGCCAGCAGCCAGGCGCACCTTGCGTTTGATTTTGGCGATAGTCTGAATACTGCCAGACACTTCGCTGACTACCAGCATGTGGAAGCTGTTAGATCCTAAATCAATCGCAGCATAGAGTGTCGATGCGCTTAGCATGGTGAACTTAACCCGAACGTTTACGGTTGTTATGACGTGGAGCACCGCGACGACTGGCGTTATTTCCGCCACGACGCTGACCGTTGCCTGTACGATTACGCGTCAGACGTTTCGGCGGCGGGAGTTCACTTAACAGCGCATCGCTGTTGTATTTGCTCACCGGAATACTGTGACCAATGTACTCTTCAATACCCGGCAGATTTAACGCGTACTCTTCGCATGCCAGGCTGATTGAGTGGCCGCTTGCCCCTGCGCGTCCTGTACGGCCAATGCGATGAACGTAGTCCTCGCGGTCATCAGGCAGATCGTAGTTAAATACATGTGTCACTGCGGGAATATGCAGGCCACGTGCCGCAACATCGGTCGCTACCAGGATATCGATGTCACCTTTGGTAAAGTCATCCAGAATGCGTAAACGCTTCTTCTGAGCCACATCACCGGTCAGCAAGCCGACACGGTGACCGTCCGCAGCCAGATGGCCCCAGATATCTTCACAGCGATGTTTCGTATTGGCGAAAATAATCGCGCGATCGGGCCATTCTTCTTCCACCAGCGTTTGCAGCAAACGCATTTTCTCTTCGTTGGAAGGATAGAAAAGCTCTTCTTTAATGCGGTGGCCCGTTTTTTGTTCCGGCTCGACTTCGACGTATTCGGCGCTGTTCATGTGCTCAAAGGCCAGTTCACGCACGCGATACGAGAGCGTGGCCGAAAACAGCATGCTCAGGCGTTGAGTTGCGGGTGGCATGCGGCGGAACAACCAGCGAATATCTTTAATAAAGCCGAGATCGAACATGCGATCGGCTTCGTCCAGCACCATGACCTGTATGGCGCTGAGGTTGACGTGATTTTGCTTCGCATAATCAATTAAGCGACCCGTGGTGCCGACCAGAATATCGACACCGTTTTCCAGAACTTTTAACTGCTTGTCATAGCCGTCGCCACCGTAAGCCAGGCCTAGTTTCAGGCCGGTCGATGCCGCCAGCGGTTCTGCATCCGCATGAATTTGCACGGCAAGTTCACGCGTAGGTGCCAGAATTAACGCGCGTGGTTGGTTAACCTGGCGTCCCTCTGGTGCAGGGTGAGAAAGAAGATGATGAAACGTTGACGTTAAAAACGCCATCGTTTTGCCGGTACCGGTTTGCGCCTGACCTGCGACATCACGCCCTGAAAGCGTAAATGGCAGTGCTAACGCCTGAATAGGCGTGCAGTTATGAAACCCTTTTTTATCAAGGGCTTCCACTACCTGTGGGTGCAGGGCGAAGTCGGAAAACTTCTGTTCAGTTAAGTGTGTTTTGCTCATAGTGTGGTAGAATATCAGCTTACTATCGCTTTACGAAAGCGTATCCGATGAAATAAAGTCAACCAACATTGGTTTATATTACGCCAATTCGCCAGGCATAATCTTGTGGAGTAAAACATGAGCAGCGATAAAATCGTTCATCTGACCGATGACAGTTTCGACACCGACGTGCTGAAAGCCGACGGCGTTATACTGGTAGATTTCTGGGCTGAATGGTGTGGTCCTTGTAAAATGATCGCCCCAATCCTTGATGAAGTTGCAGAAGAGTATGATGGCAAGCTGACCATCGCTAAGCTGAATATTGACGATAACCCAGGTACCGCACCGAAATACGGCATTCGTGGCATCCCGACGCTGCTGCTGTTTAAAAACGGTGAAGTCGCTGCAACGAAAGTGGGCGCATTGTCCAAAGGTCAATTAAAAGAGTTCCTGAACGCCAACCTGGCGTAATCGGGCTGAACGTTCGGCAGTGGTTAAATTTTTTCCTCCTGCTGGACGTTCGCTTTTAAGCGTGCTAACTTATTTTCACTGCACTATGATCATACCTTGTAGTTAGCATTCAAAGTTTTCCCTTGTTAAACCCTGTCGCACTGTACCTACCAGCGGTTTAGCAATCTAACGACTAGCTCTACTCTGACTTAAATCGACCGACTCCTCGCTTCCAGTCATCATTCAAGACAACGATCGTTGAGAAGAGTTGAAAAGTCATTAACAGAACAGGCATGGATTAACTGCCATACCATTCACGACAAACATTTCGAGTATTACCCCGAGTTTAAGAACCCATCACTATGAATCTTACCGAATTAAAAAATACGCCGGTTTCTGAGCTGATTACCCTCGGCGAGAATATGGGGCTGGAAAACCAGGCTCGTATGCGCAAGCAGGACATTATTTTCTCAATCCTGAAGCAGCACGCGAAAAGCGGCGAGGACATCTTCGGTGATGGTGTGCTGGAGATATTGCAGGATGGATTTGGATTCCTCCGCTCTGGAGACAGCTCCTACCTCGCCGGTCCTGATGACATCTACGTTTCTCCCAGCCAAATTCGCCGCTTTAACCTCCGCACTGGTGACACCATCGCCGGCAAAATTCGCCCACCAAAAGAAGGTGAACGCTATTTTGCGCTGCTGAAAGTTAATGAAGTCAACTACGACAAGCCTGAAAACTCGCGCAACAAAATTCTGTTTGAAAACCTTACGCCGCTGCACGCTAACAGCCGTCTGCGTATGGAGCGCGGTAATGGATCAACCGAAGACTTAACGGCGCGCGTACTGGACCTGGCGTCGCCCATTGGCCGCGGTCAGCGTGGCCTGATTGTTGCTCCGCCAAAAGCCGGTAAAACCATGCTGCTGCAGAACATCGCACAGAGCATTGCCTATAACCATCCTGACTGCGTGCTGATGGTGTTGCTGATCGATGAGCGTCCGGAAGAAGTAACAGAGATGCAACGCCTGGTCAAAGGCGAAGTGATTGCCTCAACCTTCGATGAGCCGGCTTCGCGTCACGTTCAGGTTGCAGAGATGGTGATCGAAAAGGCTAAGCGCCTGGTTGAGCATAAAAAAGACGTCATCATTCTTCTCGACTCCATTACGCGTCTGGCACGTGCCTATAACACCGTGGTGCCGGCCTCCGGTAAAGTGCTGACAGGTGGTGTGGATGCTAACGCCCTGCATCGTCCTAAGCGTTTCTTTGGTGCGGCGCGTAACGTGGAAGAGGGCGGTAGCCTGACCATTATCGCGACTGCGCTGGTGGATACCGGTTCGAAAATGGACGAAGTGATTTACGAAGAGTTTAAAGGCACCGGTAACATGGAGCTTCATCTCTCACGTAAGATTGCGGAAAAACGCGTCTTCCCGGCCATTGATTACAACCGTTCCGGTACACGTAAAGAAGAGCTGTTAACCTCTCAGGAAGAACTGCAGAAAATGTGGATCCTGCGTAAAATTATTCACCCAATGGGCGAAATCGACGCGATGGAGTTCCTGATTAACAAGTTGGCCATGACCAAAACCAACGATGAATTCTTCGACATGATGAAGCGCTCTTGATCCTTTTAAGCGCCATCTGAGCAGGATGGCGTTTTTTACTTTAAAAGATCGTAAAATAGCTCTGACGCCACGTTCTGACGTGGCGTTTTTCATTTACGGGCTATAGGATTGTGGTCTGGCAGACGTAATAATAATGACGGTGAAAGTGGTGGACGGTTGACCGTTCGTACACCGCTTAATGCTGAATTCGGAATCTGGGACGGTAATATGCGCCTTCTTTCGCGTATTGTGTGTATCCAGGATGATAGCTGAGAGCGTTTAACGTGAATTTACTCACTATGAGTACTGAGCTTGGTTTAGTTTTTGTCTTTTCCCTGGCGTTTCTTTTCCTTGCTCGTAAAGCAGCCGAGAAAATTGGACTGGTTGACAAGCCCAATATGCGTAAGCGCCACCAGGGGGTAGTACCGCTGGTGGGGGGCATATCCGTTTATGCAGGTATCTGTTTCGCCTTTTACATTACTAATTATTACCTGCCGCACGCCATGCTTTACCTGGCCTGCGCGGGCGTACTGGTATTTGTCGGGGCGCTGGATGACAGGTTCGACATCAGCGTAAAAATTCGCGCGACAGTACAAGGTATTGTGGCTGTAGTGATGATGTTTTTTGGCAAGCTCTATTTGCTGAGCCTCGGATTTATCATAGGCCCGGTTGAATTGATTGTCGGGCCGTTTGGTTACGTCCTCACTCTTTTTGCTGTCTGGGCAGCAATTAATGCTTTCAATATGGTCGATGGCATCGATGGCCTTTTAGGGGGGCTTTCCATTGTGACCTTTGCGGCAATGGGAATTATTCTCTACCTTGATGGCCAACACAGCCTCGCAATGTGGTGCTTCGCGATGATCGCCGCCACATTACCCTATGTTTTTCTTAATCTCGGTTTTCTGGGCCGGCGCTACAAAGTCTTTATGGGGGATGCGGGCAGCACTATGATTGGTTTCACCATCATATGGATTTTGCTCGAAACGACTCAGGGCCTGAGTCATCCTATTACACCTGTTACGGCATTGTGGCTAATCGCCATTCCTTTAATGGATATGGTAGCCATCATGTATCGTCGTTTAAGCAAGGGAATGAGCCCCTTTTCTGCCGATCGTCAGCATATTCACCATTTAATTATGCGGGCCGGTTTTACTTCCCGTCAGGCTTTCGTCCTGATTACTTCCGCTGCGGCACTTCTTGCAGGTATTGGCGTACTGGGAGAATACCTTGCCTTTATACCTGAATGGGTGATGTTAATTCTGTTTCTGATTGCCTTCATGGGTTACGGCTATTGTTTGAAGCACGCATGGCGCGTGGCAAGAAAAATCAGACGCTTTAAACGCCGCCTGAATAATTTTAGAAATGCCAGGAAAAATGAACCCTGATGAGTCTTAAAAAGGATGACGCTGTGATGCCTGCAAACGTTGTGGAGAACGAACTGGATATTCGCGGCCTGTGCTGCCGCTTGTGGCGCGGAAAGCACTGGATAGTCGGTTGCGCAGTGCTGTTTGCAGTGGCAGCCTGGCTGGCGACGCTGCTGATGAAACAGGTATGGAGCACAACGGCGATTACAGGACGTCCAACAGTGAATATGCTGGGCTCGTACTATTCACAGCAGCAGTTTCTCAATAACCTGGATGTACGCAATGACGCCGTGACGTTAACCAGCGCGTCTCCCAACGTGATGGATGAGGTTTATCATGAGTTTCTGGTGCAGCTTTCCTCCTGGGATACTCGTCGCGAGTTCTGGCTGCAAACCGACTATTACAAAAGCCGGAAAAGCGGCAATGCGCACAATGATGCGGTCCTGTTAGATGAGCTAATTGATAACATCCAGTTTACGCCAGCGGATACCGCGCGTAACACGTTCGACAGCGTCAAACTGAAAGCGGAAACGGCGAGCGATGCCAACAACCTGTTGCGTCAGTACATTGCCTATGCCAGTGAGCGCGCAGCACGTCATCTCAACGCGGAGCTAAAAGGTGCGTGGCAGGCACGAGATGCGCAACTTCAGGCACAGGTCAGGCGTCAGGAAGCTGTGGCGAATACCGTCTTCCAGCGTCGCATTCATCGTCTGGAACAGGCGCTGAAGGTGGCCAGCCAAAAAGGAATTACTGAAAAACAGACGAATGAAGTCAGTGAGAGTCTTGCTGACAGCGATCTGTTTTTAATCGGTCAGCCGCTATTGCAGGGGCAACTCGACACCCTGCGTGCGACGGGACCGAGCTTTGATATAAGCTACGATCAAAATAAAGCGATGCTGACGACACTGGATGCAGGACCTGCGTTAACCAACAAATTTCAGACCTACCGTTATTTACGTACACCGGAAGAGCCGGTGTCACGTGACAGCCCACGCCGGGTATTTATGATGGTGATGTGGGGCGCGGTAGGGGCACTGGTTGGCGCCGGTGTGGCACTGGCACGTCGTCGGCGACCCATGTCAGATACACAAGATTGAGAGAAACAGTGTGAAAGTTCTGACAGTTTTTGGCACCCGACCTGAAGCCATTAAGATGGCACCACTCGTTCAGGCCCTGGCACAGGATCCGGCTTTTGAATCACGGCTGTGCGTAACCGCACAGCACCGTGAAATGCTCGATCAGGTGCTGAGCTTATTTCAGCTTCAACCTGACTACGACCTCAATATTATGCGGCCTGAACAAGGATTAACGGAAATAACCTGCCGTATCCTGCAAGGCATGCACACCGTCCTTCTCGATTTCAAACCCGACATTGTTCTGGTTCACGGTGACACCACAACCACGCTGGCGGCCAGTCTGGCTGCGTTCTATCAACAAATACCTGTCGGCCATGTTGAAGCGGGTTTAAGGACAGGCGATCTGGCATCGCCGTGGCCTGAAGAGGGCAATCGTAAACTGACAGGCCATCTGGCACGGCTGCATTTCACGCCAACCTCCCGTTCCCGACAGAACCTGCTGGATGAAAATCTGCCCGATGACAGCATTGTGATTACCGGCAATACGGTGATTGATGCCCTGCTGTGGGTGCGCGATCGGGTACTGGATGATAACGCCATTAATGCGCAACTGGCTGCACGTTATCCGTTTCTGGATGAAAACAAAAAGCTGGTACTGGTAACGGGCCATCGGCGGGAAAGTTTTGGCGGGGGGTTTGAGCGTATTTGTAGCGCTTTAGCCGAAATTGCGCGTCAGCACCCTGAGGCGCAGATCGTTTATCCTGTGCATCTCAACCCGAATGTCCATGAGCCCGTTAACCGCATTCTGCGCGACATCAAGAACATAGTACTGATTGAGCCGCAGGAGTATCTGCCGTTTGTCTGGCTCATGAATCGTGCCTGGCTCATTCTCACCGATTCTGGCGGAATTCAGGAAGAAGCGCCTTCACTGGGTAAACCCGTTTTGGTGATGCGTGAAACCACGGAACGGCCAGAGGCGGTTGACGCGGGAACGGTAAAACTGGTGGGAACGGATACGGCGAAGATTGTTGCCGAAGTCAGCGCATTACTGAATGACGACGAGGCCTGGCAGACCATGAGCCGCGCCCATAATCCCTATGGGGATGGCAATGCCTGCGGGCGAATCTTACAAGCCTTAAAAGATAACAGAGCCAACTTATGAGTTTTGAAACCATTTCCGTCATTGGACTGGGTTACATTGGGCTGCCTACCGCAGCCGTTTTTGCCTCAAAGGGAAAAAAAGTGGTGGGCGTTGATATCAATGCCCGGGCTGTTGACACCATCAACCGCGGTGCCATTCATATCGTCGAACCCGATCTGGAACAGGTGGTGCAGGCAGCCGTTGCGCGTGGCGATTTACGTGCCACCACGCAACCGGAAGCGGCGGATGCCTTTTTGATTGCCGTCCCTACGCCCTTCCAGGCCGATCGCCAGCCCGACTTACGTTTTGTGCAGGCGGCCGCAATATCCATCGCACCGGTTTTGAAAAAAGGCGATCTGGTGATTCTGGAGTCGACGTCTCCGGTAGGCAGCACCGAGCAGATGGCGGAGTGGCTGGCTGCCGAGCGGCCTGATTTACGTTTCCCCCAGCAGGGCGATGAACCGGACGTTTTTATTGCCTACTGCCCTGAGCGTGTTTTGCCCGGCCAGATCATGGTTGAGCTGATTAAAAACGATCGTGTTATTGGCGGCATGACGCCAGCCTGTTCTGCCCGTGCCAGCGCGTTATATCGTATTTTTCTCCAGGGCGAGTGCGTGGAAACTCATGCCCGTACCGCCGAAATGTGCAAGCTGACCGAAAACAGCTTCCGGGACGTAAACATTGCGTTTGCCAATGAGCTGTCCCTGATCTGTGCTGAGCAGCAGATTAATGTCTGGGAGCTTATTGCGCTGGCAAACCGTCATCCTCGTGTGAATATTTTGCAACCCGGTCCCGGCGTAGGCGGACACTGCATTGCCGTCGACCCCTGGTTTATCGTGGCGCAGAACCCTGACTTAGCGCGACTGATCCGTACCGCCCGCGAAGTGAATGATGCCAAGCCACACTGGGTACTGGAGCAGGTAAAAAAAGCACTGGCAGAGTGTCTGACGCAAACCGATAAGCGCGCCAGCGATCTGACGATTGCCTGTTTTGGCCTGGCGTTTAAGCCAAATATTGATGACCTGCGTGAAAGCCCGGCGATGGAAGTCGCCCATTTGATTGCAGACTGGCATCAGGGTCGTACCTGGGTGACTGAACCGCATATTGAGCAGATTCCCGAACGTCTGGAAACGCAGGCCACGCTGGTGTCAACAGAGCAGGCGCTGCAACAGGCCGATATTCTGGTGATGCTGGTCGATCATCAGGCGTTCCGCGCCATTGATGCGGCGCACGTGACCCAGCAATGGGTCGTTGATACGAAAGGTGTCTGGCGCTGAAAACAGACGCTGATTAACAAAGCTCTGAGGAACACATGTCCGTTCACGTTAAGGTCAATCCCCTCGACTGGGAGAGCCAGTTTTTCGGCATCCAGTCTGTCAGACTGGAAACGGGTGGAACATTGCCGCTGGAAAGCGCGCTTCAGCATCCTTGTGCGTTGTTTCAAATTAAAGTGCCCGCTGATCAGACCGCCACTATTGACGTCCTGAATCAACATCAGTTCCAGTTGGTGGAGGGCGAGGCGGAGTTGTCCCTCACGATTAAACGAACCGAGCGGCAAACGGGAGTTCGTATTGCCCGTCAAGGCCAGATCCCCGCACTGCGTGAGGCGGCTTCTCAGGCTTTCCGCCAGAGTCGGTTTCGTTCGCCGTGGTTTGCGCCAGATGAGAGCGGACGTTTTTACGCGCAGTGGATTGAAAATGCGGTACTTGGCACCTTTGATCATCAGTGTCTGGTGGCCTGCGATGACAGCGGTGCGCTGCAGGGATTCGTGTCTTTGCGTGAGGTAGATGGCGATGCCCGCATTGGCTTACTGGCTGTCGTGCCTGCGGCGCAGGGGCAAAGCATTGGTCAGCGCCTGATGCTGGCGGCAGCTGACTGGGGACGTGTACGCCAGCTCGATCGGCTGCGCGTCGCAACACAAATCAGCAATCTCACGGCGATGCGTCTTTATTTACGCAGTGGTGCACGACTGGAAAGCACGGCGTACTGGTTTTACAGGAGAGGTCATGATTCCCTTTAATGCGCCCCCGGTTGTGGGCAGCGAAATCGACTATATGCAGTCGGCCATGAGCAGCGGCAAGCTCTGCGGCGATGGTGGTTTTACGCGCCGTTGCCAGCAGTGGATGGAACAGCGTTTCGGCAGTGCAAAAGTGTTACTGACGCCTTCCTGTACCGCATCACTGGAAATGGCGGCATTGCTGATCGATATTCAACCCGGCGATGAGGTCATCATGCCGAGTTACACCTTTGTGTCCACTGCGAATGCCTTTGTACTCCGGGGCGCAAAAATCGTGTTTGTGGATGTGCGCCCTGACACGATGAATATGGATGAAACGCTGATCGAAGCCGCCATCACGGATAAAACGCGTGCTATCGTACCGGTACATTATGCCGGCGTTGCCTGTGAGATGGACACGATCATGGCGCTGGCGGCCCAGTACAAGCTGTTGGTCATTGAAGATGCTGCGCAGGGCGTGATGTCACGTTATAAAGGGCGGGCCTTAGGCACTATCGGTCATATCGGCTGCTTTAGTTTTCACGAAACCAAAAACTACACGGCGGGCGGAGAAGGCGGTGCAACGTTGATCAATGATGCCAGCCTGGTTGAGCGTGCGGAAATCATCCGTGAAAAAGGCACCAACCGCAGCCAGTTTTTTCGTGGTCAGGTAGATAAATATACCTGGCGCGATATGGGATCCAGTTATCTGATGGCGGATCTACAGGCGGCTTATCTTTGGGCGCAACTGGAAGCCTCCGAGCGTATTAACCAGCAGCGGCTGCGGTTATGGCAGCGCTACTATAATGCGCTAAAACCGCTGGCAGAAAGCGGCCACATTACCTTGCCCACGGTTCCGGCCGACTGTCAGCACAACGCGCACATGTTCTATATTAAACTGCGCGATCAGGAACATCGTCAGGCGTTGATTAACTGGCTTAAAGAGGCCGAAATCCTGGCCGTTTTCCATTATATTCCGTTGCACACTTCACCTGCTGGCCTGCAGTTTTCCCGTTTTGCGGGCGATGACCGCTTCACCACGGCCGAAAGTGAGCGCTTATTGCGGCTGCCGCTGTTTTTTAACCTGTCAGATAATAACCAGAGCACGGTTATCAGCTCACTGCTGAGCTTCTTTTCCTGATGTCATTAGCCAAAGCCTCTGTATGGACGGCCTCTTCAACTCTGGTCAAAATTGCCGTGGGCCTGCTGGTGGTCAAGCTGCTGGCGATCAGTTACGGCCCGGAAGGCGTTGGTCAGGCGGGGAATTTTCGACAGTTGATCACGGTGCTGGGCGTTCTGGCGGGGGCCGGGATTTTCAACGGCGTCACAACCTTTGTCGCGCAATATCGCCAGCAACCGCAGCCGTTGCGCGCGCTGGTTGGAACGGCCTCGGCGATGGTGACAGGCTTTTCAACACTGCTGGCGCTGGTTTTTTTGCTTGCTGCAGCCCCTGTCAGTACCGCCTTGTTTGGGCACGATCGCTATCAAAACGTTATCCGTATCGTTGCTTTTTTGCAGTTCGGCATTGCCTGGGCCAATCTCATTCTGGCTTTAATTAAAGGCTACCGGGATGCACAGGGTAATGCGTTGGCGCTGATGACAGGCAGCGTGACTGGCGTAGCCGGTTATATGCTGTGCTGGGGGCTGGGAGGGTACGCGGGCGCATTAACCGGTTTAGCGATGGTGCCGGCATTACTGGTTATTCCTGCCCTGGTGATATTCAGGTATCGTGTGCCGCTGCCCTTAAGCTGGCTGCGTCCGCAGTGGCAGCCTGAGATGGCGCGTCAGCTGGCAAAATATACGCTGATGGCACTGATCACCGCCGTCACGCTTCCGGTTGCCTGGGTCATGATGCGAAACCAACTTGCCGCTCACAACGGCTGGGCTCAGGTCGGTTTATGGCAGGGCGTAACCAGTATTTCCGATGCTTACCTGCAGTTTATTACCGCAACCTTTAGCGTCTGGCTGCTGCCCACGCTGGCCAGGTTAGAAAACAAAACAGAGATTGCACGAGAGATCGGACGGGCATTGCGCTTTGTGTTGCCGGCTGTCGCGGCGGCCAGCCTGATCGTGTGGATAATGCGGGATATCGCTATCCGCCTGCTGTTTTCTGCCGCATTCCATGATATGCGGGATCTGTTCGTCTGGCAGTTGTGTGGGGATGTTTTTAAAGTGGGGGCTTATGTTTTTGGCTATCTGGTCATCGCGAAAGCATCGTTACGTTTTTATGTGCTGACGGAAATCAGTCAGTTTGCGTTACTGACCCTGTTTTCCCGTTGGCTGATTCCGTTACACGGTGCCAGTGGCGCAGCGCAAGCCTATATGTTCACGTACATTACCTATTTCGCGCTCTGCTGTGGCGCCTTTATTCTCTACTGCCGAAGAAAATGACTTTGATTCACGTTTTGGGATCGGATATTCCCCATCACAATCTCACGGTGTTGCGTTTTTTTAATGACGTGATGAGCACCGAACTGCCTGCGCCTGTGGCGCGTCACTTTATGGTGGTCACCAGGCAGCCGGAAAGCCTTATTGGCTTTGATGCATTGCGCATTGAAACGTTTAGCAGCAAGAAAGCGCTCTCTGAAGCACTTTTACGCCGGGCTAAACAGCGCGAGCAGCGTTTCTTTTGCCATGGACAGTTTAATCCCTGGCTGTGGCTGGCGTTACTGAGTGGCAGGCTGCACCGGTCTCAGGTGTACTGGCACGTCTGGGGCGCCGATTTATATGAAGACTCGCGCAGCCTCAAATTCCGCCTGTTTTATTTTCTGCGTCGTATTGCGCAGGGGCGGATTGCGCGTGTCTTCGCGACTGAAGGCGATCTGTATTATTATCAGCAACGCCATCCTTCGGTACCGCGCACCTTACTTTACTTCCCAACCCGTTTACCCACCGCGGCGATAACGCCCCGCCCGGATGACATCCTGACGGTGCTGCTGGGGAATTCAGGCGATGCCAGTAATCGTCATACAGAAGGGCTGGAAGCGATTCGGGCGCAGTTTGGCCAGAATGTGCGTATTGCGGTGCCGCTTGGCTATCCGCCCAATAACGATGAGTATATTGCCCGGATTCAGAATGCCGCTGACAGACTTTTTCCTCAGGGGCAGGTAACGTTACTGCGTGAAAATTTGGCCTTCGATGATTATCTGGCATTGTTGGCGCGCTGCCATTTAGGCTATTTTATGTTCGAGCGGCAGCAGGGCGTAGGCACGTTGTGTTTGTTGATTCAAGCCAATATCCCCTTCGTGCTGACGCGTAAAAATCCTTTCTGGCGTGATGTCACCGCGCAACAGCTTCCGGTCCTGTTCTGCGATGATGCGCTGACGCCTGCTATCGTTGCAGAAGCGCGCCGACAGCTCATGGGATGCGACAAGCAGCACGTTGCGTTTCTGGCGCCGGGCTATCTCGTGGGTTGGCAGGCGGCGTTGCGCCTTTGCGAAGGAGAGCCTTCATGAGTCTACTGGCGTTTAGTGGTCTGCTGTTAGTCTACGTGCTGTCACTCATGATCATCGTCACGCTGAATGTACGCGAGATGAAACAGGAACGATTTAACTTTCACCTGTTTTTTACCTTGCTGTTTCTGCTGACCTTTTATTTTGGGTTTCCGCTTACCAGCATTCTGGTGTTTCGTTTTGACACTCAGGTGGTGCCGGCCGATTTTTTACTGCAGGCGATGCTGTCTGCCACAGCGTTTTATGTCATTTACTTTGTCAGTTACAAGGTCCGTCTCAGGCCGATGGCGACATCACCTGCCCGGCCCTGGCTACAGATGAACCGTGTGGAGACGCATTTGACCTGTGGCCTGCTGGCGCTGGTCGCCATCGCGACCGTGACGGTTTTTTTCATCCATAACGGCTTTTTATTATTTCGCCTCACAGCCTACAACCAGATCTTTTCCAGTGAGGTTTCCGGTGTCGCTCTGAAGCGCTTTTTCTATTTCTTTATTCCGGCGATGTTGATCCCGTATTTTTTACATCCTACACGCCGTAACTGGCTGCTCTTTCTGATTGTCACCGTCAGTTTTGGCTTGCTGACCTATGCGCTGGTTGGCGGGACGCGTGCCAATATCATCATCGCTTTTGCGCTGTTTCTGTTTATCGGAATTACGCGTGGCTGGATAACCTTATGGATGCTGGCCGTCGCTGGCGTGATGGCCATTGCCGGTATGTTCTGGCTGGCGCTGCGACGCTATAACCTGGACGTAATGGGCGCAGAAGCGTTTTATACCTTTCTTTATCTGACCCGGGATACTTTTTCGCCCTGGGAAAATCTGGCGTTGCTGCTCGAAAATTACCATAAAATCGATTTTCAGGGTTTAGCGCCCATGTGGCGTGATTTCTATGTATTTATCCCGTCATGGCTGTGGCCCGACCGTCCTCTGACCGTCCTGAACAGTGCCAACTATTTCACATGGGAGGTGCTTAATAACCATTCAGGTCTGGCGATCTCTCCTACCTTGATCGGTTCACTGCTGGTGATGGGCGGTATTGGGGCGATAGTGCCAGGTGCTGTGGCTGTGGGCTTAATAATTAAAGGCTTTGATAGCTTGTATAAGCGCGGACGCAGTGAGTCAAATCGCTATACGGGGGCCATTCTGCAAAGTTTTTGTTTTGGTGCGGTATTCAACATGATTGTACTGGCGCGTGAAGGGCTGGATGCATTTGGCTCCCGCGTGGTGTTTTTTTGCCTTATTTTTGCGGCCTGCCTGGCGGTAGCGAAACTGCTTTACGGATTACTGAATCATGTCGGTCTGATTCGCAGCCGTAGAGAACGTCCGCTGCATAGCCCATCCTGACGCTGATGCACCTCTGGTATGAAAGGGAAAAACAATAAAGATATGAGTACGCACACCGGTACACCACGCTACGAGATTCGCGGTATCACCCTGTACGGTTTCGACAGCATGACAGCGTTTGTCGATTTTTTGATGCCCCCATCCGGTATCCGTACAGGTACGTTGGTGGCCATTAATGCGGAAAAGGTTTTGAGTGCTGAACGGGATGCGGCGTTGAGCGCCCAAATCCAGCAGGCCGAATTCAATTATCCTGATGGCATCAGTATTGTACGGTCGATTCGAAAGAAATATCATCAGGCCTCCGTGCAGCGCATCGCGGGTGCCGATCTGTGGGAAGCCTTAATGCAACGCGCTGGCCGCGAGGGGACCCCGGTGTTTTTGATTGGTGGCCGTGAGGCGGTATTGGATGAAACGTGCGCGAAGCTGCGTCGTCAGTGGAACGTCAACATCGTCGGTGCCCAGAACGGTTACTTTGTCCCGTCTGAACGTGAGGCGCTGTGTGCCCGCATTGCAGCGAGCGGCGCAAAGCTGGTGACGGTAGCGATGGGCTCACCACGCCAGGAGCTTTTCATGGCGGATTGCCAGAGGCAGTGGCCAGAGGCGCTGTATATGGGCGTAGGCGGCACCTACGATGTCTTTACGGGACACGTAAAGCGTGCGCCTGTCTTCTGGCAAAAACTGGGGCTGGAGTGGCTCTATCGCTTGCTCGTGCAGCCCAGTCGCTTGCGCAGGCAGTTAAAGCTGGTGAAATACCTGCGTTATCACTGGCGTGGCGATCTGTGATATCGCTGATTAATGCCAGAATTTCGCGTCCGCACAGGCGTAAATGCGTTATTTGTCGACGAAATGCACAAAGCGTAATCAAACGCGCTATTTTCTTTAAAAAGCACTAGACAGGATGGGCGCTTATCTCTAGTATGCACATCCGCAACGGCGCTACGCGCCCGTAGCTCAGCTGGATAGAGCGCTGCCCTCCGGAGGCAGAGGTCTCAGGTTCGAATCCTGTCGGGCGCGCCATTTAGTTTGTGCGTATGAGCTTCGGTGGTATCAGTACCGCGTTAGGTAGAAAGATTTAAATGCTGTAGGTTTGACTTACAACATTCAGTACAGTGGTGGCTATAGCTCAGTTGGTAGAGCCCTGGATTGTGATTCCAGTTGTCGTGGGTTCGAGTCCCATTAGCCACCCCAGATTTTGCTGGGATACGCGAAGGTGGCGGAATTGGTAGACGCGCTAGCTTCAGGTGTTAGTGTCTTAACGGACGTGAGGGTTCAAGTCCCTCTCTTCGCACCAGGCAAAACAAATTAAAAAAATCGGCGAGTAGCGCAGCTTGGTAGCGCAACTGGTTTGGGACCAGTGGGTCGGAGGTTCGAATCCTCTCTCGCCGACCATTTTTAGAAACCTGTCTGAGAAGACAGGTTTTTTTTCGTCCGTACAAAAGAGGGTGAAGACCACCGAAGGCGGTTTGTGCCGGGCGAAGCGAGGCAACGTTGCGAATGCAAAAACCTGCACAGGAAGCATAGTCTTCTCTCACCAGAACGGTCTGCACAAACAGGTTTATCGTCTTGCCGAAAGGGCGATGTGCATCTGTGAGAGCGGTTTCTGGTCAGGTGTGGTGAGAAAGAAATTTAGTTTGCGTTTCCGCCGTAAGCGGCGCTATTGCTCGTTTGTCCAGCCTGCTTTGCTTACGGTAGTTCCGCGGAAACCGGCATTAAGTGGTTGTCGCAGAATCGAGACGCTTAACGCATTGTTTTAAATGAAGTTGACGCGCCTTTACTTTACGTGTCGCTTATTTGCGACGTAAAGCGAGCGCTGTGTCGCATTATCCCGACAATTCCCAGGCTGCGCGCAAAGAGTGATAAAATTATTTATTTCTAACTCTCTGTTTTAATTAAGTAAAAAATAAAAAAGCGCAACTGGCATGGATTATGCAATAATTAACGCGTAGATGCTCATTCCACCTCTTATGTCTGCTTCGGCTACATAAACCTGGGAATGACGCAGAGCCAATTTTGGGTACCTGTTGTCTGCCTGCCTGTATCGCGAAAGCCTTACAGGATTAACAGACACCACGTTGAGTCGGGTACCTCTCGGTTGTCAAACCGACCTGATTTTACACCTGCTTTCGGCAGGTGTTTTTTTTTTGTCTCAACCTGTGGGCGTAAAAAAACCGGGCGAACCCGGTTTTAACAGATCAGGCATCGGGATTGTTCTTTAGCGTCAGTAACAGACCTTCACGACGCATTTTTGCGGCGTCTTCCGGACGGCGCAGACGATCATACACATCCGCCAGCCAGGCGTAGTCAAAAGCGTCGGGGCGCTGTGCCAGCGCCTGTTGCAGGGCTTCCGCTGCCTGCTGCCATTCACCATGGCGCATCAGCAACTGACCCAGGGTGCTGTGCAGTAAAGGCGTGGCACCATGCTGCTTAATTTGCTGACGTAACGCTTTTTCCAGCGCTTCCGGGTTACCGCTTTTAAGGCGCGGCATCAACAGGACAAGACGATCGTCGTAATGACGTTTCAGCCCATCCAGCAGAATCTCCTGAGCGGTATCGTGATCGTCACACTCAATCAAATGGTCAATCATCGCCACCTGCAACGAGGTCTCATGGCGTGTTTTACGGCTCAGATTTCCCCACCAGCGTTTTAATCCCTCGCTGCCCTGATCGGCCATCGCCTGATTCATCAGACCCAGCCAGGCCTGTTGTTGCAGCGCAGCGCGGTGCTCTTCACTGCCAATCTGCGTTTTTTCCATGGACGGGAGGATATCGAGCAGGGCGCTCCAGGCACTGGTACGAATATAAGCCTGCTCGGCCAGGCGCAGGACCTCTGGATGACGCGGAGCCACTTCGAGTAAACGATCAATACTGTGGCGGGCAGCGTGATCTTCATGTCGCGCCAGCTGGATGCGGGTTCGGGTAATCTCGACCGGGATAACATCATTACCAGCCAGTTCAGCTGCCCGTTCAAGATGCTGATTAGCCCGCATTTCGTCGCCTCGTTGCTGAGCCGCTTCTGCCGCGAGCAAATAGTTTGCGACAGGAACATCAGCATGGTCGGCGTCTTTGGACAGCAGCTTTTCTACCTGCCTGAAATCACCTTCTGCCAGTTTAAGCAGGGCGTTTTGTGTCTGGCGCTGTGCACGACGGCGCTTGCGTCCGGTAAACCAGCCACGGGTACGGGCACCCGTCCGAAACAGGCGACGCAGCAGCCACTCCACCGCCAGAATCACTAACAAACTGATAATCAGGATAATGGCAAGGCCGGTCACACTGGTTTCCACATTCCAGTTGTCGGTCTGGATCAGCACATAACCCTGATGGCCGGCAATCATCGGCCCCAGCACAATCCCTGCAATCAACAGGACAAAGAGGATAAATACCTTAAGCATGATCAGCCTCCCTGCTGGTTTGCGGCGGCAGAGGGTTGTGCCATCAGGTTACGCACGCGCGTTTGCATCAGTTGTTCAAGCAACGGCTGGCTTTCCAGGCTGTCTGGCAGATCCATATTGATATCTTGCTGGCTAAGTTCATCCAACTGGGCCAGAAACGCTTTTGTCGAGGCATCGTTCGTATCATACCAGGCACGCACCCATGTTGAGACGGTTTCCAGCGACTGCTTGTAGATCTCCTCCTGATGACGCGGCACGGCCTGGGCCGCGATCAGCAGACGAGAACGAATGTTTTCGCGAAGGTAAACGTCCTGATTCGGGGCCAGTAAGGGCTGGGCAGTGTTGTCCCGGCGACGGATGGTAATAAAGTCATCCATAAAATTGTGCCAGCTCTTCACCAGGTTCTGACGCCATTCGCGAATAGAGCCAGAAAGTTCACCGTTGTCGCTGTCCATCGGCGCGTCATCGCTGTCGTTATCGGCCAGACGTAAATTATCCACGTTGTTTGATAGCTGATTAAGCTTCAGGATAATGCCGTCGTAGTCCACCTGGGAGATAGCCGAAAGCGTACTGATATCCTGCGTCAACGCGCGACGCACATTCATGACGCTGGGATCGTTCATATCTGCCAGGCTGGCATCAGCGCTTTTCAGCAACGCTGCGGCCGTGGTGACATCCTGATCGCTCCACAACTTACGACCCGCCAGTTTCACCAGATAATCTGCCTGAGCCACCAGCCAGCTGCGCACGTCGTTTCCTGAAATGGAGGCTAACTTTTCGCGCAACGCCTGCAGCGCTTTCTCAGAAGCCGCCTGTTGTGCCTGAGCGGTCTCTAACGCTTTTTCTGTGGTGCTCAGCTGCTGAGAAAGCTGCTGTTTATCGCTGTTTGCCTGCTGCTGTAGCTTGGCAAGCTGTTCGCTCAGACTCTGATTGGTTTGTGCCTGCAATTCGGCCTGGTGTTTATCGTTCAGGTATAAACCTGCGCCAATCGCCAGAGCGATGACGATCGCGACCGCTCCCAGGATCATGCCGCCGTTCTTTTGCTTGCGGGGTGGTTGTTCCTGAAGAGAAGCATCGCGATCAACCGCTGGTGTAGTTTCTTCAACCACGGCGGAGGTGTCTTTTTGTTCCGTCATATCTGGCACATCCCATTGTTAAGTTCAACATAACGCGCGCAGTAGCGCATCGTTATCGGCACCTTCGGCTACGTGAATATCCTGCCAACCAAGATTGGCGGCCACAGAAGCCAAACGTTCGCTGACGACAATCAGTCGGCAGCGGAGCAGCCATTCCTCGCGATCGACCTCGGGGAACAGCGAATACAGCTGATGCAACATTTCGCCGCTGGTGACGACCAGCGTAGAAACATGACGATCGCGCCAGCGGCGGCCTTCGATTGCACCGTCATAATGTTTTTGGCAGCGCTGATAACACTCGGCATAGAAGACCTGCGCGCCCCGTGCCGTCAACGTTTCTGACAGCAGTTCGCGGCCCTGATTGCCACGCAGGATAAGCGCGCGTTTACCTGACACCTGTTGCAACGTGGCCAGCTTGATCAGCGCCTCGCTGGTTTCCTGTGCATGAGGCCAGGTCACCTGTAAGCCACTCACTGTATGAAACGCTAACGCGGTACTGCGACCAATTGCATAATAGTCCAGGTCTGCGGGCCATGCTTTGACAGCATGCTGTGTATAGTGGATAACCTGCTGCGAGAGCAGAAAGACCATATCGCCCCGGCGCAGCGTGGTTAGCGAAGCCGGTAATGAGGGCAGGTCAGCTCCCGGCGCGAATTCGATCAGGGGCAGGCTCCACGCCTGTTTACCCTGGGCGTGCAGTCGGGAGACCAGCTCTGCCGCTGCGGGTTCCGGGCGCGTGACCAGAATCGTCATACGGGGGGTTGTCCCTGATAAACGTCGTGCAGAATTTCACGCGCGCCGTTGTTAAGCAGTTCTTCGGCCAGCGAGATCCCCATCTGCTCGGCCTGAGACCGTGGCCCGCGGCGCTCGCCGCTTACAACGGTACTGCCGTCCGGCGCGCCAACCAGACCCCGGAGCCAGAGCTCATCACCATTCAGCACCGCAAAACTGCCGATAGGTACCTGACAGCCGCCTTCCAGACGGGTATTCATGGCGCGCTCAGCTTTGACACAGACAGCCGTATCATCATGATTCAGTGCCTGTAGTAACCCAATTAAGGTGCTGTCATCCAGGCGGCATTCAATGCCCACCGCACCCTGGCCGACGGCTGGCAGTGAAATTTCAGCCGGCAGTAGCTGGCGAATTCGCGTTTCCAGCCCCAGGCGGTTAAGGCCGGCGGCGGCAAGGATAATGGCGTCATAGTCGCCAGCATCAAGCTTACTTAACCGCGTGCCGACATTGCCGCGCAGCGATCGAATGACCAGGTCGGGACGGCGTGCACTGATCTGACACTGACGGCGCAGGCTGGACGTACCAATCACCGCGCCATGAGGAAGCTCGTCAATCGACGCGTAATGATTTGAGACAAAGGCGTCGCGTGGGTCATCACGCTGGCAAATGGTGACCAGGCCCAAGCCTGCCGGGAACGCTACGGGCACATCTTTCATCGAATGCACGGCCAAATCGGCACGGTTCTCCAGCATCGCCTGCTCAAGTTCTTTGACAAACAGCCCCTTACCGCCCACCTTAGCCAGCGGCGTATCCAGGATGATGTCGCCTTTGGTCACCATGGGCACCAGTTCAACCTGCAAACCCGGATGGGCGCTCATCAAACGCTGCTGTACATATTGTGCTTGCCACATGGCAAGAGGGCTTTGTCGTGTAGCAATTCTGAAAATTTTGTTTAACATGCCGTTAACCATTTAGATCGTTCATCGAATATCCTATCATCGTTGAGGGAAGGCTGTCAGTTTCAACGGATTGAAAAGAACCGCCCGCAGATTAAACCTGAGATATCAGGCAGTAATCGCAGGCCGCTCGTTGGGTGTGCGAAAAGTAGACGAAACCGTGCTAAAATAGCGGTAGCGTAACTTTCTTTACGGTCAATCCGGCGAGTGATAGATTGATCACGTTTCCAGCAATAATCTGCACGACATCTTTATAATAAGTGGCAGAGAGCGGAAGCAGGGTGCTTAACTCCAGGACAACCAGGCGAAACGTCTTGTACCTCTATATTGAGACACTGAAACAGAGACTGGATGCAATTAACCAGCTGCGCGTAGATCGCGCGCTGGCTGCAATGGGACCCGCTTTTCAGCGAGTCTACAGTCTGCTGCCGATCTTATTACATTATCAACATCCGCTGATGCCGGGTTACCTCAAAGGTAACGTTCCACATGGCATCAACGTCTTCACGCCTGATGAAAACCAACTGCAGCTACTGGCCGAGTTAACAGGCGAGCAAGAACTTACCCTGGTTGACGCGCCAAAAGGCGAACTGCCCATTACCGGTATTTACTCGATGGGCAGTACCTCCTCTGTTGGACAAAACAGCGTGTCCGATCTGGATATCTGGGTGTGCCATCAATCCTGGCTGGATAATGAAGAGCGCCTCAATCTGCAGCGCAAATGTGCGCTGTTGCAAAAATGGTGCGCCTCCATGGGCATCGAAGTCAGCTTCTTCCTGATCGATGAAAACCGCTTCCGCCATAACGAAAGCGGGAATCTTGGCGGTGAGGACTGCGGTTCCACTCAGCATATACTGCTGCTGGACGAGTTCTACCGCACAGCCGTGCGCATGGCAGGTAAACGTATCCTGTGGAATATGGTGCCGGGCGAAGAAGAGCATCACTATGATGACTATGTGATGTCGCTCTACGCGAAAGGCGTGCTCACGCCCAACGAGTGGCTTGATTTAGGCGGCCTCAGTACCCTGTCAGCGGAAGAGTATTTTGGTGCCAGCCTGTGGCAGTTGTATAAAAGTATCGACTCACCTTACAAAGCAGTCCTGAAAACGCTGCTGCTTGAAGCCTACAGCTGGGAATACCCGGACACTAAACTGCTGGCGATGGACATCAAACAGCGACTGCACGATGGCGAGATCGTCTGTTTCGGTCTGGATCCTTACTGCATGATGCTGGAGCGCGTTACGCATTATCTCACCAGTATCGACGATCAGCCGCGGCTCGATTTAGTACGCCGCTGCTTCTATCTGAAAGTATGCGAAAAACTCAGTACGGATGACCATCAGCAACGTAGCGGCTGGCGTCGTGAAATTCTGTCGCAGCTGGTGAAATCCTGGGGTTGGGACGATGAAAAGCTCGCCATTCTGGACAACCGTGCCGAATGGAAAATCGAACGCGTCCGTGAAGCGCATAATGAGTTGCTCGATGCCATGATGCAAAGCTATCGCAATCTTATCCGCTTTGCCCGCCGCAACAATTTAAGCGTCAGTGCCAGCCCGCAGGATATCGGCGTGCTGACCCGTAAATTGTACGCTGCCTTTGAGGCTTTGCCGGGCAAGGTGACGCTGGTTAATCCGCAGATTTCCCCCGACCTGTCCGAATCCAACCTGACCTTTATTCATGTGCCGGCGGGCCGCGCCAATCGTCCAGGCTGGTATCTGTATAATCAGGCGCCGGATATGAGCTCGATCATCAGTCACCAGCCGCTGGAATATAACCGCTATCTCAATAAGCTGGTGGCCTGGGCATGGTTCAATGGTCTGCTGACCAGCAAAACCCGTCTGCATATCAAAGGCAACGAGTTGTGTGATCTGGCGCGCCTGCAGGAGCTGGTTGATGATGTCTCCAGCCATTTCCCGCTGCGCCTGCCTGCACCCACGCCCAAAGCGCTCTACAGCCCCTGTGAAATTCGTCACCTGGCGATCATCGTTAACCTTGAGCACGATCCGACCTCGGCGTTCCGTAACCAGGTGGTGCATTTTGATTTCCGTAAGCTCGATGTCTTCAGCTTTGGCCAGCAGCAGCAATGTTTAATTGGCAGCATTGACCTGCTGTACCGTAACTCATGGAATGAAGTGCGTACGCTGCACTTTAGTGGCGAGCAGGCGATGATAGAAGGGCTGAAGACCATCCTGGGTAAAATGCATCAGGATGCCTCACCGCCAGATACGGTGGAGGTTTTCTGCTATAGCCAGCATTTGCGCGGCTTGATTCGTACCCGTGTGCAGCAACTGGTGTCTGAATGTATTGAACTGCGCCTTTCCAGTACGCGTCAGGAGCCGGGCCGGTTCAAGGCATTACGCATGGCCGGCCAGACCTGGGGTCTGTTCTTTGAACGCATGGGGGTTTCGGTGCAGAAACTGGAAAACGCCGTTGAGTTCTATGGCGCCATATCCAATAACAAGCTGCACGGTTTGTCGATCAAGGTTGAGTCCAATCAGACGCCTTTGCCGCCGGTGGTCAATGGCTACGCCAGCGAAGGGATCATTCAGTTCTTCTTTGAAGACACCACTGACGATCGCGGCTTCAATATCTATATCCTGGATGAAAGTAACCGCGTTGAGGTCTACCACCACTGTGAAGGCAGCAAAGAAGAGCTGGTGCGGGATGTCAGCCGTTTTTACTCGTCGTCACACGATCGTTTTACCTACGGCTCTAGCTTTATCAATTTCAACCTGCCGCAGTTTTACCAAATCGTGAATGTGGGTGACCGTTATCAGGTGATTCCCTTCAGGAATCAGACATTAACGGCGCTGTGCGCCTCACAGCCCGATAACGACAACAACGACTATCAACCACGCTATCAGATGCACTGAGTTCTGCCGGAGGCTTGTGGCGCTCTGCCAGGGCCTGCCCCAAGGCTTGCGTGAATTGCTGGGATTTCCTGTTGCTTTTCCAACTTCAACTGCGATGATAAGCATCCAGGACACAGGACATGAAGAGCATAAAGAATGAAGAAAGCGATAAGCCTGTTAGCAATGACACTGGCATTAACAAGCCTTGCAGGCTGTGGATTGAAAGGACCGCTCTACTTCCCACCGCAGGAAACGCCAAAACAAGCCGCGCCCACGTCAGCGCCCACGCAAAAGCAGAAAGCCGAGGCCTCTAAAGCGGATGTGGGCGGTCTGGTGACCGGTGATTCAAGCTCACAAATGAAATAATTCTTATGGCGTATCCGGCGGAGCAAAAAATGCAGTTCTCCAAAATGCACGGTCTCGGCAACGATTTCATGGTTGTGGATGCTGTGACGCAAAACGTCTTTTTCTCGCCGGAACTGATCCGCCGGCTGGCCGATCGCCATTTAGGGGTGGGTTTTGATCAGCTACTGATCGTCGAACCGCCTTATGATCCCGATCTCGACTTCCACTACCGTATTTTCAATGCGGACGGAAGCGAGGTGGCGCAATGCGGTAACGGGGCGCGCTGTTTTGCCCGCTTTGTCCAGCTGAAAGGCCTGACCAATAAAAGCGACATTCGCGTCAGCACCCAGGCGGGCAGAATGGTGCTCAGCGTTACGCCCGACGAGCTGGTCCGCGTGAATATGGGGGAGCCCAATTTTGAGCCCCAGCAGGTGCCTTTCCGCGCTAACAAGGCTGAAAACCTGTACCTGCTTCGCGTGGCGGAGCAGACGGTCATGTTTGGTGCCGTCTCCATGGGAAATCCCCATTGCGTGATTCAGGTCGAAAGCACCAAAACCGCACAGGTCGAGCTGCTGGGACCGATACTGGAAAGCCACGAGCGTTTTCCTGAGCGCGTCAACGTTGGCTTTATGGAAATCATCAACCCTGAACATATCCGGCTGCGTGTTTACGAACGTGGTGCGGGCGAAACGCAGGCGTGCGGCAGCGGTGCCTGTGCAGCGGTGGCCTGTGGCATTCAGCAGGGGATTCTGAGCCAGAAAGTGCGCGTTGATTTGCCAGGCGGTACGTTACACATCGCCTGGAAAGGTGCCGGACAGCCGCTGTTTATGACCGGCCCGGCCACACATGTCTACGATGGGTTTATTCACTTATGAAAAATGTCGAAGAGCAGGTGGAAAACACACCTCTGCTGGACGATGAGGCCGTCAGTGATTATCTGCGACAGCATCCTGATTTCTTTATGCGTAATGCGCGCCAGGTCGAACAGATGGCCGTACCGCATCCGGTTCGCGGCAGCGTTTCGCTGGTGGAATGGCACATGGCGCGCCAGCGCAACCATATTCAACGGCTGGAAGAAGAAATCACCTTGCTGATGGAGCAGGCCACGGCGAACCAGCAACTTTTTGCCCGCCTGCTTGCACTGCAAAGCCATCTTGCCGCCGCGAGTTCACTGCAGGATATGCTGAACCGCTTGCATCGCTGGGCGCGTGAGCTGGGCCTGGCCGGGGCCAATATCCGCCTGTTTAACGATAAGTGGCGGCTGGGTGCGCCCTCTGATTTTGTGCAGCTTGGCCTGGCGCGCCAGGCCTTTGAACCGCTGCGCATTCAGCGCTTCGGTAATGAACAGCACTATCTCGGCAGTATTAATGGCCCCGAACTGCTGCTACTGCTGCCCCAGGCGAAAGCCATCGGCTCGGTGGCCATGTCACTGATGGGCGAACAGGGGGAACTCGGCATCATCATGTTCAGCAGTCGCGACAGCCTGCATTATCAGTCGGGCATGGGAACCTTACTGCTACAGCATCTTTCGCAGATGATGCCGGAATTACTGGAACGTTGGGTGGAGCGCGCATGAGCAGCGTGCTGCAGGAGGCCGTTGACGGATTTCTGCGCTACCTGAAGGTTGAGCGCCAGCTCAGCCCGTTAACGCTGAGCAGCTATGCGCGCCAGCTAGAGGCGTTGGTGAGCATCGCCGATGAAATGAAGGTCGGCGCATGGTCGCAACTCGATCCCGCCATGGTACGCAGTATGGCTGCCCGCAGCCGTCGGGCAGGCCTGGCCGCCAGCAGTCTGGCGCTACGGCTTTCGGCGCTACGCAGTTTTCTTGACTGGCAGGTGAGCCAGGACATGCTGCTCGCCAACCCGGCGAAAGGCATTGCCACACCGCGTAATGGCCGCCATCTGCCCAAAAATATCGACGTCGATGAAGTTAATCAACTGCTGGAAATCGATCTTAACGATCCGCTGGCAATACGCGATCGTACCATGCTGGAAGTGATGTATGGCGGAGGGCTTCGCCTGTCCGAACTGGTCAATATGGACTGCCGCCATGTTGATCTTGAGGCGGGAGAAGTCTGGGTATCAGGAAAAGGCAATAAAGAGCGGCGCGTACCGATTGGACGCACAGCGGTCAACTGGATTCAGCAATGGCTGCCGCACCGTCTCGCCTTTAACGCCGACGACGATGCGCTGTTTCTCTCCAGCCGGGGCAAGCGCATCTCTGCCCGTAATGTTCAAAAACGTTTTGCCGAATGGGGCATTAAACAGGGCGTGAACAGCCATATTCATCCGCACAAGCTGCGTCACTCCTTTGCAACCCATCTGCTGGAATCCAGTGGCGATCTGCGCGCGGTGCAGGAACTCCTTGGTCATGCCAACCTGTCGACGACGCAAATTTATACCCACCTTGATTTCCAGCACCTGGCTTCGGTGTATGATGCTGCGCATCCCCGCGCCAAACGAGGAAAGAGTGAATGAAGTTCTATCGCCCGCTGCGTGCCATCAAAGCGATCACCTTTGATTTAGACGACACGCTGTATGACAACTATCCGGTCATACGTAAAACCACAGAAGCATCGCATGCCGCTCTGCAGGCTTTTCATCCTGCACTGCGTGACGTGACGCCGGATGATGTGGCGACGCTGCGCAATCAACTGCGACTTCATGAACCTGACATTTATCACGATGTGACAGAATGGCGCCGTCGTACGATAGAGCTGCTTATGACTGACGCGGGCTTAACGGCAGCAGACGCGACAGCGGGCGCCGCCCAGATCATGGAGGTGTTCCATCACTGGCGCAGCCAGGTGGCGATGCCGGCGGAAACCCATGACACGTTGAAAGCGCTGGCGAAAAAAGTCCCGCTGGTAGCGATTACGAATGGTAACGCGCAGCCTGAAAAGCTCGGCCTGTCAGCCTACTTCCAGTTTTCACTGCGTGCTGGCCCAGACGGGCGCGCGAAGCCGTGGCAGGATATGTATCACCTTGCCGCGCAACGCCTGAATATCGCCCCGGGCAGTATTCTTCACGTCGGTGACGATCTCACTACGGATGTGGCCGGCGCGTTACGTTATGGCATGCAAGCCTGCTGGATTAACCTGCGTGAGGGGAATCTGATGCACATTGACGATGCCCGTCTTCTGCCCCACGTTGAAATTTCACAGTTGGCATCACTGACCTCGCTGTTATAATGGCTGTAAATTTATCCAGTCTTATGCTTCGCATTCTCTGACTTATTGGTGCTTATGGACGTTTCTGAACTGCTCGACGGGTTGAATGACAAACAGCGTGCTGCCGTTGCGGCACCGCGCAGCAACCTGCTGGTGCTGGCGGGCGCGGGCAGTGGAAAAACACGCGTTCTGGTGCACCGCATCGCCTGGCTGCTGTCCGTTGAAAACTGTTCACCTTATTCCATTATGGCGGTGACCTTTACCAACAAGGCGGCGGCAGAAATGCGTCACCGTATTGAGCACCTGATCGGCACCAGTCAGGGCGGTATGTGGATTGGCACGTTTCACGGCCTTGCGCACCGTCTGCTGCGTGCGCATCATCTCGACGCGGGGCTGCCGCAGGACTTCCAAATCCTCGACAGTGAAGATCAACTGCGTCTGCTCAAACGCCTGATTAAGGCGATGAATCTGGATGAGAAGCAGTGGCCTGCGCGTCAGGGCATGTGGTACATCAACGGCAAGAAAGATGAAGGTTTACGGCCGAAGCACATTGAAAGCTATGGCAACCCGGTAGAACAGACCTGGCTGCGCATTTATCAGGCCTATCAGGAAGCCTGCGATCGTGCCGGGCTGGTCGATTTTGCCGAGTTGCTGCTGCGGGCCCATGAACTGTGGTTAAACAAGCCCCCTATCCTGAATCACTACCGTGAGCGTTTCAGCAATATTTTGGTGGATGAATTTCAGGATACGAACAACATTCAGTATGCCTGGATTCGTATGCTGGCGGGCGACAGCAGCAAAGTCATTATCGTCGGTGATGACGATCAGTCCATCTATGGCTGGCGCGGGGCGCAGGTTGAAAATATTCAGCGCTTCCTGACGGATTTTCCCGGTGCCGATACCATTCGTCTTGAGCAGAATTACCGCTCCACCAACACGATTCTGAAAGCCGCTAACGCCCTGATTGCCAATAATAATGGCCGACTCGGCAAAGAGCTGTGGACCGATGGCAGCGATGGCGAGCCGGTCTCGGTTTACTGCGCCTTCAACGAGCTGGATGAGTCGCGCTTTGTCGTCAATCGCATTAAAGCCTGGATGGAAAATGGCAATGCGCTGGCCGATTGCGCGATTCTTTACCGCAGTAACGCCCAGTCGCGCGTGCTGGAAGAAGCCCTGCTGCAGGCCAGTATGCCCTACCGGATTTACGGCGGCATGCGCTTCTTCGAGCGCCAGGAAATTAAAGATGCGCTGGCCTATCTGCGTCTGATAGCCAACCGCAACGACGATGCGGCCTTCGAGCGCGTGGTCAATACGCCCACACGTGGCGTGGGCGATCGTACGCTGGATGTGGTGCGTCAGACGGCCCGCGAACAGCAGATCACCTTATGGCAGGCAACGCGTGAACTCCTTCAGTCACGCGCGCTCGCCGGCCGTGCCGCCTCTGCCCTGCAACGTTTCTGTGAGCTGGTGGATTCACTGGCAAGCGAAACCGCCGAAATGCCACTGCACGTACAGACCGATCGGGTCATCAAGGATTCCGGTCTGTGGCTGATGTACGAGCAGGAAAAGGGTGAAAAGGGCCAGGCGCGTATCGAAAACCTTGAGGAGCTGGTGACAGCCACGCGCCAGTTTAGCTATCAGGATGAAGATGAAGACCTGATGCCGCTTCAGGCCTTCCTGTCGCATGCCGCGCTGGAAGCCGGCGAAGGGCAGGCGGACAAATGGCAGGATGCGGTACAACTGATGACGCTGCACTCTGCGAAAGGGCTGGAGTTCAGTCAGGTATTTATCGTCGGCATGGAAGAAGGCATGTTCCCCAGCCAGATGGCCCTGGACGAAGGTGGACGGCTGGAAGAAGAGCGCCGCCTGGCTTACGTTGGCGTCACACGTGCCATGATGAAACTGACGCTGACGTACGCGGAAACCCGCCGTCTGTACGGAAAAGAAGTTTACCATCGCCCCTCGCGATTCATCGGTGAGCTGCCCGAAGACTGTATTGAAGAAGTCCGGTTACGCGCCAGCGTTACGCGGCCGGTCAGCCATCAGCGCATGGGCACACCGATCAGCAAAAGCGACACGGGGTTCTCTCTGGGACAGCGCGTTCGTCACGCGAAGTTTGGTGAAGGCACCATCGTGAATCTGGAAGGTAGCGGGGAACACAGCCGCCTTCAGGTGGCATTTCAGGGGCAGGGGATCAAGTGGCTGGTGGCTGCCTACGCCAAACTGGAAACCGTCTAGCCGCCGGTTGACGACTTTTTCGTCTCAGCGTAACATGCGCGCACTATTATCATGAGAGGACAATGCCTTGGACACGCCCAGTCGATGCTGGCTCATTAACCTGGTTTTCAGGAATAACATCTAAGGCTATCTCATTACGCTGGTAGCCTTAGCGGTTATCAGCGACCTCCCTTTTTGATCCGTCGCACGAGTCAGCACTGATTTATCGTTTCTCCGTGTTCAGGTTCGCGGTTATCTGTTCCGACCGCCTTACAGCGTTGTCCCATAAAGTCTGCAATGGGGAGTCTTGCTATGCTGAGCGCATTTAAACTTGATAACAGTCGCCTGACGCGTCTGGAACTGGAAGAAGAAAGCGATAAACTGACCACGTCAGTGTGGGTTGACCTGGTCGAGCCTGAGGAAGGCGAGCGCGACCGTGTTCAGTCCGAGCTGGGGCAGAGCCTGGCCACGCGCCCTGAGCTGGAAGATATCGAAGCCTCAGCGCGTTTCTTCGAAGATGAAGATGGCCTGCACATCCACTCCTTTTTCTTTTTTGAAGATGCCGAAGATCATGCCGGCAACTCGACGGTCGCCTTTACGATTCGCGAAGGACGCTTATATACACTGCGCGAGCGGGAGCTTCCTGCCTTTCGTCTTTACCGCATGCGAGCCCGCAACCAGACGCTGATTGACGGTAACGCTTACGAGCTGCTACTCGACCTGTTTGAGACCAAAATTGAACAGCTGGCGGATGAGATTGAAAACATCTATAGCGCGCTGGAAAAGCTTAGCCGCGTGATTATGGAAGGTCAGCAGGGCGAGGAGTACGATCAGGCGCTGTCGCGGTTAGCTGAGCTGGAAGATATCGGCTGGAAAGTGCGCCTGTGCCTGATGGATACGCAGCGAGCGCTTAACTTCCTGGTACGAAAAGCCCGTTTGCCAGGCAATCAACTGGAGCAGGCGCGCGAAATCCTGCGGGATATCGAATCGCTGCTGCCTCACAATGAGTCCCTGTTCCAGAAGGTCAACTTCCTGATGCAGGCGGCGATGGGCTTTATTAATATTGAGCAGAACCGCATCATCAAGATCTTCTCGGTGGTTTCCGTGGTTTTCCTGCCGCCAACGCTGGTGGCCTCCAGCTACGGCATGAACTTTGAGTTTATGCCTGAACTGAAATGGAGCTTTGGCTATCCCGGTGCGATTTGCCTGATGATGCTTGCCGGTCTGGCGCCTTATCTTTATTTCAAACGCAAGAACTGGCTGTAATCGTCTGTCAGGGCCGGTCAACCGGCCCATTTCGCTGGCCTGCTGGCACAATTCTGCGTAATCTACCCGCTCCATTTTCACAAAAAATTAACTTTTATGGCCTCTCTTTCATTGCGCGTGCAGTGGTTACTGTTGTTGGTCGCATCGGTATTACTTGGCGCGCTCTTCCAGTATTTTCATGTTCCGGCCGCCCTGTTACTGGGCCCGATGATTGTGGGCGTGATGATGGGGTTATCCGGTGCCACATTGCGCATCCACAAGCGGCTGTTCCTGCTGTCGCAGGCGGTACTGGGCTGTATGATTGCACAGAGCCTGTCACCGTCCATTTTAACGCCGCTGTTACAGGACTGGCCCGTCGTGGTAGCGGTACTGCTGCTGACTCTGGCGGCCAGCGGTGTGTCGGGCTTTTTGCTGGTTCGGTTTAGTCAGCTTCCCGGCCCGACCGGCGCGTGGGGATCGTCACCTGGTGGTGCTTCTGCCATGGTGGCGATGGCGGGAGAATTCGGCGCGGATGTGCGTCTGGTCGCCTTTATGCAGTATCTGCGCGTTCTGTTTGTGGCGGGCGCGGCAGCAATGGTGGCTCGCATCGGCCTGGGCGATGGCGCTCATGCGGGATCACTGGTGTGGTTTCCTGCACTGAACAGCGGTTTTCTGCTGACGATTTGCCTGGTGATCGGCAGCGCCTGGCTGGGCCCCTGGTTACGCATTCCGTCCGGCGCGTTGCTGGTGCCTGCGCTGATTGGCGCTACGCTGCACGCTACCGGAGCAGCCGTGCTTCAGATGCCTGAATGGCTGCTTGCCCTGGCGTACGCGCTGATCGGCTGGAGCGTGGGGCTGCGCTTCACCCGACCCATTTTCAAACTGGCGCTGAGCACCCTGCCGCAAATGCTGCTGTCCATTTTCGGCCTGATGCTGCTGTGTGGCGGACTGGCGTGGATGTTGACGCGCGTACTCCATATTGACCTGATGACCGCCTATCTCGCCACCAGTCCAGGTGGCCTGGACACCGTGGCGATCATTGCGGCCGGAAGCGGAGTGGATATGGCGTTTGTGATGGCGATGCAAACCCTGCGGTTATTCACCATTCTCCTGACCGGCCCGGCAATGGCGCGTTTTCTGTCACGCTTTGCGCAGTCGGCCCCGCGCTGAAAACACGACGGCATCCAGAATGAAGACCAGCAATGCCAGCCAGATAAAGCCAAACGTCAGCATTTTATCCGGCGTGATGGTCTCGCCATAAAACAGCACCGCCAGTAAGAACATCAGCGTTGGGCCAAGATACTGAAAGAAGCCAACCGTCGACAGGCGCAGCCGGGCACAGGCTGCGGCAAAGAACATCAGCGGAATGGTGGTCACAATACCTGCGGCGATCAGCAACAGATTCAGGCTGGCGGGATTGGCGGTAAGATGGCTGGTACTGCTGTCTGCAAAACCAAATAAATACAGCGCGGCCAGCGGAAACAGCCACAGCGTTTCAATCAGCATACCGCTCTGGGCATCGACCTGAATTTTCTTCCTCATGAGGCCGTAAAACGCAAAGCTGAAGGCCAGGCCTAATGCAATCACCGGCACCGAACCAAACTGCCACAGCTGCAAAAGGACGCCAGCGGTAGCGAGCGCCACAGCCAGCCACTGCAGACGACGAAAACGTTCGCGCAGGAAAACCATACCAAACACAACGTTAATCAAAGGGTTAATAAAATAGCCCAGACTGGCTTCTAGCATATGCTGGTTATTCACCGCCCAGATAAACAGCAGCCAGTTACCGCCCACCGTGACGGCGGTCAGCGCCAGTAGCAAGACCTTTTTGGGTTGGCGCACGACGCTTCTGACCTGCCCCCAGCTGCGGCTAAGCGTAATCAACAGCAGCATAAACAAGGCTGACCAGATTACCCGGTGCGTCATGATTTCAGTCGCAGGGACGGCTTTAACTAATTTGAAGTAGGCAGGTGCAATGCCCCATATGAAATAAGCGCCAAGCGCAAAACCTATTCCCTGACGGGTTTGCTGGGTATCCATAAATCATCCTGAAAGTTCGTTCTGTACCAAAAGTCACTGAGAGAAAGCGGCGTGACAGAGGGCCGCAATGTTACCGCAGTCCCCGTCATGTCTGTAGCCCGATCTGGCAACAGGCAGGGTCAGGCTTTGTCCTGCTCACGGGCACGCTGTCGGGAAAGACAAATGGCCTGATGATTGTCATCCGCCCACGCAATCAGTTGCTGCATCGGTTTAAGAAAAGAACGACCTAACTCTGTCAGACTGTACTCAACCCGTGGCGGCACTTCCGGATAAAGAGTCCGCAGGATATAGCCGTCCACCTCCAGCCGTTTCAGCGTTCGTGACAGCACCTGACGAGCGACATCGCCAATATGGCGGTGCAGCTCATTGAAGCGCAGCGTGCGCTCGGCCAGCGCCTCAAGAATCAGCAAACTCCATTTATCGCCAATCCGGTCAAGTACATCCCGAATGGGGCAAGGCTGTTCATAACTGAATGTGTTAGGGGATGACACAGACATGGAAAGGGTTCCTGCACGTTGTAATAGTCACTTTCATGTGACTGAGTCAGCACAAAGTGACGTCTTGTTATCCATTTTGCGCGAATGTACCATCCGCAGCGACAACAGTCTATTTTTGTGACCTGGTGTGATATCAAAACCCGATGGCGCGTCCGGGCCACGCCCGGCACCCTGTATAAAGTGATCCTCTGGCGCGGAGCGGTTAGCGCTGTAACGAATGAGCAAGGAGAAAAATGATGGCAACCTTTCTGAAAACCCTGCTGCTGACGGCAGGTATCCTGACAGCGAGCGCTGGGTACGCCGTGCAACCGAAAGAAGGCCGCGATCTTAACGTGGAAGAGGCCAATCGTGCGCTGGTGATCAACTTTTATAATCAATTTTTCAATCAGCACAAGGTGACAGAAGCGGCCCGGGTGGTGGCGGACGATTACCGCCAGCACAATCCCGGGGTGCCGAATGGCAAGGCACCGCTGGTTAACTTTTTCAGCGATTTTTTCAGCAAAAACCCACAGTCAAAAGCGCGCATCGTTCGCAGTGCAACCGACGGTGATCTGGTATGGCTGCATGTTCACTCGACCAATGGTGAACACGATCGTGGTCAGGCTGTTACGGATATTTTCCGCGTGAAAAACGGCAAAATTGTCGAGCACTGGGATGTGATTCAGGCCGTACCGGCGACCTCAGCGAATACCAATACGATGTTCTGAGGCAGGCAGGATACTGCGTGGCAGGGCCTGAACGGTGCTACGCGTCGATTCGCTTAACCGGTCAGGTAGGTCGCGGTTGCGGTGGCAATGTAAAGGCCCTGCTCATTATGTAATTCTACCCGCGCCACAGAGACTTTATTGCCGGCACGCAGTAAACGGCTGCTGGCAATAAAGCGCTCGCCCCGTCCGGGACGGAGATAATCCACCCGCATATCAATCGTCCCCATACGGGACAGTCGCTGGCGCAGCACGTCTTCACTTATCTGCTCATCACGTGTCAAGGCATGGCTTACGCACACCATGCCCGCGGCGACATCCAGTACCGCTGCTGTTACACCACCATGAAGAATGTGCTGGGCGGCATTGCCCACCAGCATGGTTTTGTTGGCAAAACTGATTTCTGCGTAATCGGGTTCCAGGCGATCCAGTTCCAGACCCAGCGCCTGATTAAACGGCATGTGATAAATAAAAATTTCACCGACGAGGCGGCGAGCGTCCTGCTGAGTCAATAGCACGGATGACATGGTGTTTAGTCCTGAACAGCTGGTAATTGAACTGTAGATGTTAATAAGATGTTTATTCTATGCTTCGCTCAACAGGGTTTCCAGTTTAGGAAATCAGCGCTGATGTTCACCCACTTTTGTGTGTAGAATGTCCTGCTTTTTACAACACCCATTCGCTTTTATGAATACGCAGTTTTCACCGGAGAATCCTATGCGTAAGCATCGCGCCTTGCTGGCGGCAATGTTACTTCCTGCTTTGGCGCAGGCGGACGAAGCCACAATTAAACATGTTCACGATGCACCGCAGGTGCGAGGCAGCATCATTGCCAACCTGCTGGAGCAGCACGACAACCCGTTTGTGCTTTATCCTTACGAAAATAATTATCTGCTTTACACCTATACCAGCGACATAAATAAAGAGGCGATTTCCTCTTACAACTGGGCAAAAAACGCACGTAAAGATGAAGTGAAATTCCAGCTCAGCCTGGCATTTCCGTTGTGGCGTGGCATCGTCGGTGACAACTCCGTATTAGCGGCGTCTTATACTCAGCGCTCATGGTGGCAGTTATCCAATAAAAAAGAGTCGTCGCCTTTCCGTGAGACGAACTATGAGCCACAGATTTTCCTGGGCTGGGCGACCGATTACTCGTTTGCCGGCTGGACACTGCGTGACGTTGAGGTCGGTGTGAATCATCAGTCTAACGGCCGCAGCGATCCGACCTCACGCAGCTGGAACCGTGTTTATACTCGTCTGATGGCGCAGAACGGTAACTTCCTGGCCGAGATCAAGCCCTGGTTCCGTATTTCAGAAAGCGCGAATAATGACGACAACCCCGATATCACCAAATACATGGGTTATTATCGTGCGAAGTTAGGTTACGCCATGGGCGACAGTATTTTCAGCGTTGAAGGCAACTATAACTGGAATAGCGGCTACGGCGGCGCTACGCTGGGCTGGAGTTATCCGATCACCCAACACGTTCGTTTCTATACGCAACTGTTTAGCGGCTATGGCGAATCCCTTATTGACTACAACCATCGTCAGACACGCGTCGGTGTGGGCGTGACACTCAACGATTTATTTTAATTAACCATCAAGTCAGGATCACAGTGGCAACCTCGGCAGTTCTTAATCAGGAAGCGTTGGCGCAGCAGGTATTACAGGATACCTTCGGCTACCAGCAGTTTCGTCCCGGTCAGCAGGCCATTATCAATGAAGCGCTGAATGGGCGAGACTGCCTGGTGGTGATGCCAACCGGCGGCGGGAAATCACTCTGCTATCAGATCCCCGCGCTGGTGCGTGAAGGGCTGACACTGGTCGTCTCGCCCTTGATCTCGCTGATGAAAGATCAGGTGGATCAGCTGCTGGCAAATGGTGTTGCGGCGGCGTGTCTCAATTCGACCATGACCCGCGAGCAACAGCAAAACGTCATGGCGGACTGCCGAAACGGACGCGTAAAGTTGCTCTATATTGCGCCCGAACGCCTGATGATGGATAACTTCCTGGAAAGCCTGGCGCACTGGCAGCCTGCGATGCTGGCGGTGGATGAGGCGCACTGCATTTCTCAGTGGGGACACGATTTCCGGCCCGAGTACGGCGCACTGGGGCAGATGCGTCAGCGCTTTCCCGATCTGCCGGTTATGGCGCTCACGGCGACCGCCGACGAAACCACCCGCCTTGATATCGTCAACCTGCTGCATATGCAGGACCCGCTGATTCAAATCAGCAGTTTTGATCGACCCAATATCCGCTATACGCTGGTGGAAAAATTCAAACCCACCGAACAGTTACTGCGTTACGTACAGGATCAGCGGGGCAAGTGCGGCATCATTTACTGCAACAGCCGGGCAAAAGTTGAGGACACGGCCGCGCGCCTGCAGAGCCGCGGTCTCAGCGTGGGTGCCTATCATGCCGGTATCGACAGCGCGCAGCGCGCCCGCGTGCAGGAAGCGTTTCAGCGCGACGATCTGCAAATTGTGGTCGCCACCGTGGCGTTTGGCATGGGCATTAACAAACCCAATGTGCGGTTTGTGGTCCATTTCGACATTCCCCGCAATATCGAATCCTACTATCAGGAAACCGGCCGTGCGGGTCGTGATGGCCTGCCTGCGGAAGCGATGATGCTTTATGATCCTGCAGATATGGCCTGGTTACGTAAATGTCTCGAAGAGAAACGGCCCGGCCCGCTGCAGGACATAGAGCGGCATAAATTGAATGCCATGAACGCCTTTGCTGAAGCGCAGACCTGTCGCCGTCTGGTGCTGCTGAACTACTTTGGTGAAGGGCGGCAGCAACCTTGTGGTAACTGCGATATCTGTCTCGATCCGCCTAAGCGCTATGACGGTCTGGTTGAAGCCCAGAAAGCGCTTTCGAGTATTTACCGTGTCGGCCAGCGCTTTGGCATGGGTTACATCGTTGAAGTTTTGCGCGGCGCGAACAATCATCGTATCCGTGAACAGGGTCACGACAAGCTGCCGGTTTATGGGCTGGGTAAAGAGAACAGCCATGAGCATTGGGTGAGTGTGCTGCGTCAGCTGATTCATCTGGGGTTAGTCACCCAAAATATTGCCATGCATTCTGCACTGCAACTTACCGAAGCGGCCCGACCGGTGCTGCGCGGTGAAGTCCCGCTGATGCTGGCGGTACCACGGCTCATTACAACCAGACCGAAAAGCAGCAGTTCGGCAAAAGTCTACGGGGGTAACTATGACCGTAAGCTGTTTGCCAAACTCCGCAAGCTGCGTAAGGCGATAGCGGATGAAGAGAACATTCCACCCTATGTGGTCTTTAACGACGCCACATTGCTGGAGATGGCGGAACAGATGCCGGTCAGTGCGTCAGACATGTTGAGCGTGAATGGGGTCGGTCACCGTAAACTCGAACGTTTCGGTAAGCCCTTTTTGCTGATGATTAAAGAGCATCTTGATGAAGAGTAAAGAGGCATTACCATGTTGATATTGTTTGGCACGATTGCGTTGGTCCACCTTGTTGCGCTCATGAGCCCCGGCCCGGATTTCTTTTTCGTTTCGCAAACGGCGGCCAGCCGTTCGCGCAAAGAAGCGATGTTGGGTGTGTTGGGCATTACGCTGGCGGTCATGATCTGGGCAGCGGTGGCGTTAATGGGCCTGCATTTGATCCTGCAAAAAATGGCCTGGCTGCATCAAATCATCATGGTCGGTGGCGGGCTTTACCTGTTATGGATGGGATGGCAGCTGATCCGTTCCGCGCGTCAACGTCATAAGCAGCCGGTACAGCAGGAACCTGTCGTCGATCTGCCAAAGAAAGGCATGAGCTTTATCAAAGGGTTGTTAACCAATCTCTCTAACCCCAAAGCGGTGATCTATTTTGGTAGCGTCTTCTCATTATTTATCGGTAACGATGTCGGTGGGCTGGAGCGCTGGGGATTGTTTGTGTTGATTAGCGTCGAAACCTTTGCATGGTTTTCTCTGGTCGCCGCAATTTTTGCTTTGCCATGGATGCGGGATAAATATCAGCGTGCCGCGAAGTGGGTGGATGGCATGGCGGGCGTACTGTTCGCCGGATTTGGCATTCATCTTATCCTGTCACGCTAAGGTCGCCAGACCGGCTTTATGCGGCCGCCGACAGTATGCTCTGTCGTGCGGCTGCAGGTGTACATCAGGCCATTCGCCTTGCGCTGGCCAGCAGTCCGCCAATCGCAATAAATAATCCCCCGAAAATACGGTTCATCAGCTTCATCTGTTTAGGGCCTTTGATCCATCCTGCAATGCGCGTCGCTAAGGTGGCGTAACCAATCATCACCACGATATCCACCAGTACGGTGGTTATGCCCAGAACCAGATACTGCAGCATAAGGGGTTGGTGAGGCAGGATAAACTGCGGAAACAGCGCGGCCAGAAACACAATGCTTTTGGGATTGGTGAGGTTCACCATGACAGCCCGTTTAAACAGGCGGCGACGCGGCATCGCTTTTGACATCGCGTTGAGATCAATGGTGCCGGCAGCCCGCCACTGTTGAATACCCAGCCAGACCAGATAGCCGGCACCGGCCCATTTCAGAATCTCAAACGCCAGCAGCGACTGAGAAAACAGCGCGCCAAGACCCACCCCTACCAGGGCGATATGCAGCGCGAGCCCTACCTGCAGCCCGGAGATGGAGGCGACGGCACCACGATAACCGTGGCTGATGCCGGTGCTCATGGTGTTAATCGCGCCTGAGCCGGGTGAGAGGCTCAGAATTGTGGTGGTAAGAAGGTAGGTCAGCCACCATTCGATGGTCATGGGTTGTACTCCCGGTCTCGTCTGAAGTGTGACACAATACGCCAGAATGCTGCGCAGAGCCATGGACATCATGCGGCCGTTCAGACTCTTTTTTCCGGCAATCAGGAGGGCGGATGAAGCAACACAGGGCAAGCTGGCTGCGACGCGAAAAGGCCTTTGCCGCCTTTGCTACTGGTCCACTGCTTGATTTCTGGCACAGCCGTGAAGAGTGCGAATTCACTGGCGTTGGAAACCTGACATTGCGCTATGTCCGGTTCATTTCACCGCAACATAAACGCGTCATCCTTATCGTGCCGGGGCGCATCGAAAGCTACGTTAAGTATCCCGAACTGGCTTACGATCTTTTTCACTGCGGCTTTGATGTGATCGTGCTCGATCATCGCGGTCAGGGGCGATCGGATCGTCTGCTGGATGACTCTCACCGCGGGCATGTGGTGGAGTTCAGCCATTATGTTGATGACCTCGAAACGCTTTATCTCAAAGAGATTGTGAGCCGTCATTATCAGCAGCGCTATTCACTGGCTCATTCGATGGGCGGCGCGATTTTGACGCTCTTCCTGGCGCGTCAGCCCGGTGCATTTCATGCCGCCGCGCTGGTGGCTCCCATGTTTGGGATTGCGTTGCCGTTACCCGCTTTTCTGGCGCATAAGATTCTTGACTGGGCGGAAAAGCGCCCCGCTGTGCGTGAGGGTTATGCATTAGGCACAGGGCGCTGGCGGGCGCACCCTTTCGGCATCAACCGGTTAACGCACAGCCATGAGCGCTACCGCCGCAGTCTGCGTTTTTATGCGGATGATCCGGCTATTCGCGTGGGCGGACCTACGTATCACTGGGTCAGAGAAGGGATTCATGCCGGGCGCAATATTCTGAGCCAGGTGGATAACATTACGACTCCGTTGCTGGTGCTGCAGGCCAGTGAAGACAGCGTGGTGGATAATCGCTCGCAGGATCTGTTTTGTGACGCGATGGCGGCAGCCGGTCACCCCTGTCAGGGCCGGATACCGCAGGTTATCAGCGGCGCGCGCCACGAGATCCTGTTTGAAAAGGACAGCATGCGCGCCGAAGCGCTCAATACCATCGTCGATTTCTTTTTATCGCAGCATTAGTTCGCAATTTACATTACCGGCTACGGCCAACCGACACCGATACCCGAGGTTTTCATGTACCACATTGTTGTGTCCGATCTGGATGGCACACTGCTTTCTCCCGAACATCGCCTGACCGCCAATGCGCGCGAAACGCTTCAGCAACTGGTCGCGCAGGGCATTCACTTTATTTTTGCCACAGGCCGTCATCACATCGATGTCGGGCAAATGCGTGACAAGCTGGGGATTCCGGCTTACATGATTACGTCAAACGGCGCGCGCGTTCACAATCCGGCAGGGGAGCTGGTTTTTAGCCACAATCTGGACGCGGACATCGCCCACGATCTGTTTGGTCTGCAGTATCATCATCCGGACGTGCTGACGCATGTTTATCGCGACGATGAGTGGTTTGTCAGCCGCTGCAGTCCGGCGGAGAAGGATTATTTTCGCGAGTCCGATTTTCACTATCAGGTTTATGAGCCGGGCATGCTGCCGACGGATGGCATCAGCAAAGTCTTTTTTACCTGTGAAGAACCGGAACACCTTGTCCCTATGGAGCAGGCCATCGAAGCACGCTGGGGCGACAGGGTTAACGTGAGTTTTTCGCTGCCGACCTGCCTCGAAGTGATGGCAGGCGGCGTGTCAAAAGGCCATGCCCTGGAAGCGGTGGCAAAACAGTTAGGCTTTACGCTTAAAGACTGTATTGCGTTTGGTGATGGTATGAATGATGTCGAAATGCTGAGTATGGCAGGCAAAGGCTGCATTATGGCTAACGCCCATCAGCGTCTGAAAGACACCTTACCTGAACTGGAAGTGATTGGCAGTAATGCCCAGGATGCCGTCCCGGAGACGCTGAGAACACTCTATCTGTCGTAATCCGAAAAGAAGGCCGGTAAGCCGGCCTTCTGGCAAAGCCGTTATGCCCTTTTTTGCTTATGCCGGTGCTCACTGATCATGGTTAACAGCAGCAGCACTACCGCCATAACGGCGCCGGCAATCATCACGATGAATCCGCCATCCCAGCCGAAGTAATCGACGGTATAACCCACAATGGCGCTGGCCGCGACTGAGCCACCCAGATAACCGAACAGCCCCGTAAACCCGGCAGCCGTGCCAGCCGCTTTTTTGGGTGCCAGCTCCAGCGCATGCAGACCAATGAGCATTACCGGTCCATAAATCAGAAAGCCAATCGCGATCATGCAGGCCATGTCCACACCGGGATTGCCCGGCGGATTTAGCCAGTAGATGACGGTAGCAGCGGTAACCAGCGTCATAAAAAACACCCCTGTCGCACCACGGTTGCCGCGAAAGACCTTGTCTGACATCCAGCCGCACAACAGCGTACCGGGAATGCCCGCATACTCATAAAAGAAGTAGGTCCAGGAGGACTTATCAAGCGTGAAATGCTTTACTTCTTTCAGGTAGGTCGGTGACCAGTCGAGGATGCCGTAACGCAGCAGGTAGACAAACACATTTGCCAGAGCGATGTACCACAGCAGTTTGTTGGGCAGGACATACTTCATAAAGATTTGTCTGGCAGTGAACTCTTCCTCATGACTTTCGTTGTAATCCACCGGATAGTCGTTTTTATAGGCCTCAATCGGCGGTAATCCACAAGATTGCGGCGTATCGCGCATCAGGGCAAAGGCCAGAATCGCAATGGCGATCGCCCCGAAGGCGGGCATATATAGCGCGGCTTTCCAGTCGTTGAACCACGCCATCCCCAGCAGAAACAGCAGGGGCGGAATCCCGCCGCCGACGTTATGCGCACAGTTCCACACAGAAACGATGCCGCCGCGCTCCTTTTGTGACCACCAGTGGACCATAGTGCGTCCGCAGGGCGGCCAGCCCATTCCCTGAAACCAGCCACAGATGAACAGCAGTACGAACATCACCATAATGCTGGAGGTTGCCCAGGGCACAAACCCCATAATCAGCATTACAGCAGCCGCCAGCGTTAAGCCGGCAGGTAAGAAGACCCGTGGATTCGACCGGTCTGACACCGAACCCATAATAAATTTGGAAAAGCCATAGGCGATGGAGATGCCTGAAAGCGCAAAACCCAGATCGCCGCGTAAGAAGCCTTGTTCAACCAGGTAGGGCATCGCCAGGGCGAAATTCTTTCGAACCAGATAGTAGGCCGCATAGCCAACGAAAATTCCGATAAAGATTTGCCAGCGCAGGCGACGGTAGCGTGGATCGATACGATGATCTTCGACCCGGGGCTGGTGTGGTGCAGGTTTAAAAATACTCAACATAGCGGTGGCCCTCCAGGGCGCATTATGATTTTGATTCCCGGCAGGTTGGGCAAAACTCAAGAAAACGGCGATCGGGATGCGCCATTTCGCGCAGAGAATAGACAGAGATACGTGGCTTTACTGTGATGAATGACAAATATGTTACAGATTTATGACAGCCTGGCGCGAAAAGCTCAGGCCGATGCGCTGATTCGCACATTTTTCTGCTGACAGGATATGCCCGATAAGAAGGTAAAAAGCCTGACCGGCAGATTAATGCGTAACTGCCTGGTTAATGCACAGATGTCAACCAGATAAATCTCCCTGCTGTGCGGACATTGTTTACACTGTCGCTCTGTTTATTTCGGGGTTGTTACCGTGCTTTTATTGATTGTTACTACCATTCTGTGGGCTTTTTCATTCAGCCTGATTGGCGAGTATCTTGCCGGTCAGGTTGACAGCTGGTTTTCGGTGCTGATGCGCCTGGCGCTGGCGGCCGTGGTATTTTTGCCTTTCCTGCGCTGGCGCGGCTATCGCCCCTCTACGCTCCTGCTGTATATGCTGGTAGGCATGCTGCAACTGGGCATCATGTATTTACTGAGTTTCGAAGCCTATCTCTATCTGAGCGTGTCTGAATTCCTGCTGTTTACCGTGATGACGCCGCTGTACGTCACGTTGATCTACGACGTGATCAGTCGACGGCCTCTGCGCGCAGGGTACATTTTCAGTGCGTTGCTGGCTGTGGCGGGCGCGGCAATCATTCGTTATGACAAAGTCAGCGATAACTTCTGGTTCGGCCTGTTGCTGGTACAGTTAGCCAATATTTGCTTTGCAGCAGGTATGGTGGGCTACAAACGTTTGCAGGAAACCCGTCCTGTGCCGCAGCACACGGCCTTTTCGTGGTTCTATCTGGGCGCGGTGCTGATTGCGGTGGTGGCCTGGGCCGTCTGGGGCAACCCGCATAAACTTCCGACCACCTCACTGCAGTGGGGCATTCTGGTCTGGCTGGGCGTGGTGGCGTCCGGACTGGGTTACTTTATGTGGAACTACGGTGCTACGCAGGTCGATGCTGGCACGTTGGGCATCATGAACAACATGCATGTGCCGGCAGGCTTGCTGGTCAACCTGGCGATATGGCAGCAAAAGCCACACTGGCCAAGCTTTATTGCCGGTGCGCTCGTGATAGTAGCGTCCTTGTGGGTCCATAAGCGCTGGGTGATCGGTAAGAACAATCAACAGTGAAGAAACAAGGCATCGCCGCGCATCGACGCCAAAAGTAGCAGGCCGCTCAGTCTGTTGCGATCCCATGGCGGACGGGGCGCGCGTCGGCAGAAGGCGAGCAAGACGGCGTCTGCTCGCCCGGCAGAGCGGACCGCATTGTTATCCCGGTGCGCTTTCTCCGGCGGGACGAGCGTAAGTCGGCGGCTGGTTTAAGCGGGCTTGCCTGGCGCAGGGCGATGAATCATCGTCAGCCCCTTGAGGAAATTACGCAGAATCTGGTCACCGCATTCACGATAGTTTTTGTGATCCGGTTTACGGAAGATCGCGCCAATCTCCGCCTGAGAGACGGTGAAGTTGGCTTTTTTCAGGATATCAGGGATGTCGGTCGTTTTCAGGTCAAATGCAATACGCAGCTTTTTCATGAAAATGTTGTTATTCATCTTACGCTCGATGGAAGGCGCAGGGGCATCCTCACTTTTCCCACGGCGATGAAAGATTAAGCCATTCAGGAAATAGCCCATCAGGACATCGGGGCAGGGGCGAAATGCCGCATCTTCATCTTTTTTCAGCCAACTGGTGATATCGGCCTGAGGAACCTCGCACTCCGCTAAGGCAAAAATCGCCACCATTTTGGCATCGTTCAGATCGAGCATATAGCGCACGCTGCGCAAAATATCGTTGTTAGTCATGGTGAGATCGTCTCAAGGTCAGTCAACAGGCTGCGCATTATAGGGGATTTTGCCCGCCGCCGCGCAGCTTTGTCGCTCATGCGGCTAAACGGCTGCAGGATGCGCGGCATTCCTGACAAAAGGCAAATGTTCACAGGCATGCTGACGGGCAAAATGGATAAAGGCTTCCAGCACAGGCTGACGCTGCTCGCCGTCACGCACGGCGGCATAAAGCCGACTCCATAATCCCTCTCCCAGTGTTTTCGTGATCACTAACCCCTGTTTTTCAAAGCTCTCCACTACCCAGTGTGGCAGCGCGGCAATGCCCATGCGCGCCGACACCATCTGAATCATCAACAGCGTGTTATCCACATTCTTCAGTGCAGGACTGATGCCCGCGGGCTGAAGGAAATGACGCCAGATATCCAGCCGCTGACGCTGCACCGGGTAAATCATCAACACTTCGTCGGCCAGTGCGTCAGGGGATATATGTTCGACCTGAGCCAGAGGATGATCGGGTGCCAGCACCAGGCGCACTTCGAAATCGAACATCGGTGAATAGAACAGGCCCGAGCGCGGCAGAATATCGGACGTTAAAACGATATCCAGCTCACCCTGTTGCAGTGCAGGTTGCGGATCGAAGGTCACACCTGATTTAAAATCCATCACCACCTGTGGCCAGCTCTGACGAAACTTATCCAGTGCCGGCGTGAGCCACTGAATGCAGCTATGACATTCAATGGCAACACGAAGCGTAGTCTGTTGCGGCTCATGGCAGGCCTGAAGCGCCTGCTGAATTTGCGGCAGAATCTGTTCCGCCAGCTGCAACAGAATTTCGCCCTGCGGCGTGAAGCGCAATGGCTGGCTTTTGCGTACAAACAGGCGGAATCCCAGCCGCTGTTCCAGATCGCTGAACTGATGTGACAACGCCGACTGCGTCTGGTGAAGCTGGGCGGCCGCGGCGGCCAGCGAGCCGGTATTCCGCAGAGCCTGAAGCGTCCGGAGATGTTTGAATTCGATCATGAGGGTCCTTCACATCGAAACTGAATAATTTGCGCTTGAGAGACATACAGTACCCGCAGAATATAGCGGTGTAAACATCTGGACGGCTAAACGTGACTGGCGATCAGACTGACCCAGGCATTTCTGGAGAATAGCAAATACCAATCCATAACCCTACTCCCGGCTTTTCACGTACAGGTGTGCGGCGCGAGCTGAAAAATGAGTATTTGCTTATCCAAACGGAACGGACCGGAGGGTGACGACATTCACTCAAGAAATAGCAGAAAAAATGAGGCGCGTTATGTTGCTGCAGAACGGCTATGGGACACTCCGCAATCCAGCCTGAAAACCCACCAGGCTTGTGAGCAGGGTTAACGCGGAAAAGCTCTCAGATTTGCGGGTGTTGGATGGCGACGTCGAGAGTTTGGGCGCTTACGCGCCCTTTTTTTATCACTCAGTGGATGCGACACCGTACTGCTTAAACCAGGCTAACATACGTGCCCAGCCGTCTTTTGCCGATTCGGCATGGTAGCTCGGACGATAGTCGGCGTTAAAAGCATGCCCGGCATCGGGATACACAATGATCTCTGCCTTTGCGTTTGCAGCATGTAAGGCCTGGCGCATCTGCTCCACGCTTTCCAGCGGAATGCCGTCATCCTGACCACCATACAAACCCAGTACAGGCGCGTTCAGATCCACAGCAATATCGATAGGATGTTTTTGCTGCTTCATGGTTTTTTCCCCTACCAGGCGACCATACCAGGCCACGGCAGCGCGAAGTTGCGGGTTGTGTGCCGCATAGAGCCAACTGATGCGTCCGCCCCAACAGAAACCGGTAATTCCCATCCGGCGGATGTCGCCACCGTTGCGGGCCGCCCAGTTAGCGGCATGATCGAGATCCGCCAATACCTGGCTGTCAGGCACCTTGCTGACCAGTTCTTTAAACAGCGTAGGAATATCGTTGTAGTCGTTGGGGTCGCCTTCGCGGAAGTAAAGCTCTGGCGCGACAGCCAGATAGCCTTCCAGCGCCAGACGACGACAAATGTCGCGAATGTGTTCATGAACGCCGAAAATTTCCTGCACGACCAGCACAACAGGCAACGGCCCGTCTGCTGACTGCGGTTTCGCGTAAAAAGCCGGAAGATTTTCACCCTGACTCGGAATAGACGTCTCACCGGCGTGGATGGCCGGGCTGTCGGTAATAATGGTGGTCGAAGCCGTGGGCTGAACTGCCGGAGCAAACGCGCCTGCGGCTGATTTTTGTGTCATATTATCGTCGGTTTTCATCGTTATCTCCGTGCAAGCGTATGCGCAATCACGTAACTATAGCCTGGGCATTTATTACTGGTTCCGGGCAATGCGTAACAGAGCTTATAACCTTTAAAATACACTTCTCTTTAACATTCTCATGCTGCCTTCCACATCACCATATGTAGCATTACGGAAGGTCTGAGATAAATGTGTGATATTAATCACTAAAAATTTCACCGAAAATGTAACTTTCATTTTCTTGAGTGAAACCAGTCACACATTTAACCCGTCGGGTAACGTAAAGTGGCGTACTGTTTTTCCTTAACCCGGAGTCTGATATGACACAGTCTGACGTTTTCCATCTTGGCCTGACGAAAGCCGACCTGCAGGGGGCGACACTGGCCATTGTTCCTGGCGATCCGGAACGTGTAAAAAAAATTGCCGGACTGATGGACGATCCCCGGCACCTGGCTTCCCATCGTGAGTTCACCAGCTGGCTGGCTAAGCTTGACGGTAAACCCGTCGTGGTCTGTTCTACCGGGATTGGCGGACCTTCCACCTCCATTGCCGTCGAGGAGCTTGCTCAGCTTGGCGTGCGCACTTTCCTGCGTGTAGGGACAACGGGCGCCATCCAGCCGCATATCAATGTCGGCGACGTTCTGGTTACGACGGCGTCTGTACGCCTGGACGGTGCCAGCCTGCACTTCGCACCAATGGAATTTCCGGCCGTCGCCGATTTCACCTGCACAACGGCCTTAGTGGCTGCGGCAGAAGCCTGCGGTGCTAAAACCCATATCGGGATTACCGCCTCATCTGATACCTTCTACCCCGGCCAGGAGCGCTACGACACCTTCTCGGGCCGCGTCGTGAACCGTTTTCAGGGCTCTATGCAGGAGTGGCAGCAGATGGGCGTCCTGAACTATGAGATGGAATCGGCGACGCTGTTAACCATGTGCGCCAGTCAGGGCCTGCGCGCAGGCATGGTGGCGGGCGTGATTGTTAACCGCACGCAAAAAGAGATTCCCGATGCAGTGACGATGAAGCAGACCGAAAGCGATGCCGTCAAAATAGTAGTTGAAGCGGCCCGTCGATTACTCTAGCCCTTCGTTTGACAGACAGGCCGGCTGTCCGGCCTGTCATGGCCTTGTCTTTACGTCTCGTTTTCCCCCTCAGTAAATATATCTGGACATTCATACAGTGCGAATTTACCTTTTTCCTCAATAGCCTGACCAGCGAGGAGAATATGGATCAGCACATCATTATCAGCATCTGCCTTGGGCTCGCCGGCCTGGGTGTTGGCTGGATACTGGCGCAAATGCGTGTCAGTCATCAGTTAGCCAGCTTTACCACAGAGCGCCGTCTGCTTAACGAAGCACAACAACGTCAGCAACAGCATATCGAGCAGCTCCAGCAGCAGCTGCAACAGCGCGAACAGGAGTTGAGACAGCTTCATGGATCATTAAGCGGAGCCAATGAGCGCCTGCAACAGCTGGATTACTGGCGTAATGAGAGCGAGCAACTGACACGAGAGCTGCGCAATCAGCTGGAGGTGAACAGCGCGCAGGAAGCCGAGCTGCGTGAAGTGACCATCCGTCTTGAGGAAACCCGTTTTGCAGCGGAAGAGAAGCAGCGCCTGTTGACCAACAGCGAGCAGCGGCTTAGCGCGCAGTTTGAAAACCTGGCTAACCGAATTTTTGAAAACAGCGGTCGCCGCGTTGATGAGCAAAACCGTCAAAGTCTGAACAGCCTGATTGGGCCGTTGCGTGAACAGCTCGATGGCTTTCGGCGGCAGGTCAATGAGAGCTTTGGCGCGGAAGCGCGTGAACGCCATACACTGACCCACGAGATTCGTCAGCTACAGCAACTGAATGCGCAGATGGCCCAGGAAGCGCTCAACCTGACCAAAGCGCTCAAAGGCGACAACAAAATCCAGGGCAACTGGGGCGAGGTGGTGCTGAGCCGGGTACTGGAAGCGTCAGGATTGCGTGAAGGCTATGAATACGATATCCAGGTCAGCATGCAGAACGAGCAGCAAAGCCGCATGCAGCCCGATGTCATCGTCCGGCTTCCCCAGGGGAAAGATGTGGTGATCGACGCCAAAATGACGCTGGTTGCCTACGAGCGGTATTTCAACGCGGATGATGACATTGAACGTGAACAGGCCATTCAGGCGCATATCAGTGCCGTACGCGGCCATATCCGTTTGCTGGGCCGTAAAGATTATCAACAATTGCCCGGTTTACGCTCACTGGATTATGTGTTGATGTTTATCCCGGTTGAACCGGCGTTTTTACTGGCAATCGATCGGCAGCCAGAATTGATCGGCGAAGCGCTCCAGCAAAATATCATGCTGGTCAGTCCGACCACGCTGCTGGTTGCATTGCGTACCATCAACAATCTCTGGCGCTACGAGCATCAAAGCCGCAATGCGCAGCGGATTGCCGAGCGCGCAGCCAGGCTTTACGACAAAATGCGCCTGTTTGTTGATGATATGAGCGGTATTGGTCACAGCCTTGATAAGGCCCAAAACAGCTATCGTGAAGCGATGAAGAAGCTGGCAGAAGGGCGGGGTAATTTGATCGCACAAACGGAAGGCTTCCGTGACTTAGGTGTAGAGGTTAAACGCGCTATCAATCCCCATCTGGTCGAACGCGCGATGCCCGAAAATGAGCACGACAGTATGCCCGGTAACGACCAAAACGCAGAAGAAAGTTGTGAGCGGGTTCGGCACCTCCACGAATAAGCAGGTCGCCAACGTGCCTGACCTCCGTGACTCTGATACACTTCCATAAGTATTGTTTGTGGAGCAGGTAAAACCGATGGCAGATGAATCACAGCAGGAAACTACCCATTTTGGCTTTCAGACCGTCGCCAAGAGCGAGAAAGCTGACAAAGTCGCGGACGTGTTTCATTCCGTAGCGGCGAAATATGACCTGATGAACGACTTAATGTCGTTTGGCGTCCATCGCGTCTGGAAGCGTTTTACCATCGACAGCAGCGGTGTGCGTCGCGGTCAGCGTGTCCTGGATCTGGCCGGTGGAACCGGCGATTTAACCGCAAAATTTTCACGGCTGGTGGGCGAGACCGGGCAGGTTGTTCTGGCTGATATTAACAGCTCTATGCTGAAAATGGGCCGGGAGAAGCTACGAAACCTCGGTATCGTTGGCAATGTCAGTTATGTTCAGGCCAACGCCGAAGCGCTGCCGTTTCCTGACAACTACTTCGACTGCATTACGATCTCTTTTGGCCTGCGTAACGTTACGGAAAAAGAGAAGGCGCTGGCGTCGATGTTCCGCGTGCTGAAACCGGGTGGACGTTTGCTGGTGCTGGAGTTCTCGAAACCTGTTATTGAGCCGCTGAGCAAAGCCTACGATGCCTACTCGTTCCATATTCTGCCGCGCATCGGCCAACTGGTTGCTCAGGATGCAGAAAGTTATCGCTATCTGGCCGAGTCCATCCGCATGCATCCCGACCAGGAAACCCTGAAAGCGATGATGAACGATGTGGGATTTGAAAACACCACCTATTCAAATATGACGGGCGGCATCGTGGCACTTCATCGTGGGTTTAAATTTTAACCATTATGGCCATGACCTTAACCCCCGTCATCACTGCCGGTATTGAAACGGCGCTAAACCGTATTCTCTACCGCGATCGTGGTCTGAAAAGCGCACGTCAGCGTTTAGCAGGCAAGGTACTGATGTTGCGTTTGAGTGAGCTATCCTGGCCGCTGGTGCTGGTGTTCAGTGAGCAACAGCTGGATGTCCTTAGTGACTGGCAGGACAGCAGCGACTGCACGGTCATTACGCAGCTTAAGTCGCTGCCGAAGCTACGCGATCGCCAGCAACTGACGACGCTGATACGCAGCGGTGAGTTACAGGTCGAAGGGGATTTGCAGGTGGTGCAGCAATTCTCTGCGTTGATGGATCTGGCTGAGCTGGATCCTGCCGAATACCTGGCGCCCTGGATCGGTGATATCGCCGCGCAAGGGATCAGCCAGGGTGCGCAGCGCGCATTTCGCTTGTTTAAAGCGGAAACGCAGCGACGTCAGGATTATCTCGGTCAGGCGTTGACGGAAGAGTGGCGCGTTGCGCCAGGTGCGCTGGAATTTGCCTGGTTCGCTGAGGAAGTTAGCGCGATGGAACGTTCGCTTGATGCGCTTAATGCGCGTCTGGCACAGCTGGAGGCGAAATGAGTTTTGGAGAGATCCGCCGGTTATATTTCATTATCAAGGTGTTTCTGACATACGGACTTGATGAACTGATTCCCCAAATGCGTATTACTCTGCCGCTTCGGCTGTGGCGGCGGTGCGTGTTTTGGATTCCTAACCAGCACAAACACGAACAGATGGGCATTCGGCTGCGTCTGGCGATGGAACAGCTGGGCCCCGTCTGGATCAAGTTTGGTCAGATGCTGTCCACGCGGCGTGACCTGTTTCCCCCGCAGATCGCCGATGAACTGGCTATTTTGCAGGACCGGGTTGCGCCCTTCGACGGCGTGAAAGCCAAAGCACAAATCGAAGCTTCCATGGGGGCACCGATTGAGTCCTGGTTTGATGACTTCGATATCACCCCACTGGCTTCTGCCTCTATTGCGCAGGTTCACACGGCAACACTGAAATCCAACGGCAAAAAGGTTGTCATTAAGGTTATCCGCCCGGATATTCTGCCGGTGATCAAAGCCGATATGAAGCTGATCTACCGCATCGCCCGTTGGGTACCGCGCCTGCTGCCGGATGGTCGCCGTCTGCGTCCGGTTGAGGTGGTGCGCGATTATGAAAAAACGCTGATCGACGAATTAAACCTGCTGCGTGAAGCAGCCAATGCCATCCAGCTGCGGCGTAACTTCGAAAACAGCCGCATGCTGTATGTTCCCGAGGTTTACTCCGACTACTGCAGCGAAACCATGATGGTGATGGAACGCATCTACGGTATTCCTATCTCCGATGTGGCGACGCTGGAGCAGCATGGCGTTAACATGAAACTGTTAGCCGAACGCGGCGTACAGGTGTTCTTCACACAGGTTTTCCGCGACAGCTTCTTCCATGCAGACATGCACCCTGGCAATATCTTTGTCAGCTATGAGCATCCTGAAGACCCGCAATATATCGGCATCGACTGCGGGATTGTCGGCTCGTTGAACAAGGAAGATAAGCGCTATCTGGCCGAAAACTTTATCGCCTTCTTTAACCGGGATTACCGCAAAGTGGCAGAGCTGCATGTTGACTCTGGCTGGGTACCGGCAGATACCAACGTGGAAGACTTCGAGTTTGCCATTCGTACGGTGTGCGAACCCATCTTTGAAAAACCGCTGGCTGAAATTTCATTTGGTCACGTGCTGCTAAACCTGTTTAACACGGCGCGACGTTTCAATATGGAAGTGCAGCCACAGCTGGTGCTGTTGCAAAAAACGTTGCTCTATATCGAAGGGATTGGCCGGCAGCTCTATCCGCAACTGGACTTATGGAAAACGGCGAAACCGTTCCTTGAAGACTGGATTAAAGATCAGATTGGTATTCCGGCGATCATTCGCGCAGTGAAAGAAAAAGCGCCCTACTGGGCAGAGAAACTGCCCGAGCTGCCCGAGTTGTTCTATGACAGCATGCAGCAGCATAAGCAGTTACGTCTTAGCGTCGATAAACTCGTGAACGATTTGAGTGTCCAACGTACACGTCAGCATCAGGCGCGTTTCCTGTTTGGCGTCGGTGCCACGCTGCTGATTAGCGGTACAGCGGTACTCCTCAGCAGGCCTGAGTGGGACCTGTTTCCGGCGGCATTAATGGCGGCAGGTTTTGTCAGTTGGTTAATCGGCTGGCGCAAGACAAACTGATTGTCACTCGCGGCTGAAACGCGGTAATGTCGCTGACTGAGACCCGAATTAACAAGGGTTTAGGTTGTGCTTCATTCCGCAGTTTTTAACAAAAAAATCGAGGCTATCTCATGGGCGGTATCAGTATTTGGCAGTTATTAATTATTGCCGTGATTGTGGTGCTTTTGTTCGGTACCAACAAGTTACGTAATCTGGGGTCGGATTTGGGTTCGTCTATCCGTGGTTTCAAGAAAGCCATGAGTGATGAAGACGACAAAAAAGATCAGCCAAAAGAGCAGGACGCGGATTTCCATGCGAAAACGCTGGCGGACAAACAGCCAACGTCTGCTCAGAAAGACGACATTAAGAACGACAAGCAGGTGTAAACCGTGTTCGATATTGGTTTTGGTGAGTTGCTATTAGTCTTCGTGATCGGGCTGATTGTCCTGGGTCCGCAACGTTTGCCGCATGCGGTTAAAACGGTTGTCGGATGGATTCGGGCGGTCCGTTCACTGGCGGCCAATGTTCAGAGTGAGCTGGCGCAAGAGCTGAAACTGCAGGAACTGCAGGACAGCCTGAAAAAGGTGGAGGAAGCCAGCCACGGCACATTGTCGCCTGAGCTGAAAGAATCCATGGAAGCGTTGCGTAAAACCGCGGATTCAATGAAACGCTCGGTTCAACAGAGCATTGATATCGAAAGAGAAGAAGACGAAGCAAACACCATCCATTCCCCGTTACACCAGACGGGGAGTGACTCGCCGAAACCGGTGACGCCTGTGGCCAGTGAGCAGCAGGCACAGTCACTCGCACACGCACCTGTTGAACCCCATGTCGAGGCTGCGGTTGCACCGGCACAGGACAGCAACACGGCGACCACGCCGGTCCCGCCGCGGCCTGCGTCCGGCTATGCCAGTGCTCCGCCGCAATCGCCGGGTCGGACAGACGCACCGCCTGCGGAAAAACCGGGCAACGCCGCGCCGTCGCTCAACCCAGCTTCTCCTCCTTCTGCAAGTGATGAACGATAATGGCCGTTGAAGATACCCAACCACTTATCAGCCATCTGATTGAGCTGCGTAAACGTCTGCTGAACTGCATAATTGCTGTGTTAGTTATTTTTCTGGCACTGATCTACTTTGCTAATGACATCTACCATGCCGTGGCGTCGCCACTGATCAATCAGATGCCAGCGGGTGCCAGCATGATCGCGACGGATGTCGCCTCACCTTTCTTCACGCCGATAAAGCTGACGATGATCGTGTCGGTGTTCCTTGCCGTGCCGGTTATTCTTTATCAGGTCTGGGCGTTTATTGCGCCAGCGCTTTATCGCCACGAACGTAAGCTGGTCATGCCGCTGCTGTTTTCCAGTACGCTACTGTTTTATGTTGGCGTGGCCTTTGCCTATTTCATTGTTTTTCCGCTGGCTTTCGGCTTCTTTGCGAAAACCGCGCCGCAGGGCGTCACTATCGCGACAGATATCACCAACTATCTCGATTTTGTCATGACCTTGTTTATGGCGTTTGGTGTGGCATTTGAAGTGCCGGTAGCCATTGTGCTGCTGTGCTGGACCGGTATTACCAGCCCTGAGGATTTAAAAAAGAAGCGTCCTTACATCCTGGTCGGCGCGTTTGTTGTCGGGATGCTGCTCACACCACCGGACGTTTTTTCTCAAACTTTGCTCGCTATTCCGATGTACTGCCTGTTTGAAGTCGGCGTATTCTTTTCACGGTACTATGTGGGAAAAGGCCGTCAGACAGAGGATGAGGAACAGAACATCGAATCCTGATGTCGTATTCAGTACACCCGCAGAAGCGGGAGACACAAGCCAAAAACCGCCGTCAGGCGGTTTTTTGTTTAGGATGTTTTTGACAGAGAGTAAAAATATGTTTGATATCGGTGTAAACCTGACCAGCACGCAGTTCGCCTCCGATCGAAAAAAGGTGATTACGCGCGCCCGTGACGCGGGCGTCACCGGCATGTTGATTACCGGTACCAATGCGCTGGAAAGTCAGCAGGCGCAGCGGCTGGCTGAGGCTCATCCGGGTTACTGCTGGTCCACCGCGGGCGTGCATCCCCATCATGCCAGTGAGTGGTCACAAGAGGTCGCGAATACGCTGCGCCGGCTGGCGGAAAAAGCCCAGGTTGTGGCGATAGGTGAATGCGGGCTGGATTTCAATCGTAACCTGTCCGCACATCAGCAGCAGGAATATGCGTTTGACGCGCAACTGGCATTAGCTGCGGAACTGAATATGCCCGTGTTTCTTCACTGTCGGGAAGCGCATGAACGCTTTGCTGCGGTACTTGAGCCCTGGTTGCCCAAATTACCCGCCGCCGTGATTCACTGTTTTACCGGTACGCGGGAAGAGTTAGCGGCCTGCCTGGAAATGGGCTTATCGGTAGGCATTACCGGTTGGGTATGCGATGAACGCCGGGGAATTGCCCTGCGTGAGATGTTGCCGTTGATTCCCGCCGAACGGTTGCTACTGGAAACGGATGCGCCCTATCTGTTACCGCGGGATATGCGCCCACGGCCAACTTCCCGGCGCAATGAACCCTGTTTTTTACCGCATATCCTGCAGCAGGTCGCGAACTGGCGAGGCGAGGAACCAGAGGCGCTGGCAGCCCAGGTGGATCATAATGCGCGCACGCTGTTCGGGCTGAGTTAGGCTTTACGGAATTGTCGGTTATCCACGCTCCGGACAACCTGTTTGTTTAGCAGATTCAGCAACAGGATGGAGCGTGCTTCGCCATCGGGCTCTGAGAAGATAGCCCGCAGACCTTCAAACGTCCCTTCGGTGATGATGACTTCATCGCCGTTTTGCGGCGTTTCAGGATCGATCAGCGTTTGTGGCACATCAGTCTGCAGTGCATCAATAACGACAGCAGGTACGGTGGCCGGCGTCGCGCCAAAGCGCACGAAATGGCTGACGCCACGTGTACTGCTGATGGTTGTGGTGTGAATGGCTTCGGGGTCAAACTCAATGAACAGGTAGTTTGGGAACAGCGGTTCACTTACGGTAGTTCGCTTGCCACGCACAATTTTCTCAAGCGCGATCATGGGGCTCAGGCAATTTACGGCTTGCCGCTCAAGATGCTCTTTCGCACGCAATAGCTGCCCACGTTTGCAATAGAGTAAGTACCAGGATTCCATAACTGCTCCCAATGAATGGACGCTAAGAATAGCAAACCTCCACTCAGAGTTATAGCGCATTGGGGTCTGTTACGCGGCGTTGCCTGGAAAATAAACTAAGATTGTTCTGAATGACGAATGCCATCGCATAAAATGAAAAAATAGCCATTATGCGGTAAGGTTCAGCACGAAAACTAAGCGACATTATTCGTCTGATGGTTGCCCGTGACGGGCAAGATAAGCCATGCGGTGCATAAAGCTCCACACATTCATGTAATCAGCCCTATAATGGCAAATTCACTCTGGCCGGAAAGTTGAAGCCGCATGAAATATCAGGATTTAAGAGACTTTATTGCGCTGCTTGAACAGCGTGGTGAACTCAAGCGTATCTCGCACGTGATCGACCCCGAACTGGAAATGACCGAAATTGCCGATCGCACCCTGCGTGCAGGCGGTCCGGCATTGCTGTTTGAGAACCCAAAAGGTTACGACATGCCTGTACTGTGTAACCTGTTCGGTACGCCAAAACGCGTGGCCATGGGCATGGGCCAGGAAGAGGTCAGTGCACTGCGTGAAGTGGGTGAGTTGCTGGCCTTTTTAAAAGAACCTGAGCCACCGAGAGGTTTCCGCGATCTGTTCAGTAAAATGCCGCAGTTTAAGCAAGTACTGAATATGCCGACCAAAAGGTTGCGCAATGCGCCCTGTCAGGAGGTGGTTTTCAGTGGTGATGAGGTCGACCTGACCCAAATCCCGGTCATGAAATGCTGGCCCGGCGACGCTGCCCCGCTGATTACATGGGGATTAACCGTAACGCGCGGCCCGCATAAAGAGCGACAAAATTTAGGCATCTATCGTCAGCAGGTGATTGGCAAAAATCGCCTGATCATGCGCTGGCTTTCTCATCGTGGTGGTGCCCTGGATTATCTTGAATGGTGCAAGGCACATCCTGGCGAACGTTTCCCGGTGTCCGTTGCACTGGGCGCCGATCCGGCGACCATTCTGGGTGCGGTCACGCCCGTCCCTGACACGTTGTCAGAGTATGCGTTTGCCGGTCTGCTGCGCGGCAACAAGACCGAAGTCGTCAAGTGCCTCTCAAACGATCTGGAAGTGCCTGCGAGCGCCGAAATTGTGCTGGAAGGCTATATCGAACCCGGTGACATGGCACCTGAAGGTCCCTATGGCGATCACACCGGTTACTATAATGAAGTCGACAGTTTCCCGGTGTTTACCGTTACGCACATCACGCAGCGTCATCAGGCGATCTACCATTCTACCTATACCGGAAGGCCACCGGATGAACCCGCCGTCCTGGGCGTGGCGCTGAATGAAGTGCTTGTACCGATTCTGATTAAACAGTTCCCGGAAATCGTCGATTTCTATTTGCCACCAGAAGGATGCTCTTACCGACTGGCGGTCGTGACGATTAAAAAACAGTACGCGGGACATGCCAAGCGCGTGATGTTTGGCGTCTGGTCATTTTTACGGCAGTTCATGTACACCAAATTTGTTATTGTGTGTGATGATGACGTTAATGCCCGCGACTGGAACGACGTCATCTGGGCAATCACGACGCGTATGGACCCGGCACGCGATACCGTATTGGTAGAAAACACGCCAATCGATTATCTTGATTTTGCGTCTCCGGTTTCCGGACTAGGGTCAAAGATGGGCCTCGACGCCACGAATAAATGGCCAGGTGAGACGCAACGAGAGTGGGGCACGCCGATTGTTAAAGATCCGGCCGTTACCGCACGTATCGACGCTATCTGGGATGACCTCGGTATTTTTGATCAACCATCACAGCGTTGATGGTGAGCAATAACCATAAAGACGACCCGACAGAGGGACCGCATGACAACGTTAAGCTGTAAAGTAACTTCAGTTGAGGCGATTACCGACACGGTGTATCGCGTTCGCCTGATTCCGGAAGCAGATTTTAGTTTTCGCGCAGGGCAGTACCTGATGGTCGTAATGGATGAGCGTGACAAGCGCCCGTTTTCATTAGCCTCCACGCCAATGGAAACTGAAATCATTGAACTGCATATCGGTGCCTCAGAGCTGAATCTCTACGCCATGGCGGTGATGGATCGTATTCAGCAGGAAGGGCAAATTGTGGTGGACATCCCACATGGTGATGCCTGGTTGCGTGAAGAGAGTGACAAGCCGTTAATCCTGATCGCGGGTGGCACAGGCTTTTCCTATGTGCGTTCCATTTTACTCACTGCGCTTGCCGAACAACCCAACCGTGATATTGCGGTTTACTGGGGCGGGCGCGAACTGAAGCATTTGTATGATTTGGACGAGCTGGAAGCACTGGCGATTAAGCATCCGAATCTGAAAGTGATTCCGGTTGTCGAACAGCCTGAAGCAGGCTGGCCGGGCCGTTCTGGTACGGTGCTGACAGCCGTCATGCAGGACTTTGCGACCCTGAGTGAGCATGAGATTTATATTGCCGGCCGCTTCGAAATGGCGAAAATCGCCCGTGAACGCTTTTGTTCAGAACGAGGTGCCGTTGAAGCACAAATGTATGGCGATGCGTTTGCTTTTATCTGACGTGACAGCACAAGAAAAAACCCGCCCCTGACAGGCGGGTAAATCTCACACTATAACGTTCCAACGTATTAAACGCGTTCAATAACGGTAGCGATGCCCTGACCCAAACCAATACACATGGAGGCCAGGCCGAATTGCGCATCGCGACGTTCCATAATGTTCAGCAACGTCGTGCTGATGCGTGCGCCTGAGCAGCCTAACGGATGGCCCAACGCGATGGCGCCGCCATTGAGGTTGACCTTGTCATCGAGCCTGTCTGACAGGCCGAGATCGTTGATGCAGGGCAGAACCTGCGCGGCAAAAGCCTCGTTAAGTTCAAAAACATCAATGTCATTTACGCTCAGCCCGGCGCGCTTCAGTGCCAGCTTGCTGGCCGGGACCGGGCCGTATCCCATAATGGAAGGATCGCATCCCACTACTGCCATACTTTTAATGCGTGCACGGGGTTTCAGGCCCTGCTCTCGTGCGTGGCTTTCACTCATGATCAACATGCCCGCCGCCCCGTCTGATAACGCTGACGAACTGCCCGCAGTGACTGTTCCGTTCACCGGATCGAAGGCAGGCCGCAGTGCTGCCAGTCCTTCCAGGCTGGTATCTTCACGGATGACTTCGTCAACGTCATAGCGTTTCAGGACGCCATCGGCATCGTGACCATGCAGCGCAACAATTTCATTGGCAAAATCGCCACGCTGCGTGGCCTGCCAGGCACGCTGATGAGAGCGCAAAGCAAAAGCGTCCTGCTGCTCGCGGCTGATATGGTGCATGCGCGCCAGCATCTCTGCCGTTAGCCCCATCATCCCTGCGGCTTTCGCAACGGTACGGCCTAAACCCGGATGAAAATCGACGCCATGGTTCATGGGGACATGCCCCATATGTTCGACACCGCCAATTAAACAAGTCTGAGCATCGCCGACCATGATTGCGCGTGCGGCGTCATGTAAGGCCTGCATTGAAGAACCGCAAAGACGGTTAACCGTTGTAGCCGGAACGCGGTGCGGGATTTCAGCCAGCAGCGCGGCGTTGCGGGCAATGTTGAAGCCTTGCTCCAGCGTTTGCTGCACGCAACCCCAGATAATGTCGTCCAGCGTGGCGGCATTCACCCCCGGATTGCGGTTCAACAGAGCACGCATGACATGCGCGGACAGGTCCTCAGCGCGTACATGGCGAAATGCCCCACCTTTTGAACGGCCCATCGGCGTACGCACCGCGTCAATAATTACCACATTTTCCATTTTGATTACCTCAGGCGCTTCTGAACGCGGCTTCATCGATCGGTTTGACGGCGGGATACCAGCTTTCGTGTTGGCGCGCTTTCTCAAGCAGCAGGGCAGGGAGCGCATACAGCCCACCCAATGACGAATAACGTTTCGCCTGATCCACCACGTTGCCGTTACCCAAAGTGTCGAGATAACGGAAAGCGCCGCCACGGAAAGGCGGGAATCCCAGACCATAGACCAGCGCCATGTCTGCTTCAGCAGGTGAGGCGATAATCTTCTCTTCCAGGCAGCGAACCACTTCATTCAACATCGGCAGCATCATGCGATTCAGAATCTCTTCATCACTGAATATCCGTTTAGGCTGGCAGGCGGGTTCGAGTAAGGCATCGATCTCTGCATCGGACACTTTTTTCGGTTTCCCTTTTTTGTCTTCTTCCCAGCGCCAGAAACCCAGACCATTTTTCTGACCAAAGCGCTTCGCCTCAAACAGAATATCGATCGCATCGCGATAGTCTTTTTTCATCCGTTCAGGAAAACCGTCCGCCATGACGCTTTGCGCATGATGCGCGGTATCAATGCCCACGACATCCAGCAGCCATGAAGGCCCCATCGGCCAGCCAAACTGTTTTTCCATTACCTTGTCGATCTGGCGGAAGTCCGCACCATCACGCAACAGCATGCCGAAGGCAGCGAAGTAGGGGAACAAAACGCGGTTAACAAAGAAACCCGGACAGTCATTCACCACCACCGGGGTTTTACCCATTTTACTGGCCCAGGCGACAACTTTACCCAGCGTGGCCTCACTGGTTTTCTCTCCACGGATCACCTCTACCAGCGGCATACGTGGAACCGGGTTAAAGAAGTGCATGCCACAAAAATTTTCTGGACGCTGCAACGCCTGCGCCAGATGGCTGATGGGGATGGTTGAGGTGTTTGACGCCAGAATGGCATCAGCGCGCATATGGGTTTCGGTTTCAGCCAGAACGCTGGCCTTGATTTTCGGATTTTCGACGACGGCTTCTACCACGATGTCGGCCTGGTCGAAACCGGCATAATCGAGAGTAGGCTGAATAGTGGCAATGACGCTGGCCAGCTTGTTTCCGTCTATTTTACCGCGTTCCAGTTGCTTATTCAGAAGCTTACTGGCTTCATTCATGCCCAGCGTCAGCGCCTGCGGATTGATATCCTTCATTTTAACCGGCACGCCTTTCCATGCCGATTGATAGCTGATTCCACCGCCCATAATACCGGCGCCCAGCACGGCGGCCTGTCTGGGCGAGCCGCTTTCACTGCTGCGTTTTTTGGCCAGACTTTTGATGTACTGATCGTTGAGGAAAATCCCGACGAGCGCGCGGGCCACATCTGACTGTGCCAGCGGAACAAACGCTGCGGTTTCCAGCTTTAGCGCATCATCGCGGCCCAGCGCTGCTGCCGCTTCAATGGTTTTAACGGCAGTGACTGGCGCAGGGTAGTGTTTCCCCGCCGTTTGCATCACCATGCCTTTGGCTATCGTAAAGCTCATCGCGGCTTCAACGGGGCTGAGTTTCAACGGAGCCAGTTTAGGGGCGCGACGGGCACGCCAGCTGCCGTCGTGGGCGGCCGCTTTTAGCATGGTTAACGCAGCATCACGCAGCTTATCGTTGCTGACAACCGCATCCACCAGACCCAGTTTCAGCGCTTCAACACCGTCAACATCTTTGCCTGCGGCAATGATTTCCATTGCACTGTCGGCACCTAACAGACGAGGAAGACGCACGCTGCCGCCAAAACCCGGCATGATGCCCAGCTTCGTTTCCGGTAACCCCAGGCGGGCCGTCGGTGTGGCAACGCGCAAATCCGTGGCCAGTACACATTCACAGCCACCGCCCAGCGCATAGCCCTCAATCGCCGAGATCGTGGGCACCGGCAAATCTTCCAGACGATTGAAGATACTGTTGGCGAAGGTCAGCCACTGGCTCAGTTTCTCTGTCGGCGCATCAAAGAGCGCCAGGAATTCAGTAATGTCCGCACCCACGATAAAGGCGGGTTTTGCTGATCGCAGAAGCACACCGCGCAGGCCGGCATGTTTTTCCAGCACCGTTACCGCATCGCCAAGACTGGCCACGGTTTGCGTATCCAGCTTGTTAACGGAGCCGGGGGCATCAAATACCAGCTCGACAATACCATCGTCCAGCTGGTGAAGAGTGAGGTTAGCGCCTTGGTAGAGCATGTACGTCTCCTGAAACCGCGAAAGGTGATCTGGTCATACCAGATGATCGTGAGTTTGGGAGGGATGTTAATTTTTTGCAAACAGGTCTTTGTTTATTTGCTAACAAGATCACAGCCACGGGGAACCCGGCATCCGGATTTTGCCTGTGATAAACTGCGGCTTTTCCGGACACTGGAGAGGCGGCAATGGATTCACTTAAGAGCTTGTATCACGCGCATATTACGACCTTGCAACAACGTGCTCAGCAGGTATTGGCACGTCATAAACTGGACGCCATGCTGATCCATTCCGGCGAGCTACTCACCGTATTTCTGGACGACCACACGTATCCGTTTAAGGTCAACCCGCAGTTCAAGTCCTGGGTGCCGGTAATACAGGTACCTAACTGTTGGCTGTGGATCGATGGCGTGAACAAACCGAAATTGTGGTTCTATTCGCCGGTGGATTACTGGCACAACGTTGAACCGCTTCCGCACAGTTTCTGGACCGACGACATTGAGATTATCGGGCTGGCAAACGCGAATGCCATTGGCGATCTCCTGCCTGCTCAGCGCGAAAATGTTGCCTATATTGGCCCGGTCATCGAACGCGCTGCGCAGTTAGGCATTACGGCAGGCAACATCAATCCTAAAGCGGTGATCGATTTCCTGCATTATCACCGCAGTATTAAAACTGACTACGAACTGAGCTGTATGCGTCAGGCGCAGAAAATCGCCGTGGCAGGACATCGCGCTGCCAAAGAAGCGTTTGCGGCAGGTCTGAGTGAATTCGATATTAATCAGGCGTACCTGACCGCGACTGGTCATCGCGATACGGATGTCCCTTACGGCAACATTATTGCATTGAACGAACATGCTGCCGTGTTGCATTACACCAAACTGGATCATCAGCCACCGGCTAAGCGCTACAGTTTCCTGATTGATGCCGGGGCGGAATATCAGGGATATGCCGCTGACCTGACCCGCAGCTATGCCGCACAAAGCGGATCGCTGTATGCCAAAATGGTGGAGGCGATGAATGCGGAAGAGCTGGCCTTGATTGCGACGTTGAAAGCGGGCGTGCGCTACACCGATTACCATCTGCAAATGCATCAGCGCATTGCAAAATTGCTGGTGAAGTTTGATTTGGTCCACGGCATCAGTGAAGAGGCGTTGGTGGCCGAAGAGCTGACCGGTCCGTTTATGCCACACGGTTTAGGTCATCCGCTGGGCCTGCAGGTTCATGATGTCGCCGGATTTATGCAGGATGAAAGCGGGACGCACCTGGCTGCGCCAGCGCAATATCCTTACCTGCGTTGCACCCGTGTCATCCAGCCGGGGATGGTGTTAACCATCGAGCCAGGCTTCTACATTATTGATTCACTGCTGGCACCGCTGCGCGCTGGCAAATTCAGTGCGCATTTTAACTGGCAGGCACTGGATGCGCTTAAGCCTTACGGCGGCATTCGCATTGAAGATAACGTGGTTATTCATGCTAATCGCGTTGAAAACATGACTCGCGACCTGCACCTCGCCTGATGGAGGCTTACGATATTCCTGCGCAAGCGCTGAGCGTGAGTGAGGAGACCATCAAAAAGAGCCGGTTTATTACGTTACTGGCGCACACGGACGGTGTCGAAGCCGCGCGGGCTTTTGTCCAGCAGGTAAAACAGGATCATCCGACGGCCCGGCATCATTGCTGGGCCTGGGTGGCGGGCGCGCCCGATGATTCGCAGCAGTTGGGGTTTTCCGATGACGGCGAACCTTCGGGAACGGCGGGGAAACCTATGCTGGCGCAGTTGATGGGGGCAGGCATAGGGGAAATCACCGCCGTCGTCGTACGTTACTACGGCGGCATCATGCTGGGAACGGGCGGTCTGGTAAAGGCTTATGGCGGCGGTGTCCAGCAAGGGCTGAAACAGCTTGAGCGCCAGCGAAAAGTCCCGGTAAGGTTATTCACGTTGCAGTGTGACTACGCCCAGTTGAGCGACATTGAGCGTCTGGTGCAGCGCTACGACGGCAGCATTACTGAAAGTCAGTATTGCGACCGTATCGCGATGACGCTGGCTTTGCCTTATGGACAAATTGAGGGATTTAAGCAAAATCTGTCAGACTTCAGCCGGGGTGCGTTAACGCTTCTTCCGCTTACATCATGATGTTCTTCTCTTTAACTAAAGGAACGGCTTAATGCATTTTCGCGCCATTACCCGCATTGTCGGTCTGCTGGTGATCCTCTTCTCGGTGACGATGATTGTACCCGGCCTCGTTGCGCTGATTTATCGGGATGGTGCCGGCCGCGCCTTCAGCCAGACGTTTATGATGGCTCTGGTGATTGGTTCATTATTGTGGTGGCCAAACCGTAAGAAGAAAACGGAGCTTAAGCCGCGCGAAGGGTTTCTGATCGTGGTTCTGTTCTGGACCGTGCTGGGCAGCGTCGGGGCCATGCCGTTTATCTTTGCCGAACAGCCGCATCTGTCGGTTACCGATGCCTTTTTTGAATCCTTTTCCGGGTTAACCACCACCGGTGCGACGACGCTGGTGGGGCTGGACTCTTTGCCTAAAGCGATTCTGTTCTATCGCCAGATGCTGCAGTGGCTTGGCGGTATGGGAATCATTGTGCTCGCGGTGGCGATTCTGCCGATTCTGGGCGTCGGTGGGATGCAGCTTTACCGTGCCGAAATGCCCGGTCCGTTGAAAGACAATAAGATGCGTCCGCGTATTGCCGAAACGGCCAAGACGCTATGGCTTATCTATGTATTACTGACGGTGGCCTGCGCACTGGCATTATGGTTTGCCGGAATGCCCGCCTTCGATGCCATTGGGCACAGCTTTTCGACGATTGCTATTGGGGGATTTTCAACCCACGATGCCAGTATCGGCTATTTCCAGAGCGGCACCATTAATACGATTGTGGCCGTGTTCCTGCTGATCTCCGGCTGTAACTACGGCCTGCACTTCTCTTTACTGAGTAACCGCAATCTTCGGGTGTACTTACGCGATCCCGAATTTCGTATGTTTATCGGTGTGCAACTGACGCTGGTACTGATCTGTACGGTGGTACTGTGGTTCCATAATGTTTATGACAGCGGATGGCAAACGCTGAATCAGGCGTTTTTCCAGGTTGTCTCGATGGCGACGACAGCGGGATTTACCACAGACAGTATTGCGCGCTGGCCGCTGTTCCTGCCGGTTTTGCTGCTGTGCTCTGCGTTCATTGGCGGCTGTGCCGGTTCGACGGGCGGTGGCCTGAAAGTGATCCGCATCCTGCTGCTGTGTAAACAGGGGAATCGCGAACTCAAACGCCTTGTCCATCCCAATGCGGTTTACACCATTAAGCTGGGTAATCGCGCGTTGCCAGAACGCATCCTGGAAGCGGTCTGGGGATTCTTCTCTGCGTATGCGCTGGTCTTCCTGATCAGTATGCTGGCCATTATTGCCACCGGCGTGGATGATTTTTCTGCTTTTGCCGCGGTCGCCGCAACGTTAAACAACCTGGGGCCCGGTCTGGGTGTTGTAGCGGATAACTTCACCTCAATGAATGATGTGGCAAAGTGGATTTTAATTTCGACTATGCTGTTTGGTCGCCTTGAGGTATTCACGTTGCTGGTGTTATTCACGCCAACCTTCTGGCGAGAATAACTAATAAGGATGCAGATGATGAAAGCATTAATTCTCTTTTCGACCCGTGACGGTCAGACGCAAAAAATCGCTTCCGCTATGGCGGAGGCGATTAAGGGCGAGCAAGCGTGCGATGTGATGAATATTCAGGATGCAGACGCGATTGACTGGCAGCAATATGATCGGGTGCTGATTGGGGCTTCAATCCGTTATGGTCACTTTCAGCCCGCCGTAAACGAATTTGTTAAGCAGAACCTGGCCGCATTGCAGCAGCGCGTCAGCGGCTTCTTCTCCGTGAATCTTACGGCGCGAAAGCCAGAGAAGCGGACGCCGGAAACCAATGCCTATACCGTTAAGTTTTTAGCGCAGTCGCCCTGGAAGCCCGATTGCTGTGCGGTTTTTGCTGGTGCACTGTATTATCCCCGCTATCGTTGGTTTGATCGGGTCATGATTAAGTTGATTATGCGCATGACCGGCGGCGAAACGGATACGACGAAGGAAGTTGAGTATACGGACTGGGAGCAGGTGCGCGGTTTCGCCAGAGATTTTGCACAGTTACCAGGCAAATCGTACTGAAATAACGCGATCTGGCGAAATTTGAGACGAACAGTAATATTTTTGCAATTAACCCTTGTCAGGCCGCGCGAACTCCCTATAATGCGCCTCCATCGACACGGCACAACGGCTTACGGAATGCGGTGTTGAGAGGGTCAGGCAACTGAGC
>NZ_JAVAXT010000008.1:0-228940 GCF_041955125.1 Pantoea sp. BR_17 | reverse complement strand
CAATAAAGTGCAGAGTAAAGCCCAGCGCGCGCAGCTGCGGCCCAATCTCATCGTGTAAATAGTGATGCAACTCGCCGTCGCGATCCTGGCGCTGGCTCTCGGTGCGCTGCGCCACGCGACGCGCCAGAATGCGTTGAAATTCCCCACTGTCGAACCAGGCGGTGGCCTGTTGTATGGCGTTTTGCGCTGTCATGTTTGCGTATCTTTTATGCGTATTATGTTGTCCCATCATTTCCGAAACGCTGCTTTGCCACAATTATCAATTTATCGAGTAAGATTTGCTTTTAAAGCAAAGCTAACCTGCCCGTTTTCGAGGCATGCACCAGCATGAGGCGCGCATGATCAGTAATGAAATCCGCTATTTCCTCGCCGTGGCGAATACGGGCTCGTTAAGTGCGGCGAGCGAACAGTTGTTTATTGCGGTGTCGGCTATCAGCCGTCAGATTCAGCGGCTGGAGACCCAGGTGGGCGTTCCGCTGTTTGAACGTCACGCTCGCGGGATGGTGCTGAATGAAGCCGGGGAGATTTTTGCCCACCATGTGCGCAAGAACATGCTGGATATGGACTATGCGCTGGCCGAGATCAAAGGGCTGAAAGCCGTGCGGCGCACGCTGATTCGGCTGGCCTGTACCGACGGGCTGGCCTTTACGTTGCTGCCGCGCATGATTGCCGACTTTCGCGAGACGAATCCCGGCATCCTCTTTGACATTAATGTCGCCAGCCCGCAGGGCGTGTCCGAACGAATACGCAGCGGCGAGTGCGACCTGGCGCTGCAGTTCAGTCTTCATGCCGAAACGGGCGTGGAAATTATCGGCTCCTGGCCTGCGCCGGTGTTGTTAGTGATGCATCAGAGCCACCCACTCGCCAGCGCGCCGCAGGTGACATTGCGTGAGATCAGTCCCTATCCGCTGGCACTGCCCCAGCAGAATACCACCGTGCGTCAGCTGTTTGAGCTGGCGAGCCATATGAGTGGCAACCTGATTGAGCCGGTGGTGACCTGCGATAATTTCTCTACCTTATTCCAGTTTCTGCTGCGTACGCCGTTGGCCATGACCATCTGTAGTGCCTTCAGCGTGCTACAGGAAGCCGAAGCGCATGGACTGGTGATGCGATCTGTCGACATCGATCAACTGAGCCAGCGCAATCTGCAACTGCAGGTGCCTTCTGGTCGGCCCCGCAGCGCCGCGCTGGAGATGTTTTTAGCGTTTGCGCGGCAGCAGTTAACGGCGCTTGAGGCACTCACGCAGCCCTGAGAGGCCGGATTATAAAGCGGTAGGTTCAGGTAGGGCTTCCCAGACGATAAGAGCGTTTCCGCTCAACGCCCTGCAAGCCCGCCTCTTTGCTCTGCAACGGCCACGATCCCCTGACGGATGACGAAAGCGCCGTGCGTTCACTTGCCTGGGCCGCTTCATTCTTCAGCCGTTTGATTACGTCATCAGGTTACGCACCCGCTGTGAAGGCAGACTGCGTTTTTCGGACTTCGCCTTATCGCTTTTCCGCTTTATCTGATCGCCAGTACGGCTGCGTTGTGGAGTAGTGTAAAGGACGTAAAAGGCTGTAAAAACGCGCGTTTTTAGCCTGTGACGCGCTTATCATTCCTGCCATACGTCACTGTCACTCAGTCGGAAGTTTGCCGATAAAACAGAAAACAGTGCACATACTGACCTGAACATTCATCTGCAAAGGAGAACCACCATGGATTCTTTCTTTCCTGAGGATGTCATTGATACCCTCAGTAAAACGTTCTGGCAGCGCGTCAGTGCGATGAAAGGGCTTATCGAACGTCACCAGAGTTTTCGTCTGCTGTGGTTTGGCGAGGCGCTGAAACGTAACCACAACTGGACCGATATCAGCGCGGAACAGGCCGTCAACCGCGTGATTAGCGAGAGTCAGGGGCTGCCGCTGGCGGAGGTCAGAAAAATGACCATCGCCCAAAAGTGGGTTGCACTGTCAACGGTGAGAAAGACGCTCTATTCACAACCGGATGGTAAAACGTTTCAGTGGCTGGTGGAGAAGAAGCTGGACGAGCTGGATAATCCCGGCCAGTTTTCAGCGTAACGCCATATTGCGTTCAGCGGCGTAATAAAAAACCTGTCCACGCTGTTCGCGTTAATATCAACTGGCCGGGGTTGCCCCCGGCTCTGTGATGAACAGCGAAACCTTACCGCTTTTGTGGCAGTAAACCGCGCTTATTCATTCGCGATCGGCGTCGAATTTTCCTCGATTTTGGTGTCGCCCTGAATCGCCTGAATCCGCTTCTCTACCGCATTGACCTGATCGCTGTTGTGCAACAGCGTGTAGGTCAGATCAAAGGTTGCACTCGCGCCCGGTGCCAGCTGTTTCACGCGCTTCTGCTCCCGTTCAATCGTGACCGGATAGGCATAGTTGGTGCCGGGCTCAATCCCGGTGACATAGCCTTGTTTAAGCGTGTCGGTATTCTTCCACAAGGTCAGCAGCGGCAACTGCTGAGTATCAAACTGAATGGACGCGCCTTTGTTGCCCGCTTTATTAACCACGGCGGCGACCGTCTGATGATCCTTGTCGGACAGCGGTTTGATGTTAAACACCATTTCATCGAAGTCTTTGGTTGGGCCTTGATAGGTCTGCCAGTTTTTCAGCCCCGCTTTGGCATAGTCATTGAACGGGCTGATGCCCGACATCGGGGCCATAAAGCGGGCACCTTCCTCCAGAATGGGCGTACTGAAGTTGCTGTGATAGATGATCTCGTAATCGTGCGGGTAATCGGAATGGTTGGTCAGCACGTCGTGCAGGCTGAACTGATTGCTGCCCGGCACATAACGCAATTCCGTCCACGTCTGCAGATCGGCTTTCTTAAACGTGCTCTCTTTGATCAAACCGCGAATACGGATTTCATGCGGGGCCGCATCCGCCACCTCGACTTCAAGCTGCGAGACCGGCGTGTTTCCGGCTTTGCCATGCAGCGTGTAGATACGGCCTTTGTCGTTCACCGGATGGCCGGTCCATTCGTAGCCACAACGCACCATCATTTCGTTGAATCCTTCCAGCCAGCCCAGGCCATTGCGGCTTTCAAGATTGATGAACGCCGGGTTTACCACCTCTTTAACGGGGGAATCCCAGCCCAGGCGGGTGCCGAATCCCTCTACGCGGAGCAGGTTCATACCGCGTGTCGGAATAAGCGTAATAGTCAGGCCATCCTGACTGCGGATGACCAGAAGCTTACTGCCTTCCTGCTTGCCGCCATGCAACACTTTCTGCTCAATGCTGAACGGTTTGCCCTGAATGTTCAGCTCGCTGCTGTTTATCTGCCAGTTTCCTTTGTCGGTGCCTTGTTCAGCACTCGTCAGCACCCAGGTTTTTGCAGATACCGAACCCGAAATCATTACGGCCAGCACCGTCAGTGCGAGTTTCGTCTTCATCGTTTACCTCTCTGGCTGAATCGTTTTTTCATTAGTGAGAGGAATTTACTGATTTGGGCTACGCGGAAACGTGATTTCTCTCACCTGCTGGAAAATCAGGCAGGATTAAGCGTGTTAGTGGGATGTTGCTCACATTTAAAATGCTTATTAATGCTGTTATGTCATCTTTTTATCGGCATAAACGCGAAAGCTGTAAACGTTTCAGCCACCACCGGTAAACCGTGGCTGGCGCGTAAAGTCAGGAATCAAAACAAAGGCGCGAAGCAGGGGCGTCGCGCTGCACAGTGAGGCGGATCAGGTCAGATAAAACTGTCGCTTGAAGGCAAACATATCATTCAGCAGGCAGTACTCGGGATTACCGAGCGTAATAACTGGCGCGCGCTGCGCGATCATCGTTTTCCAGTTCGCCAGTGAACGTCGCCAGGCGGCGTCTTCGTCATCGGTCAACGGCGCAACCTGATATCCCAGCGTGATATGAAACTGGTAGCGATCGTGGTCTGGTTCGCGAATGCCGGTGACCTCGGACAGCCGATCGCGTAAACGGCGCAACCGCGTCTCTGTCTCTGCATCCGCCGTTAACAGGCGCAGCGTTAACGGGGTTTCACGCGCAGACGGCGCCTCCGGATTGACGCGCATGTGGTAAGGCGAGGCATCCTCACCCAGTTTATATGTCCGCAGGCGTTCAGCCAGAATCCGGTCGCACTCGTCCATGGGCATGTCCAGCGGCAGCCCGGCAGGCCATAAGGGATAGCGTCTTGCCTTGTCGTTGGCTCCGCCGAAAACAGTCATGTGATAACTGGAGGGCGGCAGTGCGGTAACCTTCCTTGACCAGCTTTCGCCGGGTAATTCACGATAAACATCAAGCAGGGCATCGAAAAGTTCTGAGCCGTCACCTTGCTGCGGCAGATGGCAGATAATCGTGTTTCCTTTAAAGGGAAGAACCCGGCCATCTGCGTCAAACTTACGACCCACGTCGTTGGGGCGGTGTTCCGCACCGATGGCGAGGGAAGCGGCCAGACCGCCCAGGGTGGCAATCGTACCTTTCAACAGCCTTCTCCGTGTTGTCATCGAATAACCTCTGCATTTAGCCGGTTCCGACAAGGTCGGTAACGGGACCGTTTCCCCGCGCAACGCCACCCGTATCTGCGCGTGCTGTATTCCTGAGAAGCTGTTCTCATGCCTGACCGGGCTTAACAGGCAGGGGGGCTGTGATAAGGGGACAATAACGCGCATGCGCAGAAACAAAGAACCCGACGTCATCCTGCACGGTGATCCGCTCAGGGCGCTTCTCAACCGGGGAGCTTAGTGAAGATCTGTGACTAAAAAATGACTGAAGATGTATAACGAGCGAAAGAGGAATATCTGTTATGACTAAGCGGGCCGCAATGGCGCTTGCAGCACGCTTCATAACGCCCGATGCAGCGTCGTCGTGGCTTGTTCATCTGCGCGCTTTTTTCTGCTCGTCTGAGAAAGAAAAAGCCAGCGTACGCGCCGCTGGCATGACGTTTTCATGCTTATACATTGAGCCGGTTAATGACCGTCACGAATTCATTTACCCCGCGATTGATCTCCTGGAAACTGCGCGAGAGGTTGCTGATCTTATCGTTTTCAGTCGTAAGAAAGCGTCTGATTTCATCAAGCTGCCGGGACATGTTTTCAATGAGCGCGGTATTTTCTTCCACAACTTTCGTGATTTTAAGCGTCGCCTGCGACGTCGAAGCCGCCAGTCGCCGGACCTCCTCGGCCACCACGGCAAACCCACGTCCCGCTTCGCCTGCCCGCGCGGCCTCAATCGCCGCGTTTAACGCCAGAATATTGGTTTGTCCGGCGATGGTGTTGATCGTCGAAACAATTTCTTTTATGTCCATGGAAGAATGATTGAGTCTGTCGCCAATGTCTGCTGCCGCACCCACCTGTAACGACATGGATTCCGCATTGCGGATGGTCTCACCCAGGACATCATTGGCATTAAAGGTGATTTGCGACGTCTCTTCCGACGTTGTGACGGCAATGTCAGCGATCCGTTTGGCATTCTCTACGCGGTCGGTGATATCAGACGCCAGTTTAATAACCTTATAAACATGCCCGGAGGCATCTTTGACAGGGTTATAGCTGGCCTCCAGCCAGACGCGTTTTCCAGACGCTGTCACACGTTCAAAACGCCCTGTGAAAGCACGCCCCTGCTGAATCTTTTGCCAAAAATCAGGCTGCTCCTTATAAAATTCATCAAAGCAAAATATGCGATGATGTTTACCTTGAATGGCCTCAAGCTGATAGCCCATTAATTTCAGAAAATTGTTATTGGCGTCAATGACCTCACCCTGCGGTGTAAACTCAATCATGGCCATGGAGTTATTCAACGCGGTAATGATGGCTTCTTTATGCTTTAACGCTTCATGTTTATGCGTAATGTCGTTGGCAATTTTTATGATTTTTTTCACCGCACCGTGACGATCTTTCACAGGGAAATAGGTGGCGCTCAAATACAGCCGGCTGTGATTTTTGCGAAACCGCTCAAAGATACCGCTGAACGAGTGACCTGAGCCGAGTGTTTGCCAAAAGTGGGTATAGTCGCTGGAGTGCACAAATTCATCATCGCAGAACAGGCGATGATGCTGACCGGCGATCTCATTTAGCGTGTAGCCTGTCAGTTCGAGGAAAGGCGTGTTTGCCGTAATGATGCGACCGTCGGGCGTAAATTCAATCCAGCCGATGTTGGCTTTGATCGCCTGTGTATTGGTCTGGTCGTCCGCTAACCCCAGTGAAGCTTTACCAGGCATAAAACGTGTCAGGGCTAACATACTTCTCTCCATCTGATTCAGTGAAAGGGGCGTAAAGCGTCGGGCCTCGTGGCGGAGAGTTTGCTGTCTGATGGAAAGTAAAGCGTCCGGCCCGGGTCATTTAACTTATCGGCACAGGCCGGTTCATATTTAGAAATGTATTAAAAAAATTGATGCTTATCACAGTGACAGTCAGTGCACACAGATAACGAGCTACGTCTTCTGACAGACTGCCTGTAACAGTGAAAAGATGGCGAAAGCAGAAAAACAGCAGCCATGTGGCGGATTGCTTCCCGCTGCCAGACAGGACGGCAGATAAAAAAGCAGGATGAGCGGGGGCTTTTCCGGGCAGATGTCAGCGGCAACCGCTACAGCCCGGATAAGATTGTTAACCAGAGTTTGTCAAACGAGGTAAAAGAAGACATCAGGAGGGGTTATACAGTCAACATAAAATGTTTAGGGCTTGTTGCAGTGTAGGGACGTTTTTATGACAGGAAAGCGCGAATCAGCGAGAGCGAAGCCGATGGCAATGGCGTCGCCAGGCGTTTTCATGCACACCCGAGAACGCGCCTGCGATGGCGATGAGCCGGATTTTCTGTCAGGCAGGCATGTCGCCGCTGTGATACCCAGGCGCTGCATCACCACACGGCGGCGTCGACAGGCTGGCGGCAGCAGAAAAGGCTGACGCGCCAAACAATGACGCGCCCGTGTGTGGGGCGTAACCCTGACAATAAAACCGTATGCAGTGCCGTGAATCGCATCAATGCTGCCTGTGCCCTCAGACCTTCAGTCGATGAATCACCGTTACGAATTCGTTTACGCCGCTGAAAATTTCCTGAATGTTGTCGGACAGATGCGTGATTTTGTCGTTTTCTGTGGTAAGAAAGCTGTTAATGCCGTCGAGTTGCTGGTGCATATCGCCAATCAGGCTGGCATTTTCTTCGACCACCTTGCTGATTTTCTGCGTCGCCTGTGAGGTAGAAGCAGCAAGACGTCTGACTTCTTCTGCTACCACGGCAAAACCGCGTCCTGCTTCGCCTGCCCGTGCGGCTTCAATCGCAGCATTGAGCGCCAGGATATTGGTTTGTCCGGCAATGTTATGGATGGTTGAGACAATCTCTTTGATGTCTTTGGCTGAGTAATTCAGTTTGTCGCTGATTCCCGCTGCCGCAGCGACCTGCGAGGCCATCGATTCGGCGTTACGCACCGTCTGACTGAGAACATCATTGGCATTCACGGTGATGTGTGACGTTTTTTCAGACGTGGTCATGGCGATATCCGCCACATCCTGCGCCGTGACGACACGTTCGGTAATATCCGACGCCAGCTTAATCACTTTATAAACGTGTCCCGAGGCATCTTTCACCGGGTTGTAGTTGGCCTCAAGCCAGACGCGTTTTCCTGATGCTGTTACCCGTTCGAAGCGCCCGGTGAACGCGCGCCCCTGTTGAATTCTGTGCCAGAAGTCCGGGTTTTCTTTATAGAACGCGTCAAAACAGAACAGACGGTGATGTTTGCCCTGAATAGCGGCCAGATCGTACTCCATCAGCGTAAGGAAGTTTTTATTGGCATTAATGACCTCGCCCTGTGGCGTAAATTCAATCATGGCCATGGTGTTGTTCAGCGCCGTAATAATCGCTTCTTTATGCGTGAGTTCTTCATGCCGATCGGTAATGTCGTTAGCGATTTTGATAATTTTTTTGACCGTGCCGTGTTTATCTTTCACGGGGAAATAGTTAGCGCTTAAGTAGAGCAGGCTGTTGTCTTTGCGGTAGCGTTCGAAAATGCCGCTGAATGACTGGCCTGAGGCCAGGGTTTCCCAAAACAGGGCATATTCACGGGAGCGCACAAAATCAGGCTTACAGAACAGCCGATGGTGCTGACCGGTGATCTCACTGAGCTGGTAACCCGTTACGGCAAGGAAGGCCGGGTTAGCCGTGAGAATAATGCCCTCGGGCGTGAATTCAATCCAGCCGCTACAGGCCTGGATGGCCTGAATATTATTCTGATCATCCGAGGCGCTCCGCGCGTTTTTGCCGCGAAGTAAACGCATAAGGGAAAACATAGATCTCTCCAGATATCGCTGTAATAAGCTCGAAAGGTGATGACCGCGTAGTGGAGAGACAGCGACCCTGTTAAGGGGAAGTCGATCGGCTCGGGTCTACTTCGTTATCGGCATTGCGCATGTCATATTTAGGTCACATTTCAGCCACGGTGAGCGCACAGTGAGATGCGTCACGTTACAGGTGGTGGGCAAGGCAGGTACATCGACACAGGAGAGGACGTCTCGATCTCAACATGATGAGAATGTCGTGATCGAGCGTCGCGGTAATCAGGCGGAAAGCCGGCGCGTTAGTTTCCGGCGTCAGGTATGGCACTACGTAAAAAAGCCGGAATAACGGGACGCCCTTTTTCCAGACAGGTGCCGGTGAAAACCGCCTCAGCATAAACAACGTTATCAACCAAAATTTGCTGGACGAAATTAACGCGGTTACGCTTTTCGTTTGCCGCGAGTGCGCAGGTCACCTGCATCTCATCGCCTTTTTTCAGGCTCTTTTTAAAGCGAAGCGTATATTCAAGCAGCATATGGATACGGCCTTCGGCAAACTCCGCTTCCAGATCCACGCCAAGGTGTTCTTTCATAAACGCGTGGCGTGTCCATTCCATATAGAAGGGATAGTAAAGTCCGTCTACAACGCCCTGAAAATCGATATGCTTTTCGTCAACCTGATACGTTTTGCTAAACATAGTATGGCCACTGATAAGTGAGGGAAGGCCCACTTTAGTCGGCATGGCTGTTTTTTTAAACGGCTTTTTTCAGGCGACAGAGGAAGGTGAGTGATTCACGCTAACAGTAAAATCGGCACGCGCCAGAATCATCCAGACACGTGCCGGGTGGGCTTTACATCATGCCGCAGCTAAACACCGAGGCTGTTTAGCGCAGCACAGCGGCTGGCTGGTGTCGGTCAATACGGAAAATGGACACGGCATTACGTAACAGGGTCGTTTGTTCCACCATGCCCTGGGCCGCAGAGGAGACCTGCTGCACCAGCGCGGCGTTCTGCTGGGTGACCTGGTCCATTTGGCTGACGGCAATGCTGACCTGCCCGATACCGTTGCTTTGCTCATCCGACGCAATGGTGATTTCGCCCATAATGGTCGTCACGCCCTGTACGGATTTCACGATCTCCTCCATCGTGTTACCTGCCTGTTTCGCCAGGCCCGAACCTTTCGCCACGTGTTCAACCGACTGGGTGATCAAATCTTTGATTTCTTTAGCCGCGGTAGAGCTGCGTAAGGCGAGCGAACGCACTTCTCCGGCAACCACCGCAAATCCGCGTCCGCCTTCGCCAGCCCGTGCGGCTTCAACGGCGGCGTTCAGGGCCAGAATATTCGTCTGGAATGCAATCCCTTCAATGACAGAGATAATCTCGGCCACTTTGCCTGAGCTTTCAGAAATAGAGCGCATCGTTTCGACAACCTGTTTCACCACATCTCCCCCCTGCTGGGCAACGTGCGAAGTGGTATCCGCCTGAGAATTTGCCTGACGGGCGTTATCGGTATTTTGACGGACGGTAGCGGTCAGCTCCTCCATACTCGCGGCCGTTTGTTCCAGTGCGGCAGCCTGCTCTTCAGTGCGCTGAGCCAGGTCAATATTGCCCTGGGCGATTTCGCTCGCTGAGTTATTGATCAGTTCCGCAGAGGACTGAATGCCACTCACAATGGTGACCAACTGTTGGCGCATGGCTTCCAGCGAGGCCATCAGGCTGCCCTGGCCTTTAAGCGGCACAGCAATATCTACCGTCAGGTTACCCTGGGCAATCATGCCAGCAATATCGGCAGCCGCTTTGGGTTCGCCGCCCAGTGCGCGAACGATACTGCGTGTAATGATGGTGCCCAGCACCAACGAGAGCAGGATGGTGGTTAACCCGGCCAGACTGAGCGTCATTTTCGTGGCAAAGGCCAGGCTGTTTACGTCGTCAGAGCGCGTAGCCAGCAGCGACGATTCTGCGTTGTTGAAATCGGCGGCGACGGCGCGGTAGCGATCCATAAAGGCTTTATCACGCCCTTCCTGAAAAAAATGCGTCAGGGCTTCGAGCGGTTGTTGTCCACCATTAACCTGACGACGCAATGCGATTAGCTGATCGTCAATGGCCTGGACGCTGTTGTGCAGGTCAAGTAATGACGTCAGTCTTTGCTGTTGACTGGCATTATCTGCCGTCATGGTGCGGAGCTGATTATATTTCTGGTCGAACGCCGTTTTGCCTGCGTTGAACGGTGCCAGGAAGGCTTCATTACCGGAGATGACAAATCCCCGCACGCCCGTTTCCATATTAACCATGTCAGTTAACATGCTGTCGCTCAGACTCATCACCTTATAACTGTGAATATTCCAGCTATTGGCCTGCCGTAGCTTGAGAAAGTTAATAATCGACAAGCTGCTGCCTATTAATGACACAAGAACGATGATGCCGAACGCGAACGCGATTTTGCGGCCTGTTGTGATTTTCATGTTGATTCCCCGTTTAGTAATTTTTTTATTTTTGTAATAACAACCCTTGCTTTTCGAGTATCGGCAACAAAGGAAGGCAGTTTATGAAAGCGAAGCCGTTTTTTAAAAAAAAGTTTAAAAACTATCCTTAAGTTTAGTAAAAAGTTAATTTCCTGAGTTATCTATAGTATTCGATAGAAAGGACGAGATTAGCGTAAGGTGTATAAATAAACTGAAAATAAAAGTGATAATGAAAAGGAGATGCGGGGGATTTGTGTTAAGTGAGCGTAGTCGCTGGAGTGGGGAGAAAAAAATGGATGATAATCAGGCCGTATCATTGTGCGCTTGATATCTGAACGGATTAAATAAGGTTGACGCTTTCATCTCACCTTATCGATGAAATGAAAGCGGCCTTATTGTTAAACATCGTCATCGTGTATTTAATGTCACGCTTATTGATAATTACGAGCCTTTATTACTCTGTGATGCACTGGCACCGGTCTGTGAGTGATGCAGGGTCGGGCTCACAGGCAGTTCAGAATAAGTTTGCGTATCGTAAATCACGCCTTCTTCTGCGGATTTCAGCAGCATGCCTGCCTGGTAGTATTTATCCTGTTTCATTAAAGCAAGGGCATTTGAAACATCATTTTCTGTTTGTTGTAGCGGCATCAGTTCCTGCGTTTCAGTGACGGCTACGCCAGCCAGCTTCAGCGCATCAAGCGCACCTTGCTTATCACCTGCTTTAATATGCTGATTGGCTTTATCGATCGCGTCATTTTTCTGTTTTGATAGCTGGTAATCTTCCGACACGGATACATCGGAGCCGATGCGAATATAATTATCTCCCGTCATCGGGGCTTTTTTGTCATAGCGAATATACTTTGTCCAGTCCACACTATTATCTTTCAAATAAGTGTCAGCCTGAGTCGCCAGCGCTTTTGCTTGTTGAGTTTGGCCATTAAATAATGCGTTGCGTGAAAGTTGAATATCATTCATGGCCTGCGCGGCCTGGGCCGAAATGACTTCATTATTTAATGTATGGCTGTCTTTAAAGGACTCAGCGGCCGCAGCGCCACCAGTAAACACTAATACGGCTACAATCATTGAGCTAATAATCATCTTTTTCATGATATTTATCCTCTGTATTTATGCATCCGAAAGGTGCTAACGTCATTGATTACATCTGTAGTGTTCATTTACCAGGACTGTCTTTTTCGAAAAAGCAATAACACTGCGTTGTCAGACAAATGCAACGCCGCTGTTTTTGCTGTTTGGGAAACAGTTATCCAGAATGGCATTCTTTACGCAAAAATAATGAGGTGAAACGGCGTTGAAAACATAATCCGCCTGCGAAATGTCCGGGCTGTTTTTTGAGAAAAACATATCGCCAACAAACAGGGCGTCGGTCAGATGTGAATCCTGGCGTGAATAATCACTTTTACACAGGTTACCGTGGTAAGAAAGCAGAAGGGGCAGAGCCATGATGTTATCTCCTTGATGTCGTCTTGACGTCTTTACTTAACACCCGGAGGATATTTAATTGTAATTATGAGTTTGCAGAAAAATGTCACTGTTACAATTGCATGGTTTTTTTATCATTTTAATTCAATGGCTTGCGAATCAGTGTTTGTTACATCTTACCGCTTCTTTAAAAAACCTGAGTTTTCTATAGAAGAAAGCGTACAGGCTGACAGTCGGGTTATAAAAGAAGCCACATCAGCCGCGCCGTCGTTGATCACTCTCTGTGCAAGATAATCATTCAGCGCGCTGTCACTGAGCGTCTGCCGTATGCTGGTTCTGATGCGGCTAAGCGTGGTTAATTCTGAACGGGTTGACTTTATCCCTGTCTCATCGTGTTTTGAACATGTTGCTTTACAGTGCGCATGGCAATGGCAAAATAGCCTTTTCCCTTTCCCGCTATCGATATGTCTGAAGATGCCCTGCGGCAGCAAATTGCGAATTTAAAAAAACACAATGCGCGATTAAGGCGTATTGCGCATGATGCCCGCGATAAATTGGGTGCTGCGCTGGACGGCACGGGCCTGTGCTTGTGGCAACTGGATATTCCCTCGGGCAAGTTGGTTATTTTTAACCGCCGATGGGGATCTATGCTGGGTTTTCAGCCTAAAGAAACGGATGCCCATTTTGATGTCTGGAAATCCTGCCTGCATCCTGAGGATGCCGCAGATGTTCTGAAGGCGTTCTATGACCATATCGAGGGCAAAGCACCCTTCTATGAAGCCTTACATCGGATGATTGGTAAAACAGGAAAAATTACGTGGGTGCTGGACCGGGGCCGCGTCAGTGAAAGAGACGAGCAGGGCAGACCGATCAAAGTGACGGGCACGCACATTGATATGACCAAAGAGAAACAGTACGAAGCGCAACTGGCTTCACTGGCAATGCACGATCCCCTGACGCAATTAACCAACCGGCATGCGTTGATCAATCATTTTCGCGATATGAAGAAAAAGGCATTATGTATTGCCTTTATTGATTTAGATAATTTTAAGCATGTCAACGACACGTTAGGGCATCGCAGTGGCGACGAAGTCCTGATTCAACTTAGTCTGCGCTTTATCGCAGCCTGCCCACCAGGTGTCATTATTGGGCGACTGGGCGGCGATGAGTTTGTTTTACTGATTCCGCTCGCGTTAACCCATCCACTCACGAAGAGGCTCACGCACGCCTGTCTTAATGCTGCCCTGCAACCTTTTGAGCTGGCCAACGGTACTGCCGTCATTGGCGCATCCATTGGGGTTGTTCAGGTTGAGGAGCCAGAAAACTTTGACAGTGCGCTTGCCCGTGCTGATGAGGCGATGTACCGCATCAAAAAAAACGGTAAACGCGGTGTAGCGTTGTAAAAACGCGTTTTTTCTGCTTCTGGTTTGACCATCGGTTTCCCTCTGCCATGCTTGACAGGTAGTGCCGCGCGCCGGAACATCGCTGAGCTTCTCAGACGATGGCCGGAAGCGTCATCACCTTCATCCATAGCGAGGCGTTTATGAGTCTGTTTAAAAGCAAAGATGGATTTAACCTCTACTACAAAGACTGGGGCAAAGGGCAGCCGGTACTGTTTAGCCATGGCTGGCCGCTGGACGCGGATATGTGGGATAGCCAGCTCAACTTCCTTGCCGAACGCGGCTATCGGGTTATTGCTTTTGACCGGCGCGGTTTTGGACGTTCCGACCAGCCATGGGAAGGATACGACTACGATACGTTTGCTGACGACATTCATAGCCTGATCACACATTTACAGCTCAAGGATGTCACGCTGGTCGGGTTCTCAATGGGCGGCGGCGACGTATCGCGTTATATTGGAAAATATGGCACGGGCAACGTTAAAGGGCTGGTTCTGTTAGGCGCAGTCACGCCCGTGTTTGGTAAGAAAGACGATCATCCCGAAGGCGTAGAGAAATCGGTTTTCGACGATATCAAACAGGGACTGCTTGACGACAGAGCGCAGTTTATTAAGGATTTTGCCGCCCCCTTTTATGGCACCAATGCTGGCCAGTCAGTATCCGAGGGCGTATTGACGCAGACGTTAAACATGGCCCTGCTGGCATCGCTCAAGGGAACGCTGGACTGTGTTACCGCTTTTTCTGAAACCGACTTTCGCGCGGATCTCGCTCGCGTTGATGTGCCCACCTTAATCATTCATGGCAGCCATGATCAGATCGTCCCGTTCGAGGCAACCGGAAAGCTGGCCCATGAACTGATTACGGGTTCAGAGCTCAAGATCTACGATCAGGGGCCTCATGGATTCGCTGTCACGCATCAGGCTCAGCTCAACAACGATTTACTCGCCTTCCTGCAAAACAGCAGGGCAGAATAGTCCGAAAAAAACGCCCGTCAGGGCGTTTTTATTTTTATTGCCGCTTCGCTTGCCTGAAATGTGATGAGCGGTATTTCTTCCGCTTGTGAGAAGTGCCATTTTACTAATTGTCGCCTGCCTGGTCATTTTATGATCTTTTCTTTCTCTTCATTCTAATAAACGAGACGTTTACCGCTTCGCTTATTTTTGCATGTTGCAAACCCTGCCGTAATGAATTCGATTTTATCGCGCTTAGTTAAATAGATCATTTATTGATCATATTGACGATAGGCAATGTCACCTGGCCGTCCCTGTGCTGCGATTGAAAATAAAATCAGTGTGGACTTTTTAATAAATAGATCGATTAATAGAGCCTTAGAGGAGCGTTTTCATTAAAGTTTTCGCCAGGAGCGTTAAACTAGAGTTTCCTCGAAAAATAGTTTCATCACTAAAGAATTAACTGGATGTACAAATAAGGTATATGTATCTGCCTTTGTGAGTATCGTGGCCGTCATGCTTGATTAGGTGATTTTTACAGCTACATTTGTTTGTGCACCCTTTAGTTGATGCAACTTCCACTGTGCTATTTCAATAATTAAACTTGCGGAGAACACAGAATGACTCAATATCGTGGTGGGGCCGGTAATTTCGCTGCAGACAAAGAGAGAGCAGCAGAAGCAGGCCGTAAAGGCGGACAAAACAGCGGTGGGAATTTCAAAAACGATCCCCAGCGAGCTATTGAGGCGGGGCGTAAGGGAGGTAAGGTCAGTCGAAGGAGTTAATTCAATATTAACAAGGGGTTAGCTATTTAAACTGAAACCTTCAGTGAAGCTGACTTCTACTCAATATATAAACTTCGCTGTTTAATCCATGAAATAAACCACCTCTGGTTTAGGATTTGGTCAATCTTGCCGGAAAGGATATTCCTTTCCGGTTTTTTTATTGCTGCTTTTCCGGTCAACGCACGGCTGTCTGAACGAAAAAATGAAATCCGGGTTCACCAGGTGAAACGCCTCTATTTTAACTGAAGGTTAACTTGTACGGTTTTTGCTAATTCTGTACAGGTTTGTCTTAATTGAGGTGAGGCGGAGCATTTATCAAAATAACTCATTTTGAGTAAAGTACTGGTAATTAATGGAAAAAGGCATTTTCAATGCTACTTTAAAATCTGAATTAAACGGAGCCGAATGCATTCTTCGTTAAATAGTCTAAGGTTAGTGAGTACATTGTCACTGGCGCTGCATTAAAAAATAGTGGCGTAGCCGTTCAATTAATGAGGCTCTTTTATGACTGTCAAAACGTTAAACGATCTCTTTATCCATGACTTGTCCGATGTTTACAGTGCGGAAAAACAAATCGCGAGAGCACTGCCTAAAATGGCGCGTGCGGCAAGTGATGAAAATCTTATCGCTGCGTTTAATCAGCATCTCGAAGAGACACGCGGGCAAATCGAACGTCTGGACGAATTAGTCGACGTTACGCCTGAAGTGAAAATCAAGCGAATGAAATGCCATGCCCTGGAAGGCCTGGTAGAAGAAGCCCAGGAAATTATTGAGTCTGTTGAAAAGGGTGAAGTACGCGATCAGGGATTGATCGGGGCGGCGCAGAAGGTCGAGCATTATGAAATTGCGACCTACGGTACGCTGCACGCGCTGGCCTCAAAGCTGGGTTATACCAAAGCCGCGAAGCTGCTGGCCCAAACCCTTGCGGAGGAAAAGCAGACAGATGAAAAACTGACCAGCGTTGCACAGACCATCAGTTCGGCTGAAGGAGTCGCGAAATGACAGCCATTGAAAACTATCATGACTGGTTGCGTGACGCGCATGCCATGGAGAAGCAGGCCGAGAGCATGTTGAGCAAAATGGCGGGTCGTCTGGAGCATTATCCCGCTCTGGAGCAGCGCCTTGCCCAGCATCTGGATGAAACTAAGCATCAGCTTACTCTGCTTGAACAACTGTTGGATCGCCACGGCATTGACCATTCCATTATGAAAGACGTGATGGGCAAAATGGCCGCCACAGGACAGGCGATTGGCGGCATGTTTACTTCTGACGAAGTCGTCAAAGGCGCGATGAGCGGCTATGTGTTCGAAAACGCGGAAATCGCCAGCTACACCAGCCTGATCGCGGCTGCCGAGCAGGTCGGCGACAGTGATGGCGTCAGAGTCCTGACCGAAATTCGCGATCAGGAAATTGCGATGGCCGAATGGCTGTTCACGCATCTGCCGGAAGTCACTCAGCAGTTCCTGCAGCGCTCTGCGGCGCCAGGCGTTGAAGCGAAAAAGTAAGTTCTCTACAGAGAAATCGCCAGAAAAAAGCCGGGAACGTTTCCCGGCTTTTTGTGCCTGCGACACAGATTAATCCATCATCATATGGCCATACATTGCCATCAGCCGACGGGTTACGCCGTTTGTCCAGCCAAAGCCGTCCTGCAGAGGATATTCACCGCCGCCACCGGGACGCGCGCGGTCACCGCTGATATCGTACTTCTCGACCAGTTTATGGTGTAACTGGTAGAAGTTATTCACGGTTGTCAGCCAGTTCACGGCGATTTCGCTCGCCAGGGTTTCTTCGCCGTAGTTATTCAGGCCCACCACCGCCATCCACTGCATAGGCGCCCAGCCGTTAGGTTTATCCCACTGTTCGCCGCTTTCCACCATAGAGGTCAGCAGCCCGCCATTGCTGAGCAGCAGATGGCGCAGCGCGATAGCCTGTAAATGCGCCTGATAAGGCGTTGCCAGTCCGACGAAGAGCGGCACTACCGCAGCGGCGGTGAACGCGCCAAAGCGGGCGCGGCGCCAGTCATAATCCCGGAAAACGCCTGCGGTACTGTCCCACAGGTAACGGGTAATGGCACGTTTGCGGGCGTCAGCCTTATTCTGCCAGGCCAGCGCAGTCAGCTCTTCGCCTTTAACGTGAGACAACGTCGCAATCATCAGCTCAAGCTTGTACAAAAACGCATTGAGATCGATCGGGATAAACTGCGTTGTACGGATGCTCGACAGACGTTTTGGATTACGCAGCCAGCGTGATGAATAGTCCCAGCCTGACGCGGCACCCGCGCGCAGATCGCGGTAAACTTCGCTTGCCGGACGCTTAGAATGACGCGCTGTTTCGATGTCCTCGATCCAGGATTCATCACGCGGTGTGTCGCGGTCGTCCCAGTAACGATTCAGAAGCGAGCCGTTCGGCATCCGGACCACATGGCGATAAGCCTGGTTGGGCATCAGTGAGCCGGCGCCATCCATCCAGAACTGATACTCTTTCATCAGCTGATCCAGATAGCGCTGTGAGCCTTGCACGCCGTCCTCTTCGAACAGTTCCACCATCAGCGCAAACACAGGTGGCTGTGAGCGGCTCAGATAATAAGTACGGTTCCCGTTCGGAATGTGCCCGTAGTTATCAATCAGCCAGGCAAAGTTGTCGGCCATATGACGTAACAAATCGTCACGCCCTGATTCCGCCAGGCCGAGCATCGTGAAATACGAGTCCCAGTAATAGGTTTCGCCAAAACGACCACCGGGCACGACATAAGGTTTAGGCAACGGCAGCAACGACGAATGCGGCATATGCTGCTGCGGCATCTTGGTAAGAACCGGCCACAGATCGTCGATGTGCTCGTTAAGCGTTTTGTCAGGGTTCGAAACGTAGAAGCTTTCGTTGATGCCTGGCATGTAGAAATGGTCGGCAACGAAACGCGCCAGATCGAAGTCCTTGCTGCGCTTCTGACGGCGGTAACGCATCAGCACATCAAGCGGATCGTATTTGGGCGAGCAGTCAGGGAACGTTTTGCTGTCCTCGAAGATGCCCGACATCTGAACGGCCTCGAAAAGCTCAAGATAGCGATCGGCAGGCGTCAACGCATCCGGGGCAGGCAGACCTTCGATCAGCTCTGGCTCGGGTTCAGAATCCTGCATGCGCTCCAGCTTCAGTTCATGGGGATCGTATTGATACTCAACTTCCGCCCCGGCACGATTCTCTTCGAATGCATTGAGTTGCTGGCGATAAGTATTAATAACGGCCTCCTGAGCGAACGGGGTTGCACAAAAAGGAAATTATAGACCTCTCGCAGGCAGGAACAACAATGCAGATTGTCTATGAACGTAATAAAAATTGTCTATTAATCGTATAGATTGAATAAAACACAGACAATTCAACCGAATATCTCGACTTATGACGTAAATGCATTTCAGATGAATCTCTTACAGCACGCTTAATAAAATTTTGCCTGGGCCAAAAAGGGCTGTTTTTTCCCTGTGCGGCAGGAAAATGAAGCAAAAGTGGCATGATATAAGAAAATACCCTCTCGGGTGCCCTGTTAAGGAGAATGATCGTGCGTTCCTTTACTCTGCGACGACTCACCGACAGCGACAGTGTAGGCTATCGCGCCATTCGGCTGGACGGATTACAACGCCATCCTGAGGCGTTTGGCGCGGATTATGCGCGTGAGCGCTCTGAACCTGACGCGTTTTTTGCGGCTCTGCTGCAAAACAATACTGTGCTGGCCGGATTCGATCCCCAGGGCGAGATCGTGGGCGTGACGGGTTTACGCTTCCATCCCGGCCAGAAACAGCGGCACGTCGCCACGATTTGGGGAATGTATGTGCTGCCTGAGTGGCGGGGAAGCGGCCTGGCGAAGACGCTGCTCATGACCGCAATCGCGCAAGCCCGTGAATGCATCAGCATCCGGCTTGCCGTGAGCGCCACCAATGCAGCAGCAACGGCCCTGTACCGGTCTGCGGGATTTACGACTTACGGAACAGACGTCGCGGCGCTGTATGTCGACGGTGTGTTCCACGATACCGTGCTGATGCGGCTGGACTTAACGGCTATCGGCTGAGGCGCACTGCCAGCATGCCCGCGCGTGGTATAAGGCGAAAAGGAGGCTGTCAGCCGAGGCGGAGGTTAAATATGCGCGACAGCCCAGTTTGGCCGCGTGCGGTGACGCCAAGTTCCCGATAGCCGGGCGTCTGCTGTAGCCAGGCTTTTTGTATCATGAAGCGCAGCAAGGCTGCACCGGCCTCGCCACCAAGATGAAAGCGCCTCTCACTCCAGTCCAGGCAGGGGCAACAGGGCTTTCGTCGCGACGGCGAAGTCAGCTCGATGCCTGTTGCGGCAAAATGCGCCTTGCCCTCCATTGTGAGCGCCGTGCCATCCGACATCAGCCAGCCCGCTGACTGCATAGCATCATAGATACCGACGGCAATCTCACCGGCCAGATGGTCATAACAGGTGCGGGCTCGCCGGAGCCGGTCTGGCGTGGTTGTTTTCAGGACTGAACCGGGCCGGGTCGAAATGCCCATCAGGTTTTCCAGCAGGCCCGCCACCTCGTGGCTGGCCAGACGGTAATAACGATGCCGTCCCTGTACCACGCAGGTCAGCAACCCTGTCTCCGTCAGCTTATTCAGATGGCCGCTGGTGGTGGAGGGCGCAACGTCAGCGACCACGCTCAGCTCGGTCGCCGTCCAGGCCCGGCCATCCATCAGGGCACAGAGGATGTGCATGCGCGAGGTATCTGCCAGCGCAGCGGCCACCGTCGCCATGCTGAAGGTCAGAGAAGAGTGTGTGCTGTCATCACACCGGGCCGCCATGCGTGTCATTCTGCTCATCCTTTCCACTGGCGGGTCAGTGCTTCGGCCCGCCTGTCATCATCGGTAATCAGCACCAGCCAGTTGCTGTGATCGCTGTACTGCGCGCGAATATTAATGCCATTTTGCGCCAGGCACTGCGCAATTTCACCCAGTTCACCTGGCCGCTGCTGAGGGAGTTTTCGGCGCAGTGGCCTTCGGACGTCCCTGACATCGAAACCGGCATCCACTAACACCTGCCGGGCGCGCGGGCCATCCTCCACCAGAAAATGAGCGTGACTTTCCTTGCCCGTTGAAAAGACGCCGCCGCCTTCCAGGTCGATGCCATGCTGCCCAAGCAGTGTTCCAAACGCGGCCAGCGACCCCGGTTCGTTCCTGAAGACCACATAAAGATTAAACATGCCGGGTGTTCTCCTCTGGACCAGCATAATCACGCATAACCTTCGCAACGCGCAGGCGGTAATGGCTGAAAATTGTGTTCTGGCCTTCCCGCTGTGCCGACTGATGCAGGCTGTTTCCCCGCCAGTGACGCACCGCCCGTTCATCTTCCCACCACGACAGGGACAATATCTTGCCAGGCTCGCTCAAACTCTGAAAGCGCTCAATCGCGATAAATCCCGGTATCCTGTCCAGTTCGGGCCGAAGTTCGGCCGCCAGTTCAATGTAACGCTGTTGCGCTGCCGGTAAGGCCTCTGCTTCAAAAAGTACGGCAATCATTTCTCTCTCCCTTAAGTCAGCCTGCAGACAGCGTACCCGATGCAAAAGCGGTTACTTCGGTGTGCACCGAATCGTGGCTGATGGAGCAACAGAAAGGGGAGAAAGGGAGTGAGAGAGGATAATCGCTGCGGTTAACCGGCAGGGCTTAACCGCAGCGTAAGCGTGAGTGCGTTATCCCTTTGTCAGCGCCGCGCGGATCACCTCGGCATAAGGCGTGGTGGGGCGACCAAGCAGTTGGCTCAGTGTGCGGGACGCATCGAACAGACCGCCCTGAGCGGCACCCGCATCGGAATCTGCCAGAAGCTCTGCCAGCGGGGCCGGCAAGCCTGCGCTTTTCAGTGCGGCGGCAAAATCTGCCTGTGGCAGATTGACGTAATCCACCTTTTCGCCGCTCTGCGCGGCGATTTCAGCCGCAAACTCCGCCAGCGTATAGCTGTCATCGCCGGCCAGCTCGTACACCTTGCCCGCCTGGCCGTCACGCACCATAACTTCCGCTGCCGCGTCGGCATAATCCCGACGCGCCGCAGAAGCGATACGGCCCTGTTCTGCCGCGCCGAGAAACGCCTGGTGCGCCAGGGCAGGGGCGATGCTCGCCGCGTAGTTTTCGGTGTACCAGCCGTTGCGAAGCAGGGCATAAGGGACGCCAGACGCTGCCAGCAGGGCTTCGGTAGCCCGATGCTCAGCGCCCAGCGACAGCGGAGACTTATCCGCATGGAGGAGGCTGGTATAGGCGATAAATTTCACGCCTGCGGCTTTAGCGGCATCAATAACTGCACGGTGCTGCGCTTCACGCTGGCCCACTTCACTGCCGGAAATCAGCAGGAGTTTGTCGACCCCTTGCAGGGCGGCCGTTAAGGTTTCTGGGCGGTTGTAATCCGCCTCACGAACGTGAACACCACGGGCGGCGATGTCACTCGCTTTCGCCGGCGTGCGTACGGCGGCAACCAGCGTATCTGCGGCTACTTTTTTCAGTAATGCGTCGATAACTAAACGGCCCAGTTGGCCTGTTGCTCCAGTCACTGCGATCATCACATAGCTCCTTTAAGAGGACAGTTGGTCAACAGCAGCCTATGCGATATGCTAACTTTTCGTAAGTACTTACAGAATTGTTAGGATGAAGGGTTTTGTTTAAATGACTGATAAATTAAGCGAAAAATTTATGCGCGGCGAATTGCTGAATGTTAACTGCCCGTCGCGCGATGTGTTAAAGCGCATTACCAGTCGCTGGAGCGTATTAATTTTACTGGCGCTGAAAAATGACACGCTGCGTTTTAGCGAACTCCGGCGTGCAGTCGGCGGCGTCAGCGAACGTATGCTGTCGCAGAGCCTGCGCTATATGGAGGAAGACGGCTTTGTTGAGCGCATCGCTTACGATGTTGTGCCGCCGCATGTTGAATACCGACTGACACCGCTGGGTCTGGAAGTAGGGGAGCAGGTGGTAGGACTGGCCGACTGGCTGGAGATGAATGTAGAACGCATCCTCGCCCACCGGGAGAAACAGTCCGCCGACGCGTAAGACCGTTCATAAGACGGGACCGAAGCGCGCAGAGAAACACTCCCCTCGGCCACCGTAAAAAAATGCCTGTCCGACATAACAGATTCATTCTGCGTCGGGCGGTCTTAATTACTCACAGCATTTCTTTAACATCCTTTTTACCAGGCGACTTTTTCCTGAGGTTTCTGGCTGCGTTAATTATTGCGCGCGATAAAGATGTGATGAGTTATTTACATATTGCATATGATTTTTAACATGCCTGACCGGTTGAGCTTCGTTTTCCTGCCCGGAAATAGCGAAGCCAGAGTGCGAAAAACCGGACGTATTCTAAAAAAAAGCATCATAAAGCGCAGATAAGATAAATATCCTGCTAACAATATAATAAAACACGTGATTCCCCTGTCAGAACGGTACTTTTCTCTGTTTAACGAAGCGCGGAAATGGCGAATGATGCTTAAAAACAGCGAGTTGCGTTATTTTTTAGCGGTAATCTCGTTTGGCCGTTACGGCTCCGTGCAGGGTCTGTTTTAATAACAATAATGTCACATTGCCCCTTTGAAATTAACGTTTTGCTTATCCGTCCTAAATAAGAAAACTTTCAACAAAAAAATGATCTTAATCAAAAAATACTGTTATAGTTTTTACTTATCTGATTGTCTCTGTTTTACCAGGACGAAGCATCTTACATTCGTCATGGCATTTTTCCATGCAATGGAATGACATGCTTTGTGTATAAGTCGTTAATTATAAGTAACTATATGTGGTGCTCTATGTGGCAAAGAGGTAAGCAATGTTTGGATTAGATGCCTTTCATCTCGCCAGGATCCAGTTCGGTTTTACTGTTTCCTTCCATATTATCTTTCCAGCCATCACCATCGGTCTGGCCAGCTTTCTTGCTGTGCTGGAGGGAATGTGGCTCAAAACACGTAATCAAACCTACCGCGATCTCTATCATTTCTGGTCGAAAATTTTTGCGGTGAATTTCGGCATGGGCGTGGTTTCCGGGCTGGTCATGGCGTATCAGTTTGGGACCAACTGGAGTGGTTTCTCCCAGTTTGCCGGCAGTATCACGGGTCCCTTGTTGACCTATGAAGTGTTAACGGCTTTCTTCCTTGAAGCGGGCTTTTTAGGTGTGATGTTATTTGGCTGGAACCGCGTCGGCCCCGGGCTGCACTACTTTGCGACCTGCATGGTGGCACTGGGAACGTTGATTTCCACCTTCTGGATCCTGTCTTCTAACAGCTGGATGCAAACACCGCAGGGCTATCTCATTCAGAATGGCATCGTGGTGCCAGAAAACTGGTTTAAAATTGTCTTTAACCCGTCCTTTCCTTATCGCCTGTTACATATGTCCGTGGCGGCATTTTTGGCCAGTGCGTTCTTTGTCGGATCGTCGGCGGCCTGGCATCTGCTTAAAGGAAATGACAATCCTGCCATCCGTAAAATGTTCTCAATGGCGTTGTGGATGGCGCTGATTGTCGCCCCTGTGCAGGCCATGATTGGTGACGCGCATGGACTGAACACGCTGGAGCATCAACCTGCAAAAATTGCGGCCATCGAAGGCCACTGGGAAAACCCACCCGGTGAAGCCACGCCATTAATACTGTTTGGTTTACCGGATATGGAAGAGGAACGTACTAAATATGCGCTCGAAATCCCGTATCTGGGCAGCCTTATCCTGACGCACAGTCTGGATAAACAGGTCCCGGCGCTGAAATCTTTCCCGAAAGAGGACCGTCCTAACTCCACCATCATTTTCTGGTCATTCCGCGTCATGGTGGCAATGGGACTGTTAATGATCACCCTTGGCGTAGTCAGCCTGTGGCTGCGTTACAAAGGACGCCTGTACCAGTCGCGTCCGTTCCTGTGGTTTGCTTTGCTCATGGGACCCTCCGGCCTGATCGCGATTTTAGCAGGCTGGTTTACTACCGAAATCGGTCGTCAGCCCTGGGTAGTTTATGGCGTTCAGCGAACGATTGATGCGGTATCTCCCCATGGCGAAATGCACATGAGTATCAGCCTGCTCGCCTTTATTCTGGTTTACTCCTCCGTCTTCGGTGTGGGTTATCACTATATGATGCGCTTGATTAAAAAAGGGCCGGTCACCGGCGAAGGCGATACCGTGGAAACAGGTGGCCCCGGACAAATCAAAACGCCAGCGCGCCCGCTCTCTGCGGCCACTCACCATCATGAGGAGCGTTGAGATGATTGATTTTTCTGTTATCTGGTTCGCGATTATCGTTTTTGCTGTCCTGATGTATATCGTCATGGACGGTTTCGACCTGGGCATCGGCCTGCTGTTTCCTTTTAACAAAGACGCAGGCGAGCGCGACATGATGGTCAACACCGTTGCGCCTGTCTGGGACGGCAACGAAACCTGGTTAGTGCTGGGCGGCGCAGGACTGTATGGCGCTTTCCCGCTGGCCTATGCGGTAATAGCCGATGCGCTTTCCGTGCCGTTAACCGCCATGCTGATTGGGCTGATTTTCCGTGGCGTCGCCTTTGAGTTCCGCTTCAAGGCTGTCGAGCACCATCGGGCCTTCTGGGACAAGTCGTTTATTGCCGGTTCACTCCTCGCAACCTTTAGCCAGGGCGTTGCCGTCGGCGCGATGCTGGATGGCATTCCTGTCGAAGGCCGCAGCTTTGCAGGCTCGACGATGGACTGGCTGGCCCCGTTCCCGCTGTTCTGCGGCGTCGGGCTGGTTGTGGCATATGCGCTGCTGGGCTGCACCTGGCTTATCATGAAAACCGAACATGAACTGCACCGTAAAATGTCAGCCCTGGCGACACCGCTGTTGATTGCGCTGTTGTTAATTATTGGCATCATCAGTATCTGGACACCGTTCACGCATCAGAACATTGCACATCGCTGGTTCACCACGCCAAATCTGTTCTTATTCCTGCCGGTGCCTGTACTGGTGCTGCTGTGTGCATGGGGACTGCGCCGCGCAATCAAGCGCGAGGCGCATTATTCGCCTTTCCTGCTGACGCTGGCCCTGATCTTCCTGGGCTTCTCGGGTCTGGGTATCAGTATCTGGCCGAATATTATTCCGCCCTCGGTATCCATCTGGGACGCCGCGTCCCCGCCACAGAGCCAGGCCTTTATGCTGGTAGGTAGCTTACTGATCATTCCAATGATTCTGGGATATACCTTCTGGAGCTACTACGTGTTCCGTGGAAAAATCAAAGCAGACGAAGGATACCATTGATATGCAGACCCAGGTCAGCAGCAAAGAACGTCAGAATGAAACCCGGTCACCGTGGTGGAAACGCGTGCTGTGGCTGGTGGTCATCTACAGTGCCAGCGTGCTGGCACTCGGTGTGGTCGCGACGCTGTTCAGAATGATGATGACCGCCGCAGGCATGCGTAGCCACTGAGTCCTCCGAACGAGGCAGTGCATTCCTGACTGCCTCCGTTGTTCCCCTCGTCCTTCCATAAGCCAGCCTGTGTGCTGGCTTTTTAAAGTAGTAACCCAGGCAATTAATGCGCTTTTTGCCGCTATCCGGCCCTGGCTGGCCCATGAGCCATGACATCCTGCAACGCTTTTTGTTACTATTTTATTACAAATCTTTCCCTCTTTTTTCTTTTCACGTTTTTAAAATGCTAAGTCAAACCATAAAAAAACAGCATATAAATGATTTAGTCGACTGGATTGAAGCCAACCTGACCAACGACATTTCCATCGATCTGATTACGCTCAAATCGGGCTATTCCAAATGGCATATGCAACGTCTGTTCAAAGAGATGACCGGACAAACGCTGGCGGCCTATACGCGCAAGCGCCGCTTAACCCTTGCCGCTATGGCGTTACGACTGACGCGCATGCCGTTAATTGATATCGCCGTCCGTTTCGGGTTTGAAAATCAGCAAAACTTCAACCGCGTGTTTAAAAATCACTTCTCTGTTACGCCGGGCGGTTTTCGCCGTCTTAACGTGCTGCCTGTCCGGTATTTTCACGGCCGTATTGCCCAGCGCGAGCCGGTCATGCCGGTATCGCTTTACCGGCGCGAAGAGGAGTTGCTCCTGCAGGGCGATACGCTGGAATGGGAATGCCCGTATGGCGACTATATTCGCGACCGGCATCAGCGTATGGCCGGCCTGGTACGCCATTTTGTCCGTACGCAGCAGGGCGACGCGCAAGGATGGCTGGGATTTCAGTATGGCCCCGGCAACGCGTCCGTCGATCAACAGCACATCAGCCTGTTTCGTGGCGTCGCGCTGGCAAACACGGATGCCGGGCCAGGCGATCTTCAATGCCGCACGGTGCCTGCGGGGCTTTACGCCCGCCTGGCATGGCGTGGCTCACCGGAAGAACTGACGCGTTTCATCGCGGATATTTACTACCTTTATCTGCCGCAGCTGAATGTGGCCTGCCGGCCGGGAATGGATTTGCTCTGTCTGGATTTAACCCGATGCACAGCCGACAACATTGAAGGGGTGTTCTCTATTCCTGTCACGCAGGGATAATGCACATTATGTGCGTCATTGTGTGATAAAGCGCACGATTTTATAAGCAGGCTGGCAGGCAAGGCGTAAAATCCTTACCGAAGCGCTGAGCGCAGCTACGCATACTGTATTTCCTTCTCAGCGCTGGATATTCACCTGCTTTTTACGCCTGAACAGGCAAAATACCATGACCAAAATAACGCAAATAGCCGCCTTTTTTCTGACTGTCGCGCTGTGTGCCGCTCCCGGCCTGGCGACTGCACAACTCACCGATCCCGGCAATGTTCGCACAGGATTACATCCCGGCAGTCAGGCCGGCCACAGCGAGATACTCGGTGACAGCTCGCTGCCGCAAAACAGCGGACAAAATCAGGCGCAGTAACCGCCCGATAACCGACAGTCCTCCTTTAAAAGGCGCGTAAGCGCCTTTTTGCTTTTCAGCGATAAAAGGCCGACAGATGTGCCTGCACGTACTGCCGGACCGCATTTTTAGTCATTGTTCTTAAAATATATCATAGCTATTCTCTCCGACTGACATGAGAATGATTGTTGTTTACTAAGGTTGCGTGCAACCCTGTTTTTCGGAGAGCCACTGTGCCTGCATCTTCTTCCCGCCGTTTACCTGAACGTATCCGTAACGCGCTCCGCTTTCGCTGTATTTACGTTGCCACCAAAACCAAAGTGGCTGACCGGTTTTGGCGCATCGTGTTTACGGGCGACGACCTGAAAGGATTTAATTCGCCCGGTTTTGATGATCACATCAAAGTCTTTTTCCCACCCACCGCTGACACGACGCTGCAACTGCCGACGATGGACGATGACGGCATTCACTGGAAAGACGGCTTGCGGCCGGCTGCGCGTGACTACACGCCGTTTGACTTTGATGGTGAATCTTCGCTGACAATCGATTTTTACCTGCATGAAAGCGGTGTCGCCAGCGACTGGGCCGCGCAGGCACAGACCGGCGACAGCCTGATTATCGGTGGACCTCGCGGTTCTCTGCTGGTCCCAACGGATTATGCTTTCCAGCTTTATGTCTGTGATGAAACTGGTCTGCCTGCGTTTCAGCGCCGCAGCCGCAGCATTGAAGCCGAAACCCTGCACCTGTTTGCCTTCACCGATGAAAAAACGGGGCGTGACTACTTAGCGGACACCGGCAAGGCAAATGTGGCCTGGCTCGGTAGCCAGCAGATGACGCAGGCGGCTTTGCCAGCCCTGACGGCGGCGCTGGATAAGATAGCGATACCGTCGCATGACGCTTTTATCTGGCTAACGGGAGAAGGGCGCGTCGTTAAACAGCTCGCTGACTACTTCACAACGCAACGCGGCGTGGATGCTGATCTTGTGCGTGCGGTTGCTTACTGGCATCACAAGTGAGTGACCTGCCGTTGATTGAATTTTACCTGGTGGCCCTCTACCATCAGGCTCTTTCTCCTTAAACAGGCAGAGGCGACAGATGGATTCGGCCCATTCAGAACAGGATAACCGCAGCCAGTCTGCGCGGCCTTGCGCAGCGCGGCGGAAGCGCCGGGAAAAGATGCTTGATGCGGGTGAAATGCGCCTGTTGATGCTGCACTTTATCGCTCAGCGCGCCTCGCACGGTTACGAGCTGATTAAATGCGTTGAAGAACTGTCGAAAGGGGAATATTCCCCCAGCCCGGGTATCATTTATCCCAACCTGACCTTGCTTGAGGAAATGGAGGCCATTGAGATTGTCGATCCTCAGGCGGCGAGAAAGGCTTATGTAGTGACCGCAACGGGTCAGGCGATGTTAGAGGCCGAAGCCCAGCCATTGTCGCGTTTGATTACGCGCCTTTCCTCGCTGGCTGTATTAGTCAACAACCGCAGTATTCCCGAGATAGAACAGGCCATCTTTCAGTTTAAAAACGCTTTAAATGGCCGTCTGGCACAGCAGGACATCACGGACGAAACACGGCATAAGATTGTGGCTGCGCTGAACGCAGCCGCTGAGCAAATCAGCCGCAGTTAACGCCGGATCGTGCCCGTCAGCTTCCGTCAGTTTTGTTTTTGTCGATGTGTCCCAGTGAACGTTCCGGAAAGCAGATATCTCTGACACGCTGCTTGAGCACCTGAGCATCGGGAAAGCCGCCGTCACGTTTACGTTCCCACACCAGATGGTCATCTACCGTTACTTCAAATATGCCGCCGCTGCCGGGGCGAAGCGTGACGCTGGCCAGGTCCTGAGCAAAAGTGTGCAGCAATTCCTGTGCCATCCAGGCTGAGCGCAGCAACCAGTTACACTGGGTACAGTAGTGGATCACAACGACAGGTTTTTGCATATTCTTTTCTCCTTTTCCTGAATAAGGGCTGTCAGCGATGTTACGCAATGGCAGACAGGCTACATGAAACATCTACAGGCTGACCGGGACAAACCGGTTCGCGTTGCCAGCCGAAACGGCAGAGAACGATGGGCGACGTGTTAGCCGAAACGGCACAGGCCATTTTCCCGTTTACGCTGATAAAACATCAGATTAGCCGCATCAGATTACTGAGTTTCAGCCATACTTTACCTGTGACAGAAAACAAAGGAAAACTCATGACCATGAAACTCAGTCAGGCTGCTGAACAACTGGGTCAGCAGCTTTTATCCTCTGGTTTGCGTCTGGCAACCGCAGAGTCCTGCACGGCGGGATTGATCAGTATTACGCTGGCGGCGGTCGAAAACAGCGGTGATTTTTTTACCAGCGGCTTCGTCACCTACAGCGAAAGCGCCAAAGTGCGTCTGCTTGGCGTTAACCCGCAAACGCTGGAAAATCACACTGCAGTCAGCAGAGAAACCGTGTGTGAAATGGCGCTGGGGGCGCGTGAACGGTCCGGCGAACTGGTGAGTCTGGCGATAAGCGGCTATGCCGGACCGGACGGCGGCGAAGATGGTACGCCTGCAGGCACTATCTGGGTAGGATGGACATTGCCTGATGGCAAAGTCGTTGCCCGTTGTCAGCACTTTTCTGGCGACCCCAAAGCCGTCATGGAGCAGGGCGCGAGCTGGGCACTGCAGGGGCTAAGCGCGTTACTGATGCAGCAGAATGCGCCGCCCCATAAAGACCGTTAGCGGCAGTCCACCACCAGGCGGCCGCGAACCTTGCCTTCAAGCAGATCCCGCGCGCCCTGACTGGCTTCGCTCAGTGGGATGACCGTGATCATCTGAGACAGTTGCGCATCATTCATCAACTGTCCGAGCCGTTGCCAGGCCTGCTGGCGAAGCGGTTTAGGGCACATCACGCTGTCCACGCCCGCCAACGTCACGCCGCGTAAAATAAAAGGCGCGACGCTGGTGGGCAGATCCAGCCCCTGAGCCATGCCACAGGCGGCGACAACGCCATCGCGCTGCGTGCCCGCCAGAACGTTACTCAGCGTATGGCTGCCCACGCTGTCGATAGCCGCGGCCCAGCGCTCTTTGCCCAAAGGTTTGCCCGGCTGAGACAGTTCAGCACGATCCATAATCCTTTTCGCGCCCAGCGTGTTGATCAGCCAGTTTTCATCGCTGGCGCGGCCGCTGGAGGCGATCACCTCGTAGCCGAGTTTTGCCAGCAGGCTGACGCTAAAGCTGCCCACGCCACCGCTGGCACCGGTGACCAGCACGGGGCCGCGATCGGGCGTAACGCCCTGTTTTTCTAAAGCCAGCACGCACAGCATGGCGGTAAAACCGGCGGTGCCAATGGCCATCGTATTCAGTGGCGATAAGCCGTCTGGCACGGGCACTAACCAGTCGCCTACGACACAGGCTTTTTGCGCCAGGCCGCCCCAGTGTTTTTCTCCCACGCCCCAGCCGGTCAAAATAGCGGTGTCGTCCTGCTTCCAGTCGGAATGCTGGCTGGCGACTACGCGACCGACGAAATCAATCCCCGGCACCATGGGAAATTCACGGACAATCGGGCCTTTATTACAGATGGCCAGCGCATCTTTGTAGTTCAGGGTGGAATAGTGCACGTCGAGCGTGACATCCTGGTGGGGCAACTGTGTTTCGGAGAGTTCTTTTAACTCGGTACGGTAACCTTGTTCGTCATTTTCAATGACCAGTGCCTTAAACATACAGCCTCCGTCAGGCGTAAGAATCATCAGGCAAGTTTACGCCCGACAGCCTGAGAGGGCCAGGTACTGGCCCGACAAGTACCCCGCTCTGAGGCATTATCAAACATCCCGGTGGCGGGGCGGCAATGTCCGGACATGGCATAATTTTGCATTGATTACAGAAGCTTAGTCGCTTAAAGATATTGCAACTGAATGATATGTATTGTTTTTTATTTTAAAGTTATTGACCTGATATTTAACGTTGTCGGGTTGTCCCTGTCAGTAAAAAATGACATTATTGCCGCCACATTTTTCCCCGCCGCCATCCCAGACAGAGGACGCTATCATGTCCGGATCAATGCGTTTTTGCACTTGTTCCCACTCGCCAGACCTGGCGCGTGACCTGTTTTCCGCCGTCATACCGGTTACACAAATTTCCGTCACTATGCGGTGACGCCAGCCTGGTCGTTGCTGTTGGACATGAGTAAGGACTACTCTTTACTGATGTCTATCGGTTTGGCCCGTCAGATATCATTCGCCGGGGAAATTTCCCTATTGCCGTGCCTCAGGCACCCACTCCCTGACTGTTAGGGATTTGTGTTATGACACCACTTAAAATTGCTGCCAGCGCCGCCGTTGCGCCAAGTCTGTCCCTGAATACTGCGCGCGACGTGGTCACGCTGGATAATACTGATTTTACCGATGTGGCGGCTGTGGTCGTCTCGCTTGCGGATACACGCAGTGGCGTGCTGACCTTATTGCGGCATACCGGTTTTAACTTACCGGTGTTTGTTGCCAATGCCTTTGAAGAAGAGGTTATGCATCTGCCCGGCGTGACGGGTGAGTTGAACGGTGAACCGCAGGACTGGGCGGCACTGGAAACGGCGGCGCAGGCGTATGAAGCTGAGTTGCTGCCCCCGTTCTTTGAAACGCTGACCCGCTATGTCGATATGCAAAACAGTACATTTGCCTGCCCCGGTCATCAGGGCGGTGCCTTTTTTAAAAAGCATCCGGCAGGTAAGCAATTTTATGATTTTTATGGCGAAAACGTTTTTCGCTCAGACATGTGTAACGCTGACGTCAAGCTGGGCGATCTGCTGATCCATGAGGGATCGGCTAAGCATGCACAGAAGTTTGCTGCCAAAGTTTTTAATGCCGATAAAACCTACTTTGTGTTGAACGGCACCTCAAGCGCCAACAAAGTGGTCACGAATGCCTTGCTGACGCGCGGCGATTTAGTGCTGTTTGACCGCAACAACCACAAGTCCAACCACCATGGGGCGCTGATTCAGGCTGGCGCAACGCCCGTTTATCTCGAAGCGGCCCGTAATCCGTTTGGCTTCATTGGGGGCATTGACGCGCACTGTTTTGATGAGGATTATCTGCGTGCTCAGATCGCCAACGTGGCCCCTGAGCGTGCGCAGGAAGCACGTCCTTTCCGCCTGGCGATTATCCAGTTAGGCACCTATGACGGCACGGTGTACAACGCGCGTCAGGTGGTGGATCGCATAGGTCATCTGTGTGACTACATCCTGTTTGACTCCGCCTGGCTGGGCTACGAACAGTTTATTCCGCTGATGGAAGGCTGCTCACCGCTGACGCTGTCGTTAAACGAAAACGATCCCGGCATTTTTGTGACGCAGTCGGTACACAAGCAGCTTGCGGGCTTTTCACAGACCTCGCAGATTCATAAAAAAGACAACCATATCCGCGGTCAGAAGCGTTTCTGCCCGCATAAGCGATTGAATAACGCCTTTATGCTGCACGCCTCTACCAGCCCGTTTTATCCGCTGTTTGCCGCACTGGATATTAACGCCAAAATGCACCAGGGCGAGGCGGGACGTCGCATGTGGGACGAGTGCGTCATGCTTGGCATTGAGGCGCGCAAGGCAATCTTTGAGCGCTGCGATATGATCCTGCCTTTTGTTCCTGAAACGGTGAACGGCAAACGCTGGCAGGATGCGCCCACAGAGGAGATCGCGCGGGATCTGCACTATTTCAGCTTCGAACCCAACGCCAAATGGCACGGTTTTGCAGGATACGATCGCGATCAGTACCGCGTCGATCCCTGCAAACTGCTGCTGACCACGCCGGGCATTGACGCGGCAAGCGGCGAATATGCTGACTTTGGGATTCCGGCGACGATCCTGGCCAACTACCTGCGTGAAAACGGCATCGTGCCGGAAAAATGTGACCTTAACTCCATCCTGTTTCTGCTTACGCCAGCGGAAAGCCCGGAGAAAATGGCCAACCTGGTCGCCATGCTGGCGCAGTTTGAGCAGCATGTAAAAGACGACACGTTGCTGGCTGAAGTCCTGCCCACGCTTTACCGTAAGAACGCCAAACGCTACGCCGGTTACACGTTGCGCCGCCTGTGCCAGGAGATGCATGACCTGTACGTGAGCTTCAATGTGAAAGATCTGCAACGTCTCATGTTCCGTGAGCAGGGCTTACCTCAGGTCAAAGTGAATCCACAGGACGCACATCAGGCTTATATTCGCGGTGATGTGGAGCTGGTGCCGATTGCGTCAGCAGAAGGGCGCATCGCCGCGGAAGGCGCGCTGCCTTATCCGCCTGGCGTACTCTGTGTTGTTCCCGGTGAAGCCTGGGGTGGGGCGGTACAGCGTTATTTTCTTGCGCTGGAAGCAGGCATCAACCAGCTCCCGGGTTTTTCACCCGAGCTACAGGGCGTTTACACCGAGGAAGATGCCGAGGGACGTAAGTACCTGGTGGCGAACATGATGCAGGGGTAAGTGCTGGGTGGCTGTTTGCACAGCCTGGCTGGAATCAGGGGCCATGGCTGGCCCTGAGATGGTTTGAGTCGCTGGCAGCTTATGAAACGCTGAGAGGGTTTCGCTCGCCAGACGGCCTGGAGTTTCAGTCTGCCCTGTGCGGGCGACCGACAAGGGGCCGCCAGCCGCCGCGGCCCCTTGACCCCGGCTCCTGTCCTGCCCAATTCCCCCGCTCTAAGATTTGCGCCTGTTCAGGCGTTTTTATTGCTTTGGATACAGATAGTGAGTTGCAGTGATGCTTGCGCGAGCAGGCGTTGAGAAGGTTTGAGTCGCTGACAGCTTATGAAACACTGAGAGGGTTTCGCTCGCCAGACGGCCTGGAGTTTCAGCCAGCCCGGTGCGGGCGACCGACAAGGGGCCGCCAGCCGCCGCGGCCCCTTGACCCCGGGCTCCCGTCCTGCCCACCCGCCGCTTCGCGGTGCCTTCGCTGCTTCAGGATTTCTGCGGACCGCCAGGACGCGCCATCCGTGGCGCGGCCCGGCTCTCGCCGACGTCCTGTCGGCTCATCCGGAAATCCCTCATCCGCTCAGCGGGTGGGAAGGCCGCCCCAAACCCCCGCTTCACTGTCTTTGTTAAAGCCACTTCCGGTGTCGCTGTAGGTAATCGCAAAACCTGCTCTTGTAGGTTCTGAAGCACTCCCCGTTTATCAAGTCTGCTCTTTTTAAGCCTCACTGAACACATTCAAACAGACAACACCCGCTTTTTTTAAAAAACCAGGACTGGCAGGCGGGGGGTTTTCTGCCGGCATCCGGCGCGCTGAGGAGAGAACGGAGGCCAGGGCGGCGCGGCAGGGATGCCGCGACGAGAACGGCTGCGCCAGGGAGGGCGCATCCGGACGGCCCGTGAGGCCGGAGTGAGAGACGAAGGAACAGCGACGGCTGACGGCCGCCGGGATTGTTAAGGGGCTGGCGCGAGCCCCTTAACACGTCCGCCTGCACGGGCAGGCTGAAACTCCAGGCCGCCTGGCGGGCGGAACCCGCTCAGAGCAACCCGCAGCCCCACCACCTGGTGAGCGGAACCCGCCCAGAGCAACCCGCAGCCCCACCACCTGGTGAGCAGAACCCGCTCAGAGCAACCCGTAGCTCCCGCCACCAGGCGGGCGGAACCCGCTCAGAGCAACCCGCAGCCCCCGCCACCTGGTGAGCAGAACCCGCTCAGAGCAACCCGCAGCCCCGCCACCAGGCGGGCGGAACCCGCTCAGAGCAGCCCGCAGGCCCCGCCACCTGGCGGGCGGAACCCGCTCAGAGCAACCCGCAGCCCACGCCACCTGGTGAGCAGAACCCGCTCAGAGCAACCCGCAGCACCTGCTGAGCGGAACCCCGCCAAATCAATACCTGTGATAACTCCGCTGCGCCGAACTCACCTTATACAAATACCGCCGCGATTCCGCCGACGGATGCTGCTTCGACAGCGTCTGATAAACCTGACCCGGCGACATACTGTTAATAATGGTAAAGGCACGATCTTTATCGCTGGAGAACACGCGCAGTACACTACCGGCGCCGCCGTTATAGGCGGTGATAACCGCATAGCGGCGTGAAACCGGATCCTGAATACCGGCCAGATAGTTGCTCTGCAGCAACGACAGATAGGCAGTACCGGCATCAATGTTGTTCTCGGGATCCAGCAGATAGCTGCGGCTCGGTTTGCCCCATTTGCCCTTCATGCGGAATACATCCACACCGGCGGTATGCTGCACTACCTGCATCAGGCCGAGCGCATCAGAATGGCTGACTGCGTAGGGGTTAAAGCTGGATTCGGTCTGCATAATAGCCAGAATCAGAGACGCATCTACACCGTACTCTTCGGCGGCTTTACGCACCATAGGCAGATATTTATGCGCACGCTTATCTAGATGGTTTGGCACCATCGGAATCGTGACCGAGTAGATCACATGCAGGCCGGACGTACGGCGTTGCAGTTTATTGGCAATCAAGTAGTCAGCAAAGGCCTGAGCACGTCCCTGCCAGCGAATCGCCTGACCGGTGTTATCCAGCACCTGTCCGTACAACAACGGCTCTTTACTGATCTGAATGTCGTTAGCATCAGAGTAGAGATCGACATTTCCCGGATCGTCGCCGATCAGTAACGTAGTCACGATCGCCTGACGCAGACTGGCGGCAGGATCGGTACCGGAAATGGTCTCAATGGTGATGTTCCCGCTTTCAAAGTTGATGTGGCTGCGGGTGTAATAATTGTCGGTGTATTTAACGTAGTCTTTCGGTCCGGCGATCAGGACCTCATTGATACCCCAGATGTTCTCAATGTTATGGGCGAATTGCCCCATCAGAATGTCAAATCCGTTGGTATCTTTGACCCATTCCTCTGAATATTCCGGATGTTTTTTACCGGAGCAGGACACCAAAAGGGGGGCAATCACCAGCAGGGCTATCAGCTTTTTATTCATCTAAAATACGTGCCTGACCTGGAAAACGGCCTCAACACGGAGGCCAATAAAGTTATGCTTCGGGTGGCGTGTAGCCTTCAATATGAACGTCTTTACCTTCGAACAGGAAATTGATCATTTCCTTTTCCAGCACTTTGCGATCGTCGGGATTCATCATATTGAGTTTTTTCTCGTTGATCAGCATCGTCTGCTTAGCCATCCATTGCTGCCAGGCTTCTTTCGAGATTTCATTGTAAATGCGTTTTCCCAGATCGCCAGGGTAGAGCTGAAAATCCTGCCCTTCAGCGTCGCGTTGTAAAAAAGTACAAAAAATGGTGCGGCTCATTACTCTTCCTCATTAATCTCACCGTCGCCCACAGGCAACGGCTGGGGATGGCGCAGTTCGTGTAAAAGACGCTCTACAGGTGCGGCTAATCCCACAGATGGCGGCAGCGTTAAGTTATACCAGAGACCGCCAGCTTCATCCATTAATGCCCCGGCAGAAGGCCATGACAGCCACATGGGAACGATATCCAGATGAAAATGGCTGAAGGTGTGACGAAATGCCGTAAGCTGCTGCGGTTTGGCATGGATGCCGCGCGTCGACAGCCAGGCGTTCAGATCGTCTTCACTGGTGAACTGCGGGAAGCAGAATAAACCGCCCCATAAACCCACCGGCGGACGCTGTTCAAGCCAGACATTGTCGCCGTTTTGCATCATCAAAAACCAGCCGCTGCGTTCAGGCAACGTCTGCTTAGGTTTTTTGCCAGGATAGTTTGCCCAGCTGTTCGTCGCGCGGGCTTCGCAACCATCGCTGAGCGGGCAGATTTCACATTTCGGGCGCGAGCGGGTGCAAACCATGGCGCCCAGATCCATCATGGCCTGGTTAAACTGACTGACGCCCTCGGCTGGCGTCACGTCTTCACTAATTTGCCACAGCCGTTTTTCAACATCCTTCCTGCCCGGCCAGCCAGCCACTGCGTAACAGCGAGCCAAAACCCGTTTCACGTTACCGTCCAGAATCGGGAAGTGCAGGCCCAGCGATAGCGATAAGATCGCACCCGCTGTCGAGCGGCCTACGCCGGGCAGCGCGGCGACGTCATCGTAGTTGCGCGGGAACTCGCCGCCGTGCACCTCAACCACCTGTTTGGCGGCTTTGTGCAGGTTACGCGCACGCGCGTAGTAACCCAGACCGGTCCAGAGATGCAGCACTTCGTCCAGCGGCGCGGCGGCCAGATCGCTGACGGTCGGAAAGCGCGCCATAAAGCGCTCAAAATAGGGGATAACGGTGGCGACCTGGGTTTGCTGTAACATCACTTCAGACAGCCACACCTTATAAGGTGTTTTCTCCAACTGCCACGGCAGGGTTTTGCGGCCAAAGCGTTGATACCAGTCCAGCACCTGTTGCGCGAACTGCGGGGCTTGCATCATAAAGGGGATATTTCCGTGATTACGCGACATTCAGGCGGGAATTCCAGCATAAGCGCCACTGAGAGTAAACCTGAAGATTGCAAAGGCCTGTTTCTTTCTGGTGGCCACTGAGGCCCGGTTGTCAGATAAGGCCGGTTACACACAAGAAGGCGATGGAAATGTTGCTGATAAAACACGGGTTGTTTCTCGTTTTCGGGCATAGCCGAAAGTCAGACTTAAAACAGAAGCCCCGGGTCGGGGCTTCGCGTTTAAATTTTTATCTCTTTGGTTGCTGCGATCGGCACCGCTTCCTTTTCCGGTGGCTTACGGTATTTATCCAGCAGGCGGATGTGAATTTTCCGTAGCATATCGCCGTTCAGTGTATAGAAACGGAAATAGAGCAGCAGCGTCAGGGCAAAAAAGACAGCGGGCAGCACGATCATAATAAACTGCATGCCAGCAAGGGTTTCCTGCGACTGGTTGATGTTGGGCAGATAGCCAATCATGCCCAGCACGACAGCGATAAAGAAAGCCGCCAGCGCAGAGCCGCCTTTAACGACCATGGTTTGCACCGAATAGGCAATGCTTTCACAGCGCACATGCAGTTTGTATTCGCCGTAATCTACGGTATCCGCCACCATAATTACCTGAAGCACCCAGAAAAGCGCCGTTCCGGTATTGAATAAAATCCCGGCAATAACGATTAAGGATGTCGCGTGACTGCCTGCTAATGCCATAGCGAACAGCACACCGCCGCTCAGAATCGGCAGGGCAGACGCCGCCGCCCATAGTATCCGGCGTGACAGCAGATTCACTAATTTGGGGAACAGAACCAGTGTTGCCAGGTTCGCCGCGCCAGCATAGGAGAGGTAGTAAGGGAAGAGACTGGCATCGCCGATCACATAGGTAAAATAGTAAATCGCAAAACCGGTAATGATATTCGCCGCAATGTTATAGGCCAGCGCCATACCGAGCAGGCAGGCAAGCTGATCGTTGCGGTAGATAAGGCCGACGATCGCGCTCAGTCCCATCCGGCCGCCGTCCTGAGTCTGCGCGCCGTCTGATGAATAAACCTCATGAACATTACGCAGCGTGATGAGGGTTGCCGCGATGAAAAACACGATCAGGAGCAGGGTAAACATCTGAAAGCCAAAGCCGCGATCGTCGCCCCCGATATAACTGACAAACGGTAGCGCAATGCCGGCCGTGACAAAGGAGGCGAGGCTGGCAAAAAAGCGTGGCCAGGGCACCAGCTCTTCGCGCTCACGTTTGTCCAGCGTAATGGTCGGTACCAGTGACCAGAACGGAATATCCATTATGGTATAGGTCATTCCCCACAGAATGTAGGTGACCCAGACAAAAACCAGCTGTGTCGTCCCTTCAAACAGGTGAGCGCTAAATAACGCGAACAGCACCAGCGAGTTTGTCAGCGTGCCAGTTAAAATCCAGGGTTTAAATTTCCCCCAGCGAGAACGTGTAATGGTAACGATCCATCCCATAATGGGATCGTTAATCGCATCCCAGATCCGGGCGACTAAAAACAACGTGCCGACCATGCCAACCGATAATCCCACCACGTCGGTGTAGTAATACATCAGGTAGAGGTAAACAATGCCAATCGCGAAGTCTTTTCCAAACGCACCACATCCGTAACTGAGTTTTGTCGTTATCGAAATGCTCATCGGTTGCCGGGTCGCTGTTGCCAGCGCCCGCTCACTGTTATGACGTAGAATCGCGGCCGGACATAGCATCCGGCGACAAAGAATTAACGATGAAGCCAGGCGGGCAGCCAACTGCCGTGCTCAGTGATGAGTTCGTCCACCAGTGCATAGATCTCATCAAGGCTTAATACCGCTGCCGTATGCGGATCCAGCATGGCGGCGTGATAAACCCGATCGCGGTTTTCAGTCAGAATGGCTTCGGTCAGCAGTGTCTGCACATTGATATTGGTTTGCATCATGGCGGCCAGATGTGACGGAATCGTGCCGACTTTGGTGGGCTGAATCCCATTGGCATCGACCAGACAAGCGACTTCCACGCAGCATCCCTGCGGCAGATTATCGATCAGGCTATCATTACGCACGTTGCCATAAATGACCGCCGGTTCGCCGGTCCAGATAGCGTTCATAATCGTGCTGGCGTACTCACGTGAGGGTTTGCTTTCAATACGTTCGGCGCGACGGTAACGTGCCAGTTCTGCTCGCCATTCCGCCAGTTGTTCTTCACAACGTTTGGGATATTCATCCAGCGGAATCTGATACCGTTCAATAAGATCTTCGCGGCCTGGTTTGATAAACCACGGCGTATATTCTGCGAAGTGCTCTGAGGATTCGGTGACGAAATAGCCCAGCTTTTTGAACATTTCATAGCGCACAATGTTGGGACAGCGCGTATTGCCGTGCAGGTTGGGCTTCGGCACCTGGCCAGCGTTCCAGGCCGCCAGCAGGTCGGGATAGAGATCAACGTAACTGCCGTCAGCGGTTTTACGCTCCAGCGTCAGATAAAACGCCATATGATTAATCCCGGCGCAGCGGTAACGCAGATCGGCAGGATTTAAATTCAGATCGTTGGCCAGTTCCTCCGCCGTTCCCTGTACCGAGTGGCACAGCCCAACCTGTTTGATATGGGGATAGCGCGCATACATTGCCCAGGTGTTCATCGCCATGGGGTTGACGTAATTAAGCAGGGTGGCATGCGGGCAGACTTCCGTCATGTCTTCGCAAATCTGCCACAGATGCGGGATGGTGCGCAGGGCGCGCATAATGCCGCCGGGGCCCAGCGTATCGGCTATGGTCTGCTCCAGACCATAGCGTTTACAGACCTCAAAATCGGTGACGGTACAGGGCTGATAGCCGCCTATCTGAAAGGCGACCACGACAAAATCCGCATCCGCTAAGGCCGCTTTCTGCTCGCTGTGGCAGGTAATCTGGCCAGCCGCGCCCGCGGAATCCATAAGTTTACTGACGACGGTATAGGATTCTTCAAGCCGGGTTGCATCAATATCCATCAGGGCAATATGGGCCGATTTTAGCGCATCGCGATGGAAGACATCGCCAAGGATATTCTTGACGAAGATAGTGGAACCCGCGCCAATAAAGGTAATTTTGGGTGCAGACATCAGAACGCTCCATGACAGGGTGGGATAATCTCATGGTGGCACGCTGTGCGGGCGAAAACTTCCGTCTTATCGGATGAGCATTCCCAAAAACTCAGATCAGATGCTGGCAACGAACAGATCTGAGTTTTTGGGATAAATTAACGTAAAAAGAAGAGTATCTGGTCTGAAAGAGCGCTTAGTATAGGGAATCCAATGCTGTTTATGGCCGTCTCCGCGGGCATGCTGGGCGGGGTTCTGATAATTCAGGAGAGAATCATGACGACATTACAGCCCGTTGCCACGCTGCCGCCCGATCCGCATATGTGCAGCAGTGACGAAAAGCAAACCCGCAGCCCGCTGTCGCTCTATTCCGAATATCAACGTATGGATATCGAACTGCGTCGGCCGCTGGCGATGAGCAGCTGTCACTGGCATGGGCAGGTTGAGGTCAATGTGCCGTTCGACGGGGACGTGGAATATTTAATCAATAATGAAGTCGTACAGATTAAGCAGGGCTATATCACGCTGTTTTGGGCCTGTACACCGCACCAGCTTACCCGGCCCGGTAACTGCCAGAACATGGCTATCCTTAATCTGCCGATGCATCTGTTTCTGTCATGGCCGCTCGACCGGGAACTCATCAATCATGTCACACATGGCATGGTGATTAAGTCTGTGGCAAAACAGCAGCTCAGCGCCTTTGAAGTGCAGCGCTGGCAGCAGGAACTGAACAGCCCGGATGAACAGATTCGCCAGCTTGCTGTGGATGAAATTGGCCTGATGCTTAAACGCTTTAGTCTGTCAGGGTGGCAGCCTGTGCTGGTGAACAAAACGTCGCGGACACACAAAAACAGCGTGTCGCGCCATGCGCAGTTTTATGTCAGCCAGATGCTGAGCTATATTGCCGACAATTATGACCAGGCTCTGACAATCAATGACGTCGCAGAGCACGTCAAGCTTAATGCAAACTATGCCATGGGTATCTTTCAACGCGTCATGCAGCTTACGCTAAAACAGTATATTACCGCGATGCGCATTAACCACGTCCGGGCGCTGCTGAGCGATACCGATATTACCGTGCTGGATGTGGCGCTGACGGCCGGCTTCCGTTCCAGTAGTCGCTTTTACAGCACCTTTGCCAGGTATGTCGGCATGTCGCCACAACAGTACCGCAAGCTCAGTCAGCAACGGCGACAGACCATGACGTTATAATTCTGTTTCCGGCCAGCAGCCTCCCAGGCAATTTTCTTGCATTACTCTACACTCAGGCAGGAAAACGCATGTCAAAACACGCCGGGTGCGCGCGGAAAGTGGCAAAGGCTTGCTTCTGCTTTTGAACTTTGCATAATGCCCGTTTCCCTGAACAGGCTAACCAGCAGGCTTCAACATGATTAATGACGTCATCACCCCAGAATATGATGAAAATGGACGCCCGTTGCGTCGGATTCGTAGTTTTGTGCGCCGCCAGGGCCGCTTAACCAAAGGCCAGCAGCAGGCGCTGGACAACTACTGGCCGGAAATGGGTGTTGAATATCAGCCAGAGCCCATTGATTTGCCCGCGCTGTTTGGGCGCGATGCGCCTGTCACGCTGGAGATCGGTTTTGGTATGGGCGCGTCGCTGGTCACCATGGCGCAAAATAATCCGCATCAAAACTTCCTGGGCATCGAAGTGCATGCGCCCGGCGTGGGAGCCTGCCTGGCGTCGGCGAAAGAGGCCAATGTCAGCAATCTGCGGGTGATGTGTCATGATGCGGTGGAAGTGCTGGAGAAAATGATCCCGGATAATTCACTGCGCATGGTTCAGCTGTTCTTTCCCGATCCGTGGCATAAAGCCCGTCACAACAAACGCCGTATCGTGCAGGTGCCGTTTGCCGAGCTTGTGATGCGTAAACTGAAACTGGGCGGTGTGTTCCATATGGCGACCGACTGGGAAGCCTATGCCGGGCATATGCTTGAGGTGATGAGCAGCATCGCGGGTTATCGAAACCTGTCTGAAGACAATACGTATGTGCCGCGTCCTGAGACGCGTCCACTGACCAAATTTGAGCAGCGCGGGCAGCGTTTGGGCCATGGCGTTTGGGATTTAATGTTTGAGAGGGTGAAATAATGGCCACACAACGCAGCCGTCGTTTACGTAAAAAATTGCATATTGATGAGTTTCAGGAGCTGGGCTTTTCCGTAGCCTGGCGCTTCCCGGACGGCACCTCTGAAGAGGTTATCGACGAAACGCTGAATCAGTTTATTAACGAAGCGATCGATCCCAATGGCCTGGCTTATGACGGCAGCGGCTATCTGGCCTGGGAAGGGCTAATCTGCCTGCAGCAAACCGGTAAATGTACCGAGGAACATCGCGAGCTGGTACGTAAATGGCTGGAAGATCGCCAGTTACTGGATGTGAAGGTGACCGAACTCTTTGACGTCTGGTGGGACTAAGTTACCAGCGATATCGCTTTCACACCCAGACAGGGAGAACGTATGATTCGTAACGTGCTGGTCGCTGGCCTCTTGCTGGCGGCAACGCAGGCCCAGGCGGCCTGGGAATGCAGCGTTAAACCACAGGATGATGTGGTCATTAGCCCACAAAACGTGCAGGTTGTTGGCGCAAACGGCAATCTTGTGATTTCGCCGCAGGGCGATGTGCAGTTCAACGGGCAAAAAATCACGATGAACGCCGCCAGTCGTCAGCAGGCCATTAATTACCAAAATGCGTTACGTCGCGATCTGCCGTGGATCGATAACGGTGCCACCTCCCGTCTGGAGAAAGGTCGGCTGGCGCTGGATAAGATCATCACTGAGCAGGTAGGGGAATCAAGCCGCTTGCACAGCCGACTGGCCACGCTGAATGCCCAGTTAAAAACCCAGATGAACCGCATTATTGAACATCGCAGTGACGGACTGACGTTCCATCACCAGGCGATCGATCAGGTTCGTGCCGATGGGCAGCAACTGGTGAATCAGGCGATGGGCGGTATCCTGCAGGACAGCATTAATGAGATGGGGACGAAAGCCATGACCAACGGTGGCGGCAGCGGGCTGCAGGGGTTGATGGGTAACCTTGGTGGTCTGCAGAACGCCATTCAGAGCGAATGGAATAATCAGGAAACGGACTTCCAGCAGTTTGGTAAAGACGTCTGTAACCGGGTTATCTCGCTGGAAAAAGACCGTAAAACGCTGGTTAAATCATTTAACTAACCCGTTTTATGTCCTGCCCTGTTAAGAAGGGGCTGAATCATCAGCCCCGTTTTGTCTCAGTCGCTGTTAGCTTCTTTGGTCACGGTCTTGTTACCGGCGACATAGTTATAGATCACCAGCAGCGCAAAGATGCCCGTAATAATCATGGTAATGGTGCCTTTATCGAGGAACCTCGCCATATTACCCAGCAGAATCCCTGTCACGCCAAAGTCCGTATCTGAGAATGTGGTATTCGTCAGACCAATCGCACCCAGCACAGGCAGTAACGCAACCGGCAGGAAGGTAATCAGAATACCGTGTGCAAAGGCGCCAATCATCGCACCCCGCTTGCCGCCCGTCGCATTGCCAAAGACGCCCGCCGTCGCCCCGCAGAAAAAGTGCGGCACCACGCCGGGCAAAATCAGCACCCAGTGCAGCTGCCCAAGGATAAACAACCCGACGAGTCCACCGATAAAGCTGGAAATAAAGCCGACCAGAACGGCATTGGGCGCATAGGGAAACACGATAGGGCAGTCCAGAGCAGGACGCGCGCTGGGCACCAGCTTCTCTGAAAACCCGGTAAAGGCCGGTACAATCTCCGCCAGAATTAAGCGCACGCCCTGCAGGATAATAAAGACCCCGGCAGCAAAGGTAATGGCCTGCACAAACGAATACACCAGATAGTTTTGACCATGGCTGAACTGACTTTCAACATACTCTCTGCCCGCCGAGACGGACAAAATAAAATAGATGATCATCATGGTCAGAGAGATGGAGATGGTACTGTCGCGCAAAAAGCTCAGGTTTTTGGGCATGTTCATCTCTTCGGTGGACTTTGAACCTTTGCCCACTATAGAGCCTATCCAGCCTGACAGGACATAACCCACCGTGCCGGTATGAGCCAGCGCAACCTGATCGTGACCGATAATTTTACGCATATAGGGCTGAGCCAGGGCCGGGAAAAAGGCCATCAGCATGCCCAGCGTCAGCGAACCGGTATAAATCAGCTGCACACCTTCAAAACCGGCAACGGACAGAATAATGGCAATCATACAGGCCATATAGAAGGTGACGTGGCCAGAAAGATAGATATATTTCAGGCGGGTAAAGCGGGCGACGGTAATGTTTGCCACCATGCCGAACGCCATAATCAGCGTGGTAGGCGCGCCGTATTTCGCCAGCGCGATGGATACCATCGCTTCGTTATTAGGAATAATGCCCTGAACGTTGAATGCGTGCTTAAAAATATCGCCGAGCGGCGTCAGCGAGCCCACCAGAACGGTGGCACCGCCTGCCAGCACTAAAAAGCCCAGAATCGTTTTTACCGTTCCCTTTATCACATCCGGCAACGGCTTGCGCTGCGCGATCAGGCCGAACATCGCGACTAACCCGACCAGAATCGAAGGGACTTTCAGCACATCGACAACTACCAGTAAAAGGTTTTGTATAAACATAATAACCTCAGCGGTAAGTGTTCTTATCAAAGGGGATAACGGTGTTATTTGTTGAAGTAGTCGCGAATTTTCTGCTCAACTTCTTTCAGGTCGATGATGTTGTTGATGATAATGACTTTTTCCGGGGGCAGATTAGCGCTGTAGGCAATGTCTTTTGCCATCACGAATACATCTGCGACGTCCGGCGTCACCGAGCCGAGGTCGGCATGTTCGACCTCCGCCGTCATATCAATCGCTTTAAGCACTTTTTTGATGTTCATTTCCATCATGAAGCTGCTTCCCAGGCCTGAACCACACACTGCCATAATTTTCATAACTACCTCTTCTTATTTGAAATTGTTAACTGATAAGGTCGTCTGCCAGCAGAACCGTGCACAGTTCCTGCTGGCTTTGTGCGTGATAAACGCGTTGCATGATGTCCTCGTCTGTCAGCACTTCAGCCAGCTGCGAAATCATCTCGATATGGCTGTTGCTGTCAGGGGCCGAGAACATAAAAAGGATGTCGACAGGATCGTTTTCATCAGCATCAAAGTTGACAGGGGTTGCCAGTTTCACGACGGACAAGCCCAGTTTCTTCGCGCCCTGTTCAGGACGCGCATGTGGCATCGCAATTCGGGGGGCGATCACGAAGTAGGGGCCGGTCTCTTCTTTGAGCCGGACGATGGTGTCAATGTAATCCTGCGAAATAGCGCCTTCACGGCAGAGAGGATTACCGGTGACCTGAATCGCCTCTTTCCAGTCGGAAACGCGCTCAATGTATTGAATTTTTTCAGCATTCAGCCATTGGGTAAGATTTGCCATACGGTGTCCTGGATAAAAAAGTTGGGCCAGCAGGCAGGCTGCTTGTCATTGCAAGATGTACAGTCAGCTTTTTGCCTTTTTCAGGCGGTCAACCTGTTTGTTTTTCCTGATTTTCTTCCACACACGTCAGGGTAGATAAAAAGTCAAAACCAGTTTTTTGATTAGTAATGACTTTTATTGCTAAAGCAGGCGTCAGTTCTGACAATTGCCTGTTGCACAAATTTATTTATACGTATAGACATGTTTAACGTGTCTAGTCATCTTGATGATGCACCTCGACCTGTACAGATACAATATGCAAGAATCAATTCCGGCTGGACAGGCGACACTGGAGTGCAAAATCGTTAGCTGGATCACACTGGTTCCTGTCTCACTCATAGGCAGTGACGGAAATCAGGCATACAGGCGATGCGGCGGCGCACCGCAGGCACGGGCTTACTATTCGGGAACAGCGTGATGTTCGATGGCATAACAGAGAAACAAAAAGAGGTTGTCGACTATATTCTGACCAAGATCATGCAGGACGGACTGCTGCCGGGCGACAAGCTGGATACCGAAATTGCGATAGCAAAGAACATCGGTATCACCCGGGCGACGGTACGGGAAGCAACCCGTATTCTGATTGAGCAGCAGCGTATTTATCGCGTGAAGGGGTCGGGACTGTTTGTCGGTTCTATCGGCAAGAGCAATCACGCCGGCCGGTTCCATGCGCTTTCGCCCTTCGATTATCAGGCTCATAAAAAAGGCCATAAAGCGGTCAGGAAGGTGCTCACTGCCAGCATCATCAAGGTGCCCGGACCGGAGATGGCGCAGGCGTTACGTATCAGAAACAGCGATCAGATATACAAAATTCTTCGACTGATGTGCTTTGACGATATTCCCGTGGCGCTGGAATATATCCACCTGCCTGTCAGCCTGTTCAGCAGCATGGAGTTTGGCCGGCTGGAAATCTCGAAATACTCTTACATTGAACAAATCACCGGCAAAAAGATTCAGCGCCGCGACCAGCAGCTTAATGCGATTAACGTGACCGACAGTGAGCAACTCAGACTGCTGAATTTTAGTGCGAATGAGGCGGCGTTGGAGATTAATGAGACGGTTTATCTGGATGATGGCATGCCCTGCGAGGTGAACATTGCCATCATCAATACCCGGTTGTTGCAACTGAGACAGAATACTGAGCGCGGATAAGGATTCGGCCTCCTTCATACAGCCGCAGTTTGCACGCCGAACCCGAAGCGCGTTACTCGTCGGCCAGGAACAGTTCCAGTAGCGAGTTCAGAAACAGTTTGCCCTTCTCGGTAATTTGCCAGATGTCCGCTGTTTCAGTGATGTAGCCTGCGGCAATAGCCTGATCGAGCTGTGGACGAATCAGCGCTTCATTCAGCCCGGTATAGCGGCTGAAGTCCGCGCGTGGCGCAGGCTCCAGCAACCGGAAACGGTTCATAAAGAACTCGAACGGCTTGTCACTGTCTGCTACCTCGTACTGTTTATCGAGATAGTTGCCCTTCATAAAACCCCGCGGATGGCGCACTTTGACCGTGCGAACAATACGGCCATCGGGTTGGGTCAGCTTGCCATGGGCACCACAGCCAATCCCAAGATAATCGCCAAAACGCCAGTAATTCAGGTTGTGCTCACAGCGGTATCCCGGTTTGGCATAGGCCGATGTTTCATATTGCTCATAACCGGCAGCGGTCAGCAACTGATGTCCCTGCTCAAAGATGTCCCACAACGCATCGTCGTCGGGCAATTTAGGCGGACGTGAGCCAAACAACGTATTCGGTTCGATGGTCAGCTGATACCAGGACAAATGCGGAGGATTAAGCGCGATCGCCTGACGCAAATCGTCCAGCGCTTCCGTCAGTGACTGGTCGGGCAAACCGTGCATCAGATCGAGGTTAAAGCTGCGCAGGTTCAGGCCCTGCGCCAGCGCCGCGGCGCGCTTCGCTTCCTCGGGACCATGGATGCGACCGAGACGTTCCAGCTTCTGCGGGCTAAAGCTTTGTACCCCAATGGAGATACGGTTAATCCCGGCGCGCTGATAGGCGCTGAAACGGTCGGCTTCCACCGTGCCTGGATTCGCCTCCATCGTAATCTCCGCCCCTTCTGCCAGCGTCAGGCGCGCGCGTACGCCATCCATCAGCATCTGCATCGCGCTACTGCTTAACAGGCTTGGCGTTCCGCCACCGATAAATATCGTGCGCACGTCACGTCCGTGAATCAGCGGCAGATCGTTTTCAAGATCGCGCAGCAGGTGCTGCACATACTCAATATGCGGCACCTCATCTTTTAACGCGTGAGAATTAAAATCGCAGTAAGGGCATTTCTGGACGCACCAGGGAATATGGATATATAAACTCAGCGGGGGTAAATCAGGCATTACGCATCGCTTCCAGTAACAGCGTCAATGCTTTACCTCGATGAGAGACTTTTCCTTTCTCTGCTTTTGTCAGTTCGGCGGCGGTTTTACCCAATGCCGGAATGTAAAACACCGGGTCGTAGCCGAAGCCGCCTTCACCGGCTGGGGTGCGGGTGATTTCGCCGTCCCAGGCGCCGTGAAACACCAGCGGCGTCGGATCGGCAGCGTGACGTAAATACACCAGCACGCAGTGGAACTGGGCCTGACGCTGTCCGTCCGGGGTGCTTTCCAGCGCCTGAAGCAGCTTTTCCAGGTTCTGTTGGTCACTGGCGTCGTCACCGGCATAGCGGGCCGAATAAATGCCCGGTGCGCCGCCCAGCGCGTTGACGGCCAGCCCGGAGTCATCTGCGATAGCGGGCAGCCCGGTCACCTGCGCGGCATGGCGCGCTTTCAGGATGGCGTTTTCAATAAAGGTCAGGCCGGTCTCCTCGGCGGATTCAACGCCGAGGTCGGTTTGCGCCACGATATCCAGACCAAAGGCGGAGAGCAGATCCGCCAGTTCACGGACTTTGCCGGGATTACCGGTGGCAAGAACAACTTTTTGCATAACAGTTCCAGTTTGGTTCATTTACAGCAAATACCAGAGACCCGGGAACAGGTCCATGCCGAGGAAATTCAGGGCATACAGCACCAGAATGACGATCATGGCGGAGAAGTCGATGCCGCCCATCGCGGGCAGAATGCGGCGAATCGGCGCCATTAACGGCTCGGTCAGCTGAATCAGCACATAGTCCATCGGACCGCGGCCCTGGCTGATCCAGCTCATCAGGGAACGGATAATAATGACCCAGAACACCAGATAACCGGCGGATTTCAGTAGCGACAGCAGGCCGACCAACAAGTTAGCGGGATCGACAGAGAACACGCCGACCTGAATCAGCAGCAGAAGCGGATATTTCAGCGTAGTGAGCACAAACGCCAGCAGCAGAGAAGCCGTATCAATCGGACCCAGCGCAGGCAGAATGCGACGCAACGGTTTTACAATCGGCTGAGTGATCTTCACGACAAACTGGGCAAGCGGATTATAAAAATCGCAACGTGACCACTGCATCCAGATGCGCAGCAACAGCACCATGACGTAGAGATCGATTAGCGTTTTTACCAAAAACGTCATTGTTAACATGAAGTTCCTCAATTATTGTTGTGAAGGCTGTGTGTAATCACGTGCGCCAAATATTGCGGTGCCAATGCGCACCAGGGTGCTGCCTGCGGCAATCGCCGCCTCCATATCATCACTCATTCCCATCGACAGCGTATCAACATCACTATAGTGCTGTTTTAACTGGTGAAATGCATCAGCCATTTGCTGGCATACCGCCAGCTGTTTCTGATAATCCTGTTCGGGTGCCGGAATCGCCATCAGCCCGCGCAAACGCAAACGCGGCATCGCGGCAATAGCCTGCGCCAGTTCGTCGACGGCCTCCAGCATGATGCCAGATTTGCTGTTTTCGTCACTGATATTTACCTGAATCAGCACATTGAGCGGTGCCAGATGTTCAGGCCGCTGATCGTTAAGCCGCTGTGCAATCTTCAGACGATCAAGGGTGTGGCACCAGGCAAAGTGTTCTGCCACCAGTCGGCTTTTATTGGACTGCAGCGGGCCAATGAAGTGCCATATCAGATTGGGATGTGAGGTCAGCGCCTGAACCTTTTCAACCCCTTCCTGAACGTAATTTTCCCCGAACGCGAGCTGACCCGCCGCCGCCGCTTCTTCGACTGCGCTCGCAGGTTTCGTTTTGCTCACTGCAAGTAGCGTAATTTCTTCGGGAGCCCGGCCGCAACGCGTTGCAGCAGCGGCGATTCGCTGGCGGACTTGCTGTAGGTTGTGCTGGATTGAAGTCATAGTCGGGAGAACACAATGAATCTGGATGAAATCGTGGCGCTTAGTGTAAAGCATAACGCTGCCGATCTGCACCTTTGTAGCGGACATTTGCCGTACTGGCGGCGTCAGGGCAGGCTGGAGCCGCTGCCCGATCGGTCTGCGCTGTCACCTGACTGGATGGCGCAGTTTACGTCGGTGTGGCTGGACAGCGAACAGCAGCAGCAACTTAAGCGGGAAGGGCAACTGGATTTCGCGTTGACCCTGGCGGCGGGACAGCGCCTGCGCGCCAACCTGTTTATGCAGCGTAACGGGCTGTCTCTGGCGCTACGCACCATCGCCAGCGAATGCCCGACGCTGACCGATCTGCGTGTACCGGAAGGGGTGCAGGCGTTACTGAACAAACGGGACGGACTGATATTAATCACCGGGGCGACGGGGAGCGGTAAGTCGACCACCCTCGCGGCAATGGTGGATGCGATTAACCGGCAGCAGGCCCGCCATATCCTGACCCTGGAGGACCCGATTGAGTTTATCCATCACAGTCAGCAATCTCTGATTCAACAGCGTGAAGTCGGTATGCATTGCCGGAGTTTCAGCCAGGGCCTGAAAGCCGCACTCAGGGAAGATCCTGACGTGATTATGCTGGGGGAACTGCGCGACAGCGATACCATTCGTCAGGCGCTCACGGCCGCAGAAACCGGTCATCTGGTGCTGGCCACGCTGCACACGCGCGGTGCGGTGCAGGCGGTAGACAGGCTGGTGGATGTGTTTCCTGCGGAGGAAAAAAATCTGGTGCGCACCCAACTGGCAAGCAGCCTCAACGCAGTGATCGCGCAGCAACTGGTGCCAGCCTGTGATGAGAAGAGGACCGGGCTGTTTGAAGTGTTGATGGCGACCAGTGCCGTGGTCAATCTGATTCGGGAAGGCAAAATGCATCAGATTCCGGCGCTTCTGCAAACCGGCGCTCGGGCCGGGATGCAGACATTCGAACAGAGCCGCGCAGCCCGTCAGGCTGAAGGGGTCATTCGCTAGTGAGTGTCGAACCAGTCCTGCAGGATAATGGCCGCTGACTGTGAATCGACCGACCCTTTGTTCAGCGCACGGTAACCGCCACGCTCAAACAGGCCCGCACGGGCTTCAACGGTACTGAGGCGTTCGTCCTGCAGCTCCACGCGAATGCCGAAACGCCCGTGTAAGCGGTTGGCAAACTTGCGCGCACGCGTGGTCAGTGGCTGTTCGCTGCCGTCCATATTAAGCGGCAATCCCACCACCACAAAATCAGGCTGCCACTCTTTCAGCAACTTTTCGATTTGCAGCCAGTCAGGCGTACCGTCCTGTGCTTTGAGGGCACTTAAGGGACGAGCGCTGCCCGTCAGCTGCTGCCCGACGGCAACGCCAATGCTTTTGGTGCCGAAGTCGAAGCCTAACAAGGTTTGGTGTGTCATCAGGCGTGACCTGCATCGCTGGCCATATTGTGAATATCCACCCCGATGCTTCGCGCCGCTTCGCGCCAGCGCTCAGCGATGGGCGTCTGAAACAGAATATTGCTGTTTGCGGGTGTGGTCAGCCAGGCGTTTTCCATCAGCTCATTTTCAAGCTGATCTTTTTCCCAGGCACAATAGCCCAGCGCCACCAGAACATGGTCGGGCTGATCGGCGGTACCTATGGCTTCCAGGACATCGCGTGATGTCGTGATCACCGTGTTGTCTGAGACACGAATGCTGGAGGTAAACGTGCGCTGGGCAGAGTGCAGGATAAATCCGCGATCTTCTGCCAGCGGGCCGCCGCTGAATACCGGCTTATCCAGGTTGATTGCCGGATCGCGGTTTTCCTCGGCAATCTTGAGCTTTTTCAAAATGCCTTCAACCGTCAGGTTTTCCATAGGCTTGTTAATAATCAGCCCCATTGCCCCTTCTTCGTTGTGCTCGCAAATGTAGACCACAGAACGTTTGAAAAAGGGATCCTGCAACGCTGGCATGGCAATCAAAAAGTGATGCTGTAAATTCATTCTCACATGCTTTACCAAAGATAACCGGTGCGTAAAGTCAGCACCGGTGTTGGGTTGATCACGGAGCATGGTCCCAGCGTTATGCTGAGCCCAGACGCTTCTCAATGGCATCCATCAGCATACCGGTGATGGACACAGGGAAAGCGGCCTCGATTTCACGAATGCATGTTGGGCTGGTCACGTTAACTTCTGTCAGTCTATCACCAATAATATCGAGTCCGACAAAAATCAAGCCTTTGGCTTTAAGCGTGGGTCCGACTTTGCGGGCGATCGCCCAGTCACTTTCGCTCAGCGGGCGCGCTTCACCGCGTCCACCGGCGGCCAGGTTACCACGGGTTTCACCGCCTTGGGGGATACGCGCCAGGCAATAGGGAACGGGTTCGCCATCGACGACCAGTACGCGTTTGTCGCCCTCTTTGATCGCTGGCAGATAATTTTGCGCCATGCAGTAGCGGCTTTCATGCTCTGTCAGCGTTTCGGCGATTACGCCAAAGTTTGGGTCATCCTGCTTCACGCGAAAGATGGATGCGCCACCCATGCCGTCCAGCGGCTTCATAATCACATCGCCATGCTCCTGCCAGAATGCACGGAGTTGCTGCTTCGAACGGGTCACCAGCGTATCCGGCGTAAATTCGGCAAACCAGGCGGTATAGAGTTTTTCATTGCAGTCGCGCAGGCTTTGCGGCTTGTTAACGATCAGCGTGCCCTGTTCTTCGGCACGTTCCAGAATGTAGGTGCAGTAGATGAATTCGGTATCGAACGGTGGGTCTTTGCGCATCAGGACGACATCAAGATCGGCCAGTTTGATCTGCTGTTCGCTGCCAAACTGGTACCAGCTCGCGGCATTCTGTTCCACGCTGAGCAGGCGCGTGCGGGCAAAGGCCACGCCGCCGCGCAGGGAGAGATCGTTCATCTCCATATAGTGAATTTCGTAGCCCCGGCGCTGGGCTTCCAGCAGCATTGCAAAGCTGGAGTCTTTCTTAATGTTGATGGATGCGATCGGGTCCATCACGATGCCAAGCTTAATCATTATTCTCTCCTGAAGGAGGCGGCACTAACCGTCTCGTTCCGTTCGGGCAAAAGGGGCTGATCTTTCAGGCTGGCGGTGAGGCTGCATGACCTGAACGTGCTAAAAGTATCGCTTAACCCAGGTCGCCAAACCTCACCTGAAGTGCCGTAATGGCCGTCAGCGCGGTGGTTTCGGTGCGTAAAACGCGTGGGCCAAGCAAAATATCCGTAAATCCATGCTGTGCCGTCATGGCAATTTCTTCAGCGGACAGCCCACCTTCCGGGCCAATCAGCAACCTGACGCGCTCGACCGGTTGGGGCAAGGTGTTAATACTGTGGCTGGCGCGCGGATGCAGATTCAGTTTTAACCCACTTTCCGCTTCACTGCACCAGGCTTCCAGCGTCATCGCCGGACGGATTTCCGGTACCCGGTTACGGCCACACTGTTCACAGGCGGCAATCGCAATCTTTTGCCATTGCTGAATTTTTTTCGCCAGACGTTCGGCGTCCAGTTTGACACCACAGCGCTCAGAAAACAGCGGCGTGATGACATTAACGCCCAGTTCGATTGATTTCTGGATGGTAAATTCCATTTTTTCGCCACGCGACATCACCTGACCGAGATGGAGATAAAGGGGCGATTCACGATCGTCTGTCTGACTCGTTGTGATGGATACTTTTACACGTTTTTTATCAACTTGCGTGATTTCTGCTGCGAAAGTCAGATTACTGCCATCAAACAGTTCCAGATGCTGTCCACTGGTCATGCGTAATACGCGACCAACATGGTTAGAGGCATCGTCATCCAGTGTAATCTCACTGCCAACATGCAGCGGCTGTGAGTGAAAAATGCGAGGTATGCGCATAAAGTACCTGAGAGCAAAACGCCGCGCGATCCACGCGGCGAGGCCGTAAAGACAGTTAGTTTAGGGCAGGGATTTTAACGCTTGCAAGCTTCGAGCACATAAGGATTGTGATTCCCCTGTACCCGTGCGATACGTTGGTCTCGCTCGCATTCCCACTGGCTGACCGGATAGAGCTTGTCCCAGGCCGTAAATAGCTGGGTTTGCTGGCGCGACAAGCGCAGATGATATTGATCGCGCATATAGAAGTAGGTGCGCGCGATGGCACCGCGGGCCCGTTCTGGTGGCTCTGCCTGTTTGTTTTTAAAATCAATGTGCATGCTGCACTGACCATATTGCTTCTCTGTCCCGTTCCACTGGCTGTAAGCAAAGTTACCCCGGTCGCCGTTTACTTCACCTATTGCCGGTTGCAGATTGTGCAGATCGGTCTCCATATGGCGATAGTCGGCATCTTTACTGCAGTTTTTGCGTCCACCATTCTGCCAGCACTGACGTTGATGACCGAACTCCCAGGCAGGCATCACGTGCTCCCACTCGATGCGCGCGGCACGGTTGGCATTTTTACGCGGTTGATAACCGCAACTGCTCAGATCAGGTTCGCCCTTTTTACCGTGCCAGGTCATTTTGCAGCCGCAATAAAAACTGCCCGGTGCATCGGCGTTAATCTCGGCCGCATAAGCTTTTGCCTGCTGAAAATTATTCTGATGGTAATTATTCAGGTTAAGCGCGGTGGCATGAAAGGAGGCCAGCAGCAGCGCGGCGGTCATGATTATTTTGCGAGACATATTCCAGTTATCACCTTGATCCTAAAAAGGGCGGCAGGGTACCAGAATGCGGGGGCAGGCGGAATGAGAATCCGGTCAGGATGGAAGGAAAAGGCCGGCTTTTAATACGTTGCCGCAATGGACACAGCGGTATTCGCTTTCGCCGCGAATCACGCGATTATGACGCCGTACGGTAAGGTGGTGCTGCTGACACTGACAGCGGTAGGCAAAGGTGCGACTACGGACGGACGCGACTTCAAAACGGTGGGTACGCTGGGCCGGAACACCGAGGACGGTTTCCATCATCCACTTCCACTCTTTCCCGTGCGGTGCCACGCGACCAAAGGTCTTCCACACCAGCAAATGGGCCAGTTCGTGAGGGACGACTTCATCAATAAACGCCTGTTGGTTCTCCAGCAGCAGCACAGGATTGAGGCGAATCTCCCATTTTTCCAGCCAGGCGGTACCGGCGGCGGTGCCCCGTTGCTGATAAACCAGCGTGGGCTCAGGGTAGGTGCGTTCAAGCGTGCGATTAGCGCGCTCAAGAGCATCACGCAGGGCGCGCATAACGGCTTGTTGCAGGGCAATCGGAAGACGAGGTGTTTTCATGGCGCTCAGCATAAGCGCCGCAGAGGCGGAACTCAATATGAATACGCGGGGCAAAGATGGCGATGCCCGTCTGTCACGACGGACATCGCCACGGCTTAATGGAACTGCGCGACGGTTTGTGCCAGCTGGCGGGCCTGATCCTCAAGTGAACTGGAGGCCGCCGACATCTGCTGAACCAGTGCCGCATTTTGCTGAGTCGTGCCGTCCATTTCATTAACGGCAAGGGTGACCTGAGCGATACCGCGCGCCTGTTCATCGGATGCGGCAACAATTTCACCGATGATGCGCTGCACGGATGAAACGGCATTTGTCATTTCATGCATGGTTTTGCCCGCATCATTGACCAGCACAACGCCATTCTCGACGCGCAGCGCTGACTCTTCAATCAGGGCGGCGATGTCCTTTACGGCACTGGTGGTGCGCTGCGCCAGGTTACGCACTTCTGAGGCCACCACGGCAAATCCGCGTCCCTGTTCCCCTGCACGTGCCGCTTCAACGGCGGCGTTAAGCGCCAGAATATTGGTCTGGAAAGCAATGCTGTTAATCAGCGTGGTGATATCACCAATTTTCTGCGAGCTTTCATCGATCTTCGCCATGGTCGTCACGACCTGATCCACCAGCGTTTCGCCACGGTTAGCGATACGGGTGGCGTTTTCCGTCAGTCCTGTCGCCTGTTGTGCGTTGTCAGCGTTCATACGAATGGCCGCGCTAATCTGTTCCATGCTGGCCGCAGTTTCCTCCAGGGCGGCAGCCTGCTCCTCAGTTCGGGAGGACAGGTTCAGGTTGGCGCTGGCGATTTCGCCCGCGCCCTGCTGGACAGAGAGGCTGGCATCTTTGATTTGGCCGACCATCGTCCTAAGCTGTGACTGCATGGTACTCAACGCGTAGAACAGACTACGGCTATCGTTGGGCGTAACGCCAATGCTGTTGTTTAACCGCCCCTCAGCCACAGCCAGCGCGATACGCGCAGCCTCTGCCGGTTCACCACCCAGCGGGCGCATCACTTTGCGACTGAACAGCAGCCCCAGTACGGCTCCCACCGACAGGATGCTGATGATCATCAGCCCGATTGCCCCGTACAGCTGGCGGTCAGCGGCCGCCATCACCTGACTGACGGGCGCCACGATCCCGACATACCAGGGTTTATCACTCTTCCCAACGCGCACGGGATACCACGTATACATGGCCTGTTCTTTGAGCACCGGATCGTATTGCTCCGTCACGTTGGTACTGGTGCTGTTTACGTTCCCCGGCCATTTCTTGCCCGCTTCACTTGTATCGGGGGAGGAAATCACGTTACCGCTGTTCGAAATCAGCAGCGCGTAACCGGTGCCTTGCCAGGGTTTGATCTGGTTGATTTTTTTCTGGATAGATGACAGCAGAATATCCGAGCTGACGACCAGTTTCAGCTTATCGTTCACCATGACAGGCGTGGCGACTGAGGTTAACCACTCGGGTTTCGCGCCATCATAGGCGAAGCTGTAGGGTTCAATCAGCGTGTCTTTTCGCGTTTCTTTCGGCAGCAGATAGTAATTGCCCGCACCGGGTTGTAAAAAATCCAGCGCCGGATTCATTTTAAAATGCCCGTCTTTATCCCGATCAATATACCAGGCATAGCGCCCCTCGGGTGGCATTCCCTGCTGGCCGGCGAAGGCACTGTCACGACCGTCGAAGGCGTTGGGTTCGAACACCACGGTCATCGATACAAAGTCAGGATTTTTCTGCAGGGCATATTCCATGAGCTTATGGGCAACGTTGCGATCGGTCACGCCGGCCGCAGGCAGCGCGGCAAGGCTTTGCCCCAGGTTTTGTGCCGCGTCCAGGGCATGCGTCAGTTCCTGTTGAATTTGTCCGGCATGGCTGGCAGCAATTTGTTGCAGGTAGTCAGCGGCCAGAGATTTTTGCGCTTTTGAAGACTGCCAGCTGAGCAATCCGATGGTCGCTGCAAAGCCCACGACAATCGTCATTCCCCCTGCCAGCAGCATCTGAGCCCGGGTGCTCATTGTCTTTTTTACGCTGGGGTTGTTCATTGGATTTCCTGATGAAAATAAAGTCTGAAAACGGATTTTTATAAGGGAAACGTCAGGTCATTTATCGGCGTATATTTTTTCGACTTTAACGAAAGAAAAGCGAAGCGGGGCGGCGCAAGCCAGGCGTGGCAGGGTTTTAGCGTGAATACGCTGAGCTGTTGGCGTGGGTAAAGGGTTAAAAAAAGCCAGTCAGTTTACACTGACTGGCTTTCACGGACGCGGGCGCGAAGGAATTTACTGGCCGATATCGCGCAGTTTTTTACCCGCCATCAGGTTACGTTCAATATGCTCCAGCGACACGTTTTTGGTCTCCGGAATGAGCATAACGGTGAGCACAATAAAGAACACGTTCAGCAGCGCGTAAACCCAGAAGGTCGGTGCATTACCCAGCGTGTTCAGCATGGTCAGGAAGGTTGCGCCAACGATCATATTGGCAATCCAGTTGGTGGTGGTTGAAACCGTGATACCAAAATCACGCCCTTTCAGCGGCTGAATTTCGGAACACAGTACCCAAATCAACGGACCGGCTGACATGGCGAAGCCCACGATAAACATCAGCAGCATACCAATGGCGAAGTACTGCGCGCCTGGTGTATGGATGCCCATGTGCAGCATAGTGCCCAGGATGCCCATACCGGCAGCCATGACCAGGAAGCCCAGAATCAGTGTAGGCTTACGGCCCCAGCGATCCACCAGGCCAATGGCGATGAAGGTGGCCAGTACGTTAACCAGACCGACAATAACCGTTCCCCACATCTGCTGAGTCGTATTCGCAAAACCGGCGATCTCAAAGATTTTCGGCGCGTAATACATGATGACGTTCATCCCGGTGAACTGCTGCATCACCTGAAGCAGAATGCCGAGGAAGACCGCGCGGCGGAAGTTGGCGTTATTGGTAAACAGACCCCAGCCAGACTGCTTCACTTTCAGGCTTTCGCGGATCTCATCCAGTTCGCGTTTTGCCTGTTCACTGGTGTCACGCAGACGATCCAGAACACGCTGTGCGTCGCGGAAGTTGCCTTTCGCCGCCAGCCAGCGCGGGCTGTTCGGCAGGAAGAACACACCAATCAGCAGCAGAATGGCAGGGATCGTGATCACGCCCAGCATCCAGCGCCAGTTTCCGGTAAAGCTAAATGCGGTATCGGAGAGATACGCACCCAGAATACCGATGGTAATCATCAGCTGGTACAGCGAGATCATGCTGCCGCGGATTTTCTCTGGTGCGATTTCAGAAAGGTAAAGTGGCGCGGTATACGAGGCGACACCCACGGCGAGACCTAACAGGACGCGCGCGCAGATCAACATTTCTGGATTAGGTGCCATCGCTGACCAGAGTGATCCAATGACAAACAGAATCGCACCGGCCATCAGGCTTTTTTTACGGCCCAGACGTGATGACATCCAGCCGCTGCCGATAGCACCAATGGCTGCACCAAACATCATGGAGCTGACAATCCACTCCTGTTGGTGGGCAGTAACATTAAAGTCCTTAGCGATAAAGGGCAGGGCACCTGCGATAACGCCGATATCCAGCCCAAAGAGCAGGCCTGCGAGCGCTGCCAGAAAGCAGACAAATAAGGTCATTGCCTTATTTGAGGTTCTGCTTTTATGTGAGTTGCCAGGCATGGTTGCCTCCAAATTATCCATCATTGTTGTTATCGATGTTAAAAAACCTTATCTGGGTTAAAAGTGAGCCCGATCACATTGATGTAATCGCTTACACATGCTGAAACCCTGAAATCCAGCATTTACAACCCAGAAAGGTCAAGTAACCAGTGAGGTATAGTACCCTCGAAGTTTCTGACAATGTCCTGATTAACGCCTATCAGATGACGCTGAAAATAACGCATTTTTAAAAGAATAACTACGGCGATAAATTCCTAAATAGCCGATATTTAAAGCGTTTCAAATTGTAATCGTTAACACAAGGGCAGGGTACAAACTGAAAGAAAGTGTAGTTGAGTTAAAAAAATGTGCCGCAGGAAAAAAGCGGAGGACGAATGCGGGATAAAGCCCATAAAAAAGCCCCGCCATCGGGCAGGGCTTTCAGGTGCACTTACTCAACGATGCTTACAGGCCAGCGGCCTCGCGCAGCTGTGCCGCTTTGTCGGTTTTTTCCCATGGGAAATGTTCGCGGCCAAAGTGACCGTAAGCAGCCGTTTCTTTATAGATTGGGTGCAGCAGATCCAGCATCTGAATCAGACCGTATGGACGCAGGTCAAAGAATTCACGGACCAGCAGCGTCAGCTGTTCAGTAGAGACTTTCTCGGTACCAAAGGTTTCCACCATGATAGATGTCGGCTCTGCCACGCCGATGGCGTAGGAAACCTGAATCTCACACCGATCGGCCAGGCCAGCCGCCACGATATTTTTGGCAACATAGCGCGCAGCGTACGCCGCGGAGCGGTCAACTTTTGAGGGATCTTTACCTGAGAATGCGCCGCCACCGTGACGCGCCATCCCGCCGTAGGTATCGACAATGATTTTACGACCGGTCAGGCCACAGTCACCCATTGGACCGCCGATAACAAAACGGCCGGTTGGGTTGATGTGGTATTTGGTGGACGCGTTCAGCCACTCAGAAGGCAGTACCGGCTTGATGATTTCTTCCATCACCGCTTCCTGCAGATCGTTCTGGCTGATGGCTTCGCTGTGCTGAGTCGAGAGCACGACCGCGTCGATGCCTACAATCTTGCCATTGTCATACTGGAAAGTGACCTGGCTTTTCGCATCCGGGCGCAGCCATGGCAGCGTGCCATTTTTGCGGACTTCAGCCTGACGCTGAACCAGACGATGCGCATAGGTTACCGGGGCGGGCATCAGCACGTCGGTTTCGTTGGTCGCGTAGCCGAACATCAGGCCCTGATCGCCTGCGCCCTGTTCCAGCGGATCGCTGCGGTCAACGCCCTGGTTGATGTCCTGAGATTGTTTACCGATGGCGCTTAACACGGCGCAGGAATTGGCATCAAAGCCCATATCGGAATGAACATAGCCGATTTCACGTACGGTATTACGGGTGATTTCTTCGATATCAACCCAGGCGCTGGTCGTGATTTCGCCGCCGACCAGAACCATACCGGTCTTTACGTACGTTTCGCAGGCCACGCGCGCTTTAGGATCCTGCTCCAGGATCGCATCAAGCACCGCATCGGAAATCTGGTCAGCGATTTTATCAGGATGTCCTTCTGATACGGACTCGGATGTAAAAAGATGTTTAGCCATTATGTTCTTTACCTTACCAATGGTTTGAGTTCGACTGCGTAGCGCAAGTGAGTGTTAGCTGACTTAACGCCCCTTAAGGCAAAGCCGAGAGCAGTCAGGTAGTGTCAGCACGCCAGGCCAACACCGCCTGGATATTAACCTGTTTAGATGGAAAACCATCTGGACGTCTATTTTAGGTTACGAGATGAGCGAATTACCAGCCCTTTTTTCTGATGCACTGCCGGCCTGGTGCTGAGTAGTGAATAATGCTGCGGGCAGGGCCAGCATTAAGCGAATAATCTCTTTGCATTTTTCAGGCGCAAATTGTATAAAACGCCGCTGCGTTTGCAGCAGAAAAAGGATGACGCGCTATCGCGTCGCGCCCGTCAGACCACTGTCTGGCTTTCACCCTGATGGTTTGCCACATGACGGCGTCATGTGCGGAGGTGATACACGTCATGAGCCTTATCTTCTCCTTCACGGCTTCTTTGCGTGCTGGCTTTGCGTCAGCGTTATCCTGTTTCCCGTCTTTATTTCTTTCCTGCCACCCTTTTATTCGCTTCGGTAATTATCCCGACACAAGCGCTGGCTAACCTCTGACACGTCAACGTGGGCAAGTGGCCCGACCGACGTGGTGTGAATTATTCGCGGCCCTTTTTTCCCCTGTCGTGGCGGAGTGTTTTACACTTAGGTCATGCAAGGGGATTATCTGGGCGCGTGACGCTGACAGAGCATGACGTAATATGTGGCAACGAATTTCCCTACATCCGGCTGTTGAGTCGGATTACAGTATTATCTTTCAACGGAAAATTGAGGTTCGTGATGTCTGACGGCATGAAGAATATCAAGGGTTCGTCAGCTGGCGAACAAGGTGCTCTCCGCTCTATGCAGGAGGTGGCGATGAACGATCAGGACGCCAGCCTGATGCTGCGGACCTATAACATTGCCTGGTGGGGCAATAACTATTATGACGTGAATGAACTGGGTCATATTAGTGTCTGTCCCGACCCGGATCGCCCGGACGTGCGCGTTGATCTGGCAAAACTGGTGAAAGAACGTGAGGCGCAAGGGCAGCGTCTGCCGGCGTTGTTCTGTTTTCCGCAGATCCTTCAGCACCGCCTGCGCTCAATCAACGCCGCGTTCAAACGCGCGCGTGAATCCTATGGCTATACCGGTGACTACTTCCTGGTTTATCCCATCAAGGTTAACCAGCACAAACGCGTGATTGAATCGCTGGTGAACTCCGGTGAGCCGTTGGGCCTTGAAGCCGGATCAAAAGCGGAACTGATGGCGGTGCTGGCGCATGCCGGCCACACCCGCTCAGTGATTGTCTGTAACGGTTATAAAGATCGTGAATACATTCGTCTGGCGCTGATCGGCGAAAAAATGGGGCACAAGGTTTATCTGGTTCTGGAGAAGATGACCGAAGTGCGCCTGGTGCTGGAAGAAGCGGAACGCCTGAATGTGGTGCCGCGCCTCGGCATTCGTGCGCGTCTGGCGTCGCAAGGTTCCGGTAAATGGCAGTCGAGCGGTGGCGAGAAATCCAAATTTGGCCTGTCTGCCACGCAGGTGCTGAAGCTGGTTGAAATCATGCGCGAAGCCGGACGCATTGACAGCCTGCAACTGCTGCACTTCCACCTTGGCTCTCAGATGGCGAATATTCGCGATATCGCCACCGGCGTGCGCGAGTCGGCACGTTTTTACGTGGAGCTGGCGAAGCTGGGCGTCAACATTAAGTGCTTCGACGTCGGCGGCGGCCTGGGCGTGGATTATGAAGGGACGCGTTCACAGTCTGACTGCTCGGTAAACTACGGGCTGAATGAATACGCTAATAATGTTATCTGGGCCATCGGTGCCGCCTGCGACGAACACGGACTTGAACATCCTACCGTCATCACCGAGTCCGGTCGCGCCGTAACGGCGCACCATACGGTGCTGGTCTCTAACATCATTGGTGTTGAGCGGAACGAATTCAGCAAACCTGAAGCGCCCGATATCGATGATGCGCCACGTCCTATCCTGAGCATGTGGGAAACCTGGCAGGAGATGCACGAGCCGAATACGCGCCGCTCTCTGCGTGAATGGCTGCACGACAGCCAGATGGACCTGTTTGATATTCACACCGGCTATTCGTCAGGCATTTACAGCCTTAAGCAGCGCGCCTGGGCTGAACAGCTGTACCTGAGCATTTGCCATTATATTCAGCAGCATCTGGATCCCAGCAACCGCGCACATCGCCCGATTATTGATGAGCTGCAGGAGCGCATGGCGGATAAGATCTATGTGAACTTCTCGCTGTTCCAGTCGATGCCGGACGCGTGGGGCATCGATCAGCTGTTCCCGGTGCTGCCACTGGAAGGCCTGAATAAAAAGCCCGAACGTCGGGCCGTGCTGCTGGATATTACCTGTGACTCCGATGGCACCATCGATCATTACGTGGATGGCGACGGCATCGCGACGACCATGCCGATGCCGGAATATGATGTGGAGAACCCACCGATGCTGGGCTTCTTTATGGTCGGCGCGTACCAGGAAATTCTGGGCAACATGCACAACCTGTTTGGTGATACCGAAGCGGTGGATGTCTTCGCATTCCAGGATGGCGAAGTGGAAGTACAGCTTTCCGATGAAGGCGATACCGTGGCCGACATGTTGCAGTATGTGCAGCTGGACCCCAATGAGCTGATGACGCTGTTCCGTAAACAGATTCAGACTTCTGAACTGGACGAAGACCTGCGTGAGCAGTTCCTGCAGGAGTTTGAAAGCGGTCTGTATGGCTACACGTATTTAGAAGACGAATAACGCCCTGCGAAGCGCTTGCAGCCGGGCGGGACATTGTTGATAATCGGCGGCAACACATCCCTTCCTCGTCGGGCCTAACGACGCGGAGGGGATTTTTTTTATCTCAACCTGAAAGGTGTGCGGGCCCGGCCCGGTTCAGACATTAACAGAGGACGACTTATGTACAATACCCTCGGTAATCAGTACGACAATTCACTGGTTTCTAACGCCTTTGGTTTTATGCGTTTTCCAGTCAATTTTCAGCCTTACGACAGCGACGCAGAGTGGGTGATCACCGGCGTTCCGTTTGATGCAGCAACCTCTGGCCGTCCAGGCAGCCGTCTTGGCCCTGGTGCCATCCGTCAGATTTCAACGAATCTGGCCTGGGAAGGCTGTCGCTGGCCGTGGGATTTTGACCTGCGTCAGCGCCTGAATGTCGTCGACTGTGGCGATCTGGTTTATGCCTTTGGCGACTCTCAGGACCTGTCTGACAAGTTGCAGGCTCACGCAGAGAAGCTGCTGGCTAACGGTAAACGTATGATGACGTTTGGCGGCGATCACTACGTCACGCTGCCGCTACTGCGTGCCCACGCGAAGCACTTCGGTAAAATGGCGCTGGTGCACTTCGACGCGCATACCGATACCTATTCTAACGGCCCCACGTTTGACCATGGCACCATGTTCTTTACGGCGCCAAAAGAGGGCCTGATCGATCCGCAGCACTCCGTCCAGATCGGTATCCGTACCGAGTTCGATAAGAGCCTGGGCTTTAACGTGCTGGATGCGGCGCAGGTTAACGACCGCAGCGTGGACGATATCCTGGCGGAAATTAAGCGCACCGTTGGCGATCTGCCGGTTTACCTTACCTTTGACATTGACTGCCTGGACCCTGCGCATGCGCCGGGTACCGGTACGCCAGTGATCGGTGGTTTAACGACCGACAAAGCGACCAAGTTGATTCGGGGTTTGCAGGGCATGAATATTGTCGGGATGGATCTGGTGGAAGTGGCCCCGGGCTATGATCACGCCGATCTGACCGCGCTGGCTGCCGCAACGCTGGCACTGGATATGTTACACGTTCAGGCCGCCAACAAAGGCTAATGCCACAGCGGGATAACGCAGCGTTATCCCGCTGATTCAGGCTTACTTGCTGTCTGCCGCGATACGATCGCGAATGTGTTGTGCGCGGGCTTCAGAATCAGGGTGCGAATCGAACATAGAGCTCTGGCGACCCTGTTCCAGTTTCGCCAGTTTTTCAAAGCTGGTCGCTAATCCGACAGGGTCAATTCCCCGTTTTTTAAGCAGATTGTAAGAGTAGTCATCCGCCTGCGTTTCCTGAGACTGGGAGAACTGCGCATTCACCAGTTTTTCGCCCATATCGCCCAGTTGTGACTGCGACAGCGAGCCAATGATGCCTCCTACGGACGCGGCAGCGGTGCGCGCGGCGGTCGTGGTAAAGGCAACCTGCATCGCTTTACGTGTATGGCCCAGCGCGACGTGACCCATTTCGTGCCCCAGCACCGCCTCCACTTCATTGTCGTTCATCATGTCCATCAGGCCGCTGTAAACGCGAATACAGCCGTTGGCCATCGCCCAGGCATTCACATCTTTGGTCTGGTAGACCTTATAGTTAGCCGGCGTACCGTTAATGTTGTCGCCCAGTGCGGCCGCGATTTTATTCAGACGTTGCTGGTATTCGCTGTTCGCCGGCGCGACCTGATTGTCTTTGTCCATCTGGGCACAGGATTGATCGCTCAACTGCTTCACCTGGGCATCGCTTAATGTGTACGCCTGGAAAGCCTGTGCACCTGACTGCAGCAGGCCGTTGTTATTCATCCCCTCGCAGCCGCTTAACAGCGCGATCATCCCCAAAGCCAGTACCGTTTTCTGAATTTTCATTCCATCTTCCCAATAGTAACAAGATAAAAAACAATCACCTGACGCGGTGGCTGGTGATCGAACTTACTGGTTATAGTCGGCGGTAAACCGTTTTGCTAGCAGACATTACCGGAAAAGCCAAACGCGCCGGGCATATTTCGCGTTTTACGACATTACTTTTAGGCCGTTTTTCATGTACATTGTTGTGAAAGTTTCCCCTCGCTTTGCCCGATAACTGATTAATTACAAAAGGTTAAGGCGCAAATCGTTAATCCGAAATGGAGTAGAAGATGCCCTCTCGTAAAGATCTTGCCAATGCCATTCGCGCGTTAAGTATGGATGCAGTGCAAAAAGCTAAATCGGGACATCCGGGTGCCCCTATGGGCATGGCGGATATCGCCGAAGTGTTATGGCGTGGCTACCTGAATCATAATCCAACTAACCCATTGTGGGCTGACCGCGACCGTTTTGTGCTGTCGAATGGTCACGGTTCGATGCTGATCTACAGCCTGCTGCATCTGACCGGTTACGATTTGCCCATCAGCGAACTGGAAAACTTCCGTCAGCTGCACTCTAAAACCCCGGGGCACCCTGAGTACGGCTACACCGTTGGTGTGGAAACCACCACCGGTCCGCTGGGCCAGGGCATTGCCAATGCCGTGGGTTTTGCCATTGCTGAGCGCACATTAGCGGCGCAGTTTAACCGTCCGGGTCATGACATCGTAGACCATAACACCTGGGTGTTTATGGGCGATGGTTGCATGATGGAAGGCATCTCACACGAAGTCTGCTCACTGGCCGGTACGCTGAAGCTCGGTAAGCTGGTGGCCTTCTATGACGATAACGGTATTTCAATTGATGGCCATATCGACGGCTGGTTTACCGATGACACCGCTAAGCGTTTTGAAGCCTATGGCTGGCATGTGGTGCGCGGTGTGGATGGGCATAACGCGGATGCGATCGCGAAAGCCATCGAAGAAGCGAAAGCCGTAACCGATAAGCCTTCACTGCTGATGTGCAAAACCGTGATTGGTTTCGGTTCACCAAACAAAGCGGGCACCCATGATTCACATGGCGCGCCACTGGGTGACGACGAAGTGGCCTTGACCCGTAAGCAACTGGGTTGGGAGTATCCGCCATTTGTTATCCCGTCTGAGATTTATGCCGAGTGGGATGCTAAAGAAGCGGGCAAGGCGAAAGAAGCCGCGTGGAATGAAAAATTTGCCGCTTACGCCAAAGCCTTCCCGGAACTGGCTGCCGAATTCAAACGTCGCATGAGCAACGAACTGCCAGCTAACTGGCAGCAAGAGTCGCAAAAATTCATTGAGCAGTTGCAGGCGAACCCGGCGAAAATTGCCAGCCGTAAAGCTTCGCAGAATGCGATTGAAGCGTTTGGTAAGATCCTGCCGGAATATCTGGGCGGTTCAGCGGATCTGGCACCCAGTAACCTGACTATCTGGTCGGGATCTAAGCCAATCAATGAAGATGCTGCGGGTAACTACATCCATTATGGTGTGCGTGAGTTTGGTATGACCGCGATTGCTAACGGTCTGGCCCTGCACGGCGGTTTCCTGCCTTATACCGCAACCTTCCTGATGTTCGTGGAATATGCGCGTAACGCGGCACGTATGGCTGCGCTGATGAAGATCCGTCAGATCATGGTGTATACCCATGATTCAATCGGTCTGGGTGAAGATGGCCCGACGCACCAGCCTGTTGAGCAGATGGCAAGCCTGCGCACGACGCCGAACATGAGCCTGTGGCGTCCGTGTGACCAGGTTGAATCTGCCGTGGCGTGGAAATATGCCATTGAGCGTAAAGACGGCCCAAGCGCCCTGATCTTCTCGCGTCAGAACCTGGCACAGCAGGAGCGTACACCCGAACAACTGGCCAACGTGGCCCGCGGTGGTTATGTCCTCAAAGACAGCGCAGGCACGCCAGAACTGATTCTGATTGCCACCGGTTCCGAAGTGGAACTGGCCGTCGCGGCTTACCAGAAGCTTACCGAAGAAGGTCGCAAGGTGCGCGTGGTGTCTATGCCATCGACCGATGCTTTCGATAAACAGTCCGAAGAATACCGTGAATCTGTTCTGCCAAAAGCCGTTGCGGCGCGCGTCGCTATTGAGGCTGGTATCGCCGATTACTGGTTTAAATACACCGGGCTGAACGGGGCTATTGTTGGGATGACCACCTTTGGTGAGTCGGCTCCTGCTGAGAAGCTGTTCGAAGTGTTCGGTTTCACGCTCGACAACGTTGTCGCAAAAGCAAAAGCGTTGCTGGCGTAATGCCACAATCCTGACGCGTGCCTGCGCGTCAGGATAGCAATAAAAAGGGGGCGCTTTCTGCCCCCTGACTGACGCAATTATTCCTGGAGTAATCGCTCATTTTTGCTCAATTATGTGATGCAGATCCAAAAATTCGCAGCTCGCTTGATCGCAGTCATTCCTGTTATTCCTCACTTCTATTATTCTCGCTGAACCGTTTCAGTTATGGCGCGTTCACCCTGCATCGGGTAAGAATCTCCTGTACAAAACGTGGTGAAACGCTCAGGCTATCTGCACCTTTTTTTCAGTCTGGTTTGGCAGGAGAAAGATGACCATTCGGGTTGCAATAAACGGCTTTGGTCGCATTGGACGCAACGTGTTGCGTGCACTGTATGAAACGGGACGCCGTGCTGAAATCACCGTGGTGGCGATTAATGAGCTGGCGGAAGCCGCAGGCATGGCGCACTTATTAAAATACGACACCAGTCATGGCCGTTTTGCACTGGATGTTCACCAGGAGCGGGACCTGCTGTGGGTGGGAGAAGATACCATTCGTATTCTGCACCACGCCGGACTGGACGCGCTGCCCTGGCGCGAACTCAATGTCGATGTGGTACTGGACTGTACCGGCGTTTATGGTTCCCGCCAGGATGGTGAAGCTCATCTGCGCGCTGGCGCTAAAAAAGTCCTGTTTTCCCATCCGGGTGGTCACGATCTTGATGCCACCGTCGTGTACGGTGTTAACGAGCAGGAACTGAAACAAACGGACTGTATTGTCTCGAATGCCTCCTGCACCACCAACTGCATTATTCCCGTGATTAAGCTGCTGGATGATGCGTTTGGGATTGAGTCGGGCACGGTGACGACGATCCATTCGGCGATGCACGATCAACAGGTGATCGATGCTTATCACAGCGATCTGCGCCGCACGCGTGCAGCCAGTCAGTCTATTATTCCGGTGGACACGCGCCTGGCGGCAGGCATTACGCGTATTTTTCCGAAATTTAACGATCGCTTTGAAGCCATCGCAGTGCGTGTGCCGACGATCAACGTGACCGCCATTGATCTCAGCGTTTCTGTGCGTCAGCCGGTTAAGGCCTGTGAGGTTAACGCCTTGTTGCTGAGCGCGGCAGAAGGGGCGTTTCGTGGTATAGTTGACTATACGGAGTTGCCGTTAGTCTCAATAGATTTCAACCATGATCCGCACAGTGCCATTGTGGACGGTACACAAACGCGGGTCAGCGGTCAGCATCTGATCAAAACCCTGGTCTGGTGCGACAACGAATGGGGCTTTGCTAACCGAATGATCGACACGACGTTAGCGATGGCCGCAAGCGGTTTCAGGTAAGACGCGGTTTGCGTCTGGCAAAACTTATGAGAATCAACGAGAGGGTTCACCATGTCCGTAATTAAGATGACCGATCTGGATCTTGCTGGCAAACGCGTTCTAATCCGCGCCGATCTCAACGTGCCGGTAAAAGAAGGGAAAGTGACGTCAGATGCACGTATCCGTGCGTCTCTGCCTACCATCGAAGCTGCTCTGAAGCAGGGCGCTAAAGTGATGGTTACCTCTCACCTGGGTCGTCCGACCGAAGGTGAATACAACGACGAATTCTCACTGCTGCCTGTAGTGAACTACCTGAAAGAAAAACTGAACGGCACCCCGGTAACGCTGGCGAAAGACTACCTTGACGGCGTCGATATCGGCGCGGGCGAGCTGGTTGTGCTGGAAAACGTTCGCTTTAACAAAGGCGAAAAGAAAGACGACGAAGCGCTGGCAAAAAAATACGCAGCACTGTGTGACGTGTTCGTGATGGATGCTTTTGGCACCGCGCACCGCGCCCAGGCCTCTACACACGGCGTGGGTAAATTTGCGCCTGTCGCCTGTGCGGGCCCGCTGCTGTCGGCTGAGCTGGACGCGCTGGGTAAAGTGATGAAAAACCCTGAGCGTCCGCTGGTGGCCGTTGTCGGTGGTTCAAAAGTCTCAACCAAATTTGATGTGCTGCAGTCGCTGGTCAAGATTGCTGACACCGTGATTGTCGGCGGTGGCATTGCGAACACCTTCGTCGCTATCGATAACAAAGTGGGTAAATCGCTGTATGAGCCAGACTTTGTTGAAGCGGCAAAAGGCCTGCGCGATCAGTACGGTATTCCTGTCCCAACCGACTCACGCGTTGGCACGGAATTCTCTGAAACTGCCCCGGCAACCGTGAAAAAGGTTTCGGAAGTGGCAGATAACGAAGAGATTATGGACTTCGGCGACGAAACCGCTCAGGCCATGGCAACCATCCTCAAGAATGCGAAAACCATTCTGTGGAATGGCCCGGTTGGTGTGTTTGAGTTCCCGAACTTCCGTAAAGGCACCGAGATTGTCGCTAACGCGATTGCAGACAGTGACGCGTTCTCTGTTGCAGGTGGCGGTGATACGCTGGCTGCTATCGATCTGTTTGGCATTGAAGACAAAATCTCCTATATCTCGACGGGCGGCGGCGCGTTCCTTGAGTTCGTTGAAGGCAAAAAACTGCCTGCCGTTGCCATGCTGGAAGAGCGTGCGAAGCAGTAATCCTTTGGGGGCGGTGCCTGGCGGCACTGCCTGAAAACTCGCCCGATACCGGGCGTTTAAATCGCTGTCCCCATGTTGGGGATAACCGGTCACGAAACAGGACACAATCATGTCTAAAATTTTTGATTTCGTAAAACCCGGCGTTGTCACTGGTGACGACGTTCAGAAGATCTTCAAAGTAGCGAAAGAGAATAAATTCGCTCTGCCAGCGGTTAACTGCGTCGGTACTGACTCAATTAACGCTGTGCTGGAAGCCGCCGCGAAAGTTAAAGCCCCGGTTATCGTACAGTTCTCTAACGGCGGTGCTGCGTTCATCGCCGGTAAAGGTTTTAAAACCGACAAGCCACAGGGCGCCGCCATTTTCGGTGCGATCTCTGGCGCACAGCACGTGCATCTGATGGCTGAACAGTATGGCGTGCCGGTTATCCTGCACACCGACCACTGTGCCAAAAAACTGCTGCCGTGGATCGACGGTCTGCTTGACGCAGGCGAAGAGCACTTCAAAAAAACCGGCAAGCCGCTGTTCTCTTCTCATATGATCGACCTGTCTGAAGAGTCACTGGAAGAAAACATCGAAATCAGCAGCAAATACCTGGCGCGCATGGCGAAAATCGACATGACCCTGGAAATCGAACTGGGCTGCACCGGCGGTGAAGAAGATGGCGTGGACAACAGCCACATGGACGCTTCTGCCCTGTACACCCAACCAGAAGACGTGAACTACGCGTACGAAAAACTGAATGCGATCAGCCCGCGTTTCACCATTGCGGCATCCTTCGGTAACGTCCACGGCGTTTACAAACCCGGTAACGTGAAACTGACCCCAACCATCCTGCGTGACTCCCAGAAATTTGTCTGTGAAAAACATGGCCTGCCGCACAATGCGCTGGATTTCGTGTTCCACGGTGGTTCAGGTTCTTCTGCTGCAGAAATCGAAGAGTCTATCAGCTACGGCGTGATCAAGATGAACATCGATACCGATACTCAATGGGCGACCTGGGACGGTATTCTGCAGTACTACAAAAAGAACGAAGGCTATCTGCAGGCGCAGCTGGGTAACCCAGAAGGCGCTGATAAGCCGAACAAGAAATACTACGATCCACGCGTCTGGCTGCGCGCTGCGCAGGCATCCATGGTGGTGCGTCTGGAGCAGGCGTTCAAAGAACTCAACGCCGTTGACGTTCTGTAAGTAGCGTTGCTCAGCGCTGAGGTCTTCAGGACGTCAGCGTGACTGACTCTGTCCCGATCAGCCGATCGGGACTTTTTTTATCCCGCCTTTGCACACCTTTCTCTTTGCGCTTTTGATAAGTCGACGTCCGGTTACAGCGGCATCGCTCACCACCTTTTATGCTCAAAAACTTCTCAACAGGGAAGGGCGAAGCGAGGGGAGTCAAACGCATTGTGGCGACGATTCAGGCTGCCCGTCCTCATTATGGTGCCATGTAATTTGGCACCAGGCTAAATAATTGATTACCCTTAATCCCTGGGTGTCGGATTACATCTGGCAGTTTTTGTTTTTCCCCCTCGGGGATTCATCAACAGGGCTTACAAATGGAAGACTTGAATGTTGTGGATGGTATCAACAGTGCCGGTGGCTGGTTAGTACACAACCAGGCGCTGATTCTGAGTTATGCCGTGAATATCGTTGCGGCTGTTGCCATCATTATTGTCGGGATGGTCATCGCCAGAGTGATTTCAAACGCCGTTAATCGTCTGCTCATCGCGCGTCATATTGACGCCACCGTGGCAGACTTTCTTTCCGCGCTGGTTCGTTATGGCGTCATTGCGTTTACGGTGATTGCTGCGCTGGGACGCGTTGGCGTGCAAACCGCGTCGGTCATTGCCGTGCTGGGTGCGGCAGGTCTGGCCGTCGGCCTTGCGCTACAGGGCTCATTGTCCAATCTGGCAGCCGGTGTACTGCTGGTCACGTTCCGTCCTTTCCGTACCGGTGAGTTTGTTGATCTGGGCGGCGTGATGGGCACCGTACTGAATGTGCAGATTTTCTCGACCACACTGCGGTCGGCGGATGGCAAGATTGTGGTGGTGCCCAATGGCAAAATCATCAGCGGGAATATCATCAACTTCTCGCGTGAACCCGTGCGCCGTAATGAATTCATCGTCGGCGTGGCCTATGAAGCCGATGTGGATGAGGTGATTGCCCTGCTGCGTGAAGTGGTGGAAGCCGATCAGCGTGTCTTAAAAGATCGTGGCATCCAGATTGGCCTGAATGAATTGGGCGCTTCATCGCTGAATTTCGTTGTGCGTTGCTGGAGCAACAGTAGCGATCTGCAGGACGTTTACTGGGATCTGCTCAAGAACTTCAAACGTGCGCTGGATAACAAAGGCATTGGTATTCCTTACCCACAGATGGATGTCCATCTGCATCAGGTGAACAAACCTGACGCGGAAACTGCGGTCACCCGTTAAGCCGATGGGCGGCAGCCGCCGCCCATTAAAATGGCTAATGACGTATTAATTTTTTCCATTTCCGCTAATCATATCGGCTTCCCTATAATGCCTGACATCTGACTGATGTAAGGATATTTCCCGTGTTATCGATTTATTTTCAAGGGCTTGCTCTTGGGGCCGCGCTCATTCTGCCGCTGGGGCCACAAAATGCCTTCGTACTTAATCAGGGCGTGAAACGGCACTATCATCTGATGACCGCCACGCTCTGCTCGCTGAGCGATGTTGTGCTGATCTGCGCGGGGATTTTTGGGGGAAGTGCGCTCCTGCAGCAGTCGCCACTGCTGCTGACCGTGATTACCTGGGCAGGTGTGGCCTTTTTGCTCTGGTATGGCTGGGGCGCATTACGGACCGCTTTTAGCCGCGAGCTGGCGCTGGCGTCAGGCCTGGATATCCGGCAGAGCCGAGGCCGGATCATTGCTACCCTGCTGGCAGTCACCTGGCTCAATCCCCACGTTTATCTCGATACCTTTGTTGTGCTTGGCAGCCTGGGAAGCCAGTTGCCTGATACCCACGCGCGTCAGTGGTTCGCCCTGGGGACCGTCAGTGCCTCTGTGTTGTGGTTTTTTGGCTTAGCCCTGTTGGCGGCCTGGCTTGCGCCGTTACTGCAGACAACGCGCGCGCAACGCCTCATCAACCTGCTGGTCGGCGCGGTCATGTGGTTTATCGCGTTTCAACTCGCACAGCAGGCTATCACAGGATTTTGAGCAAAAGGTAAACGAAAACGGGTTATCCAGACCCGTTTTCCGAACTTTTGTCATTACCTTCACTCCAAGCAAGGCGTAATATGATGCGCGTGCCGGCTTCGGACCCGAAGCCACCGAACTGACCTTTCAAGGAGGACTTTCATGAAACTGAAAGCATTGGCGCTTGTCGCGATGATGAGCGCAGGGGCATTGCCTTTAAGCGCACAGGCTGATGAACTGCCAAACGGACCCCATGTTGTGACGTCAGGCAAAGCGACGGTTGATGCCCGCCCGGATATCGCGACGCTGTCAATTGTGGTGAATGTCTCATCGAAAGATGCCGCAGAGGCAAAGAAACAGGTCGACAGTCGTGTTGCGCAGTATTTTGATTTCCTGCAGAAAAACGGCATCGAGAAAAAGGATATTGAAGCGGCCAACCTGACCACGCAGCCAGAATACGATTATACCAAAGACGGTAAATCGCAGTTGAAAGGTTACCGTGCGGTACGTCAGGTTCAGGTGACCGTCCGCCAGTTGGACAAGCTGAATGAGCTGCTTGACGGCGCGCTGAAATCGGGACTGAACGAAGTTCGCAGCGTCGAGTTAGGCGTCGCCAATCCTGAGCGCTACAAGCAGCAGGCGCTGAAAGCCGCCATCAAAAATGCGACTCAGCAAGCCACAGAACTGGCAGAAGGCTTTAACGCCAAACTGGGGCCAATCTACAGCATTCGCTATCAGGTCGCTAACTACCAGCCTATGCCGATGAATCGTATGTTTAAAGCCTCCGCGGCAGCGGCCGATACTTCCGCGCAGGAAACCTACGACCAGCAAAGCATTAACTTCGATGACCAGGTTGATGTGGTTTTTGAGATGAAACCCAATACGGCACAGTAAGCCTATCGATGCTGTCGTGAAGCCATCAGCGGCCGTGTTTACCAGGTGCGCTTTGCGCCGCTGATGCGGTGCCTTTCCATCGCTCAGCAACCTGACGGACTGTCGCAGTCGGCCTGTTCCTTTGCCGGCGGCGCTTTTCCTCCGCATCCCTGCGGGGGCAATCTCTGGTTGATTCCCGCTTTTCAGCGCCCGGTATCACCTGCTGAAATCACGCCCCTGATGGCCATGGAGCCGTGCTGCTTTTAGCAGGGTACACTCTCACTGCAACGCCTGACGCTTGCTGCGGCACAGGGGATTATTCTCTTTAGTTCAGCAGAAGCCCGGACAGGCTGTCCGGTTCCGGGCGGTTTGTCAGGAGAATAAGCAGATCAGGAATGCTGCCCGGTAGCGGCAGAGAGTCGCGTTTGGCACGCACCGTCTTCCAGTTTATCCGGCCTTCACTTTCGCCTCTGGCCGCTATTCCATCGTGTCCTGACGCAGAACCCGATGACCATGCGCAATCAGCGCATCGGTGACCCGACGCATCAGTCGGCTTTCCGGTGCAAAACGGTGCCAGTACAACATCCGGCGCTGATACAGCCCCGGTGTCAGATCGATCAGCTCACCGCTCGCCAGTTCGCGCTCAATCTGCAGATGCGGGATCATACAGCAGGTTGAGCCCTGACGGGCCATCTGCACAAAGGCTTCAGAAGAGTTAACGATATGGCAGGGCACGCTGCCCGGCGAAAGATCGAAGTTCTGCTGTAAAAAGGCCTGATGCATATCATCCAGATGGTCAAATGCGACGGCAGGCGCTTTCAGCAACGCGGAACGGGTGACGCCGTTGGGAAAAAAGCGCTCGGCAAAGTCACGGGAAGCCACAAACAGGTAATCCAGGGCGCCCAGTTGATCAACCAGACAACTGGGTAAAGGCTGGGGCTGGATACTGACTGCGCCGACCACTTCGCCACGTCTCAGACGTTCCTGCGTACGGGTTTCATCTTCAACCTGGAGGTTAAGGCGCACCGGCGAATCGGCCAGCACGTCTTTTAATGCAGGCAACAGCCAGGTGGCCAGACTGTCGGCGTTCACTGCCAGGGAGAGCAGTAACGGCGTCGTACCGCTGATTTCATCTCCCAGCCACTCTTCCTCCAGCAGTTCAACCTGGTGCAACAGCGCAAGCAGCTTTTGCCCCTGCTCAGTGGGACGAGGGGGCACGGTGCGAACCAACAGCGGCTGACCAAACAGGTTTTCCAGCTGTTTGATGCGTTGCGATACGGCCGACTGGGTGATGCACAGTTTTTGCGCAGCACGTTCAAAGCCACGTTCACGTATCACTGCGTCCAGCGCCTGAAGCGTTCTGTAGTCCGGGCGTTTCATTATTCTTTTCTCTCCTTCAGGGTGGACGTTACGATGCCACAAATGTGCCTGAGCAAAAGTCTGGGGTATTTTTGTGGGCTGGCTTCCAAAGCATTAAATCCGCCCAATGCATCCGAGCATTTTCAGCAAACCTTGCTTTATACTACGCGCATTTTCTTATCGCACAGGTTCTAAACATACCATGACGCAGGATGAACTGAAAAAAGCTGTTGGTTGGGCTGCACTTGATTATGTCCAGCCAGGTACGATCGTCGGCGTGGGAACAGGCTCTACCGCTGCCCATTTTATTGATGCGCTCGGCAGCATCAAACACCAGATTGAAGGTGCCGTGTCCAGTTCTGAAGCCTCCACGCAAAAGCTCAAAAGCCTCGGTATTCAGGTGTTTGATTTGAATGAAATCGATGACCTGGCCATCTATGTTGATGGTGCCGACGAAATTAATCCCCAGATGCAGATGATCAAAGGCGGCGGTGCCGCGCTGACCCGCGAAAAAATCGTCGCGGCCGTGGCTAAAAAGTTTATCTGTATTGCCGATGCATCGAAAGAAGTCGACGTGCTGGGGCGTTTTCCGTTGCCCGTTGAAGTGATTCCCATGGCACGCAGCTACGTCGCGCGTGAACTGGTCAGGCTGGGCGGTTTGCCTGAGTATCGCCAGAATGTCGTCACTGACAACGGTAATATCATCCTGGACGTGCATAATCTGCGTATTCTGGATCCCATTGAGCTGGAAAAAACCATTAACGCGTTACCGGGCGTCGTCACCGTCGGGCTTTTCGCTACCCGGGGTGCCGATGTGGCGTTGATTGGCGGACCGGATGGGGTCAAAACGCTGAAAAAATAACGCGACGGGCGCATAATTTGCGCCCGCGTTTTTTAATTAAAAAAAAACTTTTCTCGCCAGGCTGAAATTTGGTGACTTATGTCACATAAGCGTCATCAACAGCGGGTTCATTCTCCCCGATGCGGCCAACCCACGATTTTGTCCGGCAAAGTTTGGCTTCTGAATCCAGCCAGCCAGCCGGTCAGGCAATCGTTTGTATTGCTGCTGGCGTTTTTTTTGATATTTTGACTGCTGGCTGACTGCGTTCAGTCCTCGTTGAATTCTGAATAGGGTTGGGAAATGGCAAAGGTTTCACTGGAAAAAGACAAGATTAAGTTCCTGCTGGTGGAAGGTGTCCACCAGAGCGCGCTGGACAATCTTCGTGCTGCAGGTTACACCAATATTGAATTCCACAAAGGCGCACTGGATAGCGAGTCATTAAAGGCTTCCATCCGTGACGCGCACTTTATCGGTATCCGTTCCCGTTCCCAACTGACTGAAGAGATTTTTGCCGCAGCAGAAAAACTGGTCGCTGTGGGCTGTTTCTGTATCGGTACCAACCAGGTTGATTTAAATGCGGCGGCAAAGCGCGGTATTCCCGTTTTTAACGCCCCGTTTTCTAACACGCGATCGGTCGCCGAACTGGTGATTGGCGAAATGCTGCTGATGCTGCGTGGCGTGCCAGAAGCGAACGCCAAAGCCCATCGCGGTGTCTGGAATAAGATTGCTAAAGGCTCATTCGAAGCGCGCGGTAAGAAGCTGGGCATTATCGGCTATGGTCACATTGGTATGCAGTTAGGCGTGCTGGCTGAGGGCCTGGGCATGCACGTGTATTTTTACGATATTGAAAATAAGCTGCCGCTGGGTAATGCCTCGCAGGTGCGAAGCCTGACGCAGTTGCTGAATATGAGCGATGTCGTCAGTCTGCATGTGCCTGAAACCGCCTCGACACAAAATATGATCTCTGCTGATGAGCTGGCGCAGATGAAACCTGGCGCGCTGTTAATCAACGCCTCACGCGGCACCGTCGTGGATATTCCGGCACTGTGTGACGCGCTGGCCAGCAAGCAGGTCGGGGGCGCGGCCATTGACGTGTTCCCGGTTGAGCCAGCCACAAACAGCGATCCGTTTGTCTCGCCACTGAGTGAGTTCGATAATGTCATTCTGACGCCACACATCGGGGGTTCCACCGAAGAAGCGCAGGAAAACATTGGTATCGAAGTCGCAGGCAAACTGGCGAAATATTCCGATAACGGTTCAACGCTGTCTGCAGTGAACTTCCCTGAAGTGTCCTTGCCGATGCACGGCGTCAGCGCAAGCCGTCTGCTGCACATTCATGAAAACCGTCCGGGTGTGCTGACCGCAATTAACCAGATTTTTGCCGAACAGGGCATCAATATCGCCGCGCAGTACCTGCAAACCTCACCCATGATGGGGTATGTGGTGATTGATATCGATGCCGAGCATGAACTGGCAGAGAAAGCGTTGCAGCTGATGAAGGCTATCCCTGGCACTATCCGCGCCCGTCTCCTCTACTGATTTATCGACATAATCAACCCAGGCGCACAACAGTGCCTGGGTTTATTCTTCCCACAACCACAGCGTTGACGGCGTCAGCACGGCGGGCAAAGGAATATCCCAGGCCGCCACAGGCAGCGAATCGACCAACTGGCAGTCGTGCGCGATGCCAACCGGTAAAAAAGCGTGCTGTTTCCAGTTTTGTAACGTGCGGTCGTAAAAGCCGCCCCCCATGCCCAGACGCTGACCACTGCGATCAAAGGCCACCAGCGGCACCATCATCACATCCAGTTCGTCCAGCGTAACCATATGCCGGATATCAAGTGGCGGTTCAGGAATACGTAGCTTGTTCGGGCTCAGCGGCGTTTCTGGCGTATAGCGCAGAAAAAGCAGATGACCGGCAGAGAAGGGATGAAGCACAGGAAGATAAACGCGTTTGTTCTGCTGCCATAATTTTGCGATAAGCGGACGCGTATTAATTTCCCCATCGACGGATAAGAACAGCGCGACGTTTTGGGCGTCGGAGACAGGCGCAAAGTTAATCGCGTGTTCCGCAAGCTGTTCGGCGGCAGTATGTTGCTGTTCCGGGGTTAAGGCGCGACGTAAATGACGAACATGCTGACGAATGTCCTGTCGCTGAAGTAAAGAGGGTTCTGACATGGTGTCCCCCAGAAGAAGTCGCCTGAGCGACGCACTATATCATGTCTGGTGGGGGATAATGCAGTACAACCAGAAAGGAGATCTCCGAGATGCCGCCGTAGGCTGTAACCCTTGAACCCTTGGTTCAAGGTGAACATGCCGTCGCAACCATCAGGCTTCTCGGACGGACCGAGCATGCTCACAGGTTGCGGAGCGTCACATTCTGTTGGTATGAAATATCGGCTCAGGGGACTGGCCCACTTGCAAACATCTCAGAGAAAATTGACTTCACCGTCAGTGTAGCACAGTGACCATGAAGTATTATTCGAACTTCGCATCCTGACGATCAGTTATGCGACCTTGCTCAACTAATGCCTGCTCTATCGTCTGCTGTAACATACGGATTCGTTGTTCCATATTAGCAGCATAGTCGCGCGTCTTGTTTTTTTCTTGTGCCAGTTCATGGCAAATGTTTAACGCGGCAATGAACACCAGTTGCTCTGTATTGGTGACTCTAGTGCGAACTTTTAAATCTTGCAACCGTTGATTGAGATCTTCCGCCGCCGCGTTCAGCGCATCTTGCTGTTCAGGCGGACAATTTACTCTCAAAGAACGACCAAAAATTTGTAAATCTACCGGTTGTGCAGACATGCCACCTTCCTGACTGATTACCTGGCTCGCCATTCCCTTAGCCTTCAATGGCCTGGGAGGCGGGCAACTATATAGACCTGAGAAATAAGATACAACCCCTTTTCTGGAAACCTTGAGGCAGCTAGTGGTAGCATACCACGAACTCTTACAGCCAACGACGATGAAAAATGATGTCTTCACAGAACGCAACCCCTGATTACAATGCGCTGGCGGCGGCGCTCTCACAGCACGGCGTCGGAATGACACCTGCCGAAATGCACGGATTACTCAGCGGTATTCTGTGTGGCGGTAATCAGGATACCAGCTGGAAAACGCTGGTCCACGATCTCGCGAATGAAGGCATGGCTTTTTCGCACACGCTGGCCCAGCCGCTGCAGGATTTGCATGCAAATATTACGACGGCGCTTGAAGAAGATGGCTTTCTCTTTCAACTGATGCTGCCCGACGATGATGACATCACCGTGTTTGATCGGGCGGACGCCCTGGCTGGCTGGGTAAACCATTTTTTACTCGGCCTGGGCGTAACTCAGCCTAAACTGGATAAGGTCACCGGCGAAACCGGCGAGGCCATTGATGATCTGCGTACTATCGCGCAGCTTGGCTATGACGAAGACGAAGATCAGGAAGAGCTGGAGCAGTCGCTGGAGGAGGTGATCGAGTACGTCCGCGTCGCGGCGCTACTTTGTCATGATACGTTCACGCGCCCGCAGCCAACCGCACCTGAAGTACAGAAGCCAACGTTACACTAAGCCAGATATCTCAGTTCAACAGGGAGTGCAGACATGATTTCACTGGAGACCTTCCAGCAGCGTCGTCAGGCGCTGTTAGCGAAAATGGTTCCGGGCAGCGCAGCGTTAATTTTTGCGGCGCCTGAAGTAACGCGCAGTAACGACAGCGAATATCCGTTTCGTCAAAACAGTGATTTCTGGTACTTCACAGGTTTTAATGAGCCTGAAGCCTTACTGGTGCTGATCAAAAGTGATGAGAACCACAACCACAGTGTGCTGTTTAATCGTGTCCGCGACCTGACCGCAGAAATCTGGTTTGGTCGCCGTCTGGGCCAGGAGGCGGCACCGGCAAAACTGGGTGTGGATCGCGCACTGCCCTGGAACGATATCGGTGAGCAGCTTCATCTTTTGTTGAACGGTCTGGATGAGGTTTATCACGCGCAAGGGTTATATCCTGAGGCTGACAAGCTGGTGTTCAGTGCACTGGATAAACTACGTCGCGGTTTCCGCCAGAACCTGAGCGCCCCTGCCAGCCTGACAGACTGGCGTCCCTGGGTGCATGAGATGCGCCTGTTCAAAAGTCCGGAAGAAATCGCCATTCTGCGCCGTGCAGGTGAGATCAGTGCGCTGGCCCATACGCGCGCTATACAGGCCTGTCGCCCCGGCCTGTACGAATACCATCTGGAAGGCGAAATTCATCATGAGTTTAACCGCCACGGTGCGCGTTTTCCCTCCTACAACACCATCGTCGGTTCCGGTGAAAATGGATGTATTCTGCACTATACCGAGAATGAATGTGAGCTGCGGGATGGCGACCTGGTGCTGATTGATGCGGGATGTGAATGGCAGGGGTACGCAGGCGATATTACCCGCACCTTCCCGGTAAACGGTAAATTCTCACCCGCTCAACGTGCTGTCTACAACATCGTGCTGAAATCGTTAGAGACGGCATTATCCCGTTTCCGGCCTGGCGTCAGTATTCGCGAGGTGAATGATGAGGTGGTGCACATCATGGTGACCGGTCTGGTTGAACTGGGCGTGTTGCAGGGCGAGGTTGACGCGTTAATTGCTGAAGACGCGCATCGCAAATTCTTTATGCATGGCCTGAGCCACTGGCTGGGGCTGGATGTCCATGATGTGGGGCACTACGGCACGCCAAGCCGGGATCGCATTCTGGAACCGGGCATGGTCATTACTATTGAACCAGGCTTATACATTGCCCCCGATGCCGACGTGCCGGTGGAATACCGCGGTATCGGCATTCGCATTGAGGATGACATTGTGATCACTGAAACAGGTAACGAGAACCTCACTGACAGCGTGGTGAAAGATCCAGATGCTATTGAGGCGCTGATGGCGGCGGCACGCGCAGGATGACCGTCCTCATCGCGGGTGGCGGAATGACCGGTGCCACGCTGGCGCTGGCTATTTCGCACCTGACACAGGGCGCGCTGCCCGTCACGCTGATCGAAAGCAGCGAACCTGCCAGCCGCGCGCATCCAGGTTATGACGGCCGTGCCATTGCGCTGTCTGCCGGCACCTGTCAGCAACTGGCCAATATTAATCTCTGGCAGCGCATTGCCCCCTGCGCAACGCCGATCACAACGATCCATGTTTCCGATCGGGGTCATGCGGGTTTTGTCTCACTGGCGGCCAGCGACTATGCGATTCCCGCGCTGGGCCAGGTCGTCGAATTGTTCGACGTAGGCCAGCGTTTATTCGCGCAGCTTAAACAGGCTCCCGGCGTCACCCTGCGCTGTCCGGCACGGGTCACCAATGTGAACCGTACTCAGGCGCACGTGAAGGTCACGCTGGATAATGATGAACAGCTGGACGCTGATGTGCTGGTGGCGGCTGATGGCTCGCGTTCGGCTGTCGCGGCAGCCTGCGGTATTCAGTGGCAAACCGAAACTTATCAGCAGCTGGCACTCATTGCGAATGTCACCAGCGAGATACCGCACCAGGGGCGGGCCTTTGAACGGTTTACTGCGTTCGGCCCGCTCGCCCTGCTGCCGATGTCTGACAACCGTCTGTCGCTGGTGTGGTGTCATTCATTGGATAAGCGCCCGCAGCTTGAGCGCTGGGACGACGAGACGTTTCTCAGCGAACTTCAGCACGCGTTCGGCTGGCGACTGGGGAAATTTACCCACACCGGTAAACGCGATATCTATCCGCTGGCATTGCAACAGGCCGAACCGGTCGTTTCACATCGTGTTGCCACCGTGGGCAACGCAGCCCAGACGCTGCACCCTATTGCCGGGCAGGGATTTAACCTGGGCCTGAGGGATGTCATGTCCTTAGCCGAAACCCTGGCCACCGCGCACCGGCAGCAACAGGACCCTGGCAGCTATGCTGTCATGCAGCATTACCGTCAGCGTCGCCAACAGGATCGGGCCACGACCATCGGTCTCACCGACGGTCTGGTGCGCCTGTTTGCCAACCGCCATGCACCGCTGGTCGTCGGGCGCAGCCTTGGCCTGCTGGCAATGGATCATCTGCCGTTGCTGAGAAATCTTCTGGCCGAGCGCACGCTTGGCTGGGTTAAGCGTTAACTGAGAGGCACTGATGCAAACTTATGATGTGGTAATCGCCGGTGGCGGTATGGTAGGACTGGCCGTGGCCTGCGGTCTGCAGGGCAGTGGCTTGCGTATCGCCGTACTCGAACAAGCGCCCGAGCCGCAATTTGATGCCACCGCTTCTCCGTCTGTCCGCGTATCGGCTATCAATGCGGCCAGTGAACGTCTTTTACAAAAACTGGATGTCTGGTCGACGATCCTGTCGCTCAGAGCCAGCCCTTATCAGGCCATGGAAGTCTGGGATCGTGACAGCTTCGGTGCTATCTCATTTGACGGTGAGCAGCAGGGCTTAACCCATCTCGGGCACATTATCGAAAACCCGGTGATTCACTGCGCCTTATGGCAGCGAGCCAGGCAGTGCAGTGACGTGACGTTGCTGCCGTCGTCACACCTTCAGCAGGTGGCATTTGGCGATAACGAAGCCTTCATTACGCTACAGGATGGCGGCATGATGAGCGCACGGCTGATGGTTGCCGCAGACGGTGCCAATTCCTGGCTGCGCAATAAAGCCGATATTCCGCTGACTTTCTGGGATTATGAACACCATGCCCTGGTGGCGAACATCCGTACCTCCATGCCACATGATGGCGTCGCGCGTCAGGTATTCCATGGCGATGGCATTCTGGCGTTTCTGCCGATGCAGGATCCGCATCTGTGCTCCATCGTCTGGTCGCTGTCGCCCCAGGAAGCCACCCGGCTGGAAACGATGCCTGAGGCGCTCTTTAATCAACAGTTGTCGGTGGCGTTTGATATGCGCCTTGGCCTGTGCGAACTGGAAGGCGAACGGAAGGCATTCCCCCTCACGGCACGCTATGCGCGCAGCTTTGCTGCACATCGCCTGGCGCTGGTGGGCGATGCTGCGCATACCATTCATCCGCTGGCCGGGCAGGGTGTCAATCTCGGTTTTATGGATGCCGCAGAGTTGATTGGTGAAGTTCGCCGCCTGCATCAGCAGGGCAAAGATATCGGGCAGCACCTCTATCTGCGCCGCTATGAACGCAGCCGTAAACACAGTGCCGCCATGATGCTCGCGGGCATGCAGGGATTTCGTGAGCTGTTTGCGGGCAATAATCCGGCTAAAAAGCTGCTTCGCGATGTCGGGCTAAAATTGGCCGATAATTTACCGGGCGTGAAACCTGTCATGTTGCGGCAGGCGATGGGCCTGAACGACATTCCCGCCTGGCTTCGCTGACGCGAATCCCTTTCTTAAAGCCAGCGTAATTGCTGGCTTTTTTATTTTAAAAAAGGACTGCACCGTAAAAATGCAGTCCTGCACCGTTGCAGCGCCTCATTTGATTTATTCTAATTTTGCGTGATGTTTCGCATTACTTATTTTTATTCGACGCCATTTTTGCTTCGCTATTTTTTTAACATCTTGCGTGTCGGTACGAATAAAATGGCTGTAAAAAAATGAATAGGTCGTATTTGTTGTGTGTCTAATCACAAAATTACAGTCTTTTGTCCTGCTTTTTCTTTTTCGCGATTAGGCTGTGCGTCTGCGTTCGACCTCGCTTTGCTTATGGTTAATCGACCCGTTCAGTGGTAACGTCATTGCAAAGAGAACGTTTGCGTCGGCTCCCGGCGGCGTGGTTTCAAACTTACTTGTTTCAGCACAGGATAGTTATGACTCAGCACACACCTCTGTTTGACCAGCATCAGGAAAACGGTGCGCGTATGGTGGATTTCCATGGCTGGATGATGCCGCTGCACTATGGCTCCCAACTGGATGAACATCATGCTGTTCGCAACGACGCAGGCATGTTTGATGTTTCGCACATGACCATCGTCGATCTGCACGGTGCACGTACGCGTGAGTTTTTGCGTTTTCTGCTGGCAAACGATGTCGCGAGGCTGACGCAACCCGGCAAAGCGCTTTACACCGGCATGCTGAATGCGTCGGGCGGCGTGATTGACGATCTGATCGTGTATTTCATGGATGAGACGTTTTTCCGCCTGGTCGTGAACTCTGCGACGCGTGAAAAGGATCTGGCATGGATCAATGAACATGCGCAGGGTTATGGCGTGGAAGTCCGGGAGCGTGACGATCTGGCGATGATCGCCGTGCAGGGCCCACAGGCCCAGCAAAAAGCACAAACGCTCTTCAGTGATGCACAGCGTCAGGCTGTACAAGGTATGAAGCCGTTCTTTGGCATCCAGGCCGGGGAGCTGTTTATCGCCACCACCGGTTATACCGGCGAAGCGGGTTATGAGATCGCGCTACCTGCGGCGCAGGCCGTTACATTCTGGCAGCGCCTGCTCGCCGCGGGCGTCAAACCCGCCGGACTGGGCGCACGTGATACATTGCGTCTGGAAGCGGGCATGAATCTTTACGGTCAGGAAATGGATGAAAGCGTCTCACCGCTGGCCGCCAACATGGGCTGGACCCTGTGCTGGGAACCGGCGAACCGCAATTTTATCGGGCGCGAAGCACTGGAAAGTCAGCGCGAAAAAGGCACTGAAAAACTGGTTGGCCTGATCCTGACAGAAAAAGGCGTACTGCGTAACGGCCTGCCCGTGCGTTTTACGGATAGTCAGGGGCAGATGCAGCAGGGCATTATTACCAGCGGATCTTTCTCACCAACGTTGGGTTACAGCATTGCGCTGGCCCGCGTGCCTGCGGGCATTGGCGAAGACGCTATCGTTGAAATCCGCAACCGTGAAATGCCCGTAAAAGTGACTAAACCCGTTTTCGTTCGCGCCGGCAAGCCGGTTGCGCAGTAAAACATAATTACAGGAGAAAGGGCGATGAGCAATGTGCCAGCTGAGTTGAAATACCGCGACAGTCATGAATGGCTGCGCAAAAATGCGGATGGATCTTACACCGTCGGCATCACCGAACACGCGCAGGAATTACTGGGCGATATGGTCTTTGTGGACCTGCCAGAAGTAGGGGCGACGTTCGCTGCCGGCGAAGAGTGCGCCGTCGCCGAATCCGTAAAAGCGGCTTCCGATATCTATTCTCCTGTCAGTGGCGAAATTATCGCCGTGAACGACGCGCTGAATGATTCCCCAGAGCTGGTTAACAGCGAGCCTTATCAGGACGGCTGGTTATTCCAGATCAAAGCCAGCGATGAGTCAGAACTAGACTCACTGCTGGACGCGGATGCCTACAAAGCATCTATTGACGAGTAATCGTTGCGCGGCCTCCAGATGAGGCCGCCGATATCTGACCAGCACTCTCTGTTCCCCAGCCCGATTCAGGATTTACAGCTCATGACTCAGACTCTCAGCCAGCTTGAACACAACGGTGCGTTTATTGAGCGCCATATTGGTCCGTCGCCAGAACAACAGGCCGTTATGCTGGAGGCGATTGGTGCCAGCTCTCTGGCGTCGTTGATTGGTTCTATTGTTCCCGCCGACATTCAGTTGCCCGGTCCGCCCGCCGTTGGCGATGCGGCAACTGAACAGCAGGCGCTGGCAGAGTTAAAAGCGATTGCCGCGCAAAACCTGCGCTACAAATCCTGGATCGGCATGGGATACAGTGCGGTGATAACGCCGCCCGTTATCCTGCGGAACATGCTGGAAAATCCGGGCTGGTACACGGCTTACACGCCGTATCAGCCCGAAGTTTCTCAAGGGCGCCTGGAGGCGCTGCTAAACTTCCAGCAGGTCACCATTGATCTGACCGGCATGGATATCGCGTCCGCTTCACTGCTGGATGAAGCCACCGCGGCGGCCGAAGCGATGGCGATGGCAAAGCGCATCAGCAAACTGAAAAATGCCAACCGGTTCTTTATCGCTGATGATATCCATCCGCAAACGCTGGATGTGGTACGGACCCGCGCCGAAACCTTTGGTTTTGAACTGATTATCGACAGCGCGGAGAAAGCCCTGGAGCACGATAATCTGTTTGGTGTCCTGCTTCAGCAGGTGGGCACCACAGGCGAGGTACACGATTACATCAGCCTGATTGCCGAGCTGAAAACCCGTAAGGTGGTCGTCAGCGTGGCCTCGGATTTTATGGCCCTGGTGTTACTTGAATCGCCGGGCAAGCAGGGCGCGGATATTGTGTTCGGTTCCGCTCAGCGCTTTGGTGTACCAATGGGCTATGGCGGTCCTCATGCGGCCTTCTTTGCCAGCCGTGATGAACACAAGCGTTCTATGCCTGGCCGTATTATCGGTGTCTCACGCGACGCCGCTGGCAACACCGCGTTGCGTATGGCGATGCAAACTCGCGAGCAACATATCCGTCGGGAAAAAGCCAACTCCAATATCTGTACCTCTCAGGTGCTGCTGGCCAATATCGCAGGACTGTATGCCGTGTTCCACGGGCCTGTTGGGCTGAAACGTATCGCTTCACGTATTCACCGCTTCACCGATATCCTGGCTGCCGGACTGCAACGTGGCGGGCTGAAGCTGCGTCATCACCACTGGTTCGACACGCTGACAGTGGACGTGACCGATAAAGCCGCCGTGTTAAACCGTGCGCTCAGTTTCGGCGTTAACCTGCGTAGTGATATTCATAACGCTGTCGGTATCACGCTGGATGAAACCACATGTCGTGAAGACGTTGCGACATTGTTCGCCATCCTGCTGGGCGATGATCATGGTCTGGATATCGATCAACTTGATAGCCAGGTTGCGGCAGACAGCCAGTCAATCCCTGCAAGCCAGCAGCGCGTCAGCGACATCCTCTCTCACCCTGTGTTCAATCGTCATCACAGTGAGACCGAGATGATGCGCTATATGCACAGCCTGGAGAAAAAAGATCTGGCTCTCAACCAGGCGATGATTCCGCTGGGGTCATGCACGATGAAGCTTAACGCTGCCGCAGAGATGATTCCCATCACCTGGCCTGAATTTGCCGAAATGCATCCGTTCTGCCCGGCAGAACAGGCGGGCGGCTACCTGCAAATGATTGGCCAGCTTTCCCAGTGGCTGGTTCAGCTTACCGGTTACGATGCGCTCTGCATGCAGCCGAACTCCGGTGCACAGGGGGAATACGCGGGGCTGTTAGCGATTCGTCGTTACCATGAAAGCCGTGGTGAAAGTGAACGTCATCTTTGCCTGATTCCCAGCTCAGCACACGGGACCAATCCGGCCTCAGCCCAGATGGCGGGCATGGATGTGGTGGTCGTGGCCTGTGACAAACAGGGTAATATCGATCTGGGCGACCTGCGCGAAAAAGCCGCACAGGCGAGCGATAAACTGTCATGCATCATGGTGACCTACCCATCCACGCACGGCGTGTATGAAGAGACTATTCGTGAAGTGTGCCAGATCGTGCATCAGTACGGCGGCCAGGTGTACCTGGACGGTGCGAACATGAATGCCCAGGTGGGTATTACGACGCCGGGTTATATTGGCGCTGACGTTTCGCACCTTAACCTGCACAAAACTTTCTGTATTCCGCACGGCGGCGGCGGCCCGGGCATGGGACCTATTGGCGTGAAAGCGCATCTGGCACCGTTTGTACCCGGTCACAGCGTGGTGCAGATTGATGGTGTGCTGACACAGCAGGGGGCTGTCTCTGCTGCACCGTTTGGCAGTGCTTCCATTTTACCAATCAGCTGGATGTACATCCGCATGATGGGCGCGGAAGGGCTCAAGCAGGCCAGTTCGGTGGCGATTCTCAATGCCAACTACATCGCCAGCCGTCTGAAATCAGCTTATCCGATTCTGTATACCGGGCGCGATGGTCGTGTGGCGCACGAATGTATTCTGGATATTCGTCCGCTGAAAGAGCAGACCGGGATCAGTGAACTGGATATTGCAAAACGCCTCATCGACTACGGTTTCCATGCGCCAACCATGTCATTCCCGGTCGCGGGCACGCTGATGGTAGAACCTACCGAATCGGAAGGCAAACTGGAGCTGGACCGCTTTATTGATGCCATGCTGGCGATTCGTATGGAAATTGGGCGGGTGGAAAAGGGCGAGTGGCCAATGGATGATAATCCGCTGGTTAACGCGCCTCACACACAAATGGAAGTGACTGGCGAATGGACGCATCCTTACAGCCGCGAGCTGGCCGTTTTCCCGGCAGGCAGCCACAATAAATACTGGCCAACAGTGAAGCGCCTGGATGATGTTTTTGGTGACCGCAACCTGTTCTGCTCATGTGTACCGATGAGCGACTATGCCTGAGTCGGGTTAACACAACTGTTTTGAGGGCCGGTTTTCGGCCCTTTTTTATGGAGGCTCAGATGAAACTCGCGCTTGTTACTGGCGGTAGTCGCGGCATTGGCCGTGCGACCGCCGTTTTACTGGCGACACGGGGCTACCGTGTGGCCGTGAATTATCGCACGCGCGAAAGTGAAGCGCAGCGGGTGGTGGATGAGATTGTGCGTAACGGCGGAGAAGCCTTTAGCGTACAGGCCGATATCAGTGACGAGGCGCAGGTCATGGCGCTGTTTCAACGGCTGGATCAGGAGAACCTGCCGCTCTCGCTGCTGGTAAATAACGCCGGTATCCTGTTTCAGCAATGCCGTCTTGAGCAACTGGATGCGGCGCGCATTCAACAGGTTTTTGCCACAAATGTCACGGGTACCTTCCTCTGCTGTCGTGAAGCCGTCCGGCGCATGGGAACGCACCTGGGAGGACTGGGCGGCAGTATCGTGAACGTTTCCTCCGCGGCAGCCCGTACGGGTTCTCCCGGTGAATATGTCGACTATGCCGCATCGAAGGGCGCGATGGATACGCTGACGAAAGGTCTGTCACTGGAGGTCGCGCAACAGGGGATTCGTGTCAATGGTGTGCGGCCCGGTCTGATCTACACCGAGATGCATGCCGATGGCGGGGAGCCCGGCCGGGTCGACCGACTGGCGAGCGGCGTTCCGATGGGACGTGGTGGACATGCCGAAGAAATTGCAGAAGTGGTGATCTGGCTGGCCAGCGATGCGGCCTCTTACATCACCGGCAGCATAATTGATGCCGCCGGCGGGCGGTAAATTCATGCCGCAGCGTGACGCTGCGGCAGCCGACTTACAGCTTTTCACCGTTACTGGCGATAACCTGCTGATACCAGGCAAAGCTTTTCTTTTTCGCGCGTGAGAAATCACCGCTGCCATCGTCGTTTTTGTTAACGTGAATGAAACCGTAGCGCTTGTCGTACTGGCCGGTCGTAAAGGATACACAATCGATGCAGCCCCACGGCGTATATCCCATCAGATCCACACCATCATGAATGACGGCTTTTTTCATCTCTGCGATATGCGCCGCCAGATACGCAATGCGGTAATCATCTTCGATCACGCCCTGCGCATTCGGTTTGTCGATCGCGCCAAAGCCGTTTTCCACGATAAACAGCGGCTTCTGGTAGCGTTCGTACAGATCGTTCAGCACATAACGCAGGCCAACGGGATCGATCTGCCAGCCCCAGTCTGAGGCGCTGACATGCGGGTTTTTGACCACCCCGTCAAAACCGGTAATGGGGTCGTCAACACCGCTGGCGCTGTGCTGCACGGCATTACTCATGTAATAGCTGAAACCGATGTAATCGGCACAGCCCTGACGCAGGGTATCTGCATCCTCTGGTTGCATCTCAATGTGGTAGCCTTTGCGTTCCCACTCTTTCAGCGCGTAGGCAGGGTAGTAACCGCGCATTTGTACATCGCTAAAGACATAGCGTTGATGCATCGCTTCTTTAGCCAGCATGACATCGTCAGGATGGCAGGAGAACGGATAAACCGGCACCATGGCGATCATGCAGCCAATTTTGAAGTCCGGGTTGATCTCGTGTCCGCGCTTCACCACCCGGGCACTGGCAACGAACTGATGGTGCATGACCTGATACATCGCCTGTTCAGGTTTTTCATGGTCGGTGAAAATAACGCCGGAACAGCAGTAGCCAAACAGCGGATATTGCCAGTTACGTTGGTTATTAATTTCGTTAAAGGTCATCCAGTATTTAACTTTATTTTTGTATCGTTCCAGCACGACTTCACTGAAACGCACAAAGAAATCGACGACTTTACGGTTATGCCAGCCGCCATACTCTTTTACCAGGTGGTAGGGCATTTCAAAATGGGAAAGGGTAATTACTGGTTCGATGCCATATTTCAGTAATTCATCAAACAGGTCATCATAAAACTGCAGGCCGGCTTCGTTAGGTTGCTGCTCATCGCCATTAGGGAATATACGCGTCCACGCAATCGAGGTACGGAAGCATTTAAATCCCATCTCCGCAAATAACGCAATATCCTGCTTATAGTGTGAGTAAAACTCGACGGCCTGATGATTAGGGTAAAATTTTCCGGGCTGAACGCCATCGGTAATGACACGATCCACGCCGTGTGCACCCCCTGTCAGCACGTCAGCGATGCTAATACCTTTTCCACCCTGATCCCACCCGCCTTCAACCTGGTGAGCCGCGACGGCACCGCCCCACAAAAATGTGTCTGGTAAGCTCATTACCCACTCTCCAATACAGATAAAATTGGGCTGAGTGTAGCAAAGCACTTTATAAAGTCACGGTATAACACCGTGCGAAAAAAGGGATTTGTCACAGCTAAAAAACGCTGTGTTTTACTGGCTTAACCGTCGGCCAAGCGATTCGATAATATAAATCGCCGGTACCTGAGTGGTAATATCGCAGTTATCCGCCAGGCGGATAACCGGGACGTGATAGGAAACCGTAAAGTCGCTCATTTTTGCCAGCGAACAGTTTTCACTGTTGGTGACCGCAATAATTTTGCATTTATTCAGGCTAAACTGGCTGGCGATACGCAGCACTTCTTCTGTTTCGCCCGAGACAGAAAGGATGATCGCCAGGGCATTTTCATACAGGCTCGGACTGACGGGATAATAAGGATCATCAATAGCATGACTGAATTTCCCCACATTCGAAAAAAAACGTGCACCGTATTTTCCCAGGCTTCCTGATGTGCCCACACCAATAAAAAAAACCCGCTCAGCCTGCCTGATCATCGCGGCTGCCTGGGTGATGACCTGCTCAAATTCAGCATTATTGATGCTTTTAAAAAAACTCAGCATATCGGCCGGGCCAGAGACCGGTAAAGCTGGGGCCGTGTGTTCCTGGGCCAGCCGCAGACGGATACGAAACTCAGACCAGCCTTCACAGTGCATTTTGCGACAGAAACGCAGCACGGTGGTAGTTGACACGGCGGCCTGCTCCGCCAGTTCACGAATGGTCATGTAACTGACACTTTCACGATGTCTGATGATGTACTGATAAACCTGCAATTCCAGATCGTTGAGCGTGGCAAGATCGTGATGCGCGAACATGAAAAAATCACCAGATAGTTGACCAGTCAGCATTTTAACAGAATTTGAACCGGCGTTGACCGCATTAATTAATTTAAGCTTACACTTGTACACTGAAAGTTTTTCTGATTAATTTGTCTGGTGATTAATCTGCAATGGCTCTCACTTTTCAGGCAGGAAGGTTATGACGCATAAACATTTTTCCACGCAGGGCTATCCACTGGCAGAGGAAATTGCCAACAGTATCAGTCACGGGCTGGGTTGCCTCTTTGGAATCGTTGGGTTAGTGCTGCTACTGGTTAAGGCAACAGCGATCCATGCGGATGTCACCACCATCGTCAGCTCAAGCCTGTATGGCGGCAGCATGATCGTGCTGTTTCTGGCGTCCACGCTTTATCACGCTGTCAGTCATCCACGCGCCAAACGCGTGCTGAAAAAAGTGGATCACTGCGCCATTTATCTGTTGATTGCGGGCACTTATACGCCGTTTTTGATGACAGGGCTGCAGTCACCGCTGGCTCACGCATTAATGGCGGTCATCTGGGGACTGGCGCTGCTGGGCATCCTGTTTAAACTGACGATCGCTGAACGCTATAAGGTGCTGTCACTGGTCACGTATCTTTGTATGGGATGGCTGTCGCTGGTGGTGGTCTATCAACTGGCGATGAAACTGTCGCCGGGGGGAATCTGGCTGTTGGCGCTGGGAGGCATCATCTATTCCCTGGGGGTGATCTTTTATGTGGCGCGCCGCGTGCCGTTTAATCACGCCATCTGGCACGGTTTCGTGTTAGGCGGCTGCATCTGTCATTTCTGCGCCATTTATTTCTACGTCATGTAGAAACAGGGCGGGAGAGGTTCCCGCCCCGACACTCAGTTTTCGTCCAGCGAATAAGGCAAAGGCTGAATAGTGAGTTTGCCTCCTTCATCCCCTTCGACGCGCAATACGCTGTCTGGCTCCAGATCGTTATTCATCACGACCTGCACCCAGGTCACGCCATCATCAAGCTGCACGGCGGCGAGAACGGTACCTGTGCGACGCCAGCGTTCACCCATCTGCAATTCCAGCGAGTCGTTTGCGGCAGGCAGATGGCTGGCCTGGCCTGACAGCCAGTACAGGGCGCGCTTATTGGCGCCACGGTATTTCGCGCGGGCCACCATCTCCTGCCCGGTGTAGCAGCCTTTTTTGAAGCTGATCGCGTCCAGTGCCTGTAAATTAGTCGCCTGGGGAATAAACTGCGCGCTGGTCGCAGGTTCAATCACCGGAATACCGGCTTCAATGTCCAGGGCCAGCCACTGTGTGCTGTCTGTTAACTGAGCATCCTCGGCCAGCTTCTGTTTCAGTGCTTCTGCCTCAGCAAGCGAGGTGACCAGTAAAAAGCGCTCTGCGGGCTGGGCAAACCACAGCAGGGTGGTTTCGCCCTGTTGCACCACGGGAGTAGTACTGTCAGGAAGGGCTTCAAACCGGTCGGCCAGCGCCGCCCGAGCCTGGAAACCGGCAACGCCCAGTAACACCACATCGTCATCGGCGGCCAGCGTCACTTTAGAGAATACGGCGTATTTTTTTAGCTCCGGCAACTGAGTATCACGCAGTGCCCGGCGCACTAAATAGGCATAGCCTTCGCCGCGGTGAAACAGACGCAGATTGCTCCACATTTTGCCTTTCGCATCGCAGTGGGCGGCGGGCAGATGATGGGCGGCATCCAGCGCGGCGACATCCAGCGTCAACTGACCCTGCAAATAGGACGTACTGTCAGGGCCCACTACAGACACCAGAGCCCAGGTATCCAGAGACATTAACGTGAGCGGCAGACGCGATGAGGCCGCAGGTTGACGTGGGGGAAGCGTAAATGTTGGCATTGATAAATCCTGAGTATGAAGGTTCATCCGGAACAATATCTTCAATGGTAAAAGAGCAGACTGGCATTGCAACCTGTTTACTGAACAGGGCGCACAAAACGCGTGATGAACGCCATAAAAAGCGTCATCCTGCGGCGTTGTGCACATGACGAAGTCTGGAGCCTGCAGCCGCTGTTAATCCAGGTTACACTAGTCGCCACGATGTGAAACAGGAAAACTGATGCATGGATATTCATGATAAATCGCGCGTTCAATGGGCCTGCCGTCGTGGCATGCTGGAACTGGATGTCGCTATTATGCCGTTCTTCAAGTACGAATATGACACGTTAAACGATACCGACAAGCAGGTTTTCATTGCCCTGCTGAAAAGTGACGATCCGGACCTTTTCAACTGGATGATGAACCACGGCGAGCCAGCCGATCCCGAGCTGAAACGCATGGTGAAGCTTATTCAGCAGCGTAATCGTGAACGCGGCCCGGTGGCAATGTAACCTTCATCCCTCGTTGCAGGCGCGCACAATCCTTGCCCTGACGCTGGTGGTAACGCTAGCCGGCGTCGGGCTGATGCCCTTGTCTGCGGCAGAGTGGGTGATAAAGCCGGTGCTGTTCGCCCTCATCGTGTGGGAAGGATGGCGGCAGGACAGGCGCTTGTGTCTGCGCTGTGGAGCGCTACGACGCGACAGTGCCCGTGACTGGCACTGGCAGGATGAACACTGGCAAACGCAGCAACCGCTTTACTGGTTACCTGGCGCGGTGTTGCTGGTCATGAAGAACCCTCAAGGCAGGATAACGCGGTTTTGGCTCATGCAGGATAATATGCAGCCTGCTGAATGGCGCGCCTTACGCGCCTGCTGTTTTCGCGACAGACAACGCGCGCGTTAACACCGACAGCCTACAGGCGTTCGGCCGTTTCCGTCAGAATCTGCTCGCACCACTGCTCAACGCGCTCATCCGTCACGTCAAACTGATTGACGTCATCCAGCGCCAGCCCGACAAACTGTTTGCCATCCGCGCTAAGCGGTTTGGGGCTGGTAAATTCATAGCCATCCAGCGGCCAGTAGCCGACAAACTGCACGCCCATGGGTTGCAGCAGGTCGTGCAGCATACCCAGCGCGTCGAGAAACCATTCACCATAGCCAATCTGGTCGCCCATGCCGTAAAGCGCCACTATCTTGTTATGCAGATTGAGGGTGGGCAACTGCGGCCAGATGGCCTCCCAGTCTTCCTGTAGCTCGCCGAAGTCCCAGGTCGGAATGCCCAAAATCAGCAGGTCGTACTCTTCCATCAGACGCGGATCGTCATCTTTCACGTTGTGCAACGTCACTAACTCGTCGCCAATAAAATCCCGAATCTTCTCCGCTACGATTTCGGTGTAGCAGGTACTGGAACCGTAAAAAAGACCTATTTTCATGCAGATAGTGCTCTGTTAATCCAGACTTTGGCGTAATTGTATCAGAAGCAGGGGTGAATCAGGCATAATGAGCACGATTTCAGACTGAACGGCGGGGAAAACGTGCAAGACAGCGAACTGACAGAACAGTTTCTTGACGCGCTGTGGATTGAGCGCAATCTGGCGCAAAATACCTTGTCCTCCTATCGACAGGATCTGCAAACGCTCACCGGCTGGCTGGCGCATCACGGCCTGACGCTGGTGTCATTAAGCCCGCAGGATCTGCAACAGTTTCTCGCAGAGCGACTGGAAGGCGGCTATAAGGCCACCAGCTCAGCGCGTCTGCTCAGCGCTATGCGCCGCCTGTTTCAGTACCTGTACCGTGAAAAGATTCGTGTGGACGATCCCAGCGCCCAACTGGCCGCGCCAAAGCTGCCCCAGCGGCTGCCCAAAGATCTGAGCGAGGCACAGGTCGAGCGTTTACTGCAGGCTCCGGATGTCAACGTGCCGCTGGAACTGCGCGATAAAGCCATGCTGGAATTATTGTATGCCACCGGGCTGCGTGTTTCGGAGCTGGTGGGATTAACCCTGAACGACGTCAGCCTGCGTCAGGGCGTGGTGCGGGTGATCGGTAAGGGCAATAAAGAGCGCCTGGTGCCATTAGGTGAAGAGGCGGTTTACTGGCTGGAATATTATATGGAACATGGTCGTCCGTGGTTGCTCAACGGGCAAACGCTGGATGTGTTCTTCCCCAGTAGCCGCGCGCAGCAAATGACGCGGCAGACGTTCTGGCACCGAATCAAGAACTACGCCACGCTGGCAGGCATTGACAGCGAAAAGCTGTCGCCCCATGTGCTGCGCCACGCCTTTGCCACACATTTGCTGAACCACGGGGCAGACTTGCGTGTCGTACAGATGTTACTGGGACACAGCGATCTCTCCACGACCCAGATTTATACTCACGTCGCCACGGAACGTCTGCGACTGTTACATCAACAGCATCATCCGCGTGCATGACCGACGGATATAAGGAAAACAATGAACAAACATGTTGCCACGCTGGCGCTGCTGGTCAGCGCCTTTTCCGGTTTAACCCACGCTGATGACAGCGCTATTCAGCTTTCCCTGAAAAAACTGGGTTTACACCAGACCGAGATTCAGCCGTCTCCGCTGCCAGGCTTCAAAACCGTGCTCAGCGAAAGCGGCGTCCTGTATGTGACCGATGATGGTAAACACATGATCCAGGGTCCCCTTTATGATGTCAGCGGCACGCAACCGGTGAACGTGACCAATACGCTGCTGGATAAAAAGGTCGACGCGCTGGTTCCGGAGATGATCATCTATAAAGCGCCAAAAGAGCAGCATGTGGTCACGGTGTTCACGGACATTACCTGTGGCTATTGTCACAAGCTGCACGAGCAGATGGCCGATTACAATGCGCTGGGCATCACGGTTCGTTATCTTGCTTTCCCACGCGAAGGGATGAACGGTAATGTCGCCAGCGCCATGAAAGCGGTCTGGTGCAGCGCCGATCGTAACAAAGCCTTCGATGACGCGATGAAAGGTGATGCGCCGAAGATGGAGGCGCCTGCGTCATGCAAAACTGACATTGGTCAGCAGTATAAACTCGGCATTCTGTTCGGCATTCAGGGCACGCCCGCCATTCTGACCGATAGCGGAATGATGATCCCGGGCTACCAAAGCCCTCAGGAACTCAAACAGGTACTGGATAATCAAAAGCGTGGTGGTTAAGGCGTGGTAAAGCACGAAGTCGAATTACGTCGTCGTGAGGCGGTACCGGATTTGCCCGGGCTCCCTGCTGATTTGCCGCCGCTTCTGCGTCGGCTTTATTTGCAACGCGGCGTCAGTGATGCCGCTCAGCTTGAAAGAGGCGCGAAAAACCTGCTGCCGTTTAGTGCGCTGAGCGGTATTGATAAGGCCGTCGCCTTGCTGCATGAAGCGCTGCTGGATGGACGCTGTATTATGGTCGTCGGCGATTTTGATGCTGACGGTGCCACCAGTACCGCGCTTACCGTACTGGCTCTGCGCAGCATGGGATGCAGCAATGTTCAGTATCTGGTACCTAACCGGTTTGAGGATGGATACGGCCTCAGTCCTGAGGTTGTCGAACAGGCGAAAGCGCGCGGCGCGGAGATGATCCTCACTGTCGATAACGGTATTTCCTCTCATGCTGGCGTCGCCGTCGCGCATGCGCACGGGATTGCGGTGCTGGTGACCGACCACCATTTACCCGGCGAAACGCTGCCTGACGCGGACGCTATCGTTAACCCAAACCTGCCTGATTGCACTTTCCCGTCGCGTGCGCTGGCAGGCGTTGGTGTGGCCTTTTACCTGATGATGGCGCTGCGTGCCCATCTGCGAACCCAGGGCTGGTTTGGCGTCACGCGGGCAGAACCTAACCTGGCTGACCTGCTCGATCTGGTGGCGCTGGGCACGGTTGCGGATGTCGTGCCGCTGGATGCAAATAACCGTATTTTGGTCTGGCAGGGCCTGAGCCGCATTCGTGCCGGTAAATGCCGACCGGGCATCAAGGCGCTACTGGAAATCGCCAATCGCGATGCGCGCCAGCTGGCCGCCAGCGACCTGGGGTTTGCGCTGGGACCGCGGCTGAATGCGGCCGGAAGGCTCGACGATATGTCAGTCGGCGTCGCGCTGTTACTGACGGACGATCTCAGCCAGTCGCGTATGCTAGCCAGCGAGCTGGATGCGCTCAATCAGATGCGTAAAGAGATTGAACAGGGTATGCAAAGCGAGGCGCTGGCGCTCTGTCAGACGCTGGAGCGTGAGCAAACCGATTTGCCGCTGGGGCTGGCCTTTTATCATCCCGAATGGCATCAGGGCGTGGTAGGTATTCTGGCTTCCCGGCTCAAAGAGCGTTTTCACCGTCCGGTCATCGCCTTTGCGCCTGCGGGCGACGGCATGCTGAAAGGCTCGGGACGTTCGATTGCGGGCCTGCACCTGCGGGATGCCCTGGAACGGCTTGATACGCTCCACCCCGGGCTGATGCAGAAGTTTGGTGGTCACGCCATGGCGGCCGGGCTGTCGCTGGAGGAGGCGCGCTACGAGGAGTTTCGTCAGCGGTTCGCTGAACTGGTCGGCGACTGGCTGGCTGGCGAAGCGCTGCAAGGGGTGATGTGGTCTGATGGCGCGTTACAACCCGCTGAGTTTTCTCTGGAGACCGCCGAAATGCTGCGCGATGCCGGTCCCTGGGGACAGGCCTTTCCGGAGCCTGCGTTTGACGGCAAATTCCGGCTGTTGCAGCAGCGTCTGGTGGGGGAACGTCATCTGAAAGTCATGGTGGAGCCACTGGGCGGCGGGCCACTGATCGACGGCATCGCGTTTAACGTAGATAACACGCTGTGGCCTGACAGCAGCGTTCGCGAGGTTGAACTGGCGTACCGGCTGGATATCAATGAATATCGCGGTAACCGCTCAGTGCAGTTGATTATTGAACATCTCTGGCCGCTCAGTTAACGGATGAAGGTGGACGGACGGGAGTCCGTCCGCCAGGCCTTTCTGACGTTGCCTCCCTCCCTTTCAGCACAGCCTGTCCCAAACGTTTACACCCTGCGCATTTTCTCAACGCTACAAACTGTCGCCGGTTTCGGGTAAACTCGCAGGTTACATTTCTTATTCCATCAAACGTTAAAAAGACGCTAAACACATGTTTGAAATTAATCCGGTCAAATACCGTATTCAGGACCTCACCGAGCGCAGCGACGTTCTTCGGGGGTATCTTTGACTACGATGCCAAGAAAGAACGCCTTGAAGAAGTAAACGCAGAACTCGAACAGTCTGACGTCTGGAACGAACCTGAACGCGCCCAGGCGTTGGGTAAAGAGCGCTCCTCTCTCGAAGCAATCGTGAATACGCTGGATCAGATGACGCAGGGGCTGGAAGACGTACAGGGCCTGCTTGATCTGGCTGTGGAAGCCGATGACGAAGAAACCTTTAACGAAGCGGTCGAAGAACTGGACGCGCTGGACGTTAAACTGGGTGAACTCGAATTCCGCCGTATGTTCTCAGGTGAGTACGACAGCGCAGACTGTTATATCGACTTGCAGGCTGGCTCCGGCGGCACCGAGGCGCAGGACTGGGCCAGCATGCTGATGCGTATGTATCTGCGTTGGGCCGAAGCGAAAGGCTTCAAAACCGAGATTATTGAAGAGTCCGAAGGCGAAGTGGCGGGCATTAAATCGGTAACCATTCGCGTGTCGGGCGATTATGCGTTTGGCTGGTTACGCACCGAGACAGGCGTTCATCGCCTTGTTCGTAAGAGTCCGTTTGACTCCGGTGGTCGCCGCCATACCTCATTCAGCTCCGCGTTTATCTACCCGGAAGTCGATGACGATATCGATATCGACATTAACCCGGCAGACCTGCGCATTGACGTTTACCGTGCCTCCGGTGCCGGTGGTCAGCACGTTAACCGGACGGAATCTGCGGTGCGTATCACCCATATTCCGACCGGTACGGTCACGCAGTGTCAAAATGACCGCTCTCAGCACAAAAACAAAGATCAGGCGATGAAGCAGATGAAGGCGAAGCTGTACGAGCTTGAGATGCAGAAAAAAAATGCCGAGAAGCAGGCGCTGGAAGACAATAAGTCGGATATCGGCTGGGGAAGCCAGATCCGTTCTTACGTTCTGGACGACTCACGAATTAAAGATCTGCGTACCGGCGTGGAAACGCGTAATACGCAGGCGGTTCTGGATGGCGATCTGGACCGTTTCATTGAAGCAAGTTTAAAAGCAGGGCTATAAGGAACCGACATGTCTGAACAACAACCGCAGAGCGCTGACGTCGCACTTGAGTTAAATAACGAACTGAAAACGCGTCGCGAGAAACTGAGCGTGCTGCGTGAAAACGGCGTGGCGTTTCCTAACGATTTTCGTCGTGATACCACCTCCGATCGGCTGCACGCCAGCTATGACGAGAAGAGTAACGAAGAGCTGGAAGACTTAGGCATTGAGGTCAGCGTGGCGGGCCGTATGATGACGCGCCGTATTATGGGCAAAGCGTCTTTCATCACCCTGCAGGACGTTGGCGGCCGCATTCAGCTGTACGTAGCACGTGACGATCTGCCTGAAGGCATCTATAACGAGCAGTTCAAAAAGTGGGATCTGGGCGATATCCTCGGCGCACGCGGTAAGTTGTTCAAAACTAAAACTGGCGAGCTGTCTGTTCACTGTTCAGAACTGCGTTTACTGACCAAAGCGCTGCGTCCGTTGCCTGATAAGTTTCACGGCCTGGCCGATCAGGAAACACGTTATCGTCAGCGTTATCTTGATCTCATCGCCAACGATGAATCACGCAACACCTTCAAAATTCGCTCTCAGATTATGGCCGGTATTCGCCAGTTCATGGTCGCTCGCGACTTTATGGAAGTGGAAACGCCAATGATGCAGGTGATCCCGGGCGGCGCATCAGCGCGTCCGTTTATCACGCATCATAATGCGCTGGATATCGATATGTACCTGCGTATTGCGCCAGAGCTGTATCTGAAACGTCTGGTTGTGGGCGGTTTTGACCGCGTGTTTGAGATCAACCGTAACTTCCGTAACGAAGGGATTTCGCCACGTCATAATCCAGAGTTCACCATGATGGAACTCTATATGGCGTATGCGGATTATAAGGATCTGATCGAACTGACCGAAAGCCTGTTCCGCACGCTGGCGCAGGATGTGCTGGGCAGCACCGTCGTGCCTTACGGTGAGCAGGAATTCGATTTCGGCAAGCCGTTTGAAAAGCTCACCATGCGTGAAGCCATCAAAAAATACCGTCCGGAAACCGATCTGGCCGATCTTGACGATTTCGATAAAGCCGTGGCAGTCGCCCAGGCCATCGGCATCAAAGTCGAGAAAAGCTGGGGCTTAGGCCGCGTGGTGACCGAGATTTTTGAGGAAACCGCAGAAGCGCACCTGATTCAGCCTACCTTCATTACCGAATACCCGGCGGAAGTTTCTCCGCTGGCTCGTCGTAACGATGAAAACCCGGAAATCACCGACCGTTTCGAGTTCTTTATCGGCGGACGTGAAATCGGCAACGGCTTCTCTGAGCTTAACGATGCGCAGGATCAGGCTGATCGCTTCCTGCAGCAGGTTAATGCCAAAGACGCGGGCGATGATGAAGCCATGTTCTATGACGAAGACTACGTTACCGCACTGGAACACGGCTTACCGCCAACGGCAGGTTTAGGCATTGGTATCGACCGGATGGTGATGCTGTTTACCAACAGCCATACCATCCGTGACGTGATCCTGTTCCCGGCGCTGCGTCCTGGCGCTAAATAAGTCTTGTTGTTCTGTAAAAAGGCCGGGTTATCCCGGCCTTTTTTCTTTCTGCTGTTCGCGATGCCGTGCTTGAGTCATCCCGCTCCCTCTGCCAGACTGAAATCTCAACAGGGAGCCAACCACGATGACACAACGTCCCGACTGTATTCGCCACTGGCAGACGCTGGAAGGCGACGATAACGAACACTATTCTGACAGCGATGAGCGCATGTCGATTGGCGCGCCACTGGGGCGGTTACTGGGGTTAACCCGCCTCGGCATTCACCATGAAAGGCTGTTGCCCGGACGCCGCATGTCCTATCCGCACGCGGAGAGCGCGGAAGAAGAGTTTATCTTTGTGCTTGAAGGTCATCCTGACGCCTGGATAAACGGTGAGTTGTACCCGCTGTCGCCGGGCGATGCCGTTGCTTTTCCGGCCGGAACCGGCATCTGCCACACCTTTATCAACAACCGCGACCATGAGGCGCGCTTTTTAGTGGTGGGCGAGGTGAGCAAACCCGAAAACCGTATTACTTATCCGCTCAATCCGGACTACGAAGCAACCCGTGAGGACAGGTGGCTGAATCCGCCTGAACAGACGATGGGCAAGCATCCCGGTTTGCCCGACAAAAATTAAGATTTTACGGCGTCATCCAGCCAGTGCTGAAAGCGAGAGTAAGGAACATAGAGGGCGACGTCTTTATACAACGTCTTGCCGCTGTGGTTATCGTTAATGCGCTGGCTGTAGCCGACAATCACGCCAGCCAGTGTGTCGTCAGAGGCATTGTAAACCGCGCCACCAGACATCCCTTTCACTACGCCGGCATTCGCTGCCACCACCACACAGTTAGCTTTGTTCCAGTCATTGGCCAGCGTGGTATTCACCAGATTCTGACCGGTTGAGCTGACCGGCATGGCCGAGATAAAGCTGTACCCGTAAAGGTTCACCTTGTCGCCAATGTGGCTGTTACGGAAGGCAGGAGGAAGGTTGGCTTCGCTGTTCTTGTGGTAGACCACCGCCAGGTCGCACTCCGGATGCCAGGCTTTCACCCGGTAAAGCGAATATTTCGCCACGTGGGCCGCCGTGAGGCTGTAGTCCGGGGTCAGGGGAATGGTCGTACCCAGCGTGCCCAGCCCCATGATGGTTGGAATGCCGGTAACGGTCATATCAACCCGCTTTTCAGCTTCTTTACTGTACTCATAGTGACCGACTGAGCAACCCGTTAAGCCCAGTACCAGTAAGAGGGTAAGCCGTTGCATTATTCTCTCTCCGCGTCAGTTGGACTGCATTTCATCTGGCGATTCATAAGAGCTTTATCGGCAACGCTAATACTTTATTGATAACTAAAATCGGTATTAGCTAAAAAACGGCTACTTCGCTGGCAACCTTTCTGATTGTTTTAAGTGGCGGGCTATCCCTTTCTCCTTAACCTCATGTTTAATAAGCATAGTTCATCTTACTGTCAATTATTGCCTTTCCTGCAATACAGTGTTGCCTCTGTGTGAGTATCCGATGACAGTCAGCTATGGTGTAATACAGAATGTGACAGAGATCATAAATTATAGCCTGTTCATCGCGATGCACGCGGAAGCAACCGCGTCGCAATAATCATATTTGGGAGAGTGTTATGCCTGTGGCATTACTGGCATTGGCGCTGAGTGCGTTCGCCATCGGAACCACTGAGTTCGTTATTATGGGGTTACTGCCGGAAGTGGCAAACGATTTACAGGTGACCATTCCGTCAGCGGGCTGGCTCATCAGCGGCTATGCCCTGGGCGTGGCCATTGGCGCGCCGGTCATGGCACTGTTGACCGCGAAACTGCCACGCAAGAAAACGCTGATTCTGTTAATGGCCATCTTCATCATCGGTAACCTGTTGTGCGCGCTGGCGTACAGCTACAACCTTCTGATGCTGGCGCGGGTGATTACCGCCCTCTGTCACGGTGCGTTTTTTGGCATTGGCGCTGTGGTGGCTGCCAGTCTGGTGGCTGCCGATCGCCAGGCGTCCGCCGTGGCGCTGATGTTTACCGGCCTGACGTTAGCCAACGTATTAGGCGTGCCATTGGGGACCTGGTTTGGTCAGCTGTTTGGCTGGCGTGCCACCTTCTGGGGCGTTGCGGTAATTGGTGTGCTGGCCTTTATTGCGTTGATCACCAGCCTGCCGGGAAATAAAAACGAGAAGCCCGTCAATCTGGCCAGCGAAATCAGCGCGCTGGCAAACGGTAAACTGTGGCTGTCGTTACTGATGACGGTCTGTTTTGCTGCCGCCATGTTTACGCTGTTCAGCTATATTGCGCCGTTGCTGTTGCAGGTCACCGGCATCAGCGATCATGGCGTGAGCTGGACTCTGTTCCTGATTGGGGCGGGGCTGACGGCAGGCAATATTTTGGGCGGTAAACTGGCTGACCGCAATGTGGCGCTCAGCCTGACAGGCAGTTTCCTGCTGATCGCGCTGTTCTCACTGCTGTTTAGCTGGACCAGCCATGCGCTGTGGCTGGCGGAAATCACCTTGTTCCTTTGGGCGATGGCTACCTTCGCTACGGTACCCGGCTTGCAGATAAATGTCGTGCGCCACGGTAAGGAGGCACCAAATCTGGTGTCGACCCTGAACATTTCGGCCTTTAATGTCGGGAATGCACTGGGCGCCTGGGTAGGCGGAGCGGTTATTGCCCGTGGCTATGGGCTGACCAGCGTGCCGGTTGCCGCGGCCGCGCTGGCGGCGGTGGGGCTGATCGTCTGCGTGATCACCTTCCGTAAATCAGGCGGTGCGGCGACCAGCGTACACGCCTAAGCCAGCCTGGCCGCAATCAGCGCCGGAAAACGGGCAATCTGATGTTGAAGGTGCGCCGCAAAGGCGTCAACCAGCGCTGAAGCCGGCCGGTGGCGCGGCCGGACCAGACTGACGGTAAAGGGCACCGCCACGCTAAACGGACGCATGACGATCCCGCTGTCAGCATAATCGAGTGCTGTCAGCGGATTAACGACAGAAATACCCACGCCAGCCTGCACCATCGCGCACACCGAGGCTGCGCTATGGGTTTCCATCACCATCCTGCGCGTCACGCCTTGCTCATGAAACAGTGCATCCAGTAACTGCCGATAGCTGTCCGTACGTGACAGGCTGACATAGTTCTCACCCGCAAAATCCTGCGGCGTAAGTAAGTTGCGCTGCGCCAGAGGATGCTGTTTCGGTAAGACACAGACTTCATCGCAGGTCAGTAAAGCCTGGCGATCGGTACCGGCAGGTGCGTGCAGCGTTTCTGTCAGGCCCAAATCATAGCGCTGCGCCGACAGCCACTCTTCCAGCAGCGGTGAATCCTGCGGAATGATGTTCAGGCTGACGTCGGGATAGCGTTGTAAAAACGTCTGACAAATGGGCGGCAGCAACGACTGTGAGAAGGCCGGCAGACAGGCAATCGACAGCTCGCCCTGACGAAACTGCCGCAAACCTTCTGCCGCATCCATAATGCGGTCCAGCCCATACCACGAGCGCTGCACCTCTTCAAACAGGCGTAATCCCTGCACCGTCGGTTGCAGGCGGCCACGCACGCGCTCAAACAGTTGCAGACTCAACTGCCGTTCAAGCCGCGCCAGTTCACGGCTGACCGTGGGCTGTGAGGTTTGCAGCAGCGTGGCGGCCTGGGTGAGGTTGCCGCTGGTCATCACGGCATGAAAGATCTCGATGTGGCGCCAGTTAATCGTGGCCATGGGATATCCCATATCATTTATGCATAGATGCTATTAAAACAGATATTTTTCGACATGGCACGAATCTGGCTTAATAGGAGGATTGCCACAGGAGACATGCCATGCCGCGTCCGTTAAACACCAAAGAAACCGCCCTCAACGTTGATCATCTGCTGCCGCTTGCCCGCCAGTATTCGGGCCCGTTCTGGGCTTACGATGCGCAGGTGATTCAGCAGCGTATTGCACAGCTTCACGCTTTTGATGTGGTGCGCTTTGCTCAAAAAGCCTGTTCAAATACGCACATCCTGCGCCTCATGAAATCGGCCGGAGTTAAGGTGGATTCCGTTTCGCTGGGCGAAATTGAGCGCGCCCTCGTGGCTGGTTTTACGCCTGGCGGTGACGACATCGTGTTTACGGCTGACGTGCTGGATGAACCTACACTCGCCAGAGTTGCGGAACTAAAGGTGCCGGTGAATGCCGGTTCGGTCGATATGCTGCATCAGCTGGGTGCGGTTTCGCCAGGGCACGCGGTCTGGCTGCGTATCAATCCGGGATTTGGTCATGGCCACAGCCAGAAAACCAATACCGGCGGTGAAAACAGTAAACATGGCATCTGGCCGAGTGATTTGCCTGCTGCTCAGGCGGCGATTGAGCAATATGGATTGCGCCTGATCGGCATTCACATGCATATCGGCTCGGGCGTGGACTATGCGCACCTGCAGCAGGTCTGCGATGCCATGGTCGATCTGGTGGTGGCGTTCGGTCAGGATCTGGAGGCGATTTCTGCGGGCGGCGGTTTATCCATTCCCTATCACTATGGGGAAGAAGCGATCGATACCGATCACTATTTTGGCCTGTGGGACGCCGCGCGCCAGCGTATTGCCTCACATCTGGGCCACGCCGTGAAGCTGGAAATTGAACCGGGCCGTTTCCTGGTGGCGGAGTCAGGCGTGCTGGTGTCGCAGGTGCGGGCCGTTAAAGAGATGGGCAGCCGTCACTTTGTGCTGGTGGATGCCGGATTCAGCGATCTTATGCGACCATCGATGTACGGCAGCTATCACCATATCTCCCTGGTGGCTGGCGACAACCGACAAATTGATGAACAGGACACGCGTGAAAGCGTTGTTGCGGGGCCACTTTGCGAGTCCGGCGATGTGTTTACCCAGCTTGAAGGGGGCAAAGTGGAAACGCGGGCGATTCCCGACGCGAAAGTCGGCGACTATCTGGTGTTCCACGATACCGGGGCGTACGGTGCGTCCATGTCCTCTAACTACAACAGTCGACCGCTGATTCCGGAAATCCTGTTTGAAAACGGCACGCCACGTGAGATTCGTCGCGCGCAGCGTATCGAGGATTTGCTGGCTCTGGAACTGGGTTAACGCAGGCTGTCAGTCAGGACTGCCAGCCGCACTTGCGGCTGGCACATGGCATCACGGTGCAGGGTAGGTATAACGGCGGTGAATCGCCTCAAGCTCTTCCAGAATCTCACTACTGAGCGTCAGGTTGGCGCTGTCGATATTGATCTTTAACTGCTCCAGCGTGGTGGCGCCCAGCAGCGTGCTGGAAACAAACGGCTGCTGGCGAACAAACGCCAGGGCCATTTGCGAGGGATCGATCTGATGCTTGTTTGCCAGCGCCACATATTCTGCGACTGCCAGCTGAGACTGCTCGCCACTGTAGCGGGTAAACCGGCTAAACAAGGTATTACGTGCACCAGCAGGCTGTGCACCGTTCAGGTATTTCCCACTTAGCGTACCAAAAGCCAGGCACGAATAAGCCAGCAGTTCCACGCCTTCATGCTGGCTGATTTCCGCCAGGCCCACCTCAAAACTGCGGTTCAGCAGGCTGTAGGGATTCTGAATAGAAACAATGCGCGGTAACTCATGCTTTTCTGCCAGTTGCAGGTAACGCATCACGCCCCAGGGGGTTTCATTAGAGACGCCGATGTAGCGAATTTTACCGGCCCGCACCTGTTCTGCCAGCGCTTCCAGCGTTTCCAGCAGGGTCACCGGGACGCTGGAAGCGCTGTACTGATAGCCAAGTTTGCCAAAGAAGTTGGTCTGGCGCTGCGGCCAGTGCAGCTGGTACAGGTCGATATAATCGGTTTTCAGGCGCTTCAGGCTGGCATCCAGCGCTTCGCGAATGTTCTTACGATCCAGCGCCATATTAGGGCGAATGGAGGCATCGTTGCCGCGGGTCGGCCCTGCGACTTTACTGGCGAGAATGATTTTATCGCGGCTGCCGGTCTTTTTTAACCAACTGCCAATGTACTTTTCGGTCAGGCCCTGGGTTTCCGGGCGAGGCGGCACCGGATACATTTCGGCAGTATCGATCAGGTTGATGCCGGAACTGATCGCAAGATCCAGTTGCGCGTGGGCGTCGGCTTCGCTGTTTTGCTCACCAAACGTCATGGTGCCCAATCCAAGCTGACTCACTTCCAGCGTGCTATGGGGGATACGGTGATAATGCATTGCCGGCTTCCTTTTCTCTGAGGATGGATATTGTGTCTTAAGGGACTATAGCGCGAGGCGTAGCGGCTAAGAAAGGGAAACAACAAGGAGAAACAGCCTGCCGGGGAGGGAAAGGTCGACAGGCCTGCTCGTTTCGCATTTAACGCTCAATGATGGTTGATACTTCATCACTGTTAATCTGTACCGTATGGCCTGACTGATCGGTGTACTGTACCAGTCCGGTCTCCTTATCGATGCTGGGTTTGCCTTCCGTCATAATCATGCGACCGTCTTTTGTCGCCATCACATAATCAGAACTACAACCACCTAATGTCACTGCGGCAACGGCCGCCAATATAATCTTACTCAGCCCTTTCATTGTGCTTATCCTCGCAACGCGTCCACTGTAAAAAAGTATAGTAATAAATCCTTTTACCGATTGGGTTAATCGTATCAATCTGAAAATAGGTGGGCGGCAGGCCGCCGCCCTTGACAACGCTAGCTGACTTTTTTCTTACTGCGCATCAGGTTAAGGCACTCAACGGCCATCGAGAAGAACATGGCAAAATAAATGTAACCTTTTGGTACATGCACGCCGAAACTCTCCAGAATGAGGGTGAAACCCACCAAAATCAGGAAAGAAAGCGCCAGCATTTTGACCGACGGATGACGGTCAACAAATTCGCCAATACTGCGTGCCGCAAACATCATCATTAAGACGGCAATCACCACGGCGGCCATCATAATAAACAGATGGTCTGAAAGGCCGACGGCTGTAATAACCGAGTCGAGGCTGAAAATAATGTCGAGCAACATAATCTGCACAATCGCTCCCAGAAACGAATGCACATTGGATTTGTGTTCGGTTTCCTCACCTTCGATAGTTTCATGGATTTCCATGCTGGATTTCCAGAGCAGAAATAAGCCACCAAACAGCAGAATAAGATCGCGCGCGGAGAACGGATGATCCATCAGGGTAAACAGGGGATTGGTCAGTTTTGCTACCCAGGCAATCGAGGCCAGCAGTCCCAGCCGCATCAGCATCGCGCCCATCAGACCAATGCGCCGTGCGCGGGCCTGCTGATGTTTAGGCAGTTTTGCCACCACTAATGACAAAAAGATAATGTTATCAATGCCCAGAACCACTTCCAGAATGGTCAGGGTGCCCAACGCCAGCCAGGCGTTAGGATCGGAAATCCACTCGAACATACCTGCACTCGTATCCTAAACGAAAAGTAAACGAAGATTATACGCACCTAATCTGTCGAACTCACATTTAAATAGTGCATGGCCTGGGGAAAGGGGATTCAGAGAAGAAAATGGCGGGCAAGCAGCGGGGCGGTAAAGCTTTTCTTGAGATAAAACCCGCGCGGTAACGTCATAATGGGCTGTCCCTGTTCGCCGATCCCTTCGGTCAGGGCCCGGCTGTTAGCCGCTTTGGGACGAATTTGCAGCCAGGCACCATGACGGGCAGTAATACGTTCCACCTGACCCAGCACAATCATATCCATAAGTTCTTCCCAGTCCTGACGCAGCATGTCTTCTTCTTGTGACGTCGGGCTCCACAGCAAGGGCGCGCCTACCCGGCGCTCGCCAGGGGGAATATCACGCTCACCCTCAACCGGCATCCACAGTACGCGAGCCAGCTTATGGCGAACATGACTGTTTTCCCACGTCACGCCGCTGTTACCGGTCAGCGGTGCAACGCAGACAAATGTGGTTTCCAGCGGTTTGCCTTCACGATCGACAGGGATAGTTTTCAACTCAATGCCCAGATGCGCAAAATCCTGCTCGGCTTTACTGCCTGCGCTGGCCCCCAAATGCCATTCCAGCAGCATGCCCACCCAGCCTTTATCGCGCTTCAGATTGGCTGGCGTTGGAATGCCGGCCTGTTCTGCCAGACAGTGTAAAGGTAAACCTGCCAGTGCCTGCGCCCGCGCGAACAGTACCGATTCGTTTTCAGGTGGCTCTGGAAGAGTGATCATATGCGTAACCCGGTGTGGTTAAAAAATAAGCGCCCTGCGGCCTGTCAGGTTTTCCACAGGAATGAGCAGGGTAAGGTGCGCATAATAACATGAAACATAGTGCTTTTTTAAGAATGCACCGCCTCATGCTGTTAACGACGGGTCAGGTTATCCCAACTTGCTATCAACAATGAACAGGATCTTATGACCAGTTATCCACAGAAAGATGGGATAACCTGGCATCAGACGGGTTACTGGTTCGATTTACAGCCTTGACTTTGCTGTTTTTTAGCAAAAATTAGCCGGTTTGCTGCAAGCTTGAACCGATCTCTGTGGATAAAAAGCCGGGTGGTGGATCTTTAGCCAATTGTCAGCGGCAGGACATTATACAATGTCACTCAGACGAATTTATTCAAACCTCAGCAGATAAATAGTCTTATATTTCAATGGCTATTTCAGAATCACAGTAAAGCGTATTCAGATTCCTCCCAACGGGTTATTCAGTTAACTCCCGTGTTCTACACAAAGCTATCCACAGAAAACGTGAATAAGATCGATGTTTTCTCGGTACTTTGTTTATAACTTTGCATTCTTCTGTGAGTTATCCCGAGATTACGGTCCCCATTGCCCGTGAATCCAGTGGTTTACCGCCTGTAAGGAGTGTGAAACAATCAGACCATTCAAATTTAGCTTTTGAGGTAGTCCAGTGATCGATGATGATGGCTACCGCCCGAATGTTGGTATCGTAATTTGTAACAGGCAGGGACAAGTGTTATGGGCCAGGCGCTTTGGACAGCACTCCTGGCAATTTCCTCAGGGGGGCATCAATCCCGGTGAAACCGCAGAACAGGCGATGTATCGCGAATTGTTCGAAGAAGTAGGGTTACACAGAAAGGATGTCCGAATACTTGCATCTACCCGTAACTGGTTGCGCTACAAATTGCCAAAACGTTTGGTGCGTTGGGACACAAAACCGGTTTGTATTGGTCAGAAACAAAAGTGGTTTCTTCTGCAGTTGATGTGCAGTGATGCAGATATTAATGTGCAACACAGTAGCACGCCGGAATTCGACGGCTGGCGCTGGGTGAGCTTTTGGTATCCGGTACGTCAGGTTGTCTCTTTTAAACGCGATGTGTACCGTCGGGTGATGAAGGAGTTTGCAGGCGTTGTCATGTCCATGCAGGAGAGTGCGGTGCAGCGAAATCATCCTGCCCATCGACGTAAAAGAGGATAGGCCACGCCCTTTATGCTCACTCAGTTGCGAGAAATTGTTGAAAAGGTGGCGAGTGCGCCCCGTCTGAACGAAGCACTCGACATCCTGGTTAATGAGATCTGTCTGGCGATGGAAACGGAAGTCTGTTCCGTTTATCTGGCCGATCACGATCATCGCTGTTATTACCTGATGGCGACGCGCGGTCTGAAAAAACCGCGTGGCCTGACGGTGAAACTGGCGTTTGATGAAGGGATTGTGGGCCTGGTCGGTCGCCTGGCCGAGCCTATCAACCTGGCTGATGCGCAGAGCCATCCGAGCTTTAAATACATCCCATCCGTTAAGGAAGAACGCTATCGCTCTTTCCTTGGTGTGCCCATCATCAGCCGCCGCCAGCTTCTGGGTGTGCTGGTGGTGCAGCAGCGCGAGCATCGCCAGTTCGACGAAAGCGAAGAGTCTTTTCTGGTTACGCTCGCCACCCAGCTAGCGGCCCTGCTGTCACAATCGCAGCTGAGCCAGCTGTTTGGCCAGTATCGCCAGGCCCGTGTTCGCGCCATCGCGGCCGCACCGGGTGTGGCGGTTGCACCGGGCTGGGTGGATGAAACCCAGCCCCTGCTCGATCAGGTCTCCGCGGCCTCCACGCTGGATCCACTGCGCGAACGTGAGCGCTTGTCACTGGCGATGAGCGAAGCCGCCAGTGAGTTTCGTCGCTTCAGTAAACGCTTTTCTGCCAGCGCGCAGAAAGAAAGCGCGGCAATCTTCGATCTCTACTCGCACCTGTTAACGGATGCCCGCCTGAAAAAAGATCTCTTCGATGAGATCGAACGCGGATCCGTGGCCGAGTGGGCAGTCAAAACCGTGATTGAAAAGTTTGCCGCGCAGTTTGCCAGCCTGACGGATAGCTATCTGAAAGAGCGCGCGGGCGATCTGCGGGTGCTTGGGCAGCGGTTACTGTTCCACCTTGATGATTCCCTGGTGGGCGTCAATGCCTGGCCCGAACGCTTTGTATTGGTAGCCGATGAGCTTACAGCGACAACGCTCGCCGAGATCCCGCATGATCGCCTGGCCGGTATTGTGGTGCGTGACGGCGCCGCGAATTCGCACGCCGCGATCCTGACCCGCGCCATGGGGATCCCCACGGTGATGGGCGCAGACATTCAGCCCGGCCAGCTCAATAAGCGCCTGCTGATTGTCGATGGCTATCGTGGTGAACTGCTGATCGACCCTGAACCGGTGATCGTGCAGGAGTACCAGCGGTTAATCAATGAAGAAAATGCCCTCAGCAAGATGGCTGAAGGCGGTGTAGACAGACCGGCAGAACTGAGAAGCGGTCAGCGCATACAGGTGATGCTTAATGCGGGACTGAGCCCGGAGCATGAGCAAACGCAGGGCAGTTGGGTTGACGGCATCGGTCTTTACCGTACGGAAATCCCGTTTATGCTGCAAAGCGGATTCCCGTCAGAAGAAGAGCAGGTGGCACAGTATCAGGGCATGTTACAGCTCTTTCACGACAAGCCCGTTACGCTGCGTACGCTGGATATCGGGGCCGATAAACAACTGCCTTACATGCCGATTAGCGAGGAGAACCCGTGTCTGGGCTGGCGCGGGATTCGATTGACGCTCGATCAACCGGAAATTTTCCTGGTGCAGGTGCGCGCGATGCTGCGTGCGAATGCCGCCTCCGGCAACCTGAGCATCTTACTGCCGATGATCAGCCACATTGATGAGATCGACGAGGCCAAACGGCTGATTCAGCGTGCCGGGGCAGAAGTGGAAGAGATGCTCGGCTATGCGATTCCTAAGCCGCGCATCGGCATCATGATTGAAGTGCCCTCGATGCTGTTTATGATCCCGCATCTGGCCTCGCGTGTTGATTTTATCTCGGTAGGCACCAACGATCTGACCCAGTATTTGCTGGCGGTCGATCGTAACAATACGCGCGTGGCGAATCTGTACGATTCCCTCCATCCGGCCATGTTGCGCGCACTGCAGGCCATTTCTGTTGAAGCCCATTTGGCGAATCTGGAATTGTGTTTGTGTGGTGAAATGGCGGGCGATCCGACCTGCGTGGCGCTGTTGGTGGGAATGGGATATCACCACCTCAGTATGAACGGGAAAAACGTCTCGCGTGTTAAATACCTGCTGCGTCATCTGGATTACGAAGAAACGCAGAAGCTCAGCACCCAGGCGCTTAAAGCCTCGTCAGCGACGGAGGTACGCCAGATGATGTCGGCGTTTATGGAACAGCGTGGTCTGGGCGGTCTGATCCGCGGCGGGCGTTAACCCAGGTTACATTTCTGCGACTACGCAAAAAACTGGCTGTGCTATGATGCACAGCCTTAATTTATGTGCATCACGTCCCCTTTCAGGGCAGAAAAAAAACGGTGAATGATGAATAACGGCTACATCGCATTTCCACAGTTTGATCCGGTGATTTTCTCAATCGGACCGCTTTCGCTTCACTGGTACGGGTTGATGTATCTGGTGGGATTTGTGTTCGCCATGTGGCTGGCGGTGCGCCGCGCGAACAAACCCGGCAGCGGCTGGAAAAAAGAGGAAGTCGAAAACCTGTTGTATGCCGGCTTCCTGGGGGTTTTCCTGGGCGGACGTATCGGTTACGTGCTGTTTTATAACCTGCCGCTGTTCCTGGAAAATCCGCTTTACCTGTTCAAAGTCTGGGATGGTGGCATGTCGTTCCACGGCGGTCTGATTGGCGTCATCCTGGTGATGATGATTTTTGCGCGCCGTACCAAACGTCATTTCTTCCAGGTTGCTGATTTTATTGCCCCTCTGATTCCGTTCGGCCTCGGTGCTGGTCGTCTGGGCAACTTTATCAATGGTGAACTGTGGGGCCGTGTCGATCCCAATTTCCGTTTCGCCATGCTGTTCCCCGGCTCACGCAGCGAAGATATCGCGCTGGCGGCTAACAACCCACAATATCAGGCACTGCTGAACACCTATGGCGTCCTGCCGCGCCATCCTTCACAGCTCTATGAACTGTTCCTTGAAGGCATTGTGTTGTTCATTATCCTGAACCTGTTTATTCGCAAACCCCGCCCGATGGGCAGCGTGTCAGGCCTGTTCCTGATCGGCTACGGTTGCTTCCGCTTTATTGTTGAGTTCTTCCGTCAGCCCGACGCGCAACTGGGTTTGCTCACCGGCGGCCTGAGCATGGGACAAATACTGTCTCTGCCGATGATCATCGCCGGTGTGATTATGATGATTTGGGCGTACCGTCGACGTCCGCAGCAACAACTTCACGAGGAAAAATGAAACAGTATCTGGACTTAATGCGCTACGTGCTGAACGAAGGCACACCAAAATCTGACCGTACCGGTACAGGCACGCTTTCAATTTTTGGTCACCAGATGCGTTTTAATCTGCAGGATGGCTTTCCCCTGGTCACGACTAAAAAGTGCCATGTTCGCTCCATCATTCATGAGCTGCTGTGGTTTCTGCAAGGGGACACCAACATTGGTTACCTGAAAGAAAACAATGTCTCTATCTGGGATGAGTGGGCAGATGAGCAGGGCAATCTGGGACCGGTATACGGCAAACAGTGGCGTAGCTGGGGCACCGCCCGTGGCGAAGAGATTGATCAGATCACCAAAGTGATTGAACAGATCAAGCGCGATCCGGATTCCCGCCGCATCATTGTCTCGGCGTGGAACGTGGGCGAACTGGATGAAATGGCGCTGGCTCCGTGCCATGCCTTTTTCCAGTTCTACGTCGCGGATGGCAGGCTCTCCTGTCAGCTTTACCAGCGTTCCTGCGACATTTTCCTGGGGCTGCCGTTTAACATCGCCAGCTATGCGCTGCTGGTGCATATGGTCGCGCAACAGTGCGATCTGGAGGTCGGTGACTTTGTCTGGACCGGCGGCGATACGCACCTTTACAGCAACCACCTGGAGCAGGCGCGCCTGCAACTGACGCGCGAACCGCGTCCGTTACCGAAGCTGGTGATTAAACGCAAGCCTGCCTCGCTGTTTGACTATCGCTTCGACGATTTTGAGATTGAAGGTTACGATCCGCATCCCGCCATCAAAGCGCCGGTTGCGGTCTGAACACCCGCCGCCAGCATCCGCCCCGGTCTTGCCACAGCATGCCGGGGCGTTTTTTTTACAGCGATGTTGCGGCGCGGTGCACACTTGCACTGATCATGTCTTTATCCAGAGGAATAATGCTGTAGCTTTGCTTCCAACCGGTGGCTTTCGGGCTTGCTGAAGCGCTCGCTGCTGCGGCACTCTGCCGCCATGAAAAGATCACAGTCAAAAGGGTTTACGCTGGCGGAGCTGCTGCTGGTGATGGTAATCGCTGGCATACTCAGCGCCTTTGCCACGCAAGGCTGGCAGCGCTGGCAGCAGCGTCAACAGCTTCGCGATACGGCGCTGCAACTGCAACACTTTCTGTTACGCGTCCGTGCTCAGGCCAATGCGCAAAACCGGGACCTGGTGCTGTGGCACCGCCCCACACAGCCCTGGTGTATCGGCGTGGCAGCACCGCCACAGAATGGCTGCAGTACGGCAAGCCGCCTGCACTTTATCGCGCCGTATGCGGACATCACCCTTCACGCCCTGCGTGGCGAGCCGGGTTTTTACGGACGCCGCAACGTGGCCAAAGCGGGCAGCATTGAGCTGCGCAATCGCGCCGGAAAAATACGGGTGATTATTTCTGCACGGGCGCGAATTCGTCTTTGCCGTATTGACGATGCGGACTGCGAATGAAAATGGCCGGGTTTAGTCTGCTGGAAATGCTCATCGCCATGGCGATCAGTGCGGTGCTGATGGTCAGTGCAGGACGCTTTATGCCGCGACTGTTGGCCGAAAACCTCAGGCTGCAACAACAGGTTCAACTGCGTCAGGAGTTACAGCAAATGCTGTCCACGCTGGAAAAAGCGATCCGGCGGGCGGGTTATTGCCACGGGGAGTGCGGAACGGGTGGCCTGATGACAGCCGAAGGCTGTGTGCTGATCCGGTTTGACGAGAACAGCAACGGTCAGTGGGAAGGGGTTACGCACAGTGAGAGCGATTACTACGGTTACCGGCTGCGACAACACCAACTGGAGATGCAGCGTGGTGTGGATAACTGCAACGGCAGTGGATGGGAACGGCTTTCCGATCCGGCTTTCCTTTCGATTGAGGCATTCGACGTGCGCCGTGAAGGCCGGCTGGTCACCGTTGTACTGCAGGGGCGAAGCGGGAACCGAACCGAAACGCTGGAAAGCCGGGTCGAAGGAATGAATCTGTGAACGCCGAGGGCAACAGTGCGCTGGGGATGGTACTCGTCATCCTGCTGACAGGCGGCATCACGCTTCAGGCCAGCCGCGAGATGCTGGCGCAGGGAATGTTTATCGTCGCCGATGAGTAACACGCTATTCAGGGGTTTTGGCAGGCCCAGTCGGCACTGCAATGGGGACTGACATTAACGTGGCCAGCGCAACCACCTGCCACCTGCCAGCGCGAGTCGCAGTATGGCTGGCAGGCGTGCCTGCATCGCGTGGACGATGAGAAAGGATTGCTTAAAGGTGAAACGCAAAAAAGTGATAAGGCGTTATGGCACTGGGTCAGGCTGGAGGGCAGCAAAATCAGTCCCTTGCCACAGGGCTGGATTGATTATTGCCCGCAATCCGCGCCGGAGCAGTGCCTGTGAGGCGGCAGGATTCAGCCTGCCGGAAGCCTTGTTTGCCCTGTTACTGATGGCCGTCAGCACCAGCGCCTTATTGCAGTATCACCGGGTGTTAACGCTGGGCTTTAGTCAGCAATGGCAGCAGCGTGAAGCCTGGCGTGTGGCGGAACAGCGGTTGTTGGGGCGCGAGGTGGCGGGCTGGCAAACGCGGTCAGATAAAAAAACGGGGCCGGGCGGCTGCACGCTGGAAACGGTTACGGTGAGCGGTCCGCATCAACGTCAGGCCAGCCTGACGCGATTACACTGCTGAGCGGATGAGAATGGGTTTTCACGGTAGGCTTCAAATGCGATACGCGGTAGAGTGAGTACCGTCTGCCATCGCCATGCCGTTTAGTGTTTCCACAGGAGTTTGCATGTTTCACGTTTATCACTCTAATCAGCTTGATCTGCTCAAAAGTCTGGCAGCGAGAGTGATTAAACTGGATCCGCTTGACGATCCCTTTGCGTCAGAAATGGTGCTGGTGCAAAGCCCGGGGATGGCGCAGTGGTTGCAGATGGAACTGGCGCGCACCTTTGGCATTGCGGCAAATATCGAATTCCCGCTCCCGGCCAGCTTTATCTGGGAAATGTTTGTGCGCGTCCTGCCAGACATTCCGCCGGAGAGCGCCTTCAGCAAAGCCAGCATGAGCTGGAAACTGATGCATCGTTTACCCACGTTGCTGCTGCAGGACGAGTTTGCCTCACTGCGCCATTATCTGAGTGACGACGGAGACAGGCGCAAACTTTTTCAGCTCAGTGCCCGCATTGCCGACCTGTTTGACCAGTATCTGGTTTACCGCGCGGACTGGCTTAACAGCTGGGAACGCGGTCAACAGATCGAGGGCCTGGGAGAGGCGCAGGTGTGGCAGGCCGCGTTGTGGCGTGATTTAGTCGACTATACCGACGCGCTGGGCCAGCCCAAATGGCATCGTGCCAACCTCTATGCGCGCTTTATTACCACGCTTGAGCAGGCACAAACCCGACCTGATAACCTGCCGCAGCGGGTGTTTATCTGTGGTATTTCAGCGCTGCCGCCGGTCTATTTACAGGCGTTGCAGGCGCTGGGGCGGCATGTTGATATCTATCTGCTGTTTACCAATCCCTGCCGTGATTACTGGGGCGATATTCAGGACTATGCGTTTCTGGCGAAGCTACAAAGCCGCCAGCGGCGGCGTCATGACCGGGAAGAATATCGCGGTTTATTCAGTGATGTGGCGCGCGCGCCAGCCCTGTTTAGTGAGCAAGGGGAACAACATCTGACTAACCCGCTGCTGGCCTCCTGGGGCAAGTTAGGCCGCGATAACCTCTTCCTGCTCAGCCAGATGGAGCTGAACAGCGAAATCGATGCGTTTGTTGACGTCGAAGAAGACAACCTGCTGCACTGCATGCAGCACGATCTTCTTAATCTGCAGGACAGGGCAATCATTGGCCTGACGGCGGATGAACTGGCTTACAGTGGGCAGAAACGGCGGCTGGACCCGCAGGATCGCTCTGTTGCCATCCAGGTTTGCCACAGTGCGCAGCGCGAAGTTGAAGTGCTACAGGATCATCTTCTGGCGTTGATGGAAGCCGATCCTGAGCTGAAAGCGCGGGATATTATCGTCATGGTGGCCGATATTGACGCTTACGCGCCTTTTATTCAGGCCGTGTTTGCAAACGCCCCGGCAGAACGCTATCTGCCGTTTGCCATTTCTGACCGTCGTGCCAGTCAGGCGCATCCTGCTATCGTTGCGTTTCTGCAATTACTGTCACTGCCGGACAGCCGGTTTGTCTCTGAAGATGTGCTGGCGCTGCTGGATGTCCCGGCCTTAGCGAATCACTTCTCGATTGACGAAAGCGGCCTGCGTCTGTTGCGCCGCTGGGTCAGCGAATCAGGCGTGCGCTGGGGGCTGGATGATGCCAGTGTGGAAGCGCTGGCTCTGCCGGTCACCGGTCAGCATACCTGGCGCTTTGGTTTGCAACGTATGCTGCTGGGATATGCAATGGAAAGCCAGCATGGCGACTGGCAAGGTATTCTGCCTTATGACGAATCAAGTGGGCTGGTCGCCGAACTGGCGGGCCATCTGGCCGAACTGCTGTCCCGGCTTAATCACTGGCGACAGGTCTTATCGGAGCCGCGCCCGCTGGAGGCCTGGCTGCCGCTGTGTCGCGAACTGCTGAATGCCTTTTTTACACCGGATACCGAAACAGAAGCGGCATTGCTGCTGGTGGAAGAGCAGTGGAAAACGCTGATTGAGTACGGTATGGACGCTCGTTTCAATGAGGCGATTCCGGTCGTGCTCCTGCGCGACGATCTGCGTGGGCGGCTGGATCAGCAGCGGATCAGTCAACGCTTTCTGGCCGGGCAAATCAATTTTTGTACCCTGATGCCGATGCGCTCGATTCCCTTCAGCGTGGTGTGCTTACTGGGGATGAACGACGGCGTTTATCCGCGCACCTTAGCGCCGCTGGGGTTTGACCTGATGCAGCAGCAGTCGCGCAAAGGTGACCGTAGCCGTCGTGATGACGACCGCTATCTGTTTCTGGAAGCCCTGATTTCCGCTCAGCAACAGCTCTATATCAGCTATATTGGCCGCGCTATTCAGGACAATACCGAACGTTACCCTTCGGTGCTGGTCACCGAATTGCTGGAGTATATCGGGCAAAGTTTTTACCTGCCTGGCGACGAGGACAGGGAACTGGATGACAGCGCACAGCGGGTACGGGCACACCTGGAACATTTACACAGCCGGATGCCGTTTGCGCCGGAAAACTTCCAGCCTGCGTCAGCGGCACACAGCTTTGCCCGTGAATGGCTGCCTGCCGCGCAGGGCACCGGTCAGCCCCAGCCTGATTTTGTTCAGCCACTGAGCACACCGCCTGTAGAGACATTAGCCTTCGAACAGTTTCTGCGCTTCTGGCGTCATCCTGTTCGGGCCTGGTTTCAGCAGCGCCTGGGGGTCAATTTCTGGCTTGAAGAAAATGAACTGCCCGACAGTGAACCTTTTGCTCTGGACAGCCTGGAGCGCTATCAGATCAATGCGCAGCTACTGAATGCGCTGGTAACAGGGGAGGACACCGATCGCCTTTATGCCCATCACCGCGCCGCCGGCAATTTACCTTATGGGGCGTTTGGCGAGCTGTTCTGGCAGGCTCAGCGCGAAGAGATGCAGGAGGTGGCCGCAGAGGTGATCACTCAGCGCAGTGAGGGTGAAAGTCGGGAGATCAATCTGGCACTGGCGGGCGTCACATTAACTGGCTGGTTAACCCAGGTGCAGAGCGATGGCCTGCTGCGTTGGCGACCGGGTGTGCTGAATATCAATGACGGTTTATTACTGTGGCTGGAACATTTAGTTTATTGTGCACTGGGTGGCGACGGTAAAAGTCGGATGTTTGGTCGACAGCACAGCTACTGGTGCTTCCCTGCCGTGCCGCCGGATGAGGCGACTGATGCGCTGGCGCACTATATGCAAGGCTATCTGCAGGGCATGCGCGAGCCTTTGATGTTGCTGACCAAAAGCGGTGGTGCCTGGCTTAATGCCTGTTTTGATAAGAAAAATCATCAGTTTATGACAGATGAGGCGACACAGCTCAAAGCCCGTAACGCTCTGCTTGCCGCCTGGGTCGGCGGTTACCAACAGGAAGGTGAGGGAAGCGATCCCTACCTGCAACGGTTATGCAGGGCACTGGATGAACCCCGGATACAGCAGATAACCGACGCGGCTGAATGCTGGTATTTACCGGTACTCCAGGCGCATCAGGACGACCGGTAAGCGACCGCTGCCGGGTAATGAAAACATCAAAAAGTTTGTTGTACTTTCAGCCGTTAATGCGCTCGCAACGCGGCTTTTGGGTAACGTAAGAGGTTTTACATGCGCACACATGCACGCTTGATCGCCGCCATTCTGCTGGGCTTACTGGCGCTGGCGGTACAAGCCGAAACCGGCGCGGGCTGGCAGCCTGTCAACACGCCCATCGGGAAAAGCGAACAGGATCCGCGTCAGTATCAGGCCATCACGCTGAATAATGGCATGACGGTGCTGTTGGTTTCAGATACTCAGGCGCCGAAATCCCTTGCTGCGCTGACATTGCCCATTGGCTCACTGGATGATCCCGCGCAGCAGCCCGGCCTGGCGCATTACCTTGAACATATGGTGCTGATGGGCTCAACGCGTTACCCACAGCCTGACAGCCTTGCCGATTTTCTCAAGAAACACGGTGGCAGCCATAATGCCAGCACCGCCTCCTATCGCACGGCTTATTACCTCGAAGTCGAAAACGATGCGCTTGAGCCTGCCGTTGATCGTCTGGCCGACGCGATTGCCGAACCCTTACTGGATCCGGTCAATGCCGATCGGGAACGCCATGCGGTCAATGCGGAGCTGACCATGGCACGGTCCCGTGACGGTTTGCGCATGGGACAGGTCGGGGCTGAGACGATTAACCCGGCGCACCCGGCCGCGCATTTTTACGGCGGCAATCTGGATACCCTGCGCGATAAGCCCGGCAGTAATCTGCATCAGGCGCTGCTGGACTTTTACCACACGCACTATTCAGCCAATCTGATGAAGGCGGTGATCTACAGTAATAAACCGCTGGCAGAGATGGCGACCATCGCCGTGAATACGTTTGGGCGCGTGGCTAACCACAATGCCAGCGTTCCCGCGATTACCGAGCCGGTCGTCACGGAAGCCCAGCAGGGCATCATCATTCACTATGTGCCGGCGCAGCCGCGTAAGCAGTTAAAAATCGAGTTCCGTATACCGAATAACAGTGACCGCTTTCGCAGTAAAACGGACACGCTTATCAGCTATGTCATTGGTAACCGCAGCCCCAATACGCTGGCCGACTGGCTGCAAAAACAGGGCCTGGCCGACGGCGTCAGCGCGGGGGCCGATCCGGTGACCGAGCGCACCAGCGGCGTGTTCTCCATCAGCGTGTCATTAACGGACAAAGGTCTGGCACAACGTGATGAGGTCGTCGCGGCTGTTTTTAGCTATCTCGCGATGCTGCGCAAAAACGGTATCGACCAACGCTATTTCGATGAAGTTTCGCATGTGCTGGCGCTGGACTTCCGTTATCCGTCAATCACCCGCGACATGGACTACATTGAGTGGCTGGCGGATACGATGCTGCGTGTCCCGGTTGAGCATACGCTGGATGCGCCTTATCTGGCCGATCGCTACGATCCCGCGGCTATCAATGCTCGTCTGGAAAGCATGACGCCAGCGCAGGCGCGAATCTGGTACATCAGCCCGCAGGAACCGCATAACAAGCTGGCCTATTTTGTGAATGCGCCTTATCAGGTTGATAAGATAACAGCCCAGACGTTGACGCAATGGCAACAGCGTGGCCAGGCGATTCAGCTCGCCATGCCGCGCTTAAATCCCTACATTCCCGATGCGTTTACCCTGGTGTCGACTGACAAAACCTACCGTCATCCGGTTAAGCTCGACAATGATTTCGGGATGCGTATTTACTGGATGCCAAGCCAGTTCTATGCCAGCGAGCCAAAGGCCAGCATCACCGTCGCGCTGCGAAATCAGCAGGCGATCAGTGATGCGCGTCAGCAGGTACTGTTCGGCCTGAATGATTATCTGGCAAGCCTGGCGCTGGATGAACTGAGTTCCCAGGCGTCTATTGGCGGCATCAGTTTTTCAACCAGCGAAAACGATGGTCTGGTCTTTAATGCCAGCGGCTTTACACAGCGCCTGCCTGACCTGCTTAAGCAGTTAGTTAATCGCTACAGCACTTTTCAGCCCAGCGAGGCACAGCTACAACAGGCCAAATCCTGGTATCTGGAGCGTCTGGATGCCGCAGAGAAAGGAAAAGCCTTTGAGCAGGCGATCCAGCCTATGCAGCTCTTATCCCAGCTGCCTTACACGCAGCGAGACACGCGCCGTAAGCTGGTCAACGGGATTACACTGAATGATGTCGTGGCCTATCGCGATGCCTTAATTAAAAATGCCACGCCAGAAATGATGGTGATCGGTAACCTGAGTGCTGACAGTGTGACGCAACTGGGACGCGAGCTGAAACAGCAGATGCAGTGCGACGGTACGCACTACTGGCACAGCAATTACCTCAGTGTCGAAAAGCCGCTTAAGGCGAATCTGGAGCAGCACGGCAGCAGCACGGACTCTGCGCTGGCGGCGCTCTATATTCCCCTGGGTTATGACGAATACCAGAGTATGGCCAACAGCGCGATGCTCAGTCAGATTGTCCAGCCGTGGTTCTATAACCAACTGCGTACCGAGGAGCAGTTAGGTTATGCCGTGTTTGCGTTCAGGATGCCGGTAGGGCGTCAGTGGGGGATTGGCTTTCTGCTGCAAAGTAACAGTAAGCCACCCGCTTATCTGATGCAGCGCTATCAGGCGTTTTATCCCCAGGCGGAACACCGCCTGCGCTCGATGAGTCAGGCCGATTTTGTGCAGTATCAGCAGGCCATGATCAACGATTTGAAACAGCGTCCACAAACGCTGAATGAAGAGGCCGACCGTTACAGCCGCGATTTTGATCGGCAGAATTACGATTTTGATACCCGACAAAAGCTGATGGAGCAGGTTCAACAGCTTACCCCTGCCGGACTGGCGGACTTCTTTCATCAGGCCGTCATGCAGAAAAAGGGCATGGCAATGACCTCTCAAATCGCCGGTAGCGGCGAGCATAACATCGCCTTCGCACCGTTACCGGGCTGGCGGACCTGGCCAGAAATCGCCAAATTACAGCAGTCTTTGCCGGTCAAGAGTGAAACACCATGACGGCGTCCAGACCTGAACCGTTAAACCCCCTAACGCTGCCCCTCAACGGCGAGCGGTTAATTGAAGCCTCAGCGGGCACCGGTAAAACCTTTACGATTGGTCTGCTCTACCTGCGTTTGTTATTAGGGCTGGGGGGCGAGAACGCCTGGCGCAGGCCGCTGTCAGTCGAAGAGATCCTGGTGGTGACTTTTACAGAAGCCGCCACGGCGGAGCTGCGCGGCCGTATTCGTGACAATATTCATCAGCTTCGGCTCGCCTGCGTGCGGGGTAAAAGCCATAACACCATGCACCAACAGCTGATTGAGCAGATAGCGGATTTGCCCCAGGCGGCCTCGCTGCTGCTGGCGGCTGAGCGGCAAATGGATGAAGCGGCGATTTTTACCATTCATGGTTTTTGCCAGCGCATGCTCAACCTGAATGCCTTTGAGTCAGGCATGTTGTTCGAGCAGGAACTCATCGAAAACGAACAAACGTTACTCCGCCAGGCCGCGGCGGATTTCTGGCGTCGCCAGTGTTATCCCCTGTCACTGGATGTGGCCCGGGTGATCGCGGCGGAGTGGAGCGGCCCGGACAGTTTGTTGACGACGTTACGGCCCTGGCTGCAGGGGGAATCCCCCAGGCTGAAGCGTCCGCCTCGCGCAGACGAAACGCTGGCATCACGTCATACCGCTAACCTGCAACGCATCCAGGCCCTCAAGCAGCAGTGGCAGACTGTCTGTGCCGATATCGAAGGGATGATCGCGGCTTCCGGCGTCGACAAACGCAGCTACAGCAGTAAGCACTTACCTAACTGGGTGGCGAAAGTGACTCAGTGGGCACAGAGCGATACGCTGGATTACCAGTTTCCTAAAGAGCTTGAACGCTTTGGCCAGCAGGTGCTGCACGAAAAAACCAAAAAGGGCGAGGCACCGCAACATGCGGTGTTCGATGCCGTCGATGGCTTTCTTGCCGAACCGCTGACGCTCCGCGATATCATCATCTGGCAGGCGCTGAGCGAGGTGAAAGAAACGGTGCAGCGGGAAAAACGGCAGCGTGCCTTGCTGGGATTTGACGATCTGTTAAGTCGTCTGGATGAAGCGCTTCAGCAGCCGGGCGGGGCGCTGCTGGCCGAAACTATTCGTGGCCGTTTCCCGGTGGCCCTGATTGACGAGTTTCAGGATACCGACCCGCAACAGTACCGAATCTTCCGTACGCTGTATATTCAACAGCCGGATGTGGCGTTGCTGCTCATTGGCGATCCCAAGCAGGCGATCTATGCGTTTCGCGGCGCAGATATTTTTACCTACTTACGCGCCCGTAGTGAAGTTAGTGCTCACTATACGCTGGAGACGAACTGGCGCTCATCGCCCGCGATGGTGAACAGCGTCAACCGCCTGTTTTCACAGGTTGACGCACCCTTTTTGTTTTCTTCCATTCCGTTTCTTGCGGTCAGCCCGGCCGCCCCGAATCAGGCGTTAACGCTGGTTTACCATGATCAGCCCCAGCCTGCCTTGCGCTTCTGGCTCCAGCCGGGCGAAGGTGTAGGAGTAAGTGATTACCAACAATTTATGGCCCAGCAGTGTGCGGCCGATATCAGCCGCTGGCTGGCGGCCGGTCAGCAGGGCAAGGCGCGGTTAGGGAAAGGCGATGCACTGCAGCCGGTTAAGGCCTCGGATATCACCGTACTGGTGCGTAGCCGCAATGAAGCCAGTCTGATTCGTGATGCGCTGAATAAGCTGGCCATTCCGTCGGTCTATCTTTCCAGCCGCGACAGCGTTTATACCACGCCTGAAGCGCGCGAGTTGTTATGGCTGTTGCAGGCGGTGCAGTCACCTGAACAGGAGCGACTGCTGCGTAGCGCGCTGGCCACGTCCATCTTTGCTATCGATGCCGCCCAACTTGATGCGCTGGCGCAAAACGAACGTGAGTGGGATGCGCTGGTAGAGCAGTTTGTCAGCTGGCAGCAGATCTGGCAGCAACGTGGCGTACTGCCCATGTTGCGCGATGTAATGATTAAACGGCAGCTGGCGGAAAATATGCTGGCTTCCGAAAATGGCGAGCGGCGCTTAACCGATCTGATGCATCTGGGCGAATTACTGCAGGAAGCGGCAACGCAGCTCGACAGCACGCACGCTCTGGTGCGTTTCCTGGTACAGCAAATTGCCCGCCCTGACAGCCAGGCCGCCAGTCAGAAGCTGCGTCTGGAAAGCGATCGCCACCTGGTGCAGATCGTCACGATTCACAAATCCAAAGGCCTGCAGTATCCGCTGGTCTGGCTGCCGTTTGCGGCCGGATTTCGCGAAGCGGCCAGCGCCCTGTATCACGACCGTGAAAGTTTTGCTGCCATGCTCGACGTGCAGGGCGATGCACAGAGCCTGACGCTGGCGGAAGAGGAGCGACTGGCCGAGGATTTACGGCTGCTCTATGTCGCGCTGACGCGCTCGGTTTACCACTGCAGCGTGGGTATTGCGCCCCTAATCAAAGGCGCGCGTAAAAAAGAGGGCGACAGCGATCTGCATAAGAGCGCGCTGGGCTACCTGGTACAGCGCGGTGAGAGCGGCGATGCCGCCGTGCTCAGTCACCATCTTGAGGCGCTCGCAGGCGAAGGGATTGAGGTGATACGGAGCGAGCTGCAGCCCGGCGCGAAGTGGCAGGACAGCGAACACCGCGAGAACGCGCTGAGCAGTCGGGAAATGACCCGAGCGCTGGCGGACAGTTGGCGCGTCACCAGTTACTCCGGATTACAACAGCACGGCAGTTCCCCCCTGCTGGATGCTTTGCCGAAATTCGATATTGATGCTGCTGGTGAGGCGGCTGAGGATGAAGAACCCTTGTTAACGCCGCACCACTTCCCCCGCGGTGCGGCTCCCGGCACGTTTCTGCACGGGCTGTTTGAGGCCATGGATTTCACTGAGCCGCCGGACGCATTCTGGCTGGAGGATCAGCTTCAGCAACAGGGCTATTCCCTGAACTGGCTGCCCGTGATTCAGCAGTGGATCGCCCGCGTACTGACCACGCCGCTCAACAAAGACGGCTTAACCCTGGACAGCATCCGCAGCGCTGATCGGCTGATTGAGATGGAGTTTTACCTGCCGATCAACCGCCTGCTGACGGCTGCCGATCTGGATGCGCTGATGCGCCGGTACGATCCACTGTCGCAGCGCGCTGCCGCGCTGGATTTCCGTCAGGTGAGAGGCATGTTAAAAGGCTTTATTGATTTGGTATTTCGCTGGCAGGGAAAATATTATCTGCTGGATTACAAATCGAACTGGCTGGGTGACAGCCATACCGCGTATACGCAGGAGGCGATGGCGCAGGCCATGATCGACCATCGCTATGACCTGCAATATCAGCTGTACACACTGGCGCTGCACCGGTATCTGCAGCACCGCCTGGCGGGCTATGATTACCAACAGCATTTTGGCGGCGTCTTTTATGTATTCCTGCGCGGGGTGGATGGCACCTCTGCCGATAACGGCATCTTTACCACTCGTCCCGATCCCGCCTTTATTGAGGAACTGGATGCATTGTTTGGTCATACAGAGGAGAGCTTATGAGTGATATAAACGCCTTGCTGCTTCAGGCAGTCGAAAAGCGTTTACTGCGTCCTCTGGATATTCAGTTTGCCCGCCTGATTGCAGATGAGACGCAACCCTTTCGGTTGCTGGCAGCGGCCTGTGTGAGTGCCGACGCGGGCGAAGGACATGTCTGCCTGCCGCTGGCTAACCTGAATGAGGCTGGGCTGTTCTCCGGTCGTCAGCCCGCACTGGCGCAGGCACTGTGGCAGGCCGCAGGCGCGCCCGATGAAGCAGAGCGGCATGCACAGCTGGCCAGTTGGTCAGCGGTGAGCGATGGCCGTGTTGTGACGCCCCTGGTGCTGAGTCACCAGCGTTTATACCTGCACCGGCTTTGGCAAAGTGAAGGCCAGGTTGCCCGGTTTTTCTCATTGCAGCCGGATAGCGGGACGTTCGATTCGCAACAGGCACGAGATGTTCTGCAGACGTTATTTGGTCGTCAGCCTGACGACTGGCAAAAAATTGCTGCTGCGGTGGCTCTGACCCGTAAAACCGCCGTTATTTCAGGCGGACCCGGTACCGGCAAAACCACGACGGTGGCGAAATTGCTGGCGGCGCTGATTCGCCTGAATCCCGAACCTCTGCGCATACAGCTGGCGGCACCGACAGGGAAAGCGGCAGCCCGTCTGACCGAATCCCTGGGAAAAGCTCTGCAGGGACTGGCGGTGGACGATGACGAGCGTGCGCGTTTTCCTGCTGAAGCGACCACGCTGCATCGCCTGCTTGGCGCACAGCCTGACTCGCAGCGCATGCGCTACCATGCGGGTAACCCGTTGCACCTGGATGTGCTGGTGGTTGATGAAGCGTCGATGGTTGATCTGACGATGATGGCAAAACTGATTTCCGCCTTGCCGCCTCACGCCAGAGTAGTGTTTCTGGGCGATCGCGATCAGCTGGCTTCGGTTGAAGCCGGAGCGGTGTTGGGGGACATTTGTCGTTGCAGCGAAACCGGCTTCAGTCCGGCGCGCGCCGCACAACTGGTGACGCTTACCGAATGTGCGCTTACGGGCAGCGATGACGATACCGCGCCTGCCGTTCGCGACAGCATTTGTCTGCTCCGCCAGAGTTACCGCTTTGACGAAAAGTCCGGTATTGGCCAGCTTGCCCGCACCGTCAACCAGGGCGATGCGCGCCAGATGAGTAAGGTGTTCGCCGCCGGACATGCTGACCTGTCTTTTCAGCCGCTGAATGACGGTGAGGCATATCAGACCATGCTGAACGAGGTGGCGCAGGGCTATCAGGACTATCTGGATGCCGTTCAGCGTCAGGCTGCGCCAGAACAGGCCATTGCGGCATTTAGCCGTTATCAGCTCCTGTGTGCCCTGCGTGAAGGGCCATTCGGTGTGCACGGATTAAATCAGCGCATCGAACAGCGTCTGATGCAGCTGCAGCGCATCCGGCGTCCTGCACTGGGCAGCCGCTGGTATCCGGGACGTCCGGTGATGATCACCCGCAACGACAGTGCCCTGGGGCTGTTTAACGGCGATATCGGCATTACGTTGCGTGATGCTGAAGGGCAACTCAGGGTGTTTTTTCCGTTGCCAGACGGCAGCGTGAAAGCGATTCAGCCCAGCCGTTTGCCGTCTCATGAAACGGCATGGGTGATGACGGTGCACAAGTCGCAGGGTTCAGAATTTGATCATACCGCGCTGGTCATGCCGACGCAGTTTTTGCCGGTCCTGACCCGTGAGCTGGTTTACACGGCCATTACCCGTGCACGCAAACAACTGACCCTTTACAGCGATCGCGCGATATTTGAACGGGCAGTCCAGCTGCAGACGCAGCGGCGAAGTGGCCTGGTGGAAAGGCTGGGGGCGGAAACGCAGGGATAACAGGTCGGGCGGCGGGATGGCCGCCCGGCTGCCATCAGGTTAAATCGGCCATCAGCACCTTGGAACGGCGCTGGTAGTTGTACATCTCTTTCTTACTCTCCGGCAGCGACTCGATATCCACCGGCGTGAAGCCGCGCTCCTGGAACCAGTGGATACTGCGTGTGGTTAACACAAACAGTTTTTCCAGCCCCATCTGCTTCGCCTGAAGTGCAACGCGTTGCAGCAGCAGCTCTCCGCGTGAGGAGCTGCGGTAATCCGGATGGACCGCAACGCACGCCATTTCGCCAATCTTTTCATCCATAAACGGATAGAGCGCGGCGCAGGCGATGGTCAGGTTATCCCGCTGAATGATGGTGAATTTGTCGATCTCCATTTCCAGCTGTTCGCGTGAACGGCGTACCAGAATCCCTTGCTGCTCCAGCGGACGAATCAGCTCCAGAATGCCACCGATGTCGTTGATCGTGGCCCGACGAATCTGCTCGGCGGACTCCATGACAATCTGCGTACCAATGCCGTCGCGCGAGAAGAGTTCCTGTAACAGGGCGCCGTCTTCCTGATAGCTGATCAGATGGCTGCGACGGACGCCGCTGCGACAGGCTTTAACGGCGCCACGCAGAAAGCGCACCGTGCCAGACAGAAAATCGCCATCGCGTTCCATTTCATCAATGCGTGCCTGAGCGTCATTGGGAAATAACTCCGAAACAATGTTGCCTTCACGATCGATTACGCCCTGTTCCGAGCAGAAGCCAATCATTTTTTCTGCTTTAAGCTTAATTGCCAGTTGCGTGGCCACTTCTTCAGAAGTCAGGTTAAAACTTTCACCGGTCACTGACACGGCCACCGGACCCAGCAGCACAATGGCATCGTTGTCGAGCTGGCGGTGAATAGCCTCTTCATCAATACGACGAATGCGACCGCTGTGACAGTAATCGACGCCGTCATCCACGCCGAGCGGCTGGGCAATGATAAAGTTGCCGCTCACCACGTTGATATGCGCGCCCTGTAACGGAGTGTTGTTCAGGCTCATGGAAAGGCGGGCGGTAATATCCAACTGAAGACGGCCTGCGGCCTGCTTTACCAGCTCCAGTGATTGCGCGTCGGTTACGCGGGTATATTTGTGGTAAGCCGGTTCCAGCTGGTTTGCGGCGAGGCTGGCATCAATCTGCGGACGTGCGCCGTACACGACGACTAAACGAATGCCAAGGCTGTGAAGCAGGCCAATATCGTTGACGATGCTGGAGAAATTTTCATGCTCAATGGCCTCACCGCCAAGCATGATGACAAATGTCTTATCCCGATGCGCATTGATATAGGGAACGGTATGGCGAAAACCCTGAACCAGTTCAGTACTACGTTCCTTCACGGCTAACCCTCAGTGAATGTTTATTCGTATTTTCTGTATTTTTATGCCTTTGGCGGCCATTTTGCAAGCGCTAATCCTGACGTTTATTTACGTTTTTTCAGGTGATAACGCCGCTAACAGACTGCATTATTTAGAGTTTCCGGGGTGACATCGTCAGCCGGATTGGATAAAGTTTTCGCCGCCATTTTATTTGGTTGCCGTTTTTTTAAACACGATATAACAGCTGGAGTGGCATGTCGGAAGGTCATCCCCTTATTTCACGTAGACGATTATTAAAAGGTACTGGGGCACTGCTGCTGCTCAGCGTAAGCGGTGTGGGCATCGCGGCCACCAGCCATATTATGGCGGTTCGCATCTGGCCCTCTTCAACCTATTCGCGCATGACGCTGGAATCCAATGTTGCCCTTAAGTATAAGCAGTTCGCACTGACGAATCCGGACCGGCTGGTCATCGACATTGAGAACCTGCACCTTAATTCGGTCCTTAAGGGTGTTAACCAGCACGTCAGGGTGGACGATCCTTTTATCAAAAACGCCAGGGTCGGGCAGTTCGATGCCAATACCGTGCGGGTGGTGCTGGAACTGAAACGCAACGTCTCGCCAAAAATCTTCAGCCTTGCACCGGTCTCCAGTATTCAACACCGGCTGGTGGTCGATCTCTACCCCAGCCAGAATACGGTAGAAGATGATCCGCTGCTGGCATTACTGAAAGATTACAACCAGGGCGATCTGGATAAAAATGAAAGCGTTCAGCCGCCGTTACCCGGTAAAGCCGGGCGCGATCGCCCCATCATTATCATGATCGATCCTGGCCATGGCGGGGAAGATCCGGGCGCGCACGGTAAATACAAAACCCGTGAAAAAGACATTGTGTTGAAGATTGGCCGCCGCCTTAAGGCGCTGATTGAGAAAGAACACAATATGAAGGCGTACATGACGCGTAACGAGGATGTGTTTATTCCCCTGCGGGTTCGCGTGGCCAAAGCCCGTAAACAGCGGGCCGATCTGTTCGTCTCCATTCATGCGGATGCGTTCACCAGCCGGGCCGCACGGGGCTCCTCTGTGTTTGCCCTTTCGACCCGGGGGGCGACGTCAGCCGCGGCGCGTTTTCTGGCGCAAACCCAGAATGAATCCGACCTGATTGGCGGCGTCAGCATGAGTGGCGATCGCTATCTGGATCACACCATGTTTGATATGGTGCAGCGCCAGACGATCCATGACAGCCTGAAGTTTGGCAAAGAAGTGCTGCACCGGATGGGGCGGATTAACCATCTGCACAAACGCACTGTGGATCAGGCCGGTTTTGCGGTGCTGAAGGCACCGGATATTCCCTCGATCCTGGTGGAAACCGCGTTCATCAGCAACGTCGAAGAAGAGCGTAAACTCCGCACCACGCGTTATCAACATCAGGTCGCCGAGGCCATTCTGGAAGGCATTAAGGCCTATTTCAAAAACGGGGCGGCGCTGGCACACCGTTAAGCTGCCGGGCAGGAAAAATCACCCGCCCGGCCTTATCTGCTGTCAGGGTTTGCCGTCAGAAGCGGAACAGGGACCGGGTTGCGTGGCGTTCCTGTCTCGCCGACGATGTGCGTCCACTTAGCGGCCTTTTGCCAGGTAGTGCGCCATTTCCTGTTCCGGCACCATGCCGCCGCCCGTCGCCCAGACCAGGTGAGTGGCCTGTTGTAACTGTGTTGGGCTGAAGTCGTGCAGCGCGTGATAGTGCGCTGAAGCACATACGTGCTGTGGACCGATCATCCCGGCCAGCGCAGAAGGTTCAAGCCGCAGACCTTCTTCCTGCGCCAGCCAGCCGAGCATGTCGTACATGCGCGCATCATCAAGTGTGTAAATGCCATCCAACAGACGTTGCATGGCTCTGCCCACAAAGCCGGACGCCCGGCCTACCGCCAGACCATCCGCAGCCGTGACATTATCAATACCTATGTCCTGTACGGAAATGCCGTCGTGTAAGCCCGTTGTTATGCCCAGCAACATGCAGGGCGAATGAGTGGGCTCCGCAAACAGACAGTGAACATGGTCACCCCATGCCAGCTTCAGGCCAAACGCGACGCCGCCGGGGCCACCGCCCACGCCGCAGGGCAGGTACACAAATAAGGGATGTTGAGCATCAACCACGCGGCCCTGTTGTTCAAACTGCGCTTTCAGCCGTTGGCCGGCGACCGCATAACCTAAAAACAGCGTGCGGGAGTTTTCATCGTCAATAAAGAAACAGTTGGGGTCCGATGCGGCCGCTTTGCGTCCTTGCCCGACCGCCACGCCGTAATCCTGTTCATATTCCACCACCGTTACGCCATGGCTGCGCAGTTTTGCTTTCTTCCATTCCCGGGCATCCGCCGACATATGAACGGTTACGTTAAAGCCGAGGCGGGCGCTCATGATGCCAATCGACAGCCCGAGATTGCCGGTCGATCCCACGGCAATACGGTACTGGCTAAAAAACTGCCGAAGCGTGGGGGAGAGCAACGTGCGGTAATCCGCCTCCGGGGACAGCAAACCGGCAGCTAATGCCAGTTTCTCGGCATGATTCAGGACTTCATAAATGCCGCCACGCGCTTTGATGGAGCCAGAAATCGGCAGGTGGCTGTCTTTCTTCAGCAGCAGTGTGCCTGCAATTTTCTGGCCGTACGCCTGTTCCAGCCGGGCCTGCATGGCGGGGATCGCGACCACATCTGATTCGATTATACCGCCCGCGGCGGCGGTTTCAGGAAAGGCCTGAGCCAGCAAAGGCGCAAACCGCTTCAGGCGGGCATGGGCGGCTTCAACGTCCTGCTCTGTCAGACCCACAAAGGGCAGGGCGTCGGCGACGGTTGTGGTGGCAGGATTGAACCAGATGGTTTCTTTCAGCGCGATCATATCCGCAACCGGCGGGTACTGTGCAGCAAGTGCAGCAATGTTGAAGGTATTCATAACAGACCTTGTCGTGTCCGGATGAATCATAAAAGCAGAAACGGGTTGGCCAGAGCAAGATCTGTTGCGACATTCGCGTGCGGTCTGATCTTACTGCGTGTCTGAGCGGTAAAAAGGAGAGGGGGATTGACTGACGGAGGCCAGAAACAAAAAAACACCTTCTCAGGTGTTTAAAGTGGTTGCGGGGGCCGGATTTGAACCGACGACCTTCGGGTTATGAGCCCGACGAGCTACCAGGCTGCTCCACCCCGCGTCCGATTGCGCATAGCGACTTTCACATTGTCCCTTCTGAGTGAGCATTATCTCAGAAGAATTGGTTGCGGAGGCCGGATTTGAACCGACGACCTTCGGGTTATGAGCCCGACGAGCTACCAGGCTGCTCCACCCCGCGTCCGATTGCGCATAGCGACTTTTCACATTGTTTCTTCTGTCTGAGCAAAACTACAGAAGAACTGGTTGCGGGGGCCGGATTTGAACCGACGACCTTCGGGTTATGAGCCCGACGAGCTACCAGGCTGCTCCACCCCGCGTCCGTGGATGCGCACTATACTCCGCACGATGATTGTTGCAACCCCTTTTTGCCCTAAAAGGCTAAATTTGCTGTTAATTGCTGAAGGATTCCACCAATTGGTGATTTATTGCACCGATATCCGTTATGACGAAAGAGGATGGATTTCATTCTGATGACGGCTTTGCTATCGTCGCGTGGCGAACACTTATAAAAAGAGATGAAGATGAAAGGACGTTGGGCGAAGTACGCACTTACTGGCGCATTTTTAGCGCTTCTGGCGGGCTGTAGTTCTAAGCCGACCGATCGGGGTCAACAATATAAAGACGGAAAACTTGATCAGCCCTTAGCGCTGGTGAATCAACCTAACGCCAAAGGCCGTCCGGTTAACGGCAGAGATTTTGGGCAACAGATTCAGCAAATCCAGGCGGCCGCTTCGGGTTTGTTTGGCCGTAACAACAGCACTTACAGTGCGGTTGAAAACTGGCTGATGGCGGGGGGCGATACACGACAGTTGCGCCAGTTTGGGTTAAATGCGTTTCAGATGGAAGGCACCGATAATTACGGTAACGTCCAGTTCACGGGCTACTACACGCCGGTCGTTCAGGCACGCTACACGCGACAGGGTGAGTTTCAGTACCCTATTTACCGCATGCCGCCGCGCAAACGCGGTCAGAAATTACCCAGCCGCGCATCGATATACAGTGGGGCGTTAGACGATCGCTACGTGATTGCCTGGAGTAACTCACTCATCGATAACTTTATTATGGATGTGCAGGGCAGCGGCTATGTCGATTTTGGTGACGGACGTCCGATGAGCTTTTTTGGTTATGGCGGCAAAAACGGCTGGGGTTATCATAGCATCGGTAAAGAGCTGATCGACCGGGGCGAGGTCAAGCGTGAAGACATGTCAATGCAGGCTATTCGCCAGTGGGCTGAGGAACATTCCCCCGAGGAAGTGCGGGCGCTGCTAGAAACTAACCCCTCCTTTGTCTTTTTCAAACCCGAACCTTATGTGCCGGTACGTGGCGCGAGCGCGGTACCGCTGGTGGCGAAAGCCTCTGTGGCATCCGATCGTTCACTGATTCCTGCCGGAACGGTGCTGCTGGCGGAAGTGCCGCAGCTCAATGAAAAGGGCAAATTCAACGGGAAATATGAAATGCGGGTGATGGTGGCGCTGGATGTCGGCGGCGCTATCAAAGGCCAGCACTTCGATATCTATCAGGGCGTAGGGCCAGATGCTGCCCATTTGGCGGGGTTCTATAACCATTATGGTCGTGTGTGGGTGCTGAAATCAGCACCGGGAGCCGGTCAGCCGCTGTTCAGCAACGCGCAGAGCAACAACAACGGCAGCCTGCTGTTAGGCGCTAACTAAATTTTGAAGCGGCGGGCGATCGGGCCCGCGCTCAGTAACAGGTTCAACTATGAAAGTGTTAAACGATGCCTGGCACCAGCGATTTGGTGGCACGGCACGTCTTTATGGGCAGTCGGCGTTGCAGCATTTCGCTGATGCCCACTTCTGCGTGATTGGTATTGGCGGCGTGGGCTCCTGGGCTGCCGAGGCACTGGTAAGAACCGGCATCGGCAGGATTACCCTGATCGATATGGATGATGTCTGTATCACCAACACCAATCGTCAGATACATGCGATGAGCGGCAATGTGGGTAAAGCCAAAACGGACGTGATGGCCGAGCGTCTGCGCGCCATTAATCCTGACTGTGAGGTGATCTGTATTGATGACTTTATCACCCCGGAAAACACGGCGACGCTGCTGACTGCCGATATCGACTATGTGATTGACGCTATCGACAGTGTGCGCCCCAAGGCGGCGCTGATTGCCTGGTGTCGACGCAATAAGATTCCCCTGATCACCACGGGCGGCGCAGGTGGGCAAATCGATCCCACGCAAATCCAGGTGACTGACTTAGCGAAGACCATCCAGGATCCGCTAGCAGCTAAATTACGCGAGCGGCTTAAACAGCTGGGCGTGGTAAAAAACAGCAAAGGCAAGCTGGGCATCGACTGCGTTTTCTCTACAGAGGCGCTGGTTTATCCGCAGGCGGATGGCTCGGTTTGCGCCTCACGCAGCACAGCGGAAGGGCCGAAAAGAATGGATTGTGAATCCGGATTTGGCGCAGCCACGATGGTCACCGCCACCTTTGGCTTTGTTGCCGTTTCGCATGCCCTGAAGAAATTTCTGGCACGGGCCGCGCGCCAGGCGTAATGCTATCTGCCGTGCAACGCGGTTGTACGGCTTTAGCCCGCGTTTGCCAGGCCGCCAGCCTGACCTGATTAGCTAAACACTGGCCGACGACTGCGCCATGAGCGGTTAACCCAGCGCCCGTTGCGCATGCTGCTGGACGGCATCGGCCAGCGCTTTCAGGCCGCTACTGCGTGAGGCGCTAAGCTGCGCACGCAGGCCCAGCGATTCAAACAGATCCAGCGGATCGGCCGCCAGTAATTGCGCGGGCGTCTGGCCTTCAACAGCGGTGAGCAGCACGGCCAGCAAACCACGAACGATGCGACCTTCGCTGTCACCGTAAAAATGCAGGGAACCTTCTTCCCGGATCTGGCTGCCCAGCCAGACGCGATTCTCGCAACCACTCAGCTCACTGTCCGGTGTTCTTAATGCGTCAGGTAAGGCCGGCAACTGTCGGCCAAGTAAAATCAGCTGCCGGTAGCGATCCTCCCACTGCCGACAGTGAGAGAAGGTTTCTTTCAGATCCGCAGGCGTAATTTCAACACCGAACGGATGCGGGGCAAGCAGGGATGCGTGCATGATTAAAACTCCGATAACAACGCGACAGCGCTGTGCATAGCGCGCAGCAGCGCATCGACGTCCTGTAAATTATTATAGGGGGCAAACGATACGCGCAGCGTCCCCTCAACGCCCAGTGCCGCCATTAACGGTTGGGCACAATGTTGACCCGCACGTAAGGCGATCCCATGCTCTGCCAGCAGTGTCACGATATCGCTGTGATGAATTCCCTGAATGTCGAAGGCCAGCAGGCTGGCCTGGCCACAACGGAAACTGCGAAAGCCCGGCAGTTCTGCAAGCTGTTCCTCGGCCAGACTGGCTAACTGCTGGCTCCAGATCTCCGCTTTAGACATATTATGCTGTTGCAGCCAGCTCAGCGCGGCACTCAGTCCGGTCACGCCCGCCACGTTTGGCGTACCGGCCTCAAAGCGCCAGGGCACCGGCTGGGGCGTAAAGCCGGTGAAGTCGACCTTCGTCAGCATCTTACCGCCGCCCTGCCAGGGGGCCATCTCTTCCAGCAATTCCGCTTTACCGTACAGCACACCGATGCCCATTGGGCCATAGAGCTTGTGGCCGGAAAAGGCATAGAAATCAATATCCAGCGCCTGTACATCCGGTGGGCAATGTACGACGCCCTGCGCGCCATCGACCATAACTTTTGCGCCTGCCGCATGGGCAAGAGCGATGGCCCGGGATAAATCGGGGCAGCCGCCTGTGACATTGGACATCTGACCCAGCGCGAGCAGACGCGTCCGGTGAGTGATCAGTGAGGGCAGCACGGCGATATCGGGCAGGCGATCCTCACCGATTGGCCATTTTACCACGCGCGCGCCCGTGGCCTGTGCGACCATGAGCCAGGGAACCAGATTGGCGTGGTGCTCGGCTTCGCTGACGAGGATTTCATCGCCGGGCTGTAAACGCGGGGCTAACCAGCTTTGCGCCACCAGGTTAATGGCTTCGGTGGTACCGCGCGTCCAGACAATCTGCCGGTCGCTGGCGGCATTGAGCCACTGCGCCACCTGGCCCCGCGCCTGCTCATACTGCTCGGTTAACCGGCGAGCCGCTGCAAACTGGCTACGATGAACCGTACCGGCGCTCAGGCTGTAGAACTGCTGAGTCGCCTCGATTACCGCCTGCGGTTTTAGCGTGGTGGCGGCGCTGTCGAGATAAACACCCGCGTCGCTCAGGGCAGGAAACTGCTGCCGGAATGAAGAAGGATTAAAGGCACGCATACATAGCTCGTTGTTAATTATCAGACTCAGGCTGAAAGATGGATGTCTGTCTGGCAAAGCTGGAAAAGCGGGTTATGCTGAATATTGCAAGGTAAAAACTTCACCCGCATGGCGATACGACATTCTGATAGTCGATCCCACTTGACCATTTCTCGGGTCAGCGTAACGCGGGCGGTTTGGTGCAATCAATCTGCAAGGAGATAGAAGATGAAAAAACTCGCCGCAATGCTGGTCGTTTGTACAATGGCCTTTACCCTGGCTGCCTGTTCAAGCAACTACGTAATGCATACCAATGACGGACGCACTATCGTTGCTGAAGGTAAACCAAGAGTCGATACTGATACCGGTATGATTAGCTATAAAGATGCGAATGGCAATGAGCAGCAGATTAACCGTTCAGATGTGAAAGAAATGGTTGAGATGAAGTAATCCGTGCATAAAAAAAGCACCGCAATTTGCGGTGCTACTCAATATCACAATGGACAGACAGGGTAAATCTACAGGAAATAAAAAAGCTTGATCTGTAAAGGTCAGATCAAAATTGCAAACACAACATCACGACCACAAGCCAAAAGCTTTCAGAAAATCTGCGAACTCACTCACAAATCTAAAAACTTTTCGTTCCGGCTCAGGAAGTACCGCAACTATAGGTATTTGCTGGAGCTTCCTCAACGGACAATTTATAATGTCTCGGATTATAAATTCTAATACGTTAAGGCTTTGTATTAGTCCGCGTATTTTTTGCCAGGCTGGCTATGGATAACCATGTCAAAACGTCTTCCTCCCCTGAATGCACTGCGGGTATTTGATGCCGCAGCACGCCATTTAAGCTTTACCAAAGCCGCTGAAGAGCTGTTTGTGACCCAGGCTGCTGTCAGTCACCAGATCAAATCACTGGAAGATTTTCTGGGACTGAAGCTGTTCAGACGGCGAAACCGGTCGCTTTTACTCACCGAGGAAGGCCAAAGTTACTATCTGGATATCAAAGAAATTTTCTCTGCGCTCAACGAGGCGACGCGTAAACTGCAGGCACGCAGCGCCAAAGGGGCGTTGACGGTGAGTTTGCTGCCAAGCTTTGCGATTCAGTGGCTGGTCCCGCGTCTTTCCAGCTTTAATCTGGCTTATCCGGGAATTGACGTCCGCATTCAGGCGGTCGATCGGGATGAAGAGAAGCTGGCCGATGATGTGGACGTGGCCATTTTCTATGGCCGGGGAAACTGGCCAGGCCTGCGGGTCGAAAAACTCTATGCCGAATATTTGCTGCCGGTTTGTTCGCCATCGCTGATGACGGGTGAAAATCCCCTGAAAACGCCCATGGATCTGGCTCGTTTTACACTGTTGCATGATGCTTCCCGCCGTGACTGGCAGGCGTATATCCGTCAGTCAGGCGTCCAGCATATCAATGTGCAACAGGGGCCCATTTTCAGCCACAGCGCGATGGTGCTGCAGGCGGCCATCCATGGGCAGGGCGTTGCCCTGGCCAATAACGTTATGGCGCAAAGCGAAATCGAAGCGGGACGGTTGATTTGTCCGTTTAATGACGTTTTAGTGAGCAAAAATGCTTTTTATCTGGTTTGTCATGACAGTCAGGCAGAACTGGGTAAAATAGCCGCCTTTCGACAGTGGATCCTCGCCAAAGCGGCTACCGAACAAGAAAAATTCCGCTTTCGTTATGATCAGTAACTTTTTTATTTTTTTGCAGGGACCTGCAAACGCACCTTGAGGATACATTCATGTCCAGACGTGCCATGTTTATTTTTGCGGCCATCAGTGGGTTTTTCCTGGTGGCATTTGGTGCTTTTGGTGCTCATGTGTTGAATAAAACGCTGGGAGCGACTGAAATGGCCTGGATTCATACCGGGCTGGAATACCAGGCTTATCATACGCTGGCTGTGCTGGGGCTGGGAGCGGCGATGCTTTATCGCTGTAATATCTGGTTCTACTGGAGCAGCGCCTCTATGGCACTGGGTACCGTATTATTCAGCGGCAGCCTCTATTCCCTGGCGCTGTCGCACTTAACGTTTTTTGTTTTTATCACGCCAGTCGGGGGGCTGTTCTTCCTCGTTGGCTGGCTATTGATGTTGATTGGCGCACTGCGTCTTAAAACCAAGGCAGAACGCCATGAATAAAGTTTTACTGTATTGCCGCGCTGGCTTTGAAAAAGAGTGTGCGGCGGAAATTAGTGCTAAAGCCGCCGAGCGCAATGTTTACGGCTTTCCTCGGGTTAAAGAGGATGCAGGTTATGTCCTGTTTGAGTGCTACCAGCAGCCCGATGCGGAGAGACTGATCCGCGAGTTGCCGTTTGAGCAGTTGATTTTTGCCCGTCAGATGCTGGTTGTTGGCGAACTGCTGCGGGATCTGCCCCAGGACGATCGTATTTCCCCCATCGTAGGCATGTTAAGCGGCGTGGTGGAAAAGGGCGGGGAACTGCGTGTTGAAGTGCCGGACACCAACGAAGCCAAAGAGCTCACCAGGTTCTGCCGCAAGTTTACCGTCCCGCTGCGCGCCAGCCTGCGTGAGAGCAAAATCCTGCTCAGCTATGAAAGCCCAAAACGCCCGGTCGTGCATGTGTTCTTTATCGCCCCCGGCACCTGCTACGTTGGGTATTCACTGCCGGAGAACAGCTCACCCTTTTATATGGGCATTCCGCGTCTTAAGTTCCCGTCTGATGCGCCGAGTCGGTCCACGCTTAAGCTGGAAGAGGCCTTTCACGTTTTTGTTCCGGCCGATGAGTGGGATGAACGTCTGGCCAGTGGAATGTATGCCGTCGATTTGGGGGCCTGTCCAGGCGGCTGGACCTATCAACTGGTAAAGCGCAGCATGATGGTTTACGCCGTGGATAACGGGCCGATGGCGCCCAGCCTGATGGAGACCGGCCAGGTTTTTCACGAGCGTGAAGACGGTTTCCGTTTCCGTCCGCCCCGCACCAACATCAGCTGGCTGGTCTGCGACATGGTGGAAAAGCCGGCTCGCGTGGCGAACCTGATGGCGGACTGGCTGGTCAACGGCTGGTGCCGCGAAGCCATATTTAACCTGAAACTGCCCATGAAGAAGCGCTACGAAGAAGTCACGCAGAATCTGGCCATGATCGAGCAGCGACTCAATGAAAATGGCGTTAACGCGCAGATTCGGGCACGTCAGCTTTATCACGATCGTGAAGAAGTGACAGTGCACATTCGTCGCATCTGGGCCGCTGTCGGTGGCCGCCGCGACGAGCGTTAACCCTGCAGACCGGGCGCGATTGTGCCCGGTCTGATATGATTAGCCGCCATGGTAACGCAGTAGATTCAGATTCCCTTCCAGCACCAAATCCTGTTTCAGCCGGGCCACATCGCGGCTGATCAGCGCCATCTCCTGTCCGGCCTGTAACTTATTACGCCATTTGGTCGGCACCTGATCCAACTGCTGATACAGCGATTCCAGTGAACCAAACTGCTGTAGCAGTTCCCGGGCGCTTTTGGGGCCAATGCCTGCGATGCCGGGAATTTTACTGCTGCTGATGCCGCATAATCCCCAGTAGTCAGGCAGCAACGCGGGTGCAACGCCGAATTCGGCTTCAATAAAAGGCACATCCAGCCAGCGCTTTTGAAAATAGTCACGGATGCGAATCGTCGGTGCCAGTAACTGGCAGTAACCTTTGTCGGTTGAAACGATGGTCGCTTGATGACCTGCCTGCGCCATTTTGACCGCCAGCGTCGCCGCCAGATCGTCGGCTTCATCCTGGTCGGCTATCCAGCAACTGACGCCCGCGTTTCGAAAGGCGTCCTTCAGCGCGGGCATTTCGGCCTGCAAATCGTCGGGCATCGGCGGGCGGCCACTTTTATAGTCAGGCAACAACTGGTGCCGCCATCCTTGATGGCGGGCTTCACCATCAAACACCGCCACCACATGCGTCGGCCGCGTGTGCCCCAGAAGCTGACGCAGCGCGCCTACGCAACTGTCGACGCAGGGCGAGCCTTGTACCGCATGCAGGCGACGAATTAAATTGAGGGCGTCAACAATGAGTAAGTGAAGAGACATAAGATATGGGCAGCCCGCAGGCTGCCTCCAGATTTACTTGATGATTTCGTAGCACGGAATATAGGCAGTGCCGGGCAGTTTCATACGTTGCTGCGCCACAAAGCCCTGTAGCAGTTCATCCATGCGGTGCATGATGTCGGCATCGCCGTGCAGTTTGTAAGGGCCTTTTTCGCGGATTTCGCGAATGCCCATCTCTTTGACGTTTCCTGCAACAATCCCTGAGAAGGCCCGGCGCAAATCCGCCGCCAGTTTTTCTGGAGCCTGGTTTGTGTAGAGATTGAGGTTGGCCATATTTTCATGCGTTGGCATAAACGGCACCTGCAGATCCTGAGCAATACGCATTGACCAGTTAAAACTGTAGGCGTCACCGGTTTCACGGCGATGCTCTTTCACCTGCGGCATGGCTTTTCTCATCAGACGGGCAACTTCAGCAGCATCGTCAATGATGATCTGATAATGCTTACGTGCCTGCTCGCCGAGCGTGCTGACAATGAAGTCGTCCAGTACGCGGAAATAATCGGCGCTCTCTTTCGGGCCGGTCAGAATAAGCGGCAGAACCTGATGCGCGTTCTGTGGATTCATCAGAATGCCCAACAGATAGAGGAACTCCTCTGCGGTGCCCACGCCGCCCGGGAAGATGATGATGCCGTGCGCGATGCGCACAAAGGCTTCCAGGCGTTTTTCGATATCCGGCATGATGATAAGTTCGTTCACCAGCGGATTCGGTGGCTCAGCCGCGATAATAGACGGCTCAGTTAACCCGATAAAGCGGCTGTCACGATAGCGCTGCTGGGCATGGCCCACGGCGGCACCTTTCATCGGCGCTTCCATCACGCCCGGCCCACAACCGGTACAAATGTTCAGCTCACGCAGCCCCAGTTGCGTGCCCACGTTGCGACAATACTGGTATTCCACCGCGTTGATCGAGTGGCCACCCCAGCAGACAACGGTATTGGGATATTCACCCACATGCAGGGCGCGGGCATTGCGCAAAATGGAAAACACCGTGTTGGTGATGGTGGCTGAGTCGTTGTCCTCTTCGCAGGGTAAACGCCCCGAGCTGGCGAGCTGGCCATTGACAAACAGGATGTCGCGCAAGACGGCAAACAGGTTGGCCTGGAGTGAACGGATGATACGACCGTCGACGAAGGCTTCTTCCGGGGGATTGATCAGTTCCAGCTTAACGCCGCGCTCACGGCGCAGTACGTTGATGTCGAAGTTCTCAAAACGCGACAGCAGTTCATGGCTGCTGTCAGTCTGACTGCCAGAGTTGAGTACGGCGAGCGAGCAGTTACGGAAAAGTTGATACAAATCGCTGCTGGCCGTGCGCTTCAGCATATCTACTTCCAGTTGGGAGAGCAGATCCATAGAGCCAAGAGGGCTGACATGTGTAATCAAATGAACTCCTTTGCACCCGCTGGGGTGATAACTGACACTGCAAATGCAGTGACCAAAATCCCTGGTTGGCAACCCGCAGGTTACCGCCCTGTCCAGAGTAGCCTTGTCGGCAAGGTTTGCTCAAGTGGAACCGTATGCGCGTTTAACAGTCTGAGAAAGGATTCGCAAACTATTGACGAACCAGACGAGAATGGCCCGGCGTAAAGGGCACATTACTGCGCCACGGATTGATATCCAGTCCACCCCGTCGCGTGTAACGTGCGTAGACGGTCAGCTGTGATGGCTGACAAAAGCGCATCAGGTCGTTGAAAATACGCTCCACGCACTGTTCATGAAACTCATTATGCTGACGAAATGAAACGATATAGCGCAGCAGAGCTTCACGATCGATGCGCGGGCCCTGATAGCGAATCATTACCGATCCCCAGTCAGGCTGATTGGTGATCAAACAGTTGGATTTAAGCAGATGGCTGACCAGCGTTTCTTGCACCTGTTCCTGACCGGCGGCGTCGATCAGATAATCGGCATTGAAGCCGTAATCTTCAATCTCGATGTCCTGCTCATCAATGCAGGTGCCCGCAAAGTGACCGACAGGCTGACCTTCGATCTCCTGTAAGCGAAACAGCGCCACACGGACATCGCCCTCGGCACAGGCGCGCAGGTCCTGCTCCAGCGTCTGGCGTACCTCGGCCCAGTCTGTAAATCGCGTCTGGTTAAAGCTGTTAAGGTAGAGCTTAAAACTCTTTGATTCGATAAGATTACGGCTCCGGGCATCAAGCTCGACTTCGCCCACGGCCACCTGGGGCACGCCTTTGCTGTTGAGCCATGAGAGTTCATAGAGCGTCCAGATATCACTGCCCGAGAACGGCAAATTATCGGGATAAAGGCCCAAAGGCTCGCGATTCATGCTGCGCGGCACGGCCTGTAATAAGCTGTTGTCATAGCGATCGTGATACGCTGTAGGCTTGCCCAGCGTCAGGTTGCTCAGTGCCGGGTCCGGCTGGTAAGAAGACATAACGGTTACCACTAGAGTCATCAAAGTGAGTAAGTGTAACCTATCAGAAGTGAGAATTTGAATGATGCAGCAAACCGCTGAAGCGTTAACGGATTTTACCACGCGCTACTGCCAGCACTGGCAGCAGAGCCGGGGCCATGCGCCAGCCAGTCGCGATCTTTATGGTATTCCTTCCCCCTGTTTGCTGGAAAACCGTGATGAGTGTGCGCTCTGGCAACCGCAACCCTTTACACTACCGCCCTCGCTGGAGGCGGTTGAGCGGGCGCTGGAGATTGCGCTGCAACCGCAGATTACGGCCTTTTATACGCACCAGTTCGCGGGGGACATGCAGGCCATGTGGCAGGACCACAGGCTAACGCTGCTCCAGGTCTGGAGTGAAACCGACTTTGTCCGGCTGCAGGAAAACCTGATCGGGCACCTCGTCATGCAGCGGCGCCTGAAGCAGAATCCAACACTGTTTATTGCCACCACTGCGTCAGAAGAGAACATTATTTCCCTGTGCAATCTGAGCGGTGACATCATCCTTGAAACGCCCGGCCAGAAGAAACGTATTACGCTGGCATCGGATATCTGTACTTTTCTTAATAATTTACAACCGCTTAGTGATTAATTGCAGAGATGTGCCGCTTCGCGTGTGAGAGATCTCTTACATGCCGTGTGAGAGATCGCCATATTAGCGAAACGGTGAAGTGGCGGCCGAGATGTAAAAATATTGTAAATCATTAACTTATTAGCACCGCTGTTCAATCTCTTGAACAGGATCGCGTTATATCGTGTTTTAACACCTTGTGTCCTGAGGCTTTTCTTAAGAGAATAGGTCTCGCTGACAGGACGTCATGGACAGCAGGAACCGTCAGGAAGACGGTGGCCAGGAGGCAGGAACGTAATGCTGTTACGTCACAAGGAAGGCTTCAGGACGAAGCAGGACACTCAGGAATGAGTTAAGGGACACCTCCAGGATGGAGAATGAGAGCCCCTCGGACGAGGCGGTGGGCCAGGAGGCTAAGGAGTGATCAGGATGATTCGCGGAAGGACTACGCACGGGAAAAGTTGTCAAGGATGAGCAGGGAGCATTAACGTAGCAGGAGAGCTGCAAACGAACCGGGAGCACTGTTTAATACAGTGCTCCCTTTTTTTGTGCCTGCGGGTTATCCTTGCCGCCCCTTTTTATTCGTCAGAGGTGAGGCATGACGTCAGAACAGTTTATTATGCAACGGCTTGAACAGCTCGAAGCCGTCATGCGTGAGCACGATCTGTGGCAGGTGGACGCGCCAGACGAACAGGCTTTCGCAAGCCAGCAACCTTTTTTCCTCGACACGATGCAGCCGCTGGAATGGTTGCAGTGGGTCCTGATTCCACGGGTGCAGATGCTGATTCGTGCGGGCCAGGCATTGCCAAAAAATTTTGCGGTTGCCCCCTATTTTGAAATGGCGTTAACGCCGGTTCAGCCGGGGCGCACACTGTTGTTGCTGACCTTACAGCAACTGGATGCATTGCTGCAGGATGACCCGGTCTGATGCTGGAAATCATTTATCAGGATGCGTGGCTGGTCGCGGTGAATAAGCCCGCAGGCTGGCTGGTGCACCGCAGTTGGCTTGATCGCCATGAAACCCGGTTTGTGATGCAGACGGTACGCGACCAGATAGGCCAGCATGTTTTCACGGCGCATCGGCTGGATCGCCCCACATCAGGCGTGCTGCTGATGGGGCTGTCCAGTGAGGTAGGCCGCCTGCTGTCCCAGCAGTTTGAGCATCACCACATGGAAAAGACCTACCATGCCATTGTGCGCGGCTGGCTTGAAGGCAGTGACAGGCTGGATTATCCGTTGGTGGAAGAGCTGGACAAGATCGCGGACAAATTTGTCAGCGAACCCCGTGCGCCGCAGCCGGCGGTGACCGATTACGCCGCACTGGCAACGGTAGAAATGCCGGTCGCCATCAGTCGCTATCCCACGGCACGTTACAGCCTGGTTGAGCTTAAACCGCAAACCGGGCGGAAACATCAACTCCGTAGGCACATGTCCCATTTGCGTCATCCCATCATCGGCGATTCGGCCCACGGGGATTTACGCCAGAATCGTGGTGCGGCTGCGTACTTTGGGGCCAGCCGTTTGATGCTGCATGCCAGCAGCTTATCCCTTAACCATCCTGTGACGGGCGAACCGCTGCTTATTCGTGCCGGGCTCGATCCTGTCTGGCAACGGGTGATGGAGCAGTTTGGCTGGCAGGCCTGTATTCCTGATGTGCCACGGGTTGAGTTTCTCGCAGGCTCAGGTCAGGATAGCGTTCCGGAATAAAGGGGAAAAGAAATGGCAAAGATTGGGATTTTTGTAGGCACCGTCTATGGGAACGCCTTACTGGTTGCAGAAGAAGCTGAGCCGTTGTTGCAGCAGCAGGGCCATGAGGTAACGATTTTCGAAGATCCGACACTGGCCGACTGGCAACACTATGCCAGTGATGTCGCTCTGATCATCACCTCGACCACCGGTCAGGGCGATTTTCCGGATACGATTTCCGGCCTGTTTCATGCTATGCAGGATAAGCTGGGCCATCAGCCCACGCTGCGTTATGGCGTGATAGCGTTGGGCGACAGCAGTTATGAAAATTTCTGCGGCGCAGGCAAGCGTTTTGATGCATTGCTGCAGGCGCACCAGGCGAAGCGGATCGGTGACGTGTTGCTCATCGACGCCACCGAAAATCCGGAGCCAGAGTCGGTAACGTCTCCCTGGGTTGAGCAGTGGGGCAAACAGCTCTGACTGTACAGGGTGGGGGAAGACGGCACCCGCGTGGCTGACATGCGCGCCACGCGGGTGTCAGCACGGCCTGTCTGCATAAAAACGGCATCAGGTGATCGGTGCGGGATTAAAGACCGCCAGCTGATTGCGGATGCCCCAGCGGTCTGACCAGGTTTGTTTCCGGCCGCTGGCAATGTCCAGAATTAATGTAAACAACCGCCAGCCAACCTGCTCGATGGTTTCTTCGCCCGTGGCAATCGTACCGGCGTTAATATCCATTAAATCATGCCAGCGTTCAGCCAATGCGGTACGGGTCGCCATCTTAATCACCGGAATCGCCGCTAGGCCGTAAGGCGTTCCCCTGCCTGTTGTAAAAACCTGTAAGGTGATGCCTGAGGCCAGCTGCTGCGTGCCGCAGACAAAATCGCTGGCGGGCGTGGCGGCAAAAATCAGCCCTCGTCGTGTTGGCCGTTGTCCCGGTGACAGCACTTCCATAATCGGGCTTCGGCCTGATTTGGCAATCGAGCCTAATGCTTTTTCCACCACGTTGGCCAGTCCGCCTTTCTTGTTGCCGGGCGAGGGATTGGCGCTGCGGTCCGTTTTGCCTTGATCGAGATAGCGATCATACCAGGCCATTTCCTCAATCAGTCGCTGGCCCACGGTCTGGTCAACCACGCGTGGCGTCAGCAAATGAATGGCATCCCGTACCTCCGTGACTTCAGAAAACATTACGGTGGCTCCGCAGCGTACCAGCAGATCAGCGGCGAAGCCGACGGCGGGATTCGCGGTCACGCCCGAAAACGCGTCGCTGCCGCCACACTGCATGCCAACCACCAGTTCAGAGGCCGGGCAGGTTTCGCGCTGGCGTTGATTAAGGCGGCTCAGGTGGCGCTCTGCGACCTGCAAAATGTCATCCACCATGGCACCGAAGCCCACCCGGCTCTCGTCCTGCAAACGCACAATATCCGCATCGTCCAGCGAGATGGGCTGTACGTCAGGCGTGCCGGTCAGCAGGCGTTCGGGTTGTAACTTTTCGCATCCCAGACTGACCACCATGATTTCGCCGCCGAAATTGGCATTCAGGGCCAGATTATGAACGGTTCGGATCGGGATCACCGCCGCGGGGGCATTGATCGCCACGCCACAGCCATAAAGATGATTCAGCGCCACCACGCCATCAACGTTGGGATAGCGGGGCAGTAAATCACGCTCAATGATTTGCACCACATAATCCACCACGCCCGCGACGCAGTGCACGCTGGTGGTGATCCCCAGCAGGTTACGGGTGCCCACGCTGCCGTCGGCATTGCGATAGCCCTCAAAGGTATAACCGTCCAGCGGCGGTAACGCCGGCGGCACATTATTCGCTAAAGGTAAATGCGCTAAGTCCGGGGCGTCCGGCAGAGCAATTAGCGATTCGTCGAGCCAGCTCCCCTGGGCGATATCACGCATGGCCAGCCCAATCACCTCGCCATAGCGCAGTATGGGCTGCCCATCAGGAATAGCCTGCAGCGCCACCTTGTGTCCCTGGGGAATATGCTCGGTCAGAGTTAAGCCATCACGAAACGTGGTACCGGCAGGCAGTCCCTGGCTGTTAACCACAATGGCCACGTTATCGTTTTCATGAACTTTAATATAGAGCGGTTGTTCGTTTGACAGGGGGATCATCGCTCACCTTCCAGTGCGTCGCGCCTTATTTCTGTGGCGCATTCATTATAAGAAGTCAGGTGTCACAGGTTCAGTATTTGCCACCGTCAGTATAAAGAGGGGTTCTCACCTGCACATTGTGCAATTGACCTACATTCAGCCTTCAGAGACGGCCATTTTCATGTCTTTTTACCAAATCAAGTGAAGATTCTCACAAAGCCGGCGATCGTCGGGCGTAGGAGCTGGCTTTGGGTGAGAAATACCAAAATACGTGAAATGCGCCGCAGTGTTTTATGCAATAGCCCAAAAAAGCACGATTCCTTCTCCTTATTCCAGGGAGATATTCCAATGTCACCGTGAAACCCACTTCTTATACTGATTTCCGTTTCCCCGGTCAGGTTATATGTCACGCCGCGTGAGTAATTTGCCAATAAAAAAATCGCCGTGTTTAACCTACATCTCTCTGATACCCAACGCGATGTGTATGCAGTCAGAGCGAATGTCACTTTCGCTATTTTTCAGGAGTGCATCATGAGTAGTTTTCACCAGACGTCAGAGGCGGTCCAGAAACGGACAAATGCACGCTACTGGATTGTGGTCATGTTGTTTATTGTGACCTCATTCAACTACGGCGACCGGGCGACGTTATCCATCGCTGGCTCCGCGATGGCAAAGGATATTGGCCTCGATCCCGTGGGCATGGGTTACATCTTCTCGGCGTTTTCGTGGGCCTATGTTATTGGACAAATCCCCGGCGGCTGGCTGTTGGATCGCTTTGGGTCCAAACGCGTCTATTTCTGGAGCATCTTCCTCTGGTCGTTATTTACCTTGCTGCAAGGCTTCGTGGACCTGTTCAGCGGTTACACCATCGTGATGGCGCTGTTTATGTTGCGCTTTATGGTGGGGCTGGCAGAAGCACCTTCATTTCCGGGTAACAGCCGGATTGTGGCCGCCTGGTTTCCGGCTCAGGAGCGCGGCACCGCCGTGGCCATTTTCAATTCTGCCCAGTATTTTGCGACCGTGATTTTCGCACCCATCATGGGCTGGCTGACCTCCGCAGTCGGTTGGGCTCATGTCTTCTGGTTCATGGGGGGACTGGGCATCATCCTGAGCCTTATCTGGCTCAAAGTGATTCACGATCCCAGCGATCATCCTGGCGTTAATCAGGCGGAACGGGAATACATGGAGCAGGGCGGTGCGCTGATCAACATGGATCAGAAAAGCGAAAAGCAAAACGTCAGCTTCCGTGACAAGCGGTTCCAGATCAAACAGCTGCTGCAGTCACGCATGATGATCGGTATCTATATTGGCCAGTACTGCATCAACGCACTGACCTATTTCTTTATCACCTGGTTTCCGGTTTATCTGGTTCAGGCGCGCGGAATGTCGATTCTTAAAGCCGGTTTTGTTGCCTCCGTACCGGCACTGTGCGGCTTTATTGGCGGCGTGCTGGGTGGCGTGATCTCTGACTGGCTGATGCGCAAAACCGGTTCCCTGAACATCGCCCGCAAAACGCCCATTGTGCTCGGGATGCTGCTCTCGACCTCTATGGTGATATGTAACTACGTTGAAACCGACTGGGTTGTGGTGCTGTTTATGGCGACGGCCTTTTTTGGCAAAGGCATTGGTGCGTTGGGCTGGGCGGTGATGGCCGATACCGCGCCGAAGGAGATCAGCGGTCTGAGCGGCGGCCTGTTCAATATGTTTGGTAATGCGTCCGGCATTATCACGCCTGTCGCGATTGGCTACATCATTGCCTCGACCGGATCGTATAACGGTGCGCTGGTATACGTGGGTATCCACGCCTTTGTCGCGGTACTCAGTTATCTGGTGCTGGTGGATAACATCAAGCGCATTGAGCTGAAAACCCGCTAAGGAGCCTGTATGAATACGCAATCCACGCCCGTTATCACCGCTATGCAGGTTGTGCCGGTGGCCGGTTACGACAGTATGCTGCTCAACATTGGGGGGGCACACAATGCCAGTTTTACCCGCAACATTGTGATACTGACGGACAGTGCGGGTCATACCGGGCTGGGTGAGGCACCGGGAGGCGAGACCATTTATCAGACCTTGCTGGATGCCGTACCGCAGGTGACAGGTCAGCAGGTCGCCTGCCTGAACCGGCTGGTACAGCAGGTGCATCGGGGCAATCAGTCTGCGGATTTCGAGACCTTTGGCAAGGGCGCCTGGACGTTTGAACTGCGCGTAAATGCGGTTGCGGCGCTGGAGGCCGCGCTGCTGGATCTGCTGGGGCAATGTCTGGGCGTGCCGGTCGCCGAGCTGCTGGGGCCGGGTAAACAACGCGATGCGGTCACGGTGTTGGGTTACCTGTTCTATATCGGCGACCGGCGCAAAACCGATCTGCCTTACCTCACTGGTGAGAAAGCGCAGCATGACTGGTATCGGCTGCGTCATCAGGAAGCCCTGAGCAGTGAGGCCATCGTCAGGCTGGCGGAAGCGGCTCAGGATAAATACGGATTTCACGATTTTAAACTCAAGGGCGGCGTGCTGCCGGGCGAACAGGAAATCGCGACCGCGCAGGCGTTGAAAAAACGCTTTCCCGCTGCGCGTATCACCGTTGATCCTAACGGCGCATGGCGGCTGGACGAGGCGATCCGGCTGTGTAAAGGCATGCAGGATGTGCTGACCTATGCAGAAGATCCCTGTGGGGCGGAGCAGGGTTATTCCGGGCGTGAGGTGATGGCAGAGTTTCGGCGCGCGACGGGCCTGCCGGTCGCCACCAACATGATCGCCACCAACTGGCGCGAGATGCAGCATGCACTGATGCTCAACGCGATCGATATCCCGCTGGCCGATCCCCATTTCTGGACGCTGAGCGGTGCCGTGCAGGTCGCTCAGCTGTGCGATGAATGGGGACTCACCTGGGGCTGTCACTCCAATAACCACTTTGATATTTCCCTGGCCATGTTTACCCATGTCGGCGCTGCGGCACCCGGTAACCCCACCGCGATAGACACGCACTGGATCTGGCAGGAGGGCGACCAGCGCCTGACGAAAAACCCACTGCCGATTCAGCAGGGAAAAATTGCAGTGCCCACTGCACCGGGCCTGGGCATTGAACTGGACTGGGCGCAACTGCGACGGGCAAACGAACGCTACAAATCACTGCCAGCGGGCGGACGTAATGACGCGACGGCCATGCAGTACCTGGTTCCCGGCTGGACATTTGACCGTAAACGCCCGGCTTTTGGCCGGGCCTCTGCTTAAGGGATAACAGATGAACACGACACCGAAGATCACCGCCATGCAGGTCATTCCGGTCGCCGGCTATGACAGTATGTTACTGAACCTGAGCGGCGCCCATTCACCTTTCTTTACCCGTAATATCGTCATCCTTGAAGATAATGCCGGCAATACGGGCCTGGGAGAAATCCCCGGCGGCGAAAAGATACGCCAGACGCTGGAAGAGGCTGCCGCGCAGGTGGTGGGTAAAACGGTGGGTGAATATAAAAATATCCTGAATCTGGTGCGCACGTCTTATGCCGATCGGGATGCCGGTGGGCGCGGTAATCAGACGTTTGACCTGCGCACCACCATTCACGTCGTCACCGGCATCGAAGCCGCGCTGCTGGATCTGCTGGGACAGCATCTGGGCGTGAATGTCGCCTCACTGTTAGGGGACGGGCAGCAGCGCGACAGCGTCGAGATGCTGGGTTACCTGTTTTACGTCGGCGACCGCCGAAAAACCACCTTGCCTTATCAGAATCAGGACAGCGAGACCTGTGACTGGTATCGCCTGCGTCATGAGGAAGCGCTCACGCCTGAGGCCGTGGTCAGGCTGGCCGAAGCGGCCTATGAAAAATACGGCTTTAACGACTTTAAACTGAAAGGCGGTGTGCTGAACGGCCATGATGAGGCGGAAGCGATCGCTGTGCTGGCGAAGCGTTTCCCCCAGGCGCGTATCACGATCGATCCCAACGGGGCCTGGTCGCTTGAGGAGGCCATCGCGCTGGGTAAACAGCTTAAAGGTGTGCTGGCCTATGCAGAGGATCCCTGTGGCGCAGAGCAGGGCTACTCCGGACGCGAAGTTATGGCCGAATTTCGGCGCGCCACCGGCCTGCCTACCGCCACCAATATGATCGCTACAGACTGGCGTCAGATGGGACACACCTTGTCTTTACAGTCAGTCGATATCCCGCTGGCCGATCCGCACTTCTGGACGATGCAGGGATCCGTGCGCGTGGCGCAAATGTGCCATGAATTTGGCCTGACGTGGGGTTCCCATTCCAACAACCATTTCGATATTTCCCTGGCGATGTTCACGCACGTTGCGGCCGCCGCACCGGGCAACATCACCGCCATTGATACGCACTGGATCTGGCAGGAGGGCAATCAACGGCTCACAAAAGCGCCTTTCCAGATTGAAGGTGGCAGGGTGGCAGTGCCGCAGAAGCCGGGCCTGGGTATTGAGCTGGACAGGGAGCGGGTGATGCAGGCTAATGCGCTTTATCAAAAGCATGGCCTGGGTGCCCGTGATGATGCACAGGCCATGCAGTTTCTGATTCCGCAGTGGACGTTCGATCACAAGCGTCCGTGCCTGGTGCGTTAACGTTTTTGGGCTTCCTGCAGGAAACCCGTTTCACAGGAGTAAAACCATGAGTAATACAGCCTGGCGCAATGAATTTCGCCATCGCCTGCTGGCAGGTGAAACCCTGATTGGCAGTTGGTGTGCCCTGGCGAATCCCCTTTCGACCGAAGTCCTGGGGCTGGCCGGATTTGACTGGTTGGTGCTGGACGGCGAGCATGCGCCTAACGATATCACCACCTTTGTGCCTCAACTGATGGCGCTGAAAGGCAGCAATAGTGCGCCGGTTGTGCGTCCACCCTGTAACGAGCCGGTGATTATTAAACGCCTGCTGGATATTGGTTTTAACAACATTCTGGTGCCCTTCGTCGAGAACGAAGACGAGGCCAGACGTGCGGTCGCCTCGACGCGTTATCCGCCTGCGGGGATTCGCGGCGTATCCGTTTCACATCGCAGCAATATGTACGGCACCATGCCAGCGTACAACAGCACTATCAACGACAACATTACGGTGTTAGTCCAGATAGAAACGCAGCAGGCCGTGGACAACATCGATGCTATCGCGGCCGTTGAGGGCGTGGACGGGATCTTTGTCGGACCGGGCGATCTGTCCGCCGCGCTGGGTTATCTCGGCCAGCCTGCGCACCCGGCGGTATTGCCCGTCATCAAACACATCTTTGAACGGGCAAAAGCTGCCAACAAACCCAGCGGGATTCTGGCGCCGGTCGAGGCCGACGCCCGCCGCTACCTCGAGTGGGGCGCGACCTTTGTTGCTGTGGGGAGCGATCTCGGTGTTTTCCGCAGTGCCACGCAGGCGTTGTGTGACAAATTTAAAACGTAATCATCCAGGAGAGACGCAATGAAAATTGGCTTTATTGGCCTTGGGATTATGGGCAAACCTATGAGTAAAAACCTGCTGAAGGCGGGTTATTCACTGGTCGTGCGGGATCATCATGCCGAAAACGAGGCCGAGCTGGTCGCGCTGGGTGCGACAACGGCCAGCAACGCGAAAGAGATTGCCGGGCAGTGCGATGTGGTCATCACCATGGTGCCGAACTCGCCGCAGGTCAAAGAGGTTTGTCTGGGTGATAATGGCATTATCAATGGGGCAAAACCCGGTCTGATTGTCATCGATATGAGCTCAATCGCCCCACTGGCAAGCCGGGAAATCCATGATGCGCTGGCGGCAAAACAGATCCGTATGCTGGATGCGCCGGTCAGCGGCGGCGAACCCAAAGCCATCGAAGGCACGTTGTCGGTGATGGTGGGCGGCGATAAAGCGGTGTTTGACCAGTGTTACGACATCATGAAAGCCATGGCGGGCTCGGTCGTGCATACCGGCGATATCGGTGCCGGTAACGTGACCAAGCTGGCCAATCAGGTGATTGTGGCGCTGAATATTGCCGCGATGTCAGAAGCGCTGTCACTGGCGACCAAAGCCGGTGTCAATCCGGAGCTGGTCTATCAGGCTATACGTGGCGGTCTGGCAGGAAGCACCGTGCTGGATGCGAAAGCACCGATGGTGATGGACCGCAATTTTAAACCCGGCTTCCGTATCGATTTACATATTAAAGATCTGGCTAACGCACTGGATACCTCACATGACATTGGTGCTCCTCTGCCACTGACAGCGGCGGTGATGGAGATGATGCAGGCACTGCGTAACGACGGACAGGGAACCGCCGACCACAGCGCGCTGGCCTGCTATTATGAAAAGTTAGCAAACGTCGAAATTTCGCGCTAAGGGTTGCCCGGTATCTGCGGATGCCGGGCGAATGTCCTTCCCTTACCGTCAAACCATACCGCCTGGATTGCTTATGAAAATCGTCATCGCACCGGATTCATATAAAGAAAGTCTCTCTGCCCTGGATGTGGCGTCGGCAATCGAAGCGGGATTTCGCGAGATTTTCCCCGATGCGCATTATGTGAAAATACCGGTCGCTGATGGCGGTGAAGGCACGGTTGAAGCGATGGTCGCCGCAACCCAGGGAAAAAAGATCAGGTTAAAGGTGACCGGTCCACTGGGGGAACCTGTAGAGGCGTTCTATGGGGTGTCGGGCAACGACGAGACCGCCTATATCGAGATGGCCGCCGCCAGTGGCCTGGAGCTGGTCCCGGCGGCGCGGCGCGACCCATTGATTACCACTTCGTTTGGCACAGGTGAACTGATCAAAAACGCGCTGGATAAAGGGGTAAAGCACATCATTATTGGCATTGGTGGCAGCGCCACCAATGACGGCGGCGCAGGAATGATGCAGGCGCTGGGTGCACGTTTGCTGGATAAGCAAGGTGAAGAGATTGGCCCTGGCGGCGGCGCGCTGCCGCATCTGGCCCGCATTGATATTTCCCGCCTGGACAGCCGTATCCGGGCGTGCCGTTTCGAAGTGGCCTGTGATGTGACCAATACGCTGACAGGCGATGACGGTGCGTCGGCGGTCTTTGGCCCGCAAAAGGGCGCAACACCTGAACGGGTGGCACTGCTCGATAAGGCGCTGACGCACTATGCTGCGATGATTCAGCGCGATCTGGGCATGGATGTCCTGCAGGTCAGCGGTGGCGGTGCCGCAGGGGGAATGGGGGCCGCGCTGTATGCATTTTGCCAGGCGGCCCTGCGCCCCGGCATCGAAATCGTTACAGAAGCGCTGGGGCTGGCGGCGCAGTTGCAGGACGCCCAACTGGTGATTACGGGCGAAGGGCGCATAGACAGTCAGAGTATCAATGGCAAAGTGCCGATTGGCGTCGCGAAAGTTGCAAAGCGGTTTGGTCTTCCGGTGATTGGCATTGCCGGTAGCCTGACGGACGATGTCGGCGTCGTTCATCAACATGGCATTGATGCGGTATTCAGCGTGCTATACCGTATCTGTTCGCTGGATGAAGCGCTGGATGGCGCACGCAACAATGTGCGGCTTACTGCACGCAATGTGGCGGCCACCCTGAAAATCGGGGGTTTTTAAACGCTAATTTGTCGGCCCCTGGCGTTCAGGGGCCTGCTGGCTGACCGGCTTTTCACGGCATAGCGAGCACGCGGCGCGCCTGTCTGGCCACATTTTCCATCTCATCCTGCAGCTCCAGCAACTCCGGCTCCAGCGCCTCAATATCACTGGCCTGATGCAGTTCTTTTTCCAGTTTACGACAGAGTTGCTTCATCCGCGGTACACCGCTGTAACTGGCGCTGCCGTGAAGTTTATGGATAATTTCCCGCAAGGCAACCGCATCGTTTTCAGCCATGTACTGTACGATCTTAGCGTGCACTTCCGGCAAAAATTCCAGCAGCATTCGCAATAAATCCCGCGCTAAATCAGGTTTGTTGGCCGCCTGACGCAACGCCAGTTTCCAGTCCAGCGTGGGCAGGATCTGGGGAACCTCAGGCACAGCGCTGGCCGGGCTGGGCATATAACGCGTCAACACCTGACTGAGCTTATTTTCATCAATAGGCTTAGCAAGATAGTCGTTCATGCCGGCCCGGATCAGGTGCTCACGTTCACCATCGATCGCGTGCGCGGTTACAGCGACGATCGGCGTGTTGGCATGGTTTGGCAGCGTGCGGATAATTTCACTGGCGCGAATGCCATCGATGTCGGGCATCTGGATATCCATTAAAATCACGTCCAGTGCTTGCCGGTGGGCGACGTGGATGGCCTGCTCGGCGTTATTGCACAGGATGCTGTGCTCAACCTGTTCTTCCAGCAGTGCGCCGATCAGCTTGAGATTCGCAGGATTATCATCCACCGCCATGACGGTTAACGGCAGACGCGGCGAGGAAGAGGTATCGTTACTGTGGCGGGCATGCAGCTCCAGCAGCATGGGCAGTAAACGCGTTTGTGAGACAGGTTTGGCAATACAGCCGTCAATGCCACGTACTTTTAGCTCATCGGCCAGCAACATCATTGGGCTTGGCAGCGCCATGATGACCTGATCGGCGCGTTCCAGCAGCGAATTGATAAACCGGCTTTCCAGCACCTGCGACTGGCTGGCATCGACAGGCATCGCCATCAGCAACAGGGGATAACGCGGCTGACTCAGGCCTTCCAGCGTTAAGCTGTGCTCTACCTGTAACGGCGTCGCGCCTAAAATCTCGACGACTGCGCTGGCAACATCGGGATTCGCTTCCACATAGGCCATGCGGGTGTTCGATAGTGCGTCAAGGACGCGCGGCATACTCGGTGCATTCGGATTGAGATCAAGTTTCACGCGCACCCAAAAGGTGGAACCGTGATTCTGGCGGCTGACGAAGGTGATCTCCCCGTTCATTTCCCGCACCAGTTTCTGGGTGATCACCAGTCCCAGCCCCGATCCGCCGTGGCGACGGGAAATGCTGGCATCCGCCTGGCGAAAAGCCTGAAACAGCTGCGCCTGCTGTTCTTCGGAAATGCCGATCCCCGTATCACGCATCTGAATCTCCAGCTCAACCTGGGTTGCCGTAAGGGTATGTTGCTCAACCCGTAAATTGATGGTGCCTTTTTCGGTGAACTTAATCGCATTGCCCATCAGGTTAATCAGGATTTGCTGCAGGCGAAGCGCGTCACCGATCACATTGTCGGGGACGTTGTTATCGCATACCACCGTCAACTCCAGCTTCTTTTCGTGGGCCGATGGGGCCAGCAAAACCAGCGTTTCATCCAGCGTGGCGCGAAGCGGGAAAGGAATGGATTCCAGCATCAGCTTTCCGGCTTCCAGCTTCGAGAAATCCAGTACGTCATTGATAATCGACAGCAGGTTATTGGCCGAACGTTCAATCGTCAGCATATAGTCACGCTGGGTGGTGCGCAGCGGCGTTTTCAGCATCTGACGGGTAAAGCCCAGCACGCCATTCAGCGGCGTGCGCAGTTCATGGGACATGTTCGCCAGGAATTCGGATTTGATGCGGGCAGCTTCCTGGGCACGTTTTTTGGCCAGATCCAGCTCAACGTTCTGAATTTCGAGCTGCTCCAGCGTTTCCCGCAGGTCCCAGGTCGCCTGATCGATGTTGTGCTGCATCTCTTCGTGGTAGGCGGTAAGCGACATCGCCATGGCATTGATCCCATTCTTCAGGATGCTCAGCTCGCCCAGCATGTGGCCTTCCACCCGGCTGTCCAGTTGCCCACGACGAATCCGGTCAACGGTGCTGACCATATTGCGAATGGGGCCAGTAACGTCCCGCATCAGGCGATAGGCAAACAACATGGCAATACACAGGCAGAACAGCAGCATCAGGGTGGCAATAAAGACTTCCCGGTATTGCTGTAAACGCACGGACTGCAAATCCAGCTCTATCGCCACGTAGCCCAGCGGATTCCCGGCGGGCTTGGCATCCTGTCCGGGCAATTCATCCACCGCGTAACGCTCGGAGGTGATGGGTTTGCGCAGGATCAACAGGTTGCCGCTGCCCTCCAGGGAAACATCCTCGGGCAGCGCCTGGATCGCCTGCTTTGTCTTCAGGCTGAGGTTTTGGTTGGTGTTGGAGGTGACGTAGAGCTGGTTATTATCATCAAAAACAGAAATGGCCCGTACAATGCCGGAATGGCGGCGATGGAGTAAACTCACCAGTTCACGCAGCGCATCACGATTGTGCCAGGTCATGCTGTATTCTGTGGAGACCGCCAGCGGTTCAATGATATTTGCCCCCGCCTCAATCACCTGGCGCTGTAATTCATTGTAGCGATGCACCACAAAAAATGAGCTGAGCAGTAAGCCTACCATTAGCGTAGGCGCCAGGATTAAAATCATCATTCGCGCCCGCAGGCTGTATTTAGTCATAATAGTCGCCTGCTGTTTCGGCCTGAACGTCCCTGTGCACGTCGCTGAAATGGATGCACATCGAATTTAAAGAGAAAGAACTACACTATGGCGCAATTTTATTCCGCAAAACAGCGCGTGACGACCCGAAAAAGGCTGACCGTCACTATCGAAGACCTGGATCCTTTCGGTCAGGGCGTGGCCCGGCACAAAGGAAAAACCCTGTTTGTCGCGGGTGCGCTGCCCGGCGAACAGGCGGAAGTCACCCTGCTGGAGGAGAAGCGCCAGTATGCTCGCGCCAAAACAGAGCGTCTGTTGAACCACAGCCCGTCACGGGTTGAACCTCGCTGTCCGCATTTTAGCCGCTGTGGTGGCTGCCAACAGCAACATGTTGATGAGCCGCTACAGCAGCAGAGTAAAGCGCGTGCGCTGGCACGAATGCTTACTCAGGCAGCAAAGCAGCCGATCACGGTGGATGAGATCATCGCCGGTCCTGCCTGGGGCTATCGCCGCCGTGCCCGCCTTGGCCTGCAGTGGCACAGCAAAACACAGCAGCTCCATATGGGCTTTCGCCAGGAAGCCACCAACGATCTGGTCGATATCCAGCAGTGCCCCGTTTTGGCGCCCCAACTTGAGGCGCTGATTATTCCGCTGCGCAATTGTCTCACTACGCTTAATGCTGTCAACCGTTTAGGCCATGTCGAACTGGTGCTGGCTGATAACGGGCCGGTGATGTTATTGCGTCATCTGGATGCATTAACTGCTGACGATATGGCAAAACTGGAACGGTTTTCGCATCAGCATCAGTTCATGCTGTTTTTGGATGATGGCGGCGAGGCACTGCGCGCAATCAGTGAACAACGCCCGTTTTATCATTCACACCAGCTTACGCTAACCTTCAGTCCACAGGATTTTATTCAGGTTAACGATACGGTGAATCAGCAGATGGTCGCCAGGGCAATCGCGTGGCTGGATTTACAGCCTGACGATCGTGTGCTGGACCTGTTTTGCGGCATGGGAAACTTTACGCTCCCTGTAGGAAAAACGGTACAAAATGCCGTAGGTGTGGAGGGCGTTGCAGCATTAGTCCAGCAGGCGGAGTATAATGCTGAGGTCAATGATCTTAAAAACGTCAGATTTTTTCAGCACAATCTGGAAGACGATGTTTCGCGTCAGCCCTGGGCGACGCAAGGCTTTAACAAGGTGTTACTCGATCCGGCGCGGGCCGGGGCGGCGGGTGTCATGTCCCATGTCGTCAAACTATCACCACAGCGTGTGGTCTATGTGTCGTGTAATCCTGTAACACTCGCGCGTGACAGCGAAACACTGTTGTCGGCGGGCTACCAATTGGAAAGGGTCGCGATGCTGGATATGTTTCCGCATACCCGTCATCTCGAATCCATGGTGCTGTTCAGAAAAAAAACATAAGTGTCCGGCAGGGGCGCTGTGCAGGAGAGGATATGGTTGCGGTCAGAAGTGCACATTTAAATACGGAAGGGGAATTTGCCCTCGACCAGTGGATCGCCAGTCTTGGCGTGGCTAACCCGCAATCATGTGAACGTCTTGCTGAAACCTGGCGCTATTGTGAGGCGCAGACGCAAGGCCATCCCGACCAGTCGCTGCTGCTGTGGCGCGGTATTGAGATGGTGGAAATCCTCTCAATGCTCAGCATGGACATTGAGAGCCTGTGCGCGGCACTGATTTTCCCGCTCGCCAATGACGAAGTGGTCAGCGAAGAAGAGCTGGAAAAAACCGTCGGCAAAGGCATCGTTTCGCTGGTACATGGCGTGCGCGATATGGATGCGATTCGCCAGCTGAAAGCCATTCATAACGATTCAATGGCCTCAGAGCAGGTGGATAACGTGCGCCGCATGCTGCTGGCGATGGTGGAAGATTTCCGCTGCGTGGTGCTCAAGCTGGCAGAGCGCATTATGAACCTGCGCGAGGTGAAGGATGCACCGGAAGACGAACGCGTTCTGGCCGCCAAAGAAAGCACCAATATTTACGCGCCGCTGGCCAACCGGCTGGGCATCGGCCAGCTGAAATGGGAGCTGGAAGATTACTGCTTCCGCTATCTGCACCCCGAAGAATACAAGCGCATTGCGAAACTGTTGCACGAACGTCGTATCGATCGTGAGCAATATATCGATAACTTTGTCGTTAACCTGCGTAAAGAGATGGCGAAAGAGGGCGTTCGTGCCGAAGTATACGGCCGTCCCAAACATATCTACAGCATCTGGCGCAAGATGCAGAAAAAATCGCTCGCCTTTGATGAGCTGTTCGACGTGCGCGCGGTGCGAATTGTGGCTGAGCGTTTGCAGGACTGCTATGGCGCGCTGGGTACGGTACATACGCTGTACCGCCATCTGCCCAGTGAATTCGACGACTATGTCGCTAACCCGAAGCCTAACGGTTATCAGTCCATTCATACGGTGGTGCTGGGACCGCAGGGTAAAACCGTTGAGATCCAGATTCGTACGCGTCAGATGCATGAGGACGCGGAACTCGGCGTCGCGGCACACTGGAAATACAAAGAAGGTCCGTCGTCCAGCCATGCCCGTGGGGCGGCAGGCCATGAAGAACGCATTGCCTGGTTACGTAAGCTGATCTCCTGGCAGGAAGAGATGGCCGATTCCGGCGAGCTGCTGGAAGAGGTCCGCAGTCAGGTGTTTGATGACCGCGTCTACGTCTTTACCCCGAAAGGCGATGTGGTCGATTTGCCCGCCGGTTCTACGCCGCTGGACTTTGCTTACCATATCCACAGCGATATCGGCCATCGCTGCATCGGTGCCAAAATCGGTGGGCGCATCGTGCCCTTTACCTATCAGTTGCAGATGGGCGACCAGGTTGAAGTCATCACACAAAAACAGCCGAATCCAAGCCGTGACTGGCTGAACCCGAATTTAGGATTCATCACTACCAGCCGTGGCCGCGCCAAAATTCACAACTGGTTCCGTAAGCAGGATCGCGATAAAAACATTCTCGCCGGTCGCCAGATTCTGGACAACGAGCTGAACCAGATGGATATCAGCCTGCGTGAAGCCGAGAAGCTGCTGCTGCCGCGCTATAACGTCACTTCGCTGGACGAGTTACTGGCCGCCATTGGCGGCGGGGATATTCGTCTGCACCAGATGGTGAATTTCCTGCAGGCCAAACTTAATAAGCCGACGGCGGAAGAGCAGGACCGTGAAGCCCTGCGTCAGCTGACGCAAAAATCGCACGCGCCGTCTGCCCGCAAGGAAAGTGGTCGCGTCGTGGTGGAAGGCGTGGGCAACCTCATGCACCATATCGCACGCTGCTGTCAGCCTATCCCGGGCGACGATATCGTCGGCTTTATCACCCACGGACGCGGTATTTCCATTCACCGTGCCGACTGCGATCAGCTGTCGGAGCTGATCTCCAACGCGCCAGAGCGCATCGTCGATGCCGTATGGGGCGAAAGCTACTCCAGCGGCTATTCGCTGGTGGTGCGCGTCACGGCTAACGATCGCAGCGGGCTGTTGCGCGATATCACCACGATTCTCGCCAACGAAAAGGTCAACGTGCTCGGCGTATCGAGCCGCAGCGATACCAAAAAACAGCTCGCCACCATTGATATGGACATCGAGATTTACAATCACCAGGTCCTGGGGCGCGTGCTGTCTCGCCTCAATCAGGTACCTGACATCATCGATGCCCGCCGCCTGCACTAACCTGTCATCAGGCGCACGTTTTGACCGACGTGCGCCTGGCTGCTTTTATCACCGCGTTTATGCCAACGAAACACCGGAAGGATTACCCTATGACGTCAATTGATCGCCTGCTGGGCATTATGAAAACCCTGCGCGATCCGCAACAGGGCTGCCCGTGGGATCGCGAGCAGACCTTTGCCACCATCGCGCCTTATACCCTGGAAGAAACCTACGAAGTACTGGATGCGATCCAGCGCGAAGACTTCGACGATCTGCGGGGGGAGCTGGGCGATTTGCTGTTTCAGGTGGTGTTTTATGCCCAGATGGCACAGGAGCAGGGGCGCTTTAATTTTGATGATATCTGCCATGCCATCAGTGACAAGCTGGAACGTCGCCATCCGCATATTTTTGCGGAAGGCACCGCCGGGAACAGCGCTGAGGTGTTGAAAAACTGGGAGGCGATAAAAAGCGCGGAACGGGCAGAGAAAGCCCAACATTCGGCACTGGACGATATTCCAAAAGCGCTGCCTGCGCTGATGCGCGCCCATAAAATTCAAAAGCGTTGCCACAATGTGGGCTTCGACTGGACCACGCTGGGCCCGGTGGTCGACAAGGTGCATGAAGAGATCGATGAGGTGATGCACGAGGCGCAGCAAAGCGTCGTCGACCCGCAAAAGCTGGAAGAAGAGATCGGCGATTTACTGTTTGCGACGGTTAACCTCTCGCGTCACTTGGGCAGCAAAGCCGAAATCGCGCTACAGAAGGCCAACGATAAGTTTGAGCGCCGTTTCCGTGCGGTGGAAGCAATCATTACTGCACAGGGACTGTCTATGCCTGGCGCCACGCTGGAACAAATGGAAGCGGCCTGGCAGCAGGTAAAAGCCGACGAAAAACGCTGATTATTCCAGCGCTGCGCATAAAGTGCGCGCTCGGGCTTACTCGATTCAGCTTCGCGTCAACTTTGTGATGTACGTCAACATTTTGTTAACCGCTATCCGCTAAGGTACGCGCAGCAATGCGTGAGGAGAGGGATGTGATTCATCAATTGTGGCTGATGGCGGTTTCCAGTATACTGTTTTCCCGTCCTGGTTATTCCACCGTCTTTAAACCTAAACTCTCAGGTTCAGCATGACAACGAATTATATTTTTGTGACCGGCGGGGTCGTTTCCTCTCTGGGTAAAGGCATTGCCGCAGCCTCCCTCGCAGCCATTCTCGAAGCGCGTGGTCTGAACGTGACCATCATGAAACTGGATCCGTACATTAACGTCGATCCGGGTACCATGAGCCCGACACAGCACGGTGAAGTATTCGTCACTGATGATGGGGCCGAAACCGATCTGGATTTGGGTCACTATGAGCGCTTCATCCGCACGAAAATGTCGCGCCGCAACAACTTCACCACTGGCCGTATCTACTCGGAAGTCCTGCGCAAAGAGCGCCGTGGCGACTATCTGGGTGCCACGATTCAGGTCATTCCGCATATTACTAATGCGATTAAAGAGCGCATCATCGAAGGTGGCGAAGGTCACGACGTCGTGCTGGTCGAAATCGGCGGTACGGTCGGTGATATCGAATCCCTGCCGTTCCTGGAAGCGATTCGTCAGATGGCCGTCGACGTGGGCCGCGAACACACGATGTACATGCACCTGACGCTGGTGCCTTACATGGCGGCAGCGGGCGAGGTCAAAACCAAGCCGACGCAGCACTCTGTAAAGGAACTGCTCTCTATCGGTATTCAGCCAGATGTCCTGATCTGCCGTTCCGATCGGGCGGTGCCGGCCAACGAGCGTGGCAAAATTGCCCTGTTCTGTAACGTGCCAGAAAAAGCCGTTATTTCGCTGAAAGACGTCGATTCCATCTACAAAATTCCAGGCATGCTGAAATCGCAGGGTCTGGATGACTATATCTGTAAGCGTTTCAATCTGAATGCTCCGGAAGCCAATCTGGCCGAGTGGGAGCAGGTGATTTATGAAGAAGCGAACCCGGGCGGCGAAGTCACCATTGGTATGGTGGGCAAATATGTCGAACTGCCGGATGCGTATAAATCTGTTATTGAAGCTCTGAAGCACGGCGGGCTGAAGAATCGCGTTACCGTCAACATCAAGCTGATCGACTCCCAGGACGTAGAAACCCGCGGTGTCGAATTGCTGAAAGATTTAGATGCCATTCTGATTCCGGGTGGGTTTGGTTACCGCGGTGTCGAAGGCAAGCTGATGACGGCGAAATATGCCCGCGAAAACAACGTGCCTTATCTCGGCATCTGTCTTGGCATGCAGGTTGCCCTGATGGAGTTCGCGCGCAATGTTGCCGGTATGGAAGGCGCAAACTCCACAGAATTTGTGCCAGACTGTAAGTATCCGGTGGTCGCCTTGATCACCGAATGGCGTGACGAAGAAGGTAACGTTGAAGTCCGTTCTGAGCAGAGCGATCTGGGCGGTACCATGCGTCTTGGCAGCCAGCAGTGCCAGTTGACCCCGGAAAGCAAGGTTCGCCAGCTGTACGGTTCTGACACGATTGTTGAGCGCCATCGTCACCGCTACGAAGTGAATAATATGCTGCTGAAGCAAATTGAAGCAGCGGGTTTACGCGTGGCAGGACGTTCTGGCGACGATCAGTTGGTTGAGATCATTGAGATCCCGAACCATCCATGGTTTATTGCTTGCCAGTTCCACCCTGAGTTCACATCGACGCCACGCGATGGTCATCCGTTGTTTGCCGGGTTTGTGAAGGCAGCACATGAGCATCAGAAGCGTTTAGCGAAATAAGTTTAACGAACAACGCGCGAACTTTTCGCGCGTTGTTTGTCTTAGGATTGACTAACTTGTACTGAGGAAAATCGTAATGGCCAAAATCGTAAAAGTCATCGGTCGCGAAATTATCGACTCACGTGGCAACCCAACTGTTGAAGCTGAAGTGCACCTGGAAGGCGGCTTCGTAGGCCTGGCTGCAGCACCATCAGGTGCCTCTACCGGTTCTCGTGAAGCACTGGAACTGCGTGACGGTGACAAATCTCGCTTCCTGGGCAAAGGCGTAACTAAAGCGGTTGCTGCGGTTAACGGTCCGATTGCTGAAGCGGTAAAAGGCAAAGACGCGAAAGATCAGGCGAACATCGATAAAATCATGATCGACCTGGACGGTACTGAGAACAAATCTAACTTCGGTGCTAACGCCATTCTGGCTGTTTCACTGGCTGCGGCAAAAGCGGCGGCAGCCTCTAAAGGTCAGGCGCTGTATGAGCACATCGCTGAACTGAACGGCACCCCAGGCAAATATTCTATGCCACTGCCTATGATGAACATCATCAACGGTGGTGAGCACGCGGATAACAACGTCGACATTCAGGAATTCATGATTCAGCCTGTCGGCGCATCAAGCGTGAAAGAAGCGATCCGCATGGGTTCAGAAGTGTTCCACAACCTGGCGAAAGTGCTGAAAAGCAAAGGTATGAGCACAGCGGTAGGTGACGAAGGTGGCTATGCGCCAAACCTGGGTTCTAACGCCGAAGCGCTGGCGGTTATCGCGGAAGCGGTAAAAGCAGCAGGCTATGAGCTGGGTAAAGATATCACCCTGGCAATGGACTGTGCGGCATCTGAATTCTATAAAGATGGCAAATACGTGCTGGCCGGTGAAGGCGGTAAGGCCTTCACCTCTGAAGAGTTCACCCACTTCCTGGAAGATCTGACGAAGCAGTATCCGATCGTTTCTATCGAAGATGGCCTGGACGAATCTGACTGGGATGGCTTCGCCTACCAGACCAAAGTGCTGGGCGACAAAATCCAGCTGGTAGGTGACGACCTGTTCGTTACCAACACGAAGATCCTGAAAGAAGGTATCGAGAAAGGTATCGCGAACTCCATCCTGATCAAATTCAACCAGATCGGTTCACTGACCGAAACCCTGGCTGCGATTAAAATGGCGAAAGACGCAGGCTACACCGCTGTGATCTCTCACCGTTCAGGTGAAACCGAAGATGCGACCATCGCTGACCTGGCGGTCGGTACTGCTGCAGGCCAGATCAAAACCGGTTCAATGAGCCGTTCTGACCGTGTTGCGAAGTACAACCAGCTGATCCGTATCGAAGAAGCGCTGGGTTCAAAAGCGCCCTTCAACGGTCTGAAAGAAGTAAAAGGCCAGTAAGTTTACTGACTTCTGACTTCTGTTGAAAACCCGCCCACGTGGCGGGTTTTTTTATGCCTTTGCTGTCAGGCTTCCTCACCTTTTTCTGCGACGTCTATGCTGTATACATCTGCGCTTAACACAACCCACCGACACTGACGCTGTATACACGAATCTGACGCATCCTGTTGCTCGCCTGAGGCGCATGAATCGCCGCTTTCAGGCAAAGATTAACTGGCTGAAGGAGAAAACCTGTGAGGCTGGCTTCGTATAACGTTGAAAACCTGTTTGATCGCGCCAGAGCGATGAATCAGAACGAATGGCGTGCAGGAAAACCGGTACTCGAAAAATTCGCCGAGCTGAATGCCCTGCTGGGGCAGGCTGAGTATACCGACGCGATGAAAAAACAGATGGTTGAACTGATGGTGGCGCTGGGACTGCAAAAGTCAGACACCGGGCATTTTGTTCTCCTGCGGCGCAACCGGGGTAAACTGTTGACCCGACCCACAGACAACAGCGGCATTCGCATTATCGCTAATGGCCGTGCTGACTGGGTCGGATCGCTGGAACTGCGACGTGCGCCGATAGACGAGATTGCTATGGGATTAACGGCGCAGGTCATGACAGATCTCAGGGCGGATATCCTGACGGTCGTGGAAGCAGAAAGCCGCCCCGCGTTGCTGGAATTTAGTAACACGATGCTGCCTGCCCGCGGCGGCACGCCGTTTAATCATGTGATGGTGATTGATGGCAACGATAAGCGGGGCATTGATGTCGGGCTAATGAGCGCGGCAGACTTTGCTATCGACACAATCCGAAGTCATGTCGATGACAAAGATAAACAGGGCGAGCTGATTTTCTCGCGCGACTGTCCCGAATTCACGATTCCTTTGCCCGACGGTCAAACCCTGCTTGTGCTGGTTAACCATTTTAAAAGCAAAGGGTACGGTGCAAAAGCCACCTCTGACGCCCGCCGTAAACGGCAGGCGGAGCGGGTCAAAGCGATATATCAGCAACGCATTAAAGACGGGCAAACCCTGATCGCGATCACGGGCGATTTTAACGACACGCCAGACAGCGAGGCCTTATCGCCGTTGCTGAAGGACACCGACCTGAAAGATATCTTTACCCATGAAAAGTTTGATAACGGTGGCTATCCCGGTACCTGGGGCGGTTGCAGCGCCAGTAATAAAATTGACTATATTTTGCTGTCGCCCGCCCTGTGGAAAAAGGTCGAAAAAGGCGGCGTGTGGCGCAAAGGGATGTGGCCCGGTGTTCGCCCGGTAAAATGGGAAACCTATCCCGAACTGAAAAAAGAGGTCAATGCAGCGTCTGATCATGCGGCGGTGTGGGTGGATCTGACCCTCTGATCCCGCCTGCTGTCCTCCTGTCGCCTGGCGCGTTCACAGAAGATCGCGTCGGTTCAGCATCACCTGACATGATCTCAGCGCTGAGTTCTGCGATAATCACGTTTTAAAACTTCACAGAGATGATTATGCAGTACCCGATTAACGAAATGTTCCAGACGCTGCAAGGCGAAGGCTATTACACCGGCGTGCCGGCGATTTTCATCCGCTTACAGGGATGTCCGGTAGGATGCAGTTGGTGTGACACCAAACACACCTGGGAAAAACAGGCGGATCGGGAAACAGCATTAGGCGATATTCTGGTTAAAACGGTGGAAAGCGATGCCTGGGGCAACGCGGATGTGCCAATGCTGCTCAGCAGCATCGCGCAACAGGGCTGGACGGCCCGTCACATTGTGATCACCGGCGGAGAACCGGCCATCTACGATTTGCGCCCACTGACCGACGCGCTGGAAGCCGCAGGGTTTCAGTGCCAGATCGAAACCAGCGGGACCCACGAAATCCACTGCTCTGCACAAACCTGGGTGACCGTGTCGCCGAAGGTTAATATGCGCGGCGGTTATGATGTCCTGGCACAGGCGCTGAGCCGTGCAGATGAGATCAAACATCCGGTAGCACGGCAACGTGATGTGGAGGCCTTAGACGATTTACTGGCCGGGATTCAGGACACGAAAGCGCGCATTATTGCGCTGCAGCCGATCAGTCGCAAAGATGATGCGACTAAACTGTGTATCGAAACCTGCATTGCGCGCAACTGGCGCCTGTCGATGCAGACGCATAAATACCTGAATATTGCCTGACAGCAAAAAGGCGGCCCTGGCCGCCTTTTTCATTTACTGTTTCGCTTTCCAGGTTTCATAAGCCTGCTTAATCTCCGCTTTTGCGGCGTTCGCGTCTTCAAACCCTTTCAGCTCAACCTTCTTACGGCCCTCGGGCAGTTCCTTGTAAACGCGAAAAAAAGCCTCCAGCCGCTGCTGCTCCATTTTGGGCAAATCGGCTACCGTCTGAATCGCATCATAGGTTGGATCGACATGACTGGCGGGTACGGCGACAATTTTGTCATCCACTTCGCCGCCGTCGATCATTTTCAGTACGCCAATCGGGCGCAGTTTAATGAGTGTCCCGGGGGCGAGTGGGGCGCGCGTATAGAAGATCACATCCAGCGGATCGTTATCACCGCCCAGTGATTGCGTCAGCGAACCGTAGTTAGCCGGATATGCAACCGGCATGGACTGAAAACGGTCGGCAACGATGAAACCGGTTTTCGCATCGGTTTCATATTTAATGATGCCGCCTGCCGGAATTTCCGTGACGGCATAGAAGGCGTCCGGCAGCGTTTCGGGTTGCGGGAAGTTAAGGATGTTTTCCGCCTGCACGGCGGCAGAGGCAGTGATAAAAACGGACAAGGCCAGAAAAGGCTTTCTCAGGTTCATTGTTGATTCTCATGATCTTTAATGAAGGAGAGAACAGCCTGGTCGGTAAAGATGACAGCGGGATGACAGCCGACGGAACGTTACAATGCACATGTCAGCAACCCTGCCGACTGATCAACCCTGTGCCCGATCAGCCGCCCGTTGGCGAAGGGCGGCCGGTTAACCGCGGTAGGTACAGCCTGCGGTGCAGGTTTCTTTGATCATGACCGCGCTCAGTAACGGCAGGCGAGGCTTCATATGATCCCAAATCCATTTGGCCAGCACTTCGCTGGTCGGATTCTCCAGTCCCGGAATGTCATTGAGGTAATAATGATCAAGCCGGTCATAAAGGGGTTTAAAGGCCGCTTTCAGTTCGGCAAAATCCATCACCCAGCCGGTATGCGCATCCACTTCGCCGGTGATTTCCAGACGCACCAGGAAGGAGTGACCGTGCAAACGACCGCATTTGTGTCCGGCCGGTACATTAGGTAAATGGTGTGCGGCTTCGAACTGGAACTCTTTAAATAACGTGGTAGACATAATCGCTCTCAGGCATTAAAAACGGGCCGAATTCTACCTGAAAAGCAGCTTTTTCGCACCCGTTAAGCGCAGTTTGCTCAGCCAATCGCCAGAATGGTTAAGCGCATCAGGGCGTTAACCCGGCATAAAGCCGTTAACCGTTGTGCGACACGTCGGCGGGAAGACGCGCCACGATTTCTTCGGCGATACCGAAATGTTCAATTAACAACTGATGTTGTTGTGATTGTGACAGCGGCGTGAAGCTTTCGCTTCCGTCCTGGGCTCTTACTACCTGCTCACCTTTAACGATGCCGGTGAGTGTTTCATGACCTGCCCGACGAATCAGCAGTGCACCGTCAAAGCGACTGGTGTTGCGGCTTTTTTGATGGCGCGCCTGAAAGTCAGCGAAGGGGATATTAAGCGCCAGGAGCTGACAATCCAGCCTTGCCCGACCTAACGGCTTCCAGTTAATCAACCAACTGTCGCCCTGCTGATGAACCTGCGTGCCCCAGACGGGATGCGCATACTCTGCCACCTCAAGCGGCAGCGGATGGTCATGAAGCATCGTAGCATCCACCACCAGAGGACGATCGTTGAGGGTGACCAACAGCAGACCATGACCGGGAGAATCGACGGGGGACGGACGCGAGGACAGCATCCTGGATACACCGAGTTGCGCACGAAATCCCAGTTGCATGAGCAGCGCAAAGAGTGCGCCATGACCGGCCCAGCAGGTGCCGCCGGTGCCAAATTGTAGCCAGTGCGTGAAAAAATCGTCGGCCGTGGTGCCGGGCAACGGTTGGGAAGGAGGATCGTCCGCGAGAATGCGCCGGCGGATATTGTCGAAGGGCACCTTCTGGCACCAGGCGCGGTAAAGCGCCTGAAGTCCGGCCGCATCTGGGGCAGGGGAGTGATCCAGGCCCAGTTTATCCAGGATTCGCTCTGTCAGCGCAGGCGATAATGCAGTTACTGTCTCAGGCACCCGATCCTCTCGTATCGTCGCGTTGGCAATTCGTTATGCCACGTATTCAGGGCAATCACCCGCCATTAATCAGAGCGGGAAGGATGATTACCTGAGTCTGTTGATGACTGTCAGAATTACCACTTTTAACGATTAATTGTATCTGAAAAACCATTTAGTCATTTTGGTTATTTGATATGTCGAAGGCGTCTTTAATCGTTAATATAGCTGGCTGTACCCTTCTCTCTCTTCCGCCACTATTCGGTCCGGATTTCTGCTACTGGAATTTTTATCGCGATGACGACTCAGGCACCAGGTTCACTGCTTCCGCTCTCTCTGGAGCAACTTGCCCGTTTAGAGGCAGCAACGACAGATTTTTCCACCACTCAAATGGCGTGGCTCTCCGGCTACTTCTGGGGCAAAGTCAATCATGCGCCTGGTCAGGCGGTGGCCAGCGCTCCGGCACAGCCTGAAGCGCCCGCGATTACGCTGCTTTCCGCCTCGCAAACCGGCAACGCCCGTCGGGTGGCTGAACAGCTCCGCGATGACCTGCAGGCCGCAAAGCTGACCGTGAATCTGGTAAACGCCGGCGACTACAAATTTAAACAAATCGGCCAGGAAAAGCTGCTGATTGTGGTGACCTCCACGCAAGGGGAAGGCGAGCCGCCGGAAGAAGCCGTTGCGCTGCATAAATTCCTGATGTCGAAAAAAGCGCCCAAAATGGACGGTGCGGCTTTTGCCGTACTGGGTCTGGGCGACACTTCCTATGAATTCTTCAGCAAGGCGGGCAAAGATTTCGATACACGGCTGGCTGAGCTGGGGGCGGAACGCCTGCTGGATCGGGTTGATGCCGATGTTGACTATGCTGAGCAGGCCAGCGCCTGGCGCAAGGCGCTCACCGACATTCTGAAAGCACGGGTCCCGACGGCCTCGCCCGCACAGGCGGCGGCAACCGTGGCGGGCAGCGTCAATGAAGTGTCCACCAGCCCCTATTCCAAAACGCAGCCCCTCAGCGCGAGTTTATCGGTCAATCAGAAAATCACCGGCCGCGATTCGGATAAAGACGTCCGCCATATCGAAATTGATTTGGGCGATTCCGGTTTGCGCTACCAGCCCGGCGATGCGCTGGGCGTCTGGTATGAAAACGATGCCGCGTTGGTCAGCGAACTGCTGGAGCTGGTGTGGTTAAAAGGCGATGAGCCGGTTGACGTACAGGGCCAGACGCTGCCGCTGGCAGAGGCGCTGCAGAAACATTTCGAGTTAACGGTCAACACCGCGCAAATTGTGGCGCAGTACGCCACTTTATCCCGCAACGATGAACTGCTGTCGCTGGTGGATGACAAAGCTAAACTTCAACAGTACGCGCAACGTTATCCGATTGTCGATATGGTTCGCCTGGCGCCTGCGCAACTGACGGCTGAGCAGCTGACCGGCCTGCTGCGTCCCTTAACCCCGCGCTTGTATTCCATTGCCTCTTCGCAGGCGGAGACCGATACCGAAGTGCATATCACCGTGGGTGCGGTACGTTTTGATATCGAAGGACGTCAGCGCGGCGGCGGCGCATCAACCTGGCTGGCAGACCGTGTTGAAGAAGACGGCGAAGTCCGGGTGTTTATCGAACATAATGATAACTTCCGCCTGCCGGAGAATCCCGATGCACCTGTGATCATGATTGGTCCGGGCACCGGAATCGCCCCGTTCCGCGCCTTTATGCAACAGCGTGATAACGATGGGGCCAGCGGGAAAAACTGGCTGTTCTTTGGCAATCCGCACTTTACGGATGACTTTCTGTATCAGGTGGAATGGCAGAAATATGTTAAAGACGGCCTGTTAACGCACATCGATCTGGCCTGGTCGCGCGATCAGGCAGAGAAAATATATGTACAAGATAAAATCCGCGCGAAGGGTGCGGAAGTCTGGCGCTGGATTCAGGATGGCGCGCACCTGTATGTCTGCGGCGATGCAAATCGCATGGCAAAAGACGTTGAGCAGGCGTTACTGGATGTGGTGGTCGAGCACGGTGCTATGGATCGTGAAACGGCTGACGAATTTTTAAGTGAGCTGCGCATTGAGCGCCGCTATCAGCGAGACGTTTACTAATGACTGAAAAATACCCTGGACCGCTGGTGGTTGAAGGCAAACTGACGGATGCAGAGCGGTTAAAAAAAGAGAGCAATTACCTGCGTGGAACCATTCTTGACGATCTTGAGGATGGACTGACCGGTGGTTTCAGCGGCGACAACTTCCTGCTGATCCGTTTTCACGGCATGTACCAGCAGGATGATCGCGATATTCGCGCAGAACGCGCCGAGCAAAAGCTGGAACCGCGCCATGCCATGATGCTGCGCTGCCGCCTGCCGGGTGGGATTATTACGCCGACCCAGTGGCTGGCGATCGATAAGTTTGCCACCGAGAAAACGCTTTACGGCAGCATTCGTCTGACGAACCGTCAGACGTTCCAGTTTCACGGCATCCTGAAAAAGAACGTCAAACCTACGCATCAGATGTTGCACGAAGTGGGGCTGGATGCGCTGGCGACGGCGAATGACGTTAACCGTAACGTCCTGTGTACCTCCAACCCGGTGGAATCCGCGTTGCATCAGGAAGCCTACGAATGGGCGAAAAAGCTGTCAGAACATCTGCTGCCGCAAACCCGCGCCTATGCTGAGATCTGGTGGGATCAGGAGAAAGTCGCCACAACCGACGAAGAGCCGATCCTGGGGGAAACCTACCTGCCGCGTAAGTTTAAAACCACGGTGGTGATCCCGCCGCACAATGATGTCGATCTGCACGCTAACGATCTGAACTTTATTGCCATTGCGGAAAACGGCAAGCTGGTCGGCTTTAACCTGCTGGTGGGCGGCGGTTTGTCCATTGAGCACGGTAACAAAGCGACCTATGCCCGTACCGCCAGCGAATTCGGCTATTTTCCGGTAGAGAAGATTCTGGACGTCGCCGCGGCGGTGGTTACCACGCAGCGCGACTGGGGCAACCGTACCGATCGTAAAAACGCCAAAACCAAATACACGCTGGAGCGCGTGGGCGTTGACACCTTTAAGGCCGAAGTTGAGAAGCGCGCCGGTGTGATGTTTGAGCCGACGCGCCCTTACGAATTCACTACACGCGGCGATCGTTTCGGCTGGATCAAAGGTATCGACAACAAATGGCATCTGACGCTGTTCATTGAAAACGGCCGTCTGCTGGATTATCCGGGACGTCCGTTAAAAAGCGGCATCGCCGAAATCGCCAAAATCCATCAGGGCGATTTCCGCCTGACCGCCAACCAGAATCTGATCGTGGCGGGCGTGCCAGAAAGCCAGAAAGCGCAGATTGAGGCGATTGCCCGTGAACATGGCCTGATGGAAAACGTGACGCCTCAGCGAGAAAACTCAATGGCCTGCGTGGCGTTTCCGACCTGTCCACTGGCTATGGCGGAGGCTGAACGTTTCCTGCCGTCTTTCGTCACCCGGGTTGAAGCGATCATGCACAATCACGGCGTCGGTGAAGAGCACATCGTGCTACGCGTTACCGGTTGTCCGAACGGCTGTGGCCGTGCGATGCTGGCAGAAGTGGGCCTGGTCGGGAAAGCGCCAGGGCGTTACAACCTGCACATTGGGGGTAACCGTATCGGCACGCGCATCCCACGTATGTACCGTGAAAACATTACCGAACCTGAAATTCTCGCCACAATTGATGAGCTGGTAGGGCGCTGGGCGAAAGAGCGCGAGGCCGCAGAAGGCTTTGGCGACTTCGTGATCCGTGCGGGCATCGTTGCACCGGTGCAGGACCCTGCGCGCGACTTCTGGCAGGAGGCAAAATGAGTATCGATCTTGCAGCACTGAATGCGATGTCGAAGGTCCAGCGCGCGATGGCGCTGGCCGCGACGAATGCCCAACTGGAAAAAGCCTCTGCGGAAGAACGCGTAAGCTGGGCACTGGAAAACCTGCCGGGTGCTTATGTGCTCTCGTCCAGCTTTGGTATTCAGGCTGCCGTATCGCTACATCTGGTCACGCGTGTGCAACCCGATATTCCGGTTATCCTCACGGATACGGGCTATCTGTTTCCGGAAACGTATCGCTTTATAGATGAGCTGGCCGACCAGCTCAATCTCAACCTGAAGGTGTTCCGCGCCGAAACGTCGCCTGCCTGGCAGGAAGCGCGTTATGGCAAGCTGTGGGAACAAGGGGTTGAAGGCATTGAGCAGTACAACCAAATCAACAAAGTTGAGCCGATGAACCGGGCACTGGAAACGCTGGGCGCCCAGACCTGGTTTGCGGGCCTGCGTCGCGATCAGTCAGGCAGTCGTGCCAGTCTGCCGGTGCTGGGCGTTCAGCGCGGTGTGTTTAAAGTGCTGCCGATTATTGACTGGGATAACCGCCAGGTTCATCAGTATCTGCAAACCCATAATCTGAAATACCATCCGTTGTGGGACGAAGGCTACCTGTCGGTGGGAGATACGCACACCACGCGTAAGTGGGAGCCGGGCATGGCGGAAGAAGAAACACGTTTCTTTGGCCTGAAACGCGAGTGCGGCTTGCACGAAGGCTGATGAAGACAGCATAACAAAACGGGCGATTCGGATGAATCGCCCGTTTTGTTATGGGCCGGGTCGCGGCCTCAGCGGTGGAGATTCTCTGCGGTCAGAACGCGGTTTCTACGCTGTCCACGACGCGGTAGTCGTCATCGACCAGCGGAAGGTAGCGCCACTTATCAAAAGCGGTACAGGGATGAGAAATACCGCATCCTACCCAGTCGCCCGGCTGAAGGGATTCATCCGCGGGAAGGCGCAGATAGGCATGCTGATCGTTAACCTCGCTGATCGACAGATGCGTGCCGGATCGCGGTGCGCTGCCGTCAGCGGCACGCATCCACAGCGGGACAGGTAAATCCTGATCGAAAGGGACATCGCGTCGGCCAAAGTCCAGCAGCGCCAGTCCCGGTTCCGGACGGGACAGTACGCGTCCCCAGATTTCCAGCGCGGCTTCAAAATGGTGGCCTGAGCCCGGCTGCGCAAAGGGGGCGATACGGGAATAGAGACCGCTGTCGTGTGCCATATACGCACCCGAGCGAATTAAAGGCTGAACCGGTAGCGGCAGCGTGGCCTGGGTAAAGCACGCTGTCACCACATCAAACCAGGCACCCCCACCGGCGCTCAGCAGAATGGTCTCACTCTGAAACAGCTGGCGTTCAGCCAGCAGAGTGGCGGTAGATAACATGACGTTGCAGTAGTGCTGAATTAACGCCACGCCCGCTGCATCACGCGCGGCACCCAGCGCCCCTTCATAGCCCGCGACACCGACAAGCTGCAGGTGGCGACTCCGGGCGATGCGTTCAGCTATCCTCAGCACTTCCTCCTCGGTTCGGCATCCTGTTCTGCCGCCGGGAATCGATACTTCAATCAACACGGCAATGGCCGTATCGCCTAGGTTCTCTTCCAGCAGCGTGATGCCCGCCAGTGAGTCCACATAACAGAGAAAGCCGTGGTCAGGATGCTGGCGCTGCCATTCACCGATCCAGCGAATACCGGCAGGATCGACTAACTCGTTTGCCAGAAAGACATTGCGGATACCAAAGTGTCGCAGGGCACGGACCTGAGCGGGCGTGGCGGCGCTGATGCCCCATGCACCGCCCTGACTGACAGCTCGCCGTAAGATAGTCGGTGCCATCGACGTTTTACCGTGCGCCGCCAGCATGACACCTTTTTCGCGACAGAATGCCGCGAGTTGCTGCAGGTTATTCTCCAGTGCGGCCTGTTTCATGACCATCACCGGCGAAAACACTGCTGCGCTGCGCAGGACGTCGGTGCCGATCTCAAGCGGCGCCGCGCCGTTACCGGCAACGGATTTAAAACGGGGCGATGGCTGCGCGGCATCCAGCGTGGCATCCGCGTTTAGCGGAAGACGTAAAGACATAGCGGCTCCTTAATGCTCAAGAACGCGTGACAGAAACTGTTGCGTGCGTGGATTCTGGGGATGCCCGAAAATGGCGTCTGGTGTGCCCTGTTCGGCAATTACGCCCTGATCCATAAACACCACCCGGTCAGCGGTTTTGCGGGCAAAGCCCATCTCATGCGTCACCACAACCATGGTCATTCCTTCACGCGCCAGCCCGCGCATGACTTCCATGACTTCGCCGACTAATTCGGGATCGAGTGCGGAGGTCGCTTCGTCGAAAAACATGATTTTGGGCTGTACCGCCAGCGCGCGTGCGATAGCCACACGTTGCTGTTGTCCGCCCGAAAGCTGAGAAGGATAGTGGCCGGCGCGGTCAGCCAGTCCGACGCGTTCCAGCGCGGCCATGCCGCGCGCGTTTGCCTCTGCGACGGAGAGTTTCTGAGCTTTAATCAAGGCCAGCGTGACGTTGCCCAGTGCCGTTTTGTGGGGAAACAGATTGAACTGCTGAAACACCATGCCGACGTGCCCACAGATATCGCGACTCCGTTTTTGATCGTGCAGCGGTATGCCGTTAACCCAAATTTCGCCGCCGTCGGCTTTTTCCAGACCGCTCATAATGCGCAGTACCGTACTTTTACCCGAACCGGACGCTCCGATCAGCACCAGAACCTCGCCCGGCGAGACATCCAGACTGATTTCTTTCAGAACCTGAGTCGCGCCGAATGACTTCGTGATCCGGCTCAGGGTAATGGCTGCATTTTTCATCATAACGGGTTCCTGGTTTGCTGGTGTTGCACCCAGCGAGAAAGCGGGTAACAAAGCGCGAAGTAGAGCAGGGCGACCAGACCATAAATCAGCACCGGCTGCCCGATACGATCAACGATGGCCTGGCCCTGATGCATCAGTTCAGACATGCCGATCATGCTGACAATCGAGGTATCTTTGATGAGCGACAGATACTGGCCGACAAGCGGGGGCAAGACGATCCCACGGGTTTGCGGCAGGATAACGCTGGTGAAGGTCTGTCGTCTGGACAGGCCGAGGATCCAGGAAACCTCCCACTGGCCTTTCGGGACCGCCTCAATGCCACCACGAAAGATCTCGGCAATGTATGCGCCCTGATAAATGCTCAGCCCCAAAATGCCTGCGGCAAACAGGTTGATGTCATAGCCAAAATACGCCACGCCAAAGTAGATAAACATCAGCGTGATCAAAACCGGTGTGCCGCGAAACAGCTCGGTATAGATCACCGCAATCTGCCGGGCGACAGGCAGACGGCTGGTCCGCAAGACGGCGGCCAGAAGGCCAAGCAAGGTACTGCCGACAATGGCGGCAACCGACAGCAACAACGTAATTATCAGACCGCGCCACAACAATGGCAGGCTGCTGAGAATCAGTTCGCTCATTGGACCGGCTCCTGTTTAGCGGAAGGTGACAGCATTTTTCTGGCCTGTGACCAGAGCGGCCTTTTTACGGCGACGACCAGCGGTGGCATGAACAGCCGACGTCCCGCAACCGTCCCTAACCACGAGAACAGGTTGCTGAGAAACAGGTAGACCAGCGCGACAACGCTAAAGGTCTGGATGTAGAGCAGCGTCCGGGCGTTAATCACGGTGGCTGTGCCCGTCAGTTCCGGCAACGCAATCGCTGACAGCAGTGAGGTGCCCAGCAACAGTTGAATCAGGTTATTCACGATAGCGGGCCAGACCGCGCGCGCTGCCTGGGGCATGACCACATTGATAAACATCTGGCGGCGGCTGATGCCCAAAATCCAGGCGGCTTCGAGCTGACCTTTAGGAACCGACTGAATCCCGGCCCGGAAAATCTCGGCCAGATAGGCTCCGACGTTAATGCCCAACGCCAGCACACCCGCCGTAAACGCACTCATGGTGATGCCCAGCGAAGGCAGCCCAAAGAACACGATGAATATTTGCAACAGCACGGGCGTGTTACGGATAAATTCAACATAGCCGTGGCTCAGCCAGCGAACAGGCGCAAAGCGGGCGGCTTTTGCCACGGCAGCCAGCAATCCCAGCGCCAGCGCCAGCATAAACGCCAGCAGCGTCACCTGAAGCGTCAGCCAGGTCGCGGCGAGAAAGGTGTCGGCATACTGCCAGAGTGTCAGCCATTGATAGCGCATAGGAAGCCTCCTTAACAGGACGCAGGACATCACCTGCGTCCTCTCTGGTCAGAACTGCGGATTCAGCGGATAGCGAGGTTTACTGCCAAACCATTTCTGGTAGAGCTGGGCATTCTCACCGGATGCATTAATTTCAAACAGGAACTCGTTGAGGTAGTTCGTCCAGATCTGATCGCCCTGTTTAACACCAAACGCGTTATATTCCAGCGGGACCAGCGCTTCGTTTGTCACTTCCAGCGTCGGATCGAGCTTGGCCTGGTAGGCGAGGAAGTTGTTATCCTCAATCATCGCATCGGCTTGTCCCTGTTTCACCGCCAGGATAGCGGCCTGAGAAGAGTCATATTCCTGAATCTTCACGTCGATCCCCATGCTGCGTACTTCGTCGCCGTTGGTCGAGCCTTTCACGGTCGCAATGGTTTTGCCCGCCATGTCGTGGGCCGATTTGATCCCGCTCGCTTTACGCACCAGCATGGCTTCACTGGCCACCACGTAGGGCTGAGTAAAGCCAATCTCTTTCGCGCGCGTCAGGTTACGGGTGAAATTACAGAACACGACATCCACTTTGTTGGTTTGCAGATTGGGAATACGGTTAGCGCTGGTGGTATTCACCATTTCCAGTTTGACGCCCATCTCTTTTGCCAGCGCTTTCGCCAGGTCGACATCGTAACCATCCGGATTACCCGCTTTATCGTAAAAACCGAACGGTGCAAAACTCAGGCAATCGCCCACCCGCAATGTGCCGCGCTGAAGAACGGTTTGTAGCGTGGATGGCGGTGCTGCACCTGCGGTTTCGTTTTTATTTTCGGTCGGTGTACAACCGGTCAGCGCCGCGACGGTGAGCAGAGCGGGAAGGAGCCGGACGAATACATTTTGCTGGAAAGTGGTATTCATATTTCTTCTCTCAAATAAAAGAGGGATATCACCAACATTATTAAATAATGTGGCGGGATATTTTTAATTATGGCTTTTCTGTTGGATGCGTTTATTTTTACCAGGCGAATAAACCGCAGCTATTATTTTCGTCCGGCATTAAAACACGTCATATCGACTTCGACTTTGCAATCCACAACCAGGTCCTGCACGCTGCAGATTCGGGCGGGCGGATGGTCGTGAAAAAGTTCACTAAACACTTTATTAAATGAACTAAAGTACCGGGCATCCGTCAGGACCGCCGTCACATGCACCACGTCCTTAATCTGATAACCCGCTTCCCGCATGATGGTCAGGCAGTTTTCAAAGGCCAGCCGTGTTTGCTCAATGATGCCGCCCTCTACGACTTCACCGCCTGTCATCGGTGTTTGTCCGGAGATATAAAGCCAGCCATCGGCTTCGACCGCACGTGCAAAAGGCAGTTTTTGTCCTCCGGTTCCGACGCCGCCTTCCGTACCGTAACGCTTGATAGTCATACTTATGCCCTTAAAATCGTCACCTTGCTTTGTCTGGTATACCGGAATTAAATCTGCAATACCGGATAGGTCGAGATTTGCACAATGTTAATTATTTTGCAATAGCGAGTAACGGGATTATTTTTTAGCATTAACGTATGGCTCACGAATATTTTTTATCAATGATTAGTTTTTTAAATTAAAAGTGATCGATGTCTCTTTTTTTAATTCAGCGTGCGCGTTTTTGGTGCCCCAATAATTAGCATCAGGAGAAAAAAGAAAAGGATGGTTATTGTGCGCGTACTCAGGTAAAAACATGTTGGCTGTGTATGATGGCGGCCTGAACCGATTTAACGTGGCGATGCCGGTAGGAGAAAAGTGGTATGCAGGAAGATAAACCCGCCAGAGCGCGCGGCGTGGACCGCGTAATTGATATTTTCCGTCAGCTGCATATTGCCCGCCAGCCGATGGCGATGCGCGAACTGATTGAAGCGACCGGTGCGCCGCGTTCCAGCGTTTATGAACTGGTTAATCTGCTGAGTGAGGCAGGGCTGGTTGAACTGGATGCAGAAGGCAGCGTGTATTTTGGCCGCGAAATGCACTATTACGGTGCGGACTACATGGCGCACAATCCTCTGATTCGCCGCGCGCATCAATTAATGATCGAGATGGTTGCTGAGCATGGCGAAACCGTGCAGCTGTGCATGCTGGAAGGCAATAAATATACGGTGGTGCTGTCAGAGAGCAATGCGCATCCTTTCAAAATCACCTCAGACATCGGCGTTAAAATTCCGATTCCCTGGACCGCAACGGGCCGTCTGCTGTTGAGTAACTGGAGTGATGAGGCGATTCTGGCCCTGATCCCCGAGGAGGATTACCGGCTGGCCAATGGTAACGTCTTAGATAAGCAGGCTTTTCTGACCGATATTCATCGGGCGGGCCATCAGGGCTATTCGATGACGGAAGGGCTGTCTGAAAGTTTTACCTGTTGTATGGCCGCCCCGATTCGCGCCCGAAACGATCTGGCCGTGGCCGCGATTTGTTTTATGGTCAGTCGGGATACGCCCGAGGAGCGACGTCAGATGCTGTTAAAAACGCTTATCAACGCGGGGCAAAAGCTGTCTGACTTTACCTGAACCGACAGAAGAGCCTGCTTCTTCTGTCGGTCACACTGACGTGCTAATAACCTTTGAGGACCGCGACTTCATCGGCTGCGCGCGTGATGTTGACGTTAGTGACCTCGTAATGGGCCACCGCAACGAAAGGATCGTCCGCCAGAATGTGATCTAACCGGGCGCGCGGCATTGCTTTGACCATAATCATGCCGCCGGTACGCGGATCCTTTCGGCCCGCAGCGATAAAGTCGCCGCTGTTAAAATGCTGATCCAGCCACGTAATGTGCGGAGCCAGCAGGGCCTCGACGTCCTCAATCGGGCGGAAATAGTTCAGGTAAACGATGTACATCGTAGCTCCTCACACTTTGGGGTTGGTTAGTTCACTCAGTAACGGCAGCAGGACTTTCACACTGTCATGGGTGCGCAGACTGATACGACCGGGCAGCCAGTGATCCAGGAAATCCAGATTGTCGCGGTCGGTCTGATGCCAGGTGGTACCGTCAGGGAAATGCCGGGAACGGCGGCGCTGTTGGTCGCCGTCTTTGCTGCCTGCGTTCCAGTTTCTGGCGGTGACATCCAGTAAGGGAAAACCTGCCGCATCGAAAGGATTGACACCGTGAAAGTCATTTTTCGTGAGCTGACGACTGGCGGCGGAAATGCCAAAACGACGCGCCAGCAGCAGGGCGCGTTCGCTGGTCTGTTTGCGTACGGCACGCGGCGTGTTCATACCGCTGTTGAAATAGAGGTGGTCGCCCGTAATCAAACTGTTGAGATCGATTACCAGCAGCGTATTCTTCTTCTCTTTCTCGCTCATGCGCGCCACATAATCGTCCATGCCATGCAGATGGGATTCGCTGGCGCTGAGCGCCACAAAGCGCACCCCGTAATGAAGCGGCTTATGGCTTAACTGCTTAGCCAGTTCCAGCATCACGCCTAATCCGGAAGCATTATCATCCACGCCTTGCAAACGCAGGCCACCCAGGCCGCGCGCCTGCTCATTGTCGCTGAGTGGAATCCAGGTATCCAGGCTGGCAATCACCAGAATTTCCTGTGGGGCGCTGCCTTCCCGTGCGGCGATCACCGAGGTCGCGGTAAGCTTGCGCCAGCGTGATGTGCCATCACGTTCCTGCCATGTGTAACCCGTATTGAACTGTCGGGTATTGGTTTCAAACCCCAGGGCCGTAAACTGATGTTGCAGGTATTCCGCCGCCATCAACTCGGCCGGGCTGCCGCTCATGCGACCGGGAAAGTACGTTGAGATATGACGGACCTGCTGTTCGGCGAAGTGTCCTGTGAGGTCGGTCAGGGCCTGAGCGCTGAAGATCACGCTGCCACCAAGCAGTGCGGCCAGGCGGAGAAAGGCAAGCATGTCGGGTTCCTTGTGGCTTATTCCTAAAAAGGAGGGGCATTTTTTGTGGCCTAGTATGAAACTGTGATGCTCATTACACAATTTGAATCGTCCTGAAAGGCCTGTAGGATCATCCGCTAAGCACATTTTGTTCTGAGCTTTTCTTTAGCGTTATTCCATTCGGTAACATCTCATTCCAATTCGTAATTTCATCTCAATTCACCAGGGAACGTATAGTCGCGATAACGCATCGTAACAACACCAGGGTTAACGTGGATTATTTGCCTCTTTTTGCCGATCTCGCGGGTCGACCTGTACTGGTCGTGGGCGGGGGAGATATCGCGGCGCGCAAGATTGAATTGCTGCGTCGGGCGGGGGCGCGCATTCAGATTGCCTCACGCGAGCTGTGCCCGGAGTTACAAACCTTACTGGATGAACAGCAGCTTGAATGGCTGGCGACGGCTTTTGAGCCTGCACAGCTAGACAAGGTGTTTCTGGTCATTGCCGCGACCGACGATAACGCGCTGAATGCGCAGGTTTATGACGAGGCCAATGCCCGCCATAAACTGGTCAATGTCGTCGACGATCAGCCGAAATGCAGTTTTATTTTCCCCTCCATCGTAGACCGCTCACCGCTGGTGGTGGCGATCTCCTCCAGCGGGACGGCACCGGTCCTTGCCCGCATGTTACGTGAAAAGCTGGAAACGTTGCTGCCGTCTCATCTGGGCCAGATGGCCGAGCTGGCGGGGCAGTGGCGTGACAAAGTCAAAGCCCGCTTCAGTCGCATGTCCGATCGCCGCCGCTACTGGGAACGGATCTTTAACGGCCGCTTTGCCAGTCAGATGGCAACAGGCGATGTTGAGGCCGCCAAAGCGACGCTGGACAGCGAACTGGGCGATCAGCCGCCCCGGCAGGGCGAGATTATCCTTGTCGGTGCCGGGCCGGGCGACAGCGGTCTGCTGACGCTGCGCGGGCTGCAGGTGATGCAACTGGCCGATGTGGTGCTCTATGACCATCTGGTCAGTGAAGAGGTGCTGGATCTGGTTCGACGCGATGCCGACCGTATCTGCGTGGGCAAGCGTGCCAGCGCGCATCTGTTACCGCAGGACGAAATCAACCAACTGATGGTGCAGCTGGCGCAGAAAGGCAAGCGCGTGGTGCGGTTGAAAGGCGGCGATCCGTTTATCTTCGGCCGCGGCGGCGAAGAGTTACAGGCCGCCCAGCAGGCGGGCATTCCGTTCCAGGTCGTGCCTGGCGTTACCGCTGCCGCTGGCGCAACCGCCTACGCCGGTATCCCGCTGACGCACCGTGATTACGCGCAGAGCGTTCTGTTTATTACCGGTCACTGTCGGCCGGACAGTGATGACATTGACTGGCCGTCCCTGGCGCGCGCGCGACAAACGCTGGCGATTTATATGGGTGCGATGAAGGCCGCCGAAATCAGTCGACAGCTTATTCTCCATGGACGCGCGGCGTCGACGCCGGTGGCGGTAATTGGCCGCGGCACCCGGTCCGACCAACAGGTTCTGACCGGCACGCTTGAACATCTTGAAACGCTGGCAGCGTCAGCGCCTTCCCCGGCCCTGCTGGTGATTGGGGAAGTGGTTAATTTACACGGGCAACTTGCCTGGTTTCAGCATTCGGCACAGCAGGGGGCTCGTGAGTCCGCCGTTGTCAATCTGGCTTGAGAGGAAAAACGATGGATCAAAAACGACTCACTCATCTGCGCCAACTGGAGGCAGAGAGTATCCATATCATCCGTGAAGTGGCAGCCGAATTTGGCAATCCGGTCATGATGTATTCTATCGGCAAGGATTCTTCTGTGATGCTGCATCTGGCACGCAAAGCCTTCTATCCGGGTACGCTGCCCTTCCCGTTGCTGCATGTCGATACCGGCTGGAAGTTTCGTGAGATGTACGAATTCCGCGATCGCACCGTAAAAGCGATGGGGGCCGAACTGCTGGTGCATCGCAACCCGGAAGGCGTGGCGATGGGCATTAATCCCTTTGTGCACGGCAGTGCCAAACACACCGACATCATGAAAACCGAAGGCCTGAAGCAGGCCCTGAACAAGTACGGTTTCGATGCGGCCTTTGGTGGCGCGCGCCGTGATGAAGAGAAGTCACGCGCTAAAGAGCGTATCTACTCATTCCGTGACCGTTTTCATCGCTGGGACCCGAAAAACCAGCGCCCGGAACTGTGGCACAACTATAACGGCCAGATTAACAAAGGCGAGAGCATCCGTGTTTTCCCGCTGTCAAACTGGACCGAGCTGGATATCTGGCAGTACATCTTCCTGGAAAACATTGAGATTGTTCCGCTCTATCTTGCCGCGCCGCGTCCGGTACTGGAACGTGACGGCATGCTGATGATGATCGATGACGACCGTATCAACCTTCAGCCAGGTGAAGTGATTAAACAGCGCATGGTGCGTTTCCGTACCCTGGGATGCTGGCCGCTCACCGGTGCGGTGGAATCTGAAGCGCAAACCTTGCCTGAGATTATTGAAGAGATGCTGGTTTCGACCACCAGCGAGCGTCAGGGCCGGGTGATTGACCGCGATCAGTCCGGTTCGATGGAACTGAAAAAACGTCAGGGTTATTTCTAAGGAGACGCCAGATGAATACCGTAATTGCACAACAAATTGCCGAACAGGGCGGCGTTGAAGCCTGGCTGACCGCACAACAATACAAAAGCCTGCTGCGTTTTCTGACCTGCGGCAGCGTGGACGATGGGAAAAGTACGCTGATCGGTCGCCTGCTGCACGACACCCGACAAATCTACGAAGATCAGCTGTCGTCATTACAAAGTGACAGTAAACGTCATGGTACGCAGGGCGAAAAACTGGATCTGGCCCTGCTGGTGGATGGCCTGCAAGCCGAGCGTGAGCAGGGCATCACCATTGACGTCGCTTACCGCTATTTCTCTACCGAGAAGCGCAAATTCATCATTGCCGACACGCCGGGGCATGAGCAGTACACCCGCAATATGGCGACGGGGGCATCGACCTGCGATCTGGCTATTCTGCTGATCGACGCCCGTAAAGGCGTGCTGGACCAGACCCGCCGCCACAGCTTTATTTCCACTCTGCTGGGAATCAAGCATCTGGTCGTGGCGATCAACAAAATGGATCTGGTGGACTATCAGCAGTCTGTGTTCGAGCAGATCAAACAGGATTATCTCGATTTTGCCGGACAACTGCCCGACGACCTGGATATTCGTTTCGTGCCGATGTCGGCGCTGGAAGGCGAAAACGTCGCCTCACAGAGTCAAAGCATGCCCTGGTACACCGGTCCGACCTTACTGGACGTGTTGGAAACGGTGGAGCTGAACGCAGTCGTCGATCATCAGCCGATGCGGTTTCCGGTGCAGTACGTTAACCGTCCCAATCTTGATTTCCGGGGTTATGCCGGTACGCTCGCGTCCGGGACCGTAAAGGTGGGCCAGCGGGTTAAAGTGCTGCCCTCCGGCGTTGAATCGACTGTTGCCCGCATCGTGACCTTTGATGGCGATTTGCAGGAGGCGGGCGCGGGTGAAGCCATTACGCTGGTTCTCAATGATGAGATTGATATCAGTCGTGGCGATCTGCTTGTGGAGGCAAGCGCGGAACTGCGTGCGGTTCAGTCAGCCACCGTCGATGTGGTGTGGATGGCAGAGCAGCCGTTACAGGCCGGGCAAAGTTACGATGTAAAAATTGCGGGCAAAAAAGCGCGCGGTCGTGTTGAAAAGGTCATTCATCAGGTTGAGATTAACTCGCTGGAAAAACGCGAGGCGGACAGCCTGCCGCTGAATGGCATTGGTCTGGTGACGTTTACCTTTGACGAACCGCTGGTGCTCGACAGCTATCAGGATAACCCGGTCACCGGCGGAATGATTATCATCGATCGTCTGAGTAACGTGACCGTCGGGGCTGGGCTTATTCATGAGCCGCTGGCCGATAACCCCCAGCAGCACGGTGAATTTAGTGCGTTTGAACTGGAACTGAATGCGCTGGTTCGTCGTCATTTCCCGCACTGGAATGCACGCGATCTGCTGGGCGGTCAGTAATGGCCCGGCATGATGAAAATGTCGTATGGCATGACCATCCCGTCACGCGCGATGCGCGTGAACAGCAGCACGGCCATCAGGGCGTGGTGCTGTGGTTCACCGGCCTTTCGGGGTCGGGAAAATCCACTGTGGCTGGCGCGCTGGAACAGGCGTTGCACCGCATCGGCGTCAGCACCTATCTGCTGGACGGCGACAACGTGCGCCATGGCCTGTGCCGCGATCTGGGCTTTAGCGATGCCGATCGTAAAGAGAATATCCGCCGGGTAGGCGAAGTCGCAAAACTGATGGTGGATGCGGGGTTAGTGGTGCTGACCGCGTTTATCTCACCGCATCGGGCCGAGCGTCAAATGGTGCGTGATCTGCTGGATGAAGGCCGGTTTATTGAGGTTTATGTCGATACACCGTTGGCAGTCTGTGAAGCGCGCGACCCGAAAGGGTTATACAAAAAAGCCCGCGCGGGCGAATTGCGAAATTTCACCGGTATAGACAGCGTTTATGAAGCGCCGGAACAGCCAGAAATCCGGCTTAATGGGGAACAATTGGTTACAAAACTGACGCCCCAATTATTAGATCTGCTGCGCCAGCGCGATATTATCAGTTCCTGAACAGACAGCGGCAGAGCGCATTCCGTTTTGCCGCCTTCGCGTTGACAGGATATTTATGCAGAATATAACCCCCATGCTGGCACGCAAAGACTCACGTACGCCTGATGAACCGCGTTCGGTGTTACCGGGTGGTATCATTGGTTTCGTATGTTACTGGTGTGCGCTGGCCATTCCTTTCCTGTTGTACGGCTCCAGTACGCTGTTTTTCTTTCTCTACACGTGGCCCTTTTTCCTGGCGCTGTTTCCGGTTTCCGTCCTGACGGGCATGGTACTGAGTACCTGGCTGCGTGGGCAATGGATATGGACCTCCCTGATATGCGTTATCGCTGTCGCCCTCCAGTTCTGGATACTGTTCCTGTTTCTGTCACGCTGGTAACGGCGTTGATGTCTAAACGCACCAGCAGGTTACAAAAGTTTTCCGGTCTTGTGCCTTCTCGTTCTTCTCCTTTTTTTGCTCAGGCGAACGGCATTAGCAGGCATTTTCGCTGCCAGTGTGGAGTCCTGAGTAAAGTTATGGGATGATTGAGCCGTTTTTAGGGGGCGGGATGGGAAAACTGACGTTACTGCTACTGGTGCTGCTTGGCTGGCTGCAATATTCCTTGTGGTTAGGCAAGAATGGTATCCATGATTTTACGCGCGTCAGCGATGACGTGGCGGTACAAAAGGCGACAAACGCCAAACTTAAAATGCGTAACGATCAACTGTTTGCCGAAATTGACGATCTCAATGGCGGCTCTGAAGCGATCGAGGAACGCGCACGCAGTGAACTAGGCATGATTAAGCCGGGTGAAACCTTCTATCGTCTGGTGCCTGACCAGAACAAACGCAACGCGCAACAAGCTGCGCAAAACCAACAACGATAAAACATGAACAATCAGTCCCACTCTGCGGATGTGATTGCCGTGGTGCCCGCTGCCGGTATCGGCAGCCGCATGCAGGCAACCTGTCCCAAACAGTATCTGACGATTGGTCAGCACACACTTCTGGAACACAGTATTGCGCGTCTGTTCTCCCATCCCGCGGTTTCTCAGGTCATCGTCGCGTTAAGCCCTGACGATAATCACTTTGCCCGTTTGCCGCTGGCCAGCGATCCGCGTGTTGTGCGCGTGACCGGCGGCGAAACGCGTGCCGAGTCGGTGCTGGCGGGATTACAGGCGGCGCAGGGCGCGCACTGGGTGTTAGTGCACGATGCCGCGCGCCCGTGTCTGCATCCGGATGATCTGGACCGCCTGCTGCAGTTACCAGGAAAGAGCAAAACGGGTGGCATTCTGGCGGCACCGGTCTGTGACACCATGAAGCGGGGGGAACCCGGCCAGTCAGCGATTGCGCATACGGTCGAACGTGACCATCTGTGGCATGCCCTGACGCCGCAACTTTTTCCCCACGCGCTCCTTACCGCCTGCCTGACCCGCGCCTTGAACGAGGGCGCGATCATTACCGATGAAGCCTCGGCACTGGAATATTGTGGCTACCATCCTGAGCTGGTCACAGGTCGCAGCGATAACATTAAAGTTACCCGCCCGGAAGACTTAGCCCTGGCGGCTTTTTATCTTAGTCAGATTCAGTCAAAGGAGAGCGCATGATGCGTATCGGTCACGGTTTTGACGTTCACGCTTTCGGTGGAGAAGGTCCGCTGGTGATTGGCGGTGTGCGAATTCCATTTGAGTATGGTTTTATCGCCCATTCGGATGGCGACGTGGCACTGCATGCTCTGACCGATGCCTTACTGGGCGCGGTGGCAATGGGCGATATAGGCAAGCTGTTCCCGGATACCGATCCGGCGTTCAAAGGCGCAGACAGCCGCGGTTTGCTGCGGGAAGCCTGGCGCCGTATTGCGGCGAAAGGCTATCGCATCGGTAACGTGGACGTCACGATTATCGCTCAGGCACCTAAAATGCTGCCGCATGTACCCCAGATGCGCATCAATATTGCTGAGGATCTGGGTTGCCATATGGACCAGGTGAACGTTAAAGCCACCACGACGGAAAAGCTCGGGTTCACCGGACGCGGCGAAGGCATTGCCTGTGAAGCGGTCGCGTTGCTGCTGAAAACGGAGTTGGCATGACGTTGCAGTACCTCCACGGTGTGCCTGGCGCGACGGGCGTAATTAAAGCCCGCCCGGAAGACTTCGAGGTGAAGGAAGACCTGGGGTATCGCCCTGACGGTGAAGGTGAGCATGTGCTGGTGCGCATTCGTAAAACGGGTGCCAATACGCGTTTTGTTGCCGAAGCCCTGGCAAAATTTATGAAAATTCCTGCCCGCGACCTCAGTTATGCCGGCATGAAAGACCGCCACGCCGTGACCGAGCAAACACTCTGCTTCCGTGTGCCGGGCAATGCGATGCCCAACCTGACAGGCTTTGCATCAGAAGGCGTCGAAATCCTTGAGGTTGTGCGTCATAAGCGCAAATTGCGCGTCGGCGCGCTGGCCGGAAACGCCTTTCGGTTGACCATACGACAGGTCAGCCAGCGCGATGACGTCGAGGCCCGCCTTAAGCAGATTCGTGAACGCGGTGTGCCTAATTACTTTGGCGAGCAACGCTTTGGGCGCAACGGCAACAATCTGCAGACGGCGTTGAAACTGGCGCGTCAGGAAATCCAGATACGTGACCGCAATAAACGTGGCCTGATGCTCTCTGCTGCACGCAGTGCGTTATTCAATCAGGTCACCAGTCTGCGTTTGCAGCAGCAGGGTAGCCTGACTCAGGTCATGAACGGGGATGCATTGCAGCTTACCGGGCGTGGCAGTTGGTTTGTCGCCCAGCCCGAGGAAAGGGAGGCGTTGCAGGCGCGCGTGGATCAGCAAGCGCTGCGTATCACGGCACCCTTGCCCGGAAAAGGCGAGGCGGGGCCACAGGGCGACGCGCTGGCGTTCGAAGAGCACTGTCTGGAGGATGCGGTAGAACTGCGCGCGCTGCTGGTGCGTGAACGGGTGGAGGCCAGCCGGCGTGCCATGCTGGTGGTGCCGCGCGATTTGCACTGGCAGTGGCTGGATGACGCCACCCTGACGTTGCAGTTCTGGTTACCGGCGGGCAGCTTTGCCACCAGCGTGGTCAGAGAGCTGGTCATCACTGACGACACAGCGGATTTACCTGACGAATAAGCCACGTCCTCACCTGGCCAGTCGCGCGGGTGAGGGACGCGCTGGCGTACACGATGGGCGGCGTAGCAGGGGGCCAGCATCGCACGAAATCTTTCCTTTCAAGCAAATGTGTTACCTTTTTCCTGCCTGTGCGTTTTATTTTCGTCTACCACTTCCTCTCGCTCACCGCTAGAATGCAAAAGTCGCTGTCCAGTCATAACCTGTTGCCATGCTTCAAAACAGGTCCTTATTACGGCGACCCGGTTGAACAGAAAAGGTCAGAATTAAATGCGGATATTGCTCAGCAACGATGATGGCATCCATGCGCCTGGTATTCAGACGCTGGCAAAGGCTTTGCGTCAATTTGCCGAGGTGCAGGTGGTGGCACCGGATCGCAATCGCAGTGGTGCCTCCAACTCATTGACGCTGGAAACCCCGTTGCGCACCTTTACCCATGAAAACGGGGACATTGCGGTGCAAATGGGCACGCCCACCGATTGCGTGTATTTGGGCGTAAACGCACTGATGCAACCCCGACCCGATATTGTGGTCTCGGGGATCAATGCCGGCCCCAATCTGGGTGATGACGTTATCTATTCCGGCACGGTGGCCGCGGCCATGGAGGGACGTCATCTGGGTTTGCCCGCCATTGCGGTTTCGCTCAATGGTCATGAGCACTATGCCACTGCGGCGGCGGTAACCTGTGCGCTGCTTAAAGCGCTGAGTCGTGAGCCGCTGCGCACCGGACGCATACTGAACATCAATGTGCCCGATCTGCCGCTGGCGGAGGTGAAAGGCATTCGCGTGACGCGCTGTGGCAGTCGGCATCCGGCCGATCAGGTGATTGCCCAAACCGATCCGCGCGGCAATCCGCTGTACTGGATAGGACCACCGGGCGAAAAACTGGATGCCGGCCCTGATACTGATTTTGCCGCCGTGGATGAAGGTTATGTGTCCGTCACCGCGCTGCATGTTGATCTCACCGCGCACAAGGCTCAGGACGTGCTGAGTCGCTGGCTGGATAACGCTGAGGTAAACCTGGTATGGTGAGTCGGCGTATCGAGACACTGTTGGCGCAACTGCGTCAACAGGGGATTCATGACGAACACCTGTTAAAAGCCATCGCCGACGTGCCGCGTGAGCGCTTTATCGATGAGGCCTTTGAGCACAAAGCCTGGGATAACATGGCGCTCCCCATCGGCTCAGGCCAGACGATTTCACAGCCCTATATGGTGGCGCGGATGACCGCCCTGCTGGAGCTCGATGTGCACTCGCGTGTTCTGGAAATCGGGACCGGTTCTGGTTATCAGACCGCGATTCTGGCTCATCTGGTTGAGCATGTTTACTCTGTCGAACGCATCAAAGGTCTGCAGTGGCATGCAAAGCGCCGTCTGAAACAGCTCGATTTACATAACGTCTCTACCCGCCACGGTGATGGCTGGCAGGGCTGGCCCTCGCGCGGGCCTTTCGATGCCATTATTGTGACGGCGGCGCCCCCCGAAATTCCGACTGCGCTGATAGCACAACTGGCAGAAGGTGGCATTATGGTGCTACCTGTCGGTGAAGAGCAGCAGGTGCTTAAACGCCTGCGCCGACGCGGCGGTGAAATCACCGAGGAAACGATTGAGCCGGTGCGTTTCGTCCCGCTGGTTCAGGGCGATCTGGCCTGATGACCGTGTTAGCATTTCTTAATAACTGTTTCATGGCACACGGTAGTTGATATTGTTACTATCCAGTCAGTTCAACGAAAATACAGCGTTTAACGTGCCACACAGTGTAATGTGCTGGTGAAAAGAGAAAGTCAGTTTTTAAAGGTTGCCACCACGGGGGATTAATGAGCACGGGAAGCACAATTTTTCAGTTACGCCGTCTGGCGGCGCTTTCACTGGTAAGTTTTTGGCTGGCAGGCTGTAGTTCAGGCGACAATACACAAGCGCCAATAAGTAATATCGGCGACAGCAGCAGCATGAATGATAACGGTAATATGGCCAGCACTGGTACTGCGCCTGTTGCCAGTGGTGTGCCGACGATGCCATCGCAGGGCGGCATGTTGAGCCGAAATACGCCTGTGCCGCAGAATAAGCCGGGAATCATTAGTACCGGTAATAATACAAGTAATGAAGTTGAAACCCAGAACGGGCGAATTGTGTACAACAGAAGTTATCAGAATATTCCTAAAGGAAGCTATTCTGGACAAACGTACACCGTAAAACGCGGCGATACCCTCTTCTATATTGCCTGGATTACCGGCAATGACTTCCGCGATCTGGCGCAGCGCAACAACGTACAGCCACCGTACAGCCTAAATGTTGGGCAAACCTTGCAGGTCGACAACGGCTCCGGCCAGCCTATTACCGGGGGCAACGCGATTACCGCGGCGGATGCATCACAAAGCGGCATCGTCACCGCACCACAAATAAAACAGGCCCCTGTTGCACAGCAGCCTGTTATTACGTATTCTGATGATTCAGGTAACTCGAATGGCAGTAAATTGTTGCCTTCGAAGGGAGCAAATGTTGCAACGACAACAGCTCCAGCCGTTACCGCACCACCGACGGTGAGCAGTACAACAAACAGTTCAACGCCTGTTGGAAGCTGGCGTTGGCCGACCGAAGGTAAGATCATCGATAACTTCTCTGCCACCGAGGGTGGTAACAAAGGGATCGATATCGCAGGTTCGCGCGGACAGCCGGTTGTGGCCACTGCTTCAGGAAGGGTGGTTTATGCAGGCAACGCGCTTCGTGGTTACGGTAATTTAATCATCATCAAACATAATGATGATTACCTGAGTGCCTACGCCCACAACGATACAATGCTGGTCCGGGAACAACAGGAAGTTAAGGCTGGGCAAAAGATCGCTACCATGGGTAGCACCGGAACCAGTTCAGTTAGATTACACTTTGAAATTCGTTACAAGGGGAAATCCGTAAACCCGTTGCGTTATTTACCGCAGCGATAATCCGGCAGAGTCCTCTGGAGTCTGCCCTGGAATCACGGGTAGGAGCCACTTATGAGCCAGAATACGCTGAAAGTAAACGAGTTACATGAGAATGCGGAATTCGAAGAGAATGGAGCAGAAATTTTTGATGAGAAGGCGCTCGTCGAAAATGACTCTGGCGACAATGATGTAGCAGAAGAGGAGTTGCTGGCGCAGGGTGCGACGCAACGTGTCCTTGACGCTACTCAGCTCTATCTTGGGGAGATTGGCTATTCTCCATTGCTGACGGCCGAGGAAGAGGTACTCTTCGCTCGCCGGGCATTACGAGGTGATATTCCTTCTCGTCGCCGCATGATCGAAAGTAACTTACGACTGGTGGTGAAGATTGCACGACGTTACAGCAATCGCGGTCTGGCCCTGCTGGACCTGATTGAGGAAGGTAACCTCGGCTTGATTCGCGCCGTTGAGAAATTTGATCCAGAACGTGGATTCCGTTTCTCAACGTATGCCACCTGGTGGATTCGTCAGACCATTGAACGGGCAATCATGAACCAGACCCGGACAATTCGTTTGCCTATCCACATTGTGAAAGAATTGAACGTTTATCTGCGTACTGCGCGTGAACTTTCTCACAAGCTCGACCACGAGCCGAGTGCGGAAGAGATTGCAGAACAACTGGATAAACCGGTTGATGACGTAAGTCGTATGTTGCGTCTCAACGAACGTATTACCTCAGTTGATACTCCATTAGGGGGCGATTCTGAGAAAGCGCTGCTGGATATCCTGGCCGATGAAAAAGACAACGGCCCAGAAGATACCACGCAAGACGACGATATGAAGCAAAGTATCGTTAAATGGCTGTTCGAACTGAACGCCAAGCAGCGCGAAGTGCTGGCTCGTCGTTTCGGCCTGTTGGGCTATGAAGCGGCAACGCTTGAGGATGTTGGCCGTGAGATCGGTTTAACCCGCGAGCGTGTGCGCCAGATTCAGGTTGAAGGTTTGCGCCGTCTGCGCGAAATCCTGCAAGGTCAGGGCCTCAGCATTGAAGCACTGTTCCGCGAATAAGCTGAACACGGCACGTCAACAGAAAGCGATGAGTAACCCCCATCGCTTTTTTTTGTCTGTTATTTACGCTTAAGCCTGTCCGGCAAAATACTCCCTTGTCAGAAAACAGGGCTGACGGGCGGCATCTTTTGTCAGGCAAAGTGTCACATCGTCCGGAAAGCCTCTTTGTATCAGCTCGACTGCGGACGCGCAGTGAAACAGTGCCGCGAAATTCTGGGACTGATGAGCGTGCCAGGCGGCGACAGCGGTCTGCGCTTCAGGTGAAAGCGTGCGTTGTGCCAGCGCGGCAATGATTCCCCCCGCTACCACATAATCCTCAATACAGGGGCGAAGGCTCCCGTCTGGCCAACGTTCGCCACAGGGGACAATCAGAATACGGCTGAAGGCGCGGCAGGCTTCGGCCGTTGCGGTCAGGTTTCTCAGGCAGCCTGTCAGCACGGGGACGCCCCGTTCCCGCGCCCTGAAGCAGGTTGCGGAGCCATTAGGGGAGGGCAGCACCAGTTTTTCATCCGGGCGAACACTGAGTAACGTTCGCGGTGACAGACTGTAGCCCTCGCCACTGAATCGCCTGTCGCTGTTAGCCGCGATGGCACCGACGGACTGCGCATACTGCGTGACAGAGTGATCTTTCCAGGGATAAGGATAGACGCGCGCCCCGTTCTCCACTGCCACGCTGACACAGGTAGAAAAGGACATCACGTCAATAATCACGATGATATCCACGTCCCCGGCAAGATGATCAATGGCCAGGATCCCCCATTCCAGACGAACAGCAAACGCGTCCTGACGATACCAGTTCATAGGCTTTTCCCGCAGTGTGGTGTAACAGAGATGTGCAACCGCGGAAGTTAGCCCTGCCTGCGCAATAATTTTTGCAGCCGTTTTTGCTGCCAGCGGCGGATCGCATCCTTAAATATAAACAGACGCAATGCTCTGACGAGCAGTAAGGCGCCCCAAATGGCGGCGACCCAGAGTGACCAGCGGTCATTGGGCGCCGTAAAGTGGTTCAGGACATACAGCAATGCGCATACCACCACAGCGCTAAACAGAGAACGGTAAAACCGGCTCTCGGCAGCCAGCTGCTGGCGGGCGTCAGAAATGTAGCTGTCCAGCGCTTCACCGTTATTCGCAGGGGCATCGGTCAGATCGGTCACGTTAATCTCAAACACGGCCGCCAGTGCGCTCAATGTTTCCAGGCTGGGCGGATCGCCGTTTTCGATGCGCTGTATGGTTCGGGTGCTGAGGCCGGCCATTTCCGCCAGTTGTTCCTGTGACCAGGCACGTGCCAGGCGATATTCTCTGACGTTGTTCAGGTTACGCATAATGAGTCTCCGAAAGAGTAAACAATCGGTTTGCAGCATCGCCGGTAAGTGTCGACAGAAACACGATCGCAGCACGACAGGCACACGACAGCATTATGACACCGCTTTATCAGCCTGTAATCGCGTAAAGCGGTAGCAGAAGGATGCGCCAGCAGGGATAAAGAAGGCGGGCGCAGAGAAACGCGTAACGGGAAATCCGTAGCCGCCCCGCGAAAGGGCGGCCGTCATCAGACCAGTGCCTTAAGGCGGTAAATCCAGTCCAGCGCCTGGCGCGGTGTCAGCGTATCGGGATCCAGTGCTTCCAGCGCTTCCACGGCGGGAGACGTTTCTTCCACCAGCAACGGCAACTGCGAGCCGTCAACGTTTGACGTTGCGGATTGACTGGAAACCGTTTCGAGCTCTTTCAGCTTATTACGCGCGCGTTTAATCACCTCTTTTGGCACGCCGGCCAGCGCGGCCACGGCCAGCCCGTAGCTTTTACTGGCGGCACCGTCCTGCACACTGTGCATGAACGCAATCGTATCGCCATGTTCTACCGCATCCAGGTGAACGTTAACCACGCCTTCCAGTTTTTCAGGCAGGGTCGTCAGTTCAAAGTAGTGCGTTGCAAACAGGGTCATCGCTTTGATTCGGTTCGCCAGATTTTCCGCACAAGCCCAGGCAAGCGACAAGCCGTCATACGTGGAGGTGCCGCGGCCGATTTCATCCATCAGGACCAGGCTGTTTTCAGTCGCGTTGTGCAGAATATTGGCCGTTTCCGTCATTTCGACCATAAATGTCGAGCGGCCGGAGGCCAGATCATCTGCTGCGCCCACACGGGTGAAGATACGATCCAGTGGACCAATAACCACTTCTTCGGCGGGAACGAAACTGCCGATCCAGGCCATCAGCGCGATTAACGCAGCCTGACGCATATAGGTACTTTTACCGCCCATATTCGGGCCTGTGATGATCAACATGCGGCGTTGTGGTGCCAGCGAGAGCGGGTTGGCGATAAAAGGTTCTTTCAGGACCTGCTCCACTACCGGATGGCGGCCGGCGGTGATTTTAATCCCGGGCTTGTCGTGCAGCGTGGGACGGCAGTAGTTTAGCGTCCATGCGCGTTCCGCGAGGTTACTCAGTACATCCAGTTCGGCCAGCGCCGCCGCACTTAACTGCAACGCTTCAAGGTGCGGCAGCAGCAGATCAAACAGGCCCTCATACAGGCTTTTCTCCAGCGCCAGCGCTTTGCCCTTTGACGTCAGGACCTTGTCTTCATACTCCTTCAGCTCGGGAATGATATAGCGTTCAGCATTCTTAAGAGTCTGACGGCGGACATAGTGAATAGGGACCTGATGGCTCTGACCCCGGCTGACCTGAATGTAATAACCGTGCACGCCGTTAAAACCGACTTTCAGGCTGTCCAGACCGAGTTTTTCACGTTCGCGGATCTCCAGGCGATCCAGATAATCCGTCGCGCCATCCGCCAGGGCGCGCCACTCGTCCAGCTCAGCGTGATAACCCGGGGCGATCACCCCGCCATCTCTGATTAATACGGGTGGGGATTCGACAACGGCCTGCTCAAGCAGCGTGCACAGGTCGCTAAAGTCACCTATCTGGGTACGCAGGGTTTTCAGGTGGGCGGACCCGGCGTTTGCCAGCAGATCGTTGAGTTCCGGCAACTGCTGAAACGCATGGCGCATGCGCGCCAGATCGCGTGGACGCGCCGTACGTAGCGCCAGGCGGGCCAGAATACGCTCCAAATCACCGACCTGGCGCAGAACGGGCTGAAGCACGTCGCTCAGCGCCTGCAACTCGGCGATTGATTCCTGTCGTTTCGCGATGACGCTGCTGTCACGCAACGGCATATGCAGCCAGCGTTTTAGCATCCGGCTGCCCATTGGCGTGACGGTTTTATCCAGCACCGCGGCTAAGGTGTTCTCGGTACCGCCTGCAAGGTTTTGGGTAATTTCAAGATTACGTCGGGTGGCGGCATCCATGATGATGCTGTCCTGCTGACGTTCCATGCTGATGGCGCGGATATGTGGCAGGCTGGTCCGTTGGGTATCTTTGACATACTGCAGCAGACAACCCGCCGCGCGCAGGCCGAGATGAGCCTGCTCCACACCAAAACCGTTTAAATCCCGCGTACCAAACTGCAAAGTAAGCTGCTGACGCGCGGTATCAATTTCAAATTCCCACAAGGGACGACGGCGCAGACCACGACGCTGATCGATGAGCGACATCGGCGAAAAATCTTCCGGGTAAAGGAGTTCGGCAGGATTGGTTCGCTGCAGTTCGGCTGCCATGGTTTCCAGATCCATGGGCTCACTCAGACGAAACCGGCCTGAACTGATATCCAGCGTGGCGTAACCATAGCCGCGCGCACCGTGCACCACAGCGGCCAGCAGGTTATCCTGCCGCTCCTGCAAGAGTGCCTCATCACTGATCGTGCCCGGGGTAACAATGCGGACGACCTTACGTTCGACCGGCCCTTTGCTGAGCGCCGGGTCGCCAATTTGTTCACAGATGGCGACCGACTCACCGAGTTGCACCAGCCTCGCCAGATAATTTTCAACCGCATGATGCGGGACACCGGCCATAGGGATCGGTTCGCCCGCCGAGGCACCGCGCTTGGTTAAGGAAATGTCTAATAACTGAGAGGCGCGTTTCGCATCGTCGTAAAACAGCTCATAGAAATCGCCCATGCGATAAAACAGCAGGATGTCAGGATGCTCGGCCTTGAGGCGTAAATACTGCTGCATCATTGGCGTATGGGTGCTCAAGTCCATTTGCTCTGCTTTTTTCATCTCATCTTTACTCAAGGTTGACTCTTCCTTTTGCCCGTCACGGTCAAGGCGGTGGTTTAACAGAGAGACAGACAGGGATGTCTGTACCGTGCAGGAATCTTACCAGTTTACGGCTTCTGCATCATCAGGGTTGCCACGGCGAGTCATGAACTTAACAAAGCCGCGGGGTGACAGAAAGCGCGTCAGTAAAGGGAGGCCTCAGCGTTCGGGCCACTTCACAAAACGTGCCGATGCAGCGGTAAAAAAAGCGATTTTTTATACGATCACGTTTGTATGTCTTCCTGCTGAACGATTAACATTAACATCCCTGGTCTGGCTTGTTATATGGATATCCAATGCGTTCTAAGCTTGCTCTTCTTCCGCTTTTTGCCCTGCTTGCCGCCTGTAGCAGTAAGCCACACACTTCGCAGCCGCAGCCTCCTGCGGAACTGATTGCGCCGAAAGGCGGATTTTTACTGGAACCCGCACATGCGGTTCAACCGATGTTTGGTGATTTCGCCAGTAACCCTGTTGCAGAACAATTTATTGATAAAATGGTGGCGAAGCACGGCTTTGACCGTCAGCAACTGCACGCCATCATCGGCCAGGCAAAACGACTGGATTATGTCCTGCGTCTGATGGATCGCCAGGCTCCCTCGTATACACCACCAAGTGGGCCTAACGGGGCCTGGATCCGCTATCGCGATAAGTTTATTACGCCGGATAACGTACAAAATGGCGTGGCGTTCTGGAATCAATATCAGGATGCTCTGCAGCGCGCGCAGCAGGTCTATGGCGTTCCGCCGGAAATTATCGTCGGCATTATTGGCGTCGAAACGCGCTGGGGCCGTGTTATGGGCAAAACCCGTATTCTGGATGCACTGGCTACGCTCTCCTTTGATTATCCACGCCGTTCTGCCTATTTCAGCAGCGAACTGGAAACCTTTTTGCTGATGGCGCGTGATGAAAAAGACGATCCACTCGATCTCAAAGGATCGTTTGCCGGTGCGATGGGCTATGGCCAGTTCATGCCATCGTCCTACAAAGCTTACGCTGTCGACTTCAATGGTGATGGCCATATTAATTTATGGGATCCGGTCGATGCGATAGGCAGCGTCGCGCACTATTTTCAGCAGAATGGCTGGCGTCCTGGCGAGAATGTGGCCGTGCCGGCCAGCGGCCAGGCACCGATGCTGGAGAATGGCTTTAAGACCCGTTACAGCGTCAGTACGCTGGCCGCGTCAGGACTTTCTCCCCAGGGTCCGCTGGACGGCAATGATCAGGTCAGCCTGCTGCGGCTGGATTTAGGCACCAGTTATCAGTACTGGTACGGTTTACCTAACTTCTATGCCATTACGCGTTATAACAACAGCACGCATTATGCGATGGCTGTGTGGCAGTTGGGTGAAGCGGTCAGCAAGGCGCGCAAGGGCTCGCTGTTTTAATACTACCCTTATTAACTGTGAGGCTATATGATGGCGGCCCTGTATTTTGTGCCGCCGTTATTATCTGGAGTCGTTATGTCTTTACCTGCTTGTCCCGTTTGCCAGGCTGATTACACCTGGCAGGATGCTGAGAACCTAAACTGTCCGTCATGTGGTCATATCTGGACGCAAGCTGAAGGCAGCGACAGCGCTCAGGAACAGGTCGTTCGCGATGCTAACGGCAATATACTGGCAGATGGCGACAGCGTAACGGTTGTCAAGGATCTCAAGGTGAAGGGCAGCTCTTCTGTGCTGAAGATTGGCACCCGCGTGAAGAGTATCCGGCTGGCAGAAGGCGACCACAATATCGATTGTAAAATTGACGGATTCGGTCCGATGAAGCTGAAGTCTGAGTTTGTCAAAAAGAACTGATGGTATTGGGCGCCCAGCGCGCCCGATTTCATGTGTCCTCACGTCGCCCTGATGCGTTACCGGTACTCACCGGCTCTGCCAAAATCCGTTGACAGCCCCACCAGACATTATCCCTTTTGTTGCCTGAACGGGCACTTTATGCGTATTTGTACGTCTATGTTCTGTGTGTCCGGAGCGCATGAGAGGTGAAACGTTATGCAAGAATGGGATCCCACGCTGTATCGCAAGTTCGAAGCCGAAAGAACACGACCGGCTCAGGAATTACTGTCCAGAATCAGGGTTGAAGATGTCCGTTTCGTTACCGATCTGGGGTGCGGCCCCGGCAACAGTACCGAACTGCTTGTCGACGCCTGGCCACAGGCGCAGATTACGGGCCTCGACAGTTCTGCTGCCATGCTGGAGCAGGCGCGTGAACGTCTACCACAATGCGCATTTATTCAGGCTGATATCGCCACCTGGCAGGCCGCGATTCCACAGCAGGTTATCTATGCGAATGCCTCGCTACAGTGGCTGGGCGGCCATTCCTCGCTCTTACCACATCTCGTAAATCAGCTGGCACCCGGCGGTACGCTGGCCGTCCAGATGCCTGATAATCTGGATGAGCCTTCACATCAGTTAATGCGAGATGTGGCCACTTCCGGGCCGTGGCGTGACAAAATCAGCGCGCAGGCGGCCGAGCGCAAGCGATTACCTTCAACTGAACACTATTACGATGTGCTGACAACGGCCGGGTGTGCCGTTGATATCTGGCGGACCACCTATTATCACGTTATGGATAATGCCCAGGCCATCATCCACTGGTTGAAAGCCACCGGGCTGCGTCCGTTTCTTGCGCCACTTAGCGTATCTGAACAGGAACAGTTTCTGGCCGCCTATCACCAGTGCCTCATGACCGCATATCCGGCGCGGCAGGACGGCAAGGTCTTACTGGCGTTTCCCCGGCTTTTCATGGTGGCGACACGTAATCGCTAAAATATCTGGATAGTCACACGCAATTTCTGCATTGCTTTACCCCAGGCGCTTGAAAAAGGGCAGGGCTTGCACCATGTTCAGTACTCGTTGACAGGGAGCGACAAAATGAATGATTCGCAGTTGCAGACGTTGAGTGCGCAGATTGGTGAGGCGCTGAAGCAGCGTAATGCTACGGTGACCTGCGCCGAATCCTGCACCGGCGGCTGGATCGCCAAGGTGTTTACGGACATCAGTGGAAGCTCGGCCTGGTTTGAACGGGGATTCGTGACCTACAGTAATGAAGCCAAGCAGGAATTAGTCGGCGTCAGTGCCGCCTCACTGACGCAATCTGGCGCGGTCAGTGAAGCCGTAGTGCGCGAAATGGCTGTCGGTGCCCGGCAGCAGGCGCGGGCCGATTACGCCATTTCCGTGAGCGGCATTGCTGGCCCGGAGGGGGGCAGTGAAGACAAACCCGTGGGAACGGTGTGGTTTGGCTTTGCCGGCCCCGACGATATTGTCATGGCTTTTCGCCAGCAGTTTGACGGTGACCGTGATGCGGTGCGCCGTCAGTCGGTTGCCTGGGCGCTGCAGACATTGGCCAGTAAATTTCTGAAAAATTAAACTTGATACTGTATGACTATACAGTATAATTATTCGCAACAGAAAGTGCACAGGCACCATGTGTGCGTGTTTACCCGGCATGATTAGGAGTAGAAATGGCAATTGATGAAAACAAACAGAAGGCTTTAGCTGCCGCGCTCGGCCAGATTGAGAAGCAATTTGGTAAAGGCTCCATCATGCGCTTGGGTGAAGACCGCTCAATGGATGTGGAAACCATCTCAACAGGCTCCCTGTCACTGGATATCGCATTAGGTGCGGGTGGATTGCCGATGGGCCGTATCGTCGAGATCTACGGTCCTGAAGCCTCGGGTAAAACCACGCTGACGCTGCAGGTGATTGCCGCCGCACAGCGTAAAGGTAAAACCTGTGCCTTTATCGATGCTGAACACGCACTGGATCCGGTCTACGCCAAGAAACTGGGCGTTGATATCGATAACCTGCTGTGTTCACAGCCCGATACGGGTGAACAGGCGCTGGAAATCTGTGACGCGCTGGCGCGCTCCGGTGCCGTTGACGTGATTATCGTCGACTCCGTTGCTGCCCTGACACCAAAAGCCGAAATTGAAGGCGAAATCGGTGACTCACATATGGGCCTGGCGGCGCGTATGATGAGCCAGGCGATGCGTAAGCTGGCCGGTAACCTGAAACAGTCGAATACGCTGCTGATCTTCATCAACCAGATTCGTATGAAAATTGGTGTGATGTTCGGTAACCCGGAAACCACTACCGGCGGTAACGCACTGAAGTTCTACGCGTCAGTTCGCCTTGATATCCGCCGTATTGGCGCCATCAAAGAGGGTGATAACGTCGTCGGTAGTGAAACCCGCGTTAAAGTGGTTAAGAACAAAATTGCTGCGCCCTTTAAGCAGGCTGAGTTCCAGATCATGTATGGCGAAGGGATCAACACCTTCGGTGAGCTGGTAGACCTCGGTGTGAAGCACAAGCTGATTGAAAAAGCGGGTGCCTGGTACAGCTATAAAGGCGATAAAATTGGTCAGGGTAAGGCAAACGCCAGCAACTTCCTCAAGGAAAATGCGGCTGTCGCAAACGAAATTGACCTGAAACTGCGCGACATGTTGCTCAACGGCGCTGAGCAAAACGACGCAGCGGACTTCTCCGCTGACGACGTTGAGAATGCAGCCAGCGAAGCTAACGAAGACTATTAATGCCTGAAACGGGAGCAGAGAAATCAGCTCCCGTTTGACGTTAACCTCTCACTTGCCTTTCCTCTTTCCTCCTCTGCCTCCATACTCTCTTTCCGTTTGTTAAAGGTGCGCAGTATGTCTGAACAACCTCAGCCACACGTTATCTCTTTTTCACGCCTGCTCGATCGGGCAATGCGCCTGCTGGGTCAGCGCGATCACAGTCGCGAAGAGCTCAAACAAAAACTGCAGTTATCTGCCCAGCGCAGTGCGTGGATAAAACAAAAAGAACCTGAAATTATCACTCCCGAGCTGTTGGAAAGGGTCATCAACTGGTGCAGCGAAAATGGCTGGCTGAACGATGAGCGCTTCACAGAGCGATTTATTCAGAGCCGCAGCCGTAAAGGCTTTGGCCCACAACGGATCCGGCTGGAGCTGGGGCAAAAGGGCATAAGCCGTGATGCGATTGATCTCGCCATGGAAGAGACGGAGATCGACTGGTCAGCCTGCGCAGCGGAACTGGCAGAAAAGAAATTTGGCCATCCGTTGCCGACCGAATGGAAAGAAAAAGCAAAAGTGCAACGCTATCTGCATGCAAAAGGCTTTCTGAGTGAAGATATTCAGCAGGTTTTCAGAAATTTTGACGACTAAAGGCCGATGTGATTTTACTTCCCTCCGAAGAATATTTATCTTACCCCTTTTGGTTCCTTAAGCTTGCTGCCGTGATAACGCGGTACGCCTGATAAAGAAGGACCTTTCGTTAGCGTGATTCCAGGATATATATGAGCAAGAGCACTGCTGAGATCCGTCAAGCGTTTCTCGACTTTTTCAATAGTAAGGGACATCAGGTTGTAGCAAGCAGCTCCCTGGTACCGAACAACGATCCGACGTTACTGTTTACTAACGCCGGAATGAACCAGTTTAAAGATGTGTTTCTCGGTCAGGACAAGCGTGACTATACCCGCGCCACCACGTCGCAGCGTTGCGTTCGTGCGGGCGGGAAGCATAACGACCTTGAAAACGTCGGTTACACCGCACGCCATCACACCTTTTTTGAAATGCTGGGCAACTTCAGCTTCGGCGACTATTTCAAAAAAGAAGCCATTGCCTATGCCTGGGAACTGCTGACCGGTGACCAATGGTTCAGGCTGCCGAAAGAGCGCCTTTGGGTTACTGTCTATGAAACCGATGACGAAGCGTTCGACATCTGGGCCAATGATATTGGTGTTCCGCGCGAACGTATTATCCGTATTGGCGACAACAAAGGCAGTGCTTACGCGTCAGATAACTTCTGGCAGATGGGGGACACGGGTCCTTGTGGTCCCTGCACCGAGATTTTCTACGATCATGGCGATCATATCTGGGGCGGACCGCCAGGCAGTCCTGAAGAGGACGGCGATCGTTACATCGAAATCTGGAACATCGTCTTCATGCAGTTTAACCGTCAGGCGGATGGCACCATGCTGCCATTACCTAAGCCGTCGGTAGATACCGGAATGGGGCTGGAACGCATCACGGCGGTCCTGCAACATGTGAATTCCAACTATGAAATCGATCTGTTCCAGAAGCTGATTAACGCGGTTGCTGAGGTCACTGGTGCGACCGATCTGAGCAATAAGTCGTTGCGCGTTATTGCCGATCATATCCGCTCCTGTGCATTCCTGATTGCGGATGGCGTGATCCCGTCGAACGAAAACCGCGGTTATGTTCTGCGCCGTATCATTCGTCGTGCAGTGCGTCACGGCAACATGTTGGGTGCGAAAGAGGCGTTCTTCTACAAACTGGTTGCGCCACTGATTGAGGTGATGGGGGCGGCTGGCGAAGAGCTGCAGCGCCAACAGGCTCAGGTTGAAAATGTTCTGAAGAGCGAAGAAGAGCAGTTTGCGAAAACGCTGGAGCGTGGCCTGGCCCTGCTTGATGACGAACTGGTTAAACTGAAAGGCGATACGCTGGATGGTGAAACTGTCTTCCGTTTGTACGATACCTTTGGTTTTCCTGCCGATTTAACGGCCGATGTCTGCCGTGAGCGTAATCTCAAAATTGACGAAGCCGGTTTTGAAAAAGCCATGGAACAACAGCGTCAACGGGCCCGTGAAGCCAGCGGCTTTGGCGCTGACTACAGCAATGTCATCCGCACAGATGCGGCCTCATCCTTTAAAGGCTATGACCAACTGGACCTGGCCGCGACGGTGAAAGGGCTGTTCGTCGCAGGTGAAGCGGTTGACGTCGTTTCGGCAGGGCAGGATGCGGTGGTAGTGCTGGATGAAACGCCTTTCTATGGCGAGTCGGGTGGTCAGGTTGGCGATACCGGTGTGCTGAAAGGCAATAACGTTGAATTCCAGGTTCAGGATACGCAGAAATATGGCCAGGCAATTGGGCATATTGGCAAAGTGAGCAGCGGTCAGTTGCGCATTGGCGACCGCGTGGAGGCGGTGGTTGATGAAGCACGTCGTGCACGTATCCGTCTGAATCACTCCGCAACGCACTTAATGCATGCTGCATTGCGTCAGGTGCTGGGTGAGCACGTCGCACAGAAAGGCTCTCTGGTTAACGATAAATACCTGCGTTTTGACTTCTCTCATTTTGAGGCCATGAAACCTCAGGAGATTCGTCAGGTCGAAGATATTGTGAACGCGCAAATCCGTCGCAACTTACCGGTAGAAACCGACGTGATGGATCTTGAGGCGGCGAAGGCGAAAGGCGCAATGGCGCTGTTTGGCGAGAAATATGACCAACGCGTGCGTGTACTGACCATGGGCGATTTCTCTGTTGAACTCTGTGGTGGTACGCACGCCGCACGTACGGGGGATATTGGTCTGTTCCGTATTCAGGCTGAATCGGGTAGCGCAGCCGGTATTCGCCGCATTGAAGCGGTCACGGGTGAAGCAGCACTGGCGCAGGTTTATGCCCAGAGCAGTCAGTTACAGGACATTGCTCAGTTGGTGAAAGCCAACAGCAGCAACCTGAACGACAAAGTGCGTGGGCTGGTTGATCACGTGCGGTCGCTGGAAAAAGAATTACAGCAGTTGCGCGATCAGCAGGCTGCGCAGGAAAGTGCCCAGCTTGGCAACAACGCCATTGATGTGAAAGGCGCGAAGCTGCTGGTGACAGAGCTCAGTAACACCGATCCGAAAATGTTGCGCACTATGGTTGATGATCTTAAAAATCAGCTGGGTTCGGCCATCATTGTTCTGGCCACTGTCGCTGAGGGCAAAGTGTCATTGATTGCTGGCGTAACAAAAGATCTTACCGACCGCGTAAAAGCGGGAGAGCTGATTGCTGAACTTGCCCCGAAAGTGGGCGGGAAAGGCGGTGGTCGACCTGATATGGCGCAGGCAGGTGGCAGTGATGCTACGGCACTGAAAGGTGCGCTGGCAGGTGTTGAAGGATGGGTTTCGAGCCGTCTGTGATGAAATAAAATAATTCATCGTAGCAAGCGTCAGAACTGGTGTTCCGGCGCTTTTTAATACGGTGTTAAATTTGCTAGTGACAAAGTCGGGTTGATGTAGCGTATTTCGGCTAAACTATTTATCAGCAGAATGTATTGGCGCGTTGATGTGCAATGGTGTATTTCTCATAACCTGTGTACAGCGTTAAGTGATGGATAACGCCGGGAAGCTGTATGAGCCCGACTCTTTTAATCTTTCAAGGAGCAAAGAATGCTTATTCTAACTCGTCGAGTTGGTGAAACCCTCATGATTGGCGATGAGGTGACTGTAACGGTGCTGGGCGTCAAAGGTAACCAGGTCCGTATTGGTGTTAACGCACCCAAAGAAGTGTCTGTGCATCGCGAAGAGATTTACCAGCGCATCCAGGCCGAAAAAACGCAACAAACTAACGTCTGACAGATTCTGCGTCTCGCACCTGTGCGAGACGCTCCCCTTTTTCCTCCCGCCGCTTAATTTCCTTTTTTCTGTTTATCGCCCATTTTTGTTAACTTCATCATCTTTCATTGTTGATTATTCACCCTTTTTGCCGTCATTTTGTCCCAATTGCCTGTCATTTGTGCAAACAGAAAAAACCTTCCGAAAAATTGTTTGACTTATAAGTCCGGGAAAGTAATATGTGCGCCACGCAGTGCCGATGAGCGGAAACAAAGTTCAGGAGCACAGTTCGGAAGAACGCGTAAGGTGAGGTGGCCGAGAGGCTGAAGGCGCTCCCCTGCTAAGGGAGTATACGGTCAAAAGCTGTATCGAGGGTTCGAATCCCTCCCTCACCGCCATTTCCGATGCATCCGTAGCTCAGCTGGATAGAGTACTCGGCTACGAACCGAGCGGTCGGAGGTTCGAATCCTCCCGGATGCACCATATCGTTGAATATGGACACGTTGATGCAAGGCTACGCGCCAGCAGAGAACAGTATCGGAACAGAGTTGTAAAGTGAATTAGCAATTCCTTCATGGTGAGTCGTTAGCACCCTGCGTTGTACAAGAATTTCATAATGCATCCGTAGCTCAGCTGGATAGAGTACTCGGCTACGAACCGAGCGGTCGGAGGTTCGAATCCTCCCGGATGCACCATACTTTCCAGTATGGACGTGTGTTCCTGGTCTGTAAGACATTTAATCTGTCAGTCAGAACCAGGGAGGATAACGTTGCGACAGCAACAGCCCGAAGGGTAAGGCGTGAGCCGAATCATCCTCCCGGATACACCATTCTTCGTATTATCCCCAGGTTGATTTCTGCCGTTCCATAAAAGCTTTCTAAATGCATCCGTAGCTCAGCTGGATAGAGTACTCGGCTACGAACCGAGCGGTCGGAGGTTCGAATCCTCCCGGATGCACCATACTTTTCAGTGTGGACGTGTGTTCCTGGTCTGTAAGCCAATCAGTCTGGCAGTCAGAACCAGCGTTGCGTCAGCAACGGACAGAAGGGTAAGGCGCGAGCCGAATCATCCTCCCGGATGCACCATTCTTCGTATTATCCCCCAGACTGGCTTCTGCCGTCCCATAAAGCTTTCTAAATGCATCCGTAGCTCAGCTGGATAGAGTACTCGGCTACGAACCGAGCGGTCGGAGGTTCGAATCCTCCCGGATGCACCATACTTTTCAGTACGAACATGTGTTCCTGGTCTGTAAGCCATTCAGTCTGTCAGTCAGAACCAGGGAGGATAACGTTGCGACAGCAACGGCCCGAAGGGTAAGGCGTCAGCCGAATCATCCTCCCGGATGCACCCTACTTTTCAGTACGAACATATGTTTCTGGTCTGTAAGCCATTCAGTCTGTCAGTCAGAACCAGCGTTGCGTCAGCAACGGCCCGAAGGGTAAGGCGCGAGCCGAATCATCCTCCCGGTGTATCGCGATTAATCTTCAAACGCCTTCTCTCTGCGCTCCACCTGACAGTCCACACAACCTCGCCACGCGTGCTAAACGCAAAAGCAAGGATTGGCGTCGTGTATTTCATTCAACGCCTTCCTGGTGCAGCAGGTGCGTAACATCCAGCCTTACCGTCGCAATCCAGAACGCCAACTTAACTGTTTTAGTCATAAACATAGTATTGAATTCCTCTCGATCAGGCTGATTTTGTAAGGAATATCGTGTTTATCGCGACGTAAACTTTCTGTCCCGGATGGCAGGCACTTCGGCTTTCTTAACATAATGCTTACGTTCTGCTTTCCTGCTAAAACCATTGGAAATTCGAAGGGTTACAGGCTTTCCATCACGATCACCTTTATCTGAAAACTAAAATAGCTAATGCTTTCAAAGCATTTGCTGTTCATCCCGCCTGGCGACAACCTACGCACATTCAGCTAAAGTAGTGGCTCATTTGTTGGAGGTCCTCTGTGACAATCTACGATCAATACGACGCCCTGATTTTCGATATGGACGGGACTATTCTTGATACAGAACCGACACATCGAAAAGCGTGGCGTCAGGTGCTGACGCGTTATGGCTTAACGTTTGATGAAGCGCGCATGATGGATTTCAATGGTGCGCCATCATGGCGGCTGGCGCAGCTAATTGTCGAAACCAATAACGCCGATCACGATCCTTATCTGCTTGCCGCAGAAAAAACGGCGGCAGTAAAAGCGATGCTGCTGGAAAATGTCCAGCCGCTTCCGTTAATGGACGTCGTTAAGGCTTATCACAGACGTCGACCTCTGGCTGTTGGCACCGGTAGCCAGCACGCCATGGCAGATGCACTTCTTAATCATCTGGGTGTCAGAGATCTCTTCTCGGCGGTGGTTGGGGCGGATGACGTCGAGCATCACAAACCGGAGCCCGAGACGTTCCTGCGCTGTGCGGCATTACTGGGCGTTGAACCGGCGCGTTGTGTGGTATTTGAAGACGCAGATTTTGGCGTACAGGCAGCGAAAGCCGCAGGTATGGCCGTGGTTGATGTCCGTCTGCTGTGAGCGAGACGCTGGCATATCTGTCTTTATTGAGCAGCAGCTTTCTTAGTGCGACGCTACTTCCGGGTAGTTCAGAGGCGCTGTTGGTTGCATTGCTGATCGCGAAAAGCGCATCAGTTTACGGGTTGATTGGAGTCGCATCGTTAGGGAATACCCTGGGTGGCTTGACCAACATAATTTTGGGTCGCTTATTGCCGTTAAAACGTCAGGGGCGATGGCATGAAACAGCAATGGCATGGTTGCAGCGGCTTGGGCCGGCGGCTTTGTTATTGAGTTGGTTGCCGGTAGTGGGTGATTTGCTCTGCGTGCTTGCAGGCTGGTTGCGTTTTGCCTGGCTACCCACTGTGCTGTTTCTGGCGATTGGCAAAACTCTGCGTTACATCGTTATTGCGACCGCCACATTACAGGGCATGGAATGGTGGCATTGATTCGTACAGATTCGGGGCTAGGGTTAACACTATGCTGAACAAAAATAAATTATTCACACAGCCGGAGGTTAATGTGATCCCCGACGTATCAAAAGCGTTATCCTGGCTGGAGGCGCATCCTGATGCATTAAAAGGCATTGGTCGTGGCATCGAACGTGAAACGTTGCGCGTGCAGCCGGATGGACATCTTGCAACGACTGCGCATCCTGCGTCGCTCGGATCGGCGCTTAAGCATGACTGGATCACCACTGACTTTGCTGAGACGCTGCTGGAGTTCATTACCCCAGTCGATCACAGCATTGAGCATATGCTGGCGTTTTTGCGCGATGTCCACCGCCATGTTGCGGATGAGCTCGGTGACGAACGCATGTGGCCTTTTAGCATGCCTTGCCTGATTGAGGACGCCGATAAGATTACGCTGGCGCAGTATGGCACATCGAATATTGGTCGGATGAAAACGCTGTATCGCCAGGGGCTTAAAAACCGCTATGGTGCGCTGATGCAAACCATCTCCGGCATTCACTATAATTTCTCTCTGCCGCTGTCGTTCTGGCAGGCATGGGCAGACGTAAAAGATTACGAAAGTGGTAAAGAGACGATTTCTGCGGGCTATCTGCGCCTGATTCGTAACTATTATCGCTTTGGCTGGGTCATTCCTTATTTGTTTGGCGCATCACCTGCTATCTGCTCCAGCTTCCTGCAGGGCAAAGAAAGCGCACTGCCGTTTAAACACGATGACAAAGGCACGCTGTGGCTGCCTTACGCGACATCGTTACGTCTGAGCGACCTGGGTTACACGAACAAGTCACAAAGTGCATTGGGCATTACCTTTAATTCCCTTGAGGGTTACGTCAGCGCACTGAAAAAAGCGATTAAAACGCCTTCAGAAGACTTTGTGAAGATGGGCACCCGGGATGCTGAGGGCAACTGGTTACAGCTGAATACCAACGTATTGCAGATTGAAAATGAACTCTATGCGCCGATTCGTCCGAAACGCGTTACCCGTTCCGGAGAAGCTCCATCAGATGCGCTGTTACGGGGTGGTATTGAGTACATTGAAGTGCGTTCCATGGACATCAACCCCTTCTCACCTGTTGGTGTGGATGAGAATCAGGTCCGCTTCCTCGATCTGTTCCTGATCTGGTGCACGCTGGCAGACGCGCCTGAAATGAGCGCTGATGAATTACAATGTAGCCGGCAGAACTGGAACCGCGTGGTGCTGGAAGGACGTAAGCCTGACCTGAAGATTGCGGTAGGATGTGGTGAGGCGGAATATTCACTGCGCGAGGTGGGCAAAACCTTGTTCGCCGACCTGCGCCGCGTCGCAGAAGCGCTGGACAGTAATCAGGGCACCACTGAATATCAGCAGGTCTGCGATGAACTGGTAGCATCCTTTGACGATCCTGAGCTAACCTATTCGGCACGTATTCTGAATGCCATGAAAGAACACGGCGTAACGGGCACGGGGATTATGCTGGCGGAACAGTATCGTCAGCTGCTGGTTAATGAGCCGCTGGAAGTGTTAAAGCCAGAAGACTTTGCGCAACAGGCGCAGGCATCTGTTGCAGCGCAACAGCAGCTCGAAGCGAGTGATACGCTGGATTTTGAAACCTATCTGGCCAGCCGGGAAGGGTAGAAAAGAAAAAGGCCACATCACTGTGGCCAAATTAACATCTCTGTTGTCAGGGATGGATGATAACAAATGCGCGTCTTTCATATATTCAGACGCTGGGCGATCGGAAAAGTTTCATCGTTCATAAAAAATTTTTCAGACTAAGAGGTGACGTATGCCATTACTGGATAGTTTTACTGTAGATCATACCATCATGGCCGCGCCCGCCGTGCGTGTTGCAAAAACCATGAAGACGCCGCATGGCGATACGATTACCGTTTTCGATCTGCGTTTTTGTCGCCCCAATATCGATATTCTGACTGAACGTGGCATCCATACGCTTGAGCATCTGTTTGCAGGTTTTATGCGTAACCACCTCAACGGTGATGGCGTAGAAATTGTCGATATTTCACCTATGGGTTGCCGTACCGGCTTCTACATGAGCCTGATTGGTGCGCCAGATGAGCAACGTGTGGCACAGGCCTGGAAAGGCGCGATGGAAGATGTGCTGAAAGTGAAAGATCAGAACCAGATTCCTGAGCTGAATGAATACCAGTGTGGAAGTTACAAGCTGCATTCGCTGGATGAAGCGCAGCAAATTGCCCGTAATGTGCTGGCACAGGAGATCGGCGTTAACCACAATGACGATCTGAAACTGCCTGCTGAAAAGCTAAAAGAGCTGCACATCTAGTCTGGGCTGTTCTCACAAAAACGCCGCGCATACGCGGCGTTTTTTATTGGGTTACGGCTCGCCGTTTATGCAAAAAGCCGGAGCCAGGCCAATAAAAAGCCGCCCTAAAAGGCGGCTTTATTCTGCTCAGGAGCCTACAGACTGTTTAAGCGGCGTCTGTGGCGTAATGCGCACCTGCTTAATCATATTATCCTGCACATCCAGGATATCGACGTCGTAATGATTCACCCGGACTCGCGTATTAACGGTGGGGATCTCTTCCAGCGCCTCCAGCAGCATGCCGTTAATCGTGCGCGCTTCCTGCTCGGGTAACTGCCAGTTGAAAGCTTTGTTGATCTCACGAATATTGGCGCTGCCTTCAATGAGCACCGAGCCATCGTTTTGCGGCATGACCTCTTCGGCCAGCGACGGCGACATCGAGGTAGTGAAGTCCCCGACAATTTCTTCCAGAATATCCTCGATAGAGATTAACCCTTTAATATCGCCATATTCATCAACGACCAGACCGGTCTTTTTCTTGTTGCGCTGAAACTTCACCAACTGTGTATTAAGCGGAGTGCCTTCCGGGATGTAGTAAATTTCATCAGCGGCACGCAGCAACATCTCTTTAGTGAACTCTTTTTTCTCCGTCATCATGCGCCAGGCTTCACGCACGCGCAGCATGCCCACGCAGTCATCCAGTGAGTCGCGGAACAGTACAATACGACCGTGCGGTGAGTGGCTGAGCTGACGAATCACGGATTTCCAGTCGTCATTGATATTGATGCCGACGATTTCATTGCGTGGCACCATAATATCGTCCACGCTGACCTTTTCCAGGTCCAGTACGGACAGCAACATGTCCTGGTTGCGTCGGGACATGTGCGTACGTGATTCATAAACGATAGTGCGCAGTTCCTCTTTACTTAACGCGGAACTGATAGCCCCCTCTGCCCGAATGCCGACAAGACGCATCAGTAGACGCGTAATGGTATTCAGTAACCAGACCAGCGGCAGCATAACGTACTGCAGCGGGCCCAGCAGAAAGCTACTGGGATAGGCGACTTTTTCTGGATAAAGTGCAGCAACGGTTTTAGGGAGCACCTCGGCAAAAACCAGCACGACAAAGGTCAGAACACCCGTCGCAATCGCCACACCGGCGTCACCATACAGGCGCATTCCCACAATGGTGCCAATGGCGGACGCAAGGATATTGACCAGGTTATTCCCGATGAGCACCAAGCTGATAAGGCGATCGGGACGCTTTAACAACTTTTCAACGCGGCGGGCGGCGCGGTGACCATTTTTTGCCTGATGACGCAATTTATACCGATTGAGCGTCATCATGCCGGTCTCAGAACCCGAAAAGTAGGCTGAAACCAACACCATGATGATGAGCGTGACAATCAGGGTCGTGGTCGAAACATGTTCCACCGCAAAACTTCCTTTTGATTAAGAACTGTGAATAAGCAGATGCTGAAGCACGCGACTGCCGAAATAAGCCATCGTCAGCAGCACAGCGCCGCTGCAGTTGAACCACACCACACGGCGACCGCGCCAGCCTTCATGATAGTGGCCCCAGAGCAAAACGATGTAGACAAACCAGGCAATTATGGACAGCACGGCTTTATCCACGTTCTCGGCGCTGAACAGATCGTGCATATAGAACAGGCCCGTACACAGCACCAGCGTCAGTAACACCACGCCGACCTGGGTGATGTGGAACATCTTCCGTTCAATGGTCAACAGCGGTGGCATATCCTGCGTGAAGGCCAGCTTTTTGTTTTTCAACTGGTAGTCAATCCATGCCAGCTGTAACGCATACAACGCCGCAATAATCAGCGTGGCATAGGCAAACAGCGACAGGCCAATGTGGATCATAATGCCTGGCGTTGTTTCAAGATGGGTAATGAATGCGTTCGGTACAAATGTGGCAAAAGCCAGGTTAATTAAGGCAAAGCTGTAGACAATCGGCAGCAGTAACCAGCCACGATTCCGTGAGGCAACAATGGTCATAATGGCACAGATCAGCAGGCTGACCAGCGAACCAATATTCAGCAGGCTGAGGTTTTGCCCGCCATCGACAGCGAAAATTCGTTGCTGCAGGGCGACGGCGTGGGTGACAAGCGCCACACAGGCCGACAACACAGCTAACCGACGCCAGCCGCTTTGACGTTTCAACAGGCTGGGGATGATGAGTGCAAGACTCAGGGAGTAGGCGAACAGCGCCACAATCGCGAAAACGGACATAGTTCCTTTCAGGCATCAGTCAGATAAAGGAAAAGGGCAGTATAGCGCCAGGCGAAGCAGGCTCCAAACGATCTGAGGTGGAATTGAAGAGATCGGCTCGGCTTCGTGTTATAATCCGCCGCATTCTGCCGATATGGCGCCTCGCGATTTTTTTTAAGTGAGAGACAATGTTTGACAATTTAACCGATCGTTTGTCGCAAACTCTGCGCAATATCAGCGGCCGCGGAAGGCTGACTGAAGACAACATCAAAGACACGCTGCGCGAAGTGCGCATGGCATTGCTGGAAGCTGACGTTGCGCTGCCGGTGGTGCGGGATTTCATTAACCGCGTAAAAGAAAGCGCGGTGGGCCATGACGTCAATAAAAGCCTGACGCCGGGGCAGGAATTTATCAAAATCGTCCGCAATGAACTGGTTGCGGCGATGGGCGCAGAAAACAACGCGCTGGATCTGGCCGCGCAGCCGCCGGCTGTCGTGCTGATGGCGGGCCTGCAGGGTGCGGGTAAAACCACCAGTGTGGGTAAGCTGGGTAAATTCCTGCGTGAAAAGCACAAGAAAAAAGTGCTGGTGGTGTCCGCGGACGTTTATCGCCCGGCGGCGATCAAACAGCTGGAAACCCTGGCACAACAGGTGGGGGTGGATTTCTGCCCGTCCGATCTGAGCCAGAAGCCTGTTGATATCGTCAACAACGCGCTGCGTGAAGCCAAACTCAAGTTTTACGATGTATTGCTGGTGGATACCGCAGGTCGTCTGCACGTAGACGAAGCGATGATGGACGAGATTAAACAGGTTCATGCCGCGATTAATCCGGTTGAAACCCTGTTTGTCGTGGATGCCATGACCGGTCAGGATGCGGCGAATACCGCGAAGGCCTTTAATGAAGCGCTGCCGCTGACAGGGGTTATCCTGACGAAAGTGGATGGTGACGCGCGCGGCGGTGCCGCGCTGTCGATTCGCCATATCACGGGCAAGCCAATCAAGTTTATGGGGATGGGCGAGAAGACCGATGCGCTGGAAGCGTTTTATCCGGACCGTATCGCCTCACGCATCCTTGGTATGGGCGACGTCCTCTCGCTTATTGAAGATATCGAGAGCAAAGTTGACCGCGCGCAAGCGGAAAAACTGGCGAAGAAGCTGAAAACCGGCGACGGTTTTGATCTCAATGATTTCCTTGAGCAACTGAAGCAGATGCGCAACATGGGCGGAATGGCGAGCCTGATGGGCAAGCTGCCGGGCATGGGGCAACTGCCTGACAACGTGAAATCGCAGATGGATGACAAAGTGCTGGTCCGCATGGAAGCCATCATCAATTCAATGACGCGCAAAGAGCGCGAAAAACCAGAAATCATCAAAGGCTCACGTAAGCGCCGTATTGCCACCGGCTCCGGTATGCAGGTGCAGGACGTTAACCGCTTATTAAAGCAGTTCGACGACATGCAGCGGATGATGAAGAAAATGAAGAAGGGCGGAATGGCGAAAATGATGCGCGGCATGAAAGGTATGATGCCGCCAGGTTTCCCCGGACGCTAAGGGGTTCCACAAAAAAACCTGGGATGGCTCAGTTTAGGTTGCTTTTTGCGCCAAAATGAGTAAAATTTTCGGGCTTTTTATACAGCACCCGGACCCCGTTCCTCGATGGGGGCCGGGTGTTTTATTAACTGAAGAGGATGTTATGGTAACAATTCGTTTGGCACGTCACGGCGCTAAAAAGCGTCCGTTCTATCAGGTCGTCGTTACTGACAGCCGCAATGCACGCAACGGTCGCTTCATCGAGCGCGTAGGTTTCTTCAACCCGATCGCTTCTGGTCAGGCTGAAGCACTGCGTCTGGATCTGGATCGTATCGAGCACTGGGTTGGCCAGGGCGCAACGCTTTCTGATCGCGTTAACGCGCTGATCAAAGAAGCAAAGAAAGCAGCTTAATCTGTCACGGTGGTGAGCATGAGCAGACAACTTGCCGCACAGGCACCTGTTAACCCGATTGTATTGGGCAAAATGGGCGCTGCATACGGCATTCGCGGCTGGCTCAAAGTGTTTTCCTCCACTGAAGACGCTGAAAGCATCTTTGACTACCAACCCTGGTTTATCCAGCGCGCCGGTAAATGGCAGCAGGTGGAACTGGATAGTTGGAAGCACCACAAACAGGACCTGATCATCAAAGTCAAAGGCATTGACGATCGGGATGCGGCGGCACAGTTGACCAATTGCGAAATTCAGGTCGACTCTACGCAACTGCCTGCGCTGGAAAACGGTGAGTACTACTGGAAAGACCTGATGGGTTGCAAGGTGGTCAACGTTGAAGGCTACGAGCTGGGTAAAGTCATCGATATGATGGAAACCGGTTCGAACGACGTTCTCGTCGTGAAGGCAAACCTGAAAGATGCGTTTGGTGTACAGGAGCGGTTAATTCCGTTTCTTGATGAACAGGTTATCAAGAAAGTCGATCTCGCTACTGGCCTTATTGAAGTAGATTGGGATCCTGGTTTTTGATCTCCGAATCAAACGGTAACGTAACGGCGAAAACAATGTGGATTGGTGTAATTAGCCTGTTTCCAGAAATGTTTCGCGCTATTACCGATTACGGGGTAACTGGCCGGGCAGTAAAAAATGGCCTGCTCAGCGTTCAAAGCTGGAGTCCACGTGACTTCACGCACGACCGGCACCGTACTGTGGACGATCGTCCTTATGGTGGCGGACCGGGAATGCTGATGATGGTACAACCTTTACGGGATGCCATCTCCGCAGCGAAAGCAGCGGCGGGAGAGGGTGCCAGGGTGATATATCTTTCACCTCAGGGGCGCAAACTGGACCAACAGGGCGTTTGCGAACTGGCGTCACGCGACAAGTTAATTCTTGTTTGTGGCCGCTATGAAGGGATTGATGAGCGCGTAATCCAGACCGAAATTGATGAAGAATGGTCAATCGGTGATTACGTTCTCAGCGGTGGGGAACTGCCCGCAATGACGATGATTGACGCAGTCGCCCGGTTCATTCCGGGAGTACTCGGCAAGCAGGCGTCAGCCGATGAGGATTCGTTCTCGGAGGGATTGCTGGATTGTCCACACTATACCCGACCTGAAGTGTTAGAAGGGATGGAGGTTCCGCCAGTATTACTGTCGGGCAACCATGCCGATATTCGCCAGTGGCGCCTGAAACAGTCGCTAGGCCGTACCTGGCTGAGAAGACCTGAACTTCTGGAAAACCTGGCTCTGACTGAAGAGCAAGCAAGGTTGCTTAAGGCGTTCCAACAGGAACACCAGCAACAAAACGATGATGCGGAAGAGTAATCTTCCCTGACTATCAGTTTACCCAGGATAAGAGATTTAATTATGAGCAACATTATTAAGCAAATTGAACAAGAGCAGATGAAACAGGACGTACCTTCCTTCCGTCCGGGTGATACCGTGGAAGTGAAAGTATGGGTCGTTGAAGGTTCTAAAAAACGTCTGCAGGCATTCGAGGGCGTGGTTATCGCTATTCGTAACCGCGGTCTGCACTCTGCATTCACTGTTCGCAAAATTTCTAACGGCGAAGGCGTTGAGCGTGTCTTCCAGACTCACTCTCCGGTAATTGACAGCATCGCTGTTAAACGTCGTGGCGCTGTGCGTAAAGCCAAACTGTACTACCTGCGTGAGCGTACTGGTAAGTCTGCTCGTATCAAAGAGCGTCTTAGCTAAGGTATCGCTAACGCGACATCTAAAAGTTAATAGAAAACAAGGGGTTGGCAGCATGCCAGCCCCTTTTTTTATTGCCAGAGAAACGCTTTTACAGAAAAGACTTACCCGATGCAGCCCGCAGTCCGGGTCTGTCGGCCTGACAGGGCGGATTGTCGTTTAGGATGACGAATCCCGGCGTGAAGGACGATCACGATCACTCCCGTCAGCAAGGGATGGCGTCTCTGCCGGTGTTTTCAGGTAACATGTGTCCCGCCGTTCGCGCGTTGAAGACAGGGCCGTACTGCAAAATAAAAGCACGCTGTCATGAGCGGCTGCATAAATACTGCCTCCCCGATTTTCGTCGTCTCGCCCATGAGAGGGGTTGCCCGGGAAGGTGCGCATTATCATAAGGACAGGTTGTGAAGGACGCTCTTTTTTTTCTTTCTGGATTTTTACTTTCCATCGCCTCATTTCGTTCAGCCCGCTATGCGCTGGAAGGCAACAGCAATCTATGGCTTTGCCGCATTCTGACCGTGCTGTGGTCCCTCATGGTGTTCGTGTTGTTTCCCCTGTTTCTCGCCATTGGATTATATGGTCCGGCCCTGATTCTGGTGGCGCTGAACCTCATCATTGTCTGGGCTGGCCGTGAACACAGAAAGGAAATGGCGCGTAAGAAGCAGAAAGCCACGGCAGTTAAGCCGCATATCCCGTTAGTCGATGTGGATATGCCCTGGCTGAACATGAAAGAGATCGGCTTCAGTTATTTTGACTATGAGGGCAAGGTCGTTTACCAACGCGTCGATGTGGAATCCTGCGATGGGCGATTTATTAAAGGTTATAGTCATTTTTACAGAGAGTTACGCGCATTCGAACTGGACCGGATTGAGTACGGCATGGTTATTGTCTGGCGGACAAATGAAAGCATGACCGTTGACGACTGGCTTATCGCTTATGTTGAGGCTTATAGCCTCTGAGAACGCCCGGCTGACCTGACATCAGGGGCGCTGAAAATGATAGATCGCCGCGTTTACTGGCCCGCTGTCCAGGACAATTAAGCCATAACGGTAATCGATAAAGCGCCCACCGCTTTTTTCTGCCACTCGCCGGCTGGCATAGTTGTTCTCCACCGCCAGCAGTTCGATTGTCTGCACATCCGGCCGCGCAAAGCCAAATTCCAGTAATAATTTCACCGCCTGCGTAGCCACGCCCTGGCGCTGTGCATCGCTGCGCACCCAGTAACCGAGGGAACACAACGCGCCCGGCTCGCTGGCAAAACGAAAACCAGCACCGCCTAACAGACGATCCTGCGCATCCACAATCGCAAACTCTTCTGATTCTCGTACCGCCCGTTGTAAGTGGGTAAAGCGAATCCAGCTTTCGGCCTCATGAGGCTGATAGTTTTCGTGTGCCCAGCTCATCCAGGGCAAAAGGGTATCAAGTGAGGCATTTACCGCCGCGGTAAATGCCTCGACATCGTTTAACTGAAAAGGACGTAGCCGGATTGTTGGTGGGATCTGAACCATATTTCTGCCTCTCTGTGGGAATGCGCTTATCTTAACAGGCGATACCGCCACGTAAAATTCTTTTGTGTATATTAAAGTTTACATATTCAGCGGCTTCTGAGTTCATTTGTCTTTTATTAATGTCTTGTTTTTATTGGTATTTAATTTATTTTGCCAAGGCTTTTATGGGTAGTGGTAAATAAAGTGTACATCCAGCGTTGTTGCGTGTATCAGTTATGGTACAGTAGTGTCACATCCTCTGTGAGGATCCTGTAAACGCATAAATGAGTGTAAAGGACAGCAAGATGCAAAAAGACGCGCTAAACAATGTTCACATTGCGAATGAACAAGTGTTGATCACCCCTGAAGAGCTGAAAACCAAGTTTCCGTTAAGCCCTGCGCAGCAGGCGCAAATTGCGGCATCGCGCCAGACCATTGCCGATATCATTGCCGGTCGCGATCCACGCCTGTTAGTGGTGTGCGGTCCTTGCTCTATTCATGACACAGAAGCCGCTCTTGATTATGCGCGTCGTTTAAAAACCCTTTCCGAAACGGTGAGTGATCAACTCTATCTTGTTATGCGCGTCTACTTTGAGAAACCCCGCACAACCGTTGGCTGGAAGGGGTTGATCAACGATCCTTACATGGATAACTCATTTGATATGGAAGCAGGGCTGCACATTGCACGTGAATTGCTGGTTAATCTGGTCGACATGGGCCTGCCTTTAGCTACGGAAGCGCTGGATCCTAACAGCCCACAGTATCTGGGCGATCTCTTCAGCTGGTCGGCGATCGGTGCGCGTACAACGGAATCGCAAACGCACCGTGAGATGGCGTCAGGACTCTCCATGCCGGTTGGCTTCAAAAACGGGACTGATGGCAGCCTGGGCACCGCGATTAATGCCATGCGTGCGGCGGCGATGCCTCACCGGTTTGTCGGGATCAATCAGTCGGGCCAGGTCTGCCTGCTGCAAACGCAGGGTAACCCGGATGGCCACGTCATTTTACGCGGAGGAAAAGCGCCCAACTACAGCCCTGAAGATGTGGCGAAGTGCGAAGCCGCCATGCTAAAAGCGGGACTCCGTCCGGCCTTAATGATAGATTGCAGCCATGGTAACTCCGATAAAGATTACCGCCGTCAGCCCGGTGTAGCGGAATCTGCCGTTGCGCAAATCAAACAAGGTAACCGCTCAATTATTGGCTTGATGCTGGAAAGTCACATCCATGAAGGCAACCAGTCTTCTGAGCAGCCGCGCAGCGAGATGAAGTACGGTGTTTCCGTCACGGATGCCTGCATCAACTGGCAGGTTACCGAAGATTTACTGCGTGGCATGCATCATGAGCTACAAGGGGCGCTGGCGGCGCGTTTTTCACACGAGGTCTGATAGGTAATGGTCGCGGAACTAAACGCATTACGTGAACAAATTGATACGGTAGATAAAGCTTTACTGGATCTGCTGGCAAAACGTCTGGAACTGGTCGCTGAAGTGGGTGAAGTCAAAAGCCGCCATGGTTTGCCGGTCTATGTCCCTGAACGTGAAGCATCGATGCTGGCGTCGCGTCGTAAAGAAGCTGAGGCCCTTGGTGTTCCTGCGGACTTGATCGAAGACGTATTACGCCGGGTGATGCGTGAATCTTACGCCAGCGAAAACGATAAAGGTTTTAAAACATTGTGTCCTGCGCTTCGCCCAATCGTGATTATCGGCGGTGAAGGGCAGATGGGGCGCCTGTTCAATAAAATGCTGACGTTGTCTGGCTATGCGGTAAAGACGCTGGACAAAGATGACTGGGACAAGGCGGATACATTGCTGGCGGATGCCGGTATGGTGATGATCAGTGTCCCTATTCATCTGACAGAGGCGGTGATTAACCGGCTTCCTCCCTTGCCGGATGACTGCATTCTGGTGGATCTTGCCTCGGTTAAACATCGCCCTTTGCAGGCGATGCTGGCCGCACATCGCGGGCCAGTATTGGGTCTGCATCCAATGTTTGGGCCTGACAGCGGCAGCCTGGCCAAGCAGGTTGTGGTCTGGTGTGATGGGCGACAACCGGAAGCCTACCAGTGGTTTCTGGAGCAGATCCAGGTCTGGGGCGCGCGCCTTCATCGTATCGGTGCGGAAGAGCACGATCAGAACATGGCCTTTATTCAGGCCCTGCGCCATTTTGCGACGTTTGCTTATGGGCTGCATCTGGCGGAAGAGAACGTCAATCTTGACCAACTGCTGGCGTTGTCATCGCCTATCTACCGGCTGGAGCTGGCAATGGTTGGGCGCCTGTTTGCTCAGGATCCCCAGCTCTATGCGGATATCATCATGTCGTCTGAAAATAACCTGAATCTTATCAAGCGGTATTATCAGCGATTTGGCGAAGCGATTGCTTTGCTGGAACAAGGCGATAAGCACGCCTTTATCGCCAGCTTCAATCGGGTTGAGGCCTGGTTTGGCGATCACGCAAAACGCTTTTTGGTTGAAAGCAGAAGCTTACTGCGATCGGCTAACGACAGCCGTCCTTAAAAGCAAAAGGCATCCAACCGGATGCCTTTTTCATTTCTATTGCTTGGGTTCCACAGGAATCACATTCTCACTGGGATAGCAGCCAAGAACTTTCAGTGAACGCGTCATGGCGCGAAGTTCTTCCAGTGCCTGCTGCATTTTCTCAGACTGCAAATTACCCTGCACATCCAGATAAAACATCTCTTCCCAGGGATTGCCGTTAATTGGACGGGATTCCAGCTTGCTCATGATGAGATTGTGCTGGCGCAGGACCAAAAGGGCGTCAACCAGTGCACCTGCCTGTTGACCGGTTGCCATGATCAGCGTGGTTTTGGCCGAAATCTGATCGGAGACATCAATAGGTTTGCGTGCCAGAACAATAAAGCGAGTATGGTTCTGCTGCTGGTTAGCCAGATGGCGCTCAAGCACGCGTAACTGATAAAGCTCACCTCCGGCCTCACTGCCGATAGCCGCAACCTTCGGCGAGTTGAGCGCGGCCACTTTTTCCATCGCGGCGGCGGTACTTTCTGTGTAAACAATATTCCAGTGTGGAAAACGGTTGATAAAGTGGCTGGACTGCTGGAAAGGCTGTGGGTGGCTGTAAACCGTTTCGATTTGTTCCAGGTCGCTCGGGCCGCTCACCAGCATGCAGTGCTCAATGGGCAACGTCATTTCACCGACAATCGACAAATTGGTCTGTTGAAGCAGGTCATAAACATCATTGATGGAGCCGGAACTGGTGTTTTCGATGGGCAGGACAGCGTAGTCTGCCGCGTTGTTCTCAACCTGTTTAATAATGTCGTGGAATTTCAGGCAACCGCATTCCACCATGCTGTCGAAATGGCGGGCAGCATACTGTCGCGCAGCCAGATGAGAATAAGAGCCCTTTGGCCCTAAAAACGCGATGCGCGCAGCCTGTGCATGCGGATGGTTCAGGTTCTTTTGCAGCAATGCCTGCTGTGTCAGCACAGAGTCTTCAATGACTAACTGAAACAGACGGGTAATGTAATGCGCATCTAACTGATGCTTTTTGCCCAGCACAATAAGGTGTTCGATCAGCGCGCGCTCACGTTCGATATCACGGACAGGACGATGGGTGGCGAGTTTCGCTTCTGCCACCTCCACAGCCAGCAAACGCCGTTCGGCAAGTAACGTCAGTAGTTTTTCGTCCACGGCGCTGATTTTTTCACGCAGCGCCAGAAGCGGATTGTCCGGGGTCATAAGGCTCACCTGTAAGCTATCCAATAAAAAAGCCTCCCGATTGGGAGGCTTTGTTGTTCGTCTTCGCTTTCTTTTTACACGACGAATGGCCTCCCGTTCAGGGGAAGGTAAAAAAGAAAGCGAAGAAAAACGACAGTATTTTCATGAGGCGTTCCAAAATTGAGCTGACCTGAGAGTAACCGTACTCACGAAAAGCTGTCAACAAAAAACGCGCCCGGAGGCGCGTCAGAAAAGCGGGGATGAGGCTACTCTTCGGCTGCTGGCGTGAAATCTTTCACGCTGCTGGCCGCACGCCGCGCTTCAGGTTTGTGTTGGACTTTATTGAGTTGGCGCTCAAGTTTGCCGATCAAATCATTGATAGCGGTGTACATGTCGTCATGTTTGGCACTGGCGACCAGGGTACCGTTTGGTGTGTTAATGGTCGCGTCTGCCACAAACTCTTTGGACTCTTTCGACAGGACGATATGCGGATTAATCAGGTCAGTTTGCCATTTCTCAAGCTTGGCAAGGCGGTCTTCGACGTGTTCACGGATGGCTGGAGTAATTTCCATTTGCTTACTGGTAATGTTCACGATCATTATGCTTACCTCTCTGTGATTGCCGTCGGAATAGATCCAGCATAGCGCGATAATTCTGTATTTGTGTGATTTTGATCACAAAAAAATGTCACTTTTTGTCAACCAAGGCAAATTGTGAGAAAGGGCGAGAATGTGGTCGAAAAGGCTTGAAGCCAGGGCATTAACAAGGCATTGTTGATAGGTTAGCTCAGCGGCAACGTGTCAATATTGCCTGTTCTGTGCGCAAAAAAAAGCAGCCTCAGGGCTGCTTTTTTTGTTTCGGGAAAGGAAGGCTGATTAACTGTTATTGGCGGCGATAATTTTTGCCACTTTATCGGCCTCTGCATTCAACTGCAGTTGACGGTAGGCATTTTCCATCAGCGGAAGCGCGTCGTGTGTCGCCTGCGTATCAGGATAATCGCGCATCATGCCTTCAACACGGTTAACGACCGCGACATAAGCCCCGCGCTTGGTATAGAATTGCGCCACCGAGAGTTCATATTTAGCCAGACGATCTTTCAGGAAGACCTGACGCTTGTAAGCATCAGCGGCATACTGGCTGTTCGGGTAACTGCGCAGCAGCTGTGCAAAGTCGCGGAAAGCATCGCGCGCATGCGTAGGATCACGGTCCGAACGGTCAATGCCAAAAAAGCCCTGCAATGCTGAATCGTCCAGCGCCATATCCGTCAGACCTTTCATATAGATGACGTAATCGATATTAGGGTGCGTAGGATTCAAACGCATAAAGCGACTGATCGCCGCCTGCGCCATGGGCAGATCGGCATTTTTATAGTACGCGTAGATCAAATCCAACTGAACCTGCTGCGAATAGGGACCGAACGGGTAACGATTATCCAGCGCTTCCAGTTGCTTAATCGCCGCTTTAAAGTTACCGTCCTGCAGCTTTTGTTGCGCTGTAGCATAGATTTCAGAAGGCGGGTTGTCCGGTACCGCGTCATTTGAGCCGGAACAACCAACAAGTGCCAGGCTCAGTGTGGCTGCAGCCACCAGATATTTCATACGCGTCATGACGAAGTGATTATCCTCAAAATGTTATGGCGGAAGCTGTCCGTATAGCTCCCGGTAATGACCAGGTACGATAGCACATTATATTAAACGGCATCGCCGTAAAACCCAACGTTAACGAAGAAGCTGTATATGGCACAACAAGTTCAACTCACCGCAACGGTATCCGAGTCACAACTCGGACAACGTTTAGATCAGACTTTGGCGGAATTGTTCCCTGATTATTCACGTTCCCGCATAAAAGAGTGGATTCTCAACCAGCGCGTCAGTGTTAACGGCACTGTCATTGATAAGCCGAAAGAGAAAGTGCTTGGCGGCGAGCGCGTCACGATTGATGCAGAGATCGAAGAGGAGCAGCGCTGGGAACCCCAGGACATCCCGCTGGATATCGTATACGAAGACGAAGATATTATCGTCATCAATAAACCACGTGACCTGGTTGTCCATCCTGGGGCGGGAAATCCCGACGGTACGGTACTGAATGCACTACTGCATCACTATCCCGCCATTGTGGACGTTCCGCGTGCGGGTATTGTCCATCGTCTGGATAAAGACACCACCGGTTTGATGGTGGTGGCGAAGACCGTACCGGCGCAGACGCATTTAGTTGATGCCCTGCAGCGTCGTGAAATTACGCGTGAATATGAGGCGGTGGCCATTGGCACCATGACGGCGGGGGGAACGGTGGATGAACCGATTAGCCGTCACTCGACGAAACGTACGCATATGTCCGTGCATCCAATGGGTAAACCCGCTGTGACCCATTATCGCATTATGGAGCATTTCCGCGCCCATACGCGGCTTCGTCTGCGACTGGAAACCGGCCGTACGCACCAGATTCGCGTGCATATGTCGCATATTAATCATCCGCTGGTGGGCGATCCGCTCTACGGTGGCCGGCCGCGTCCGCCAAAAGGCGCGTCTGAAGAATTTATCGCGACCTTACGCGGTTTTGATCGTCAGGCACTGCACGCCACGATGCTCCGTCTTTATCATCCTATCTCGGGTATTGAGATGGAGTTTCATGCGGCCATTCCGCAGGATATGATCGATCTGATTGACGCGCTGAAAGCCGACACAGAGATGTTCAAGGATCAACTGGACTGGTTATGAGTCTGATTATCCCAAAATGGCCTGCGCCAGCGCAGGTGCGAGCTGTCTCGACATTACGCCACGGTGGCGTCAGTGAGGGAAACTGGTGCTCGCTGAATCTCGGGGGCCATGTCGGTGATAAAGCAGAACATGTTCGTGCTAACCGTGAGCGACTGGTCTCGCTTGCGGCGTTGCCCGCGATGCCGCAATGGCTGAATCAGGTGCATTCAACTGACGTTGAACATCTCTCTGCCCGCATGGATCCTCAGCCGCGGCAAGCCGATGCCTGTATAACGCGTGAGCCGGGCGTAGTTTGTGCTGTGATGACCGCTGACTGCCTGCCCGTGCTGTTTTGTTCTGACGATGGGCGTGAAGTGGCCGCTGCACATGCCGGATGGCGTGGGCTTTGTGGCGGCGTGCTGGAAAATACGCTGGCGCAGTTTCAGGCGCCGCCCGACAGAATCCATGCCTGGCTGGGGCCGGCGATCGGTCCTGATGCTTTTGAAGTCGGCGCGGAGGTTCGTCGTGCATTCATGGACATTGATCCGCGTGCGGCGGATGCATTCCGCCCCGTCGGAGATAAATTTTTTGCCGATATCTGGCATCTGGCCCGACAACGCCTGCAGGCCGCAGGGGTCCAGTCTGTCAGTGCAGATTCACGCTGCACCTTCAGTGAACCCGACAATTTCTTCTCCTACCGCCGGGACAGGATCACCGGGCGTATGGCAACTTTAATTTGGCTGTTATAGTCTTACGCCATAAGACGATCCAGGCAGTGCATTTTTTACTCATATCTCAGGTCATTATCCTTGAAAACTTGAGGGATGACCTCATTTTAATCTCCAGTAGCATTTGACCTGTAATGGGAGGAATTATGCGTCTGGATCGTCTTACTAATAAATTTCAACTTGCTCTCTCCGACGCGCAGTCTCTGGCATTGGGACACGACAACCAGTTTATCGAACCTTTACATCTGATGAGCGCACTGCTCAAACAGGAAGGGGGATCGGTCGCTCCGCTGTTGTCCTCTACCGGCATAGACGTGGCCTCTCTGCGTACGCAGATTGACCAGGCTATCGATCGTCTGCCCCAGGTGGAAGGCAGCGACGGCGACGTGCAACCTTCTGCCGACCTGATCAGAGTGCTTAATCTGTGCGACAAGCTGGCACAGAAGCGCAATGACAACTTTATCTCATCTGAATTATTTGTTTTGGCAGCCCTGGATTCACGTGGCTCGCTGGCAGACATTCTGAAGTCTGCGGGTGCCACTAACGACAAGCTCACCAAAGCGATAGAACAACTTCGTGGAGGTGACAACGTGAACGATCAGGGTGCTGAAGATCAGCGTCAGGCGTTAAAGAAATACACAATCGATCTCACTGAGCGTGCCGAGAAAGGCAAGCTGGATCCGGTGATTGGTCGTGATGAGGAAATTCGCCGTACCATCCAGGTATTGCAGCGCCGTACTAAAAATAACCCTGTGTTAATCGGTGAGCCCGGCGTAGGTAAGACCGCCATTGTTGAAGGGCTGGCCCAACGCATTATCAATGGCGAAGTGCCGGAAGGGCTGAAAGGTCGCCGTGTACTGGCGCTGGATATGGGCGCGCTGGTGGCAGGGGCAAAATACCGGGGTGAATTCGAGGAGCGCCTGAAAGGCGTACTCAGCGACCTGGCCAAACAGGAAGGCAACGTCATCCTGTTTATCGATGAGTTACATACCATGGTGGGCGCAGGCAAAGCGGACGGCGCAATGGATGCCGGTAATATGCTGAAGCCGGCACTGGCACGTGGTGAGCTGCACTGCGTCGGTGCCACCACGCTGGATGAATATCGCCAGTACATTGAGAAGGATGCGGCACTGGAGCGTCGTTTCCAGAAAGTGTTTGTCGCAGAGCCAAGCGTTGAAGATACCATCGCCATTTTGCGCGGGTTAAAAGAGCGCTATGAGTTGCACCATCATGTACAGATTACTGACCCGGCTATCGTTGCGGCGGCCACGCTTTCTCACCGCTATATCGCCGATCGTCAGTTACCCGATAAGGCGATTGACCTGATCGATGAAGCGGCATCCAGCATTCGTATGCAGATTGACTCCAAACCAGAGGCACTGGATCGACTGGAGCGGCGCATTATTCAGTTGAAACTGGAACAGCAGGCGCTGAAGAAAGAGTCTGATGATGCCAGCGTGAAACGTCTGGAGATGCTCGAAGCGGAGCTGAATCAGAAAGAGCGTGAATATGCTGAGCTGGAAGAAGAGTGGAAAGCGGAAAAAGCCTCATTAACCGGTACGCAGAATATTAAAGCGGAGCTGGAACAGGCACGCCTCCAGCTTGAGCAGGCGCGTCGCTCTGGTGATTTGGCGCAGATGTCTGAGCTGCAGTACGGCAAAATCCCGGCGCTGGAAAAACAACTGGCTTCTGCCACCCAGTCTGAAGGCAAAACCATGAAGCTGCTGCGCAATCGCGTGACAGATGTGGAAATTGCCGATGTGCTGGCGCGCTGGACCGGTATTCCGGTTGCCCGCATGATGGAAGGGGAGCGAGACAAACTGCTGCGAATGGAACAGGAGCTCCACTCACGCGTTATCGGACAGGATGAAGCCGTCGAAGCGGTGTCCAATGCCATTCGTCGTAGCCGTGCGGGTCTGGCCGATCCAAACCGTCCTGTCGGGTCATTCCTGTTCCTCGGCCCAACGGGTGTGGGTAAAACCGAGTTGTGTAAATCGCTGGCTAACTTCCTGTTTGACAGTGACGATGCGATGGTCCGTATCGACATGTCTGAATTTATGGAGAAACACTCGGTATCGCGGCTGGTGGGGGCACCTCCGGGCTACGTTGGCTATGAAGAAGGCGGCTATCTGACCGAGGCGGTTCGCCGTCGTCCGTATTCGGTGATTCTGCTGGATGAGATAGAGAAGGCGCATCCCGATGTCTTCAATATCCTGCTGCAGGTGCTGGATGATGGCCGGTTAACGGATGGGCAAGGTCGCACCGTTGATTTCCGCAACACGGTGGTAATCATGACCTCGAACCTGGGCTCCGATCTGATTCAGGAACGTTTCGGCAATCTGAACTACGCCGAAATGAAGGGGGTTGTCATGGGTGTGGTAGGACAGCACTTCCGTCCTGAATTTGTTAACCGTATTGATGAGGTGGTGGTGTTCCATCCTCTGGGTGAAAAACACATTGCCTCTATCGCACAGATTCAGCTGCAACGGTTGTACAAACGTCTGGAGGATCGCGGTTATCAGCTGCATATCTCTGATGCCGCGATCAAGCTGCTGGGTGAGAACGGTTATGATCCGGTGTACGGTGCGCGTCCACTGAAACGCGCTATCCAGCAACAGATAGAGAATCCGCTGGCACAGCAGATCCTTTCCGGACAACTGGTTCCGGGAAAAGTGATAGAAATGGATGTCAAAGACGACGTCATTACGGCACATCAGTAAGGTTGTCTCTGTTAAAAACGGGCGTAATGCCCGTTTTTTGTTTCTGAAACGGGCCGGATTGGTGGTTTCTGCGACGGTTTGCCTGGAAAGTGAGCGGTTGAGAGGTTTCTTTGAATTACCCCCTTGCCAGCCCAAAATATTTGCCTATAATGCGCCTCCACTGATACGGCACAACTGCTTACGGAATGCGGTGTTCAGCAGAGAACTCCCCGGAGTTTT
>NZ_JAVAXT010000007.1:0-243866 GCF_041955125.1 Pantoea sp. BR_17 | reverse complement strand
TTAATTGGAAAGCCCTGACTTAACGGTCAGGGCTTTTTCCATTTCTACGGCAACCAGCCCAGGGCAATCACTTCACAGCTTATTGATCGCGCATTGGCGTGCTACTCAGTCCTTTCCTTAATATAAAAGACATTACCTCCGCGCACTCTCCCGGCTGCATAATCTTCCTGCTGACATTCCGGTCTGTCCTCGACTAACGCTCAAAACAGGCGTATTGAAGGTCCGGCTTCACCTCACCCTCTTTGCACTACACCATCAGGCGGTCATTCTCACGACGCCGTATTCGCTTACGCCCTCCTGCGCTTTCAGGGACGCAGAACGGCTGCAAACGCGGCTGGATTTGCGCTGTAAACGTCATCAGAAGATGATGTTTAAACAGTCTGGGGGAGGGAAGTTACTGCTTTCAGGTGTGGGTGTACGGCTGTAACTGAGCCTGTATATGCCAGGGTTGCTCTACTACCCATTCGCTTAAAAAATCAATAAAGGCACGCACGCGCTGGCTTACGCCAAGATCGCTGTAATAGACAGCATTGAACGGCATCTCTACCGGTAAACGTTGATCGGCCAGGATCTCAACCAGACTTCCGTCAGCGATCTCTTTATGCACCATATAATCAGAAAGGCAGGCAATCCCATTACCGTCCAGACAAAGCTGCTTGATGGTTTCTCCGCTGTTAGAATCCAGTTCCGAACGGATGGTATAAAGTTCCCCATCGTCACAGGCGATTGGCCAGCGGTTAAGACGTGGCGCATCAATAAAACCGAGACACTGATGATTATCCAGATCGGCTGTGCACACAGGAATACCATATTTCTCCAGATACCCGGGAGAGGCAATAAAGCGGCGATAGCTGGTGAACAGCAGTCGTGCCCGCAGGCCTGAATCGGTAAGGCTGCCTGCCCGAATCGCCACATCGACTTTACGCTCGATGAGATTAATAAAGTTTTCAGATGAAATCAGTGAAAGGGCAATCTCGGGATAGCGCTCCCGAAAAGCTTTTATCATGGGCATCAGGAGATGCAGTATGACAGGAGTGGCGGCATCAATACGTAACAATCCCTTGGGCGCATGACGGCTCTCTATCAACGCGTCTTCTGCGGCCGTCATCACCTGAAGAAAATGCTGAACCTGCTGGAAATAACGTTCTCCTTCCTGCGTTAAGGCAAGATTGCGTGTTGTACGCGTCAGTAAAGCCAGTCCGAGTTTGTTTTCCAGTTTTTTGATCGTGCGGCTGACGGCGGAATTGGCCATCTGCAAGGCGTCCGCCGCGCGGCTGAAGCTCCCGTTTTCAACCACGCTGACAAATACTTTGAGTTCTTCAGAAGATGCCTTCATTGTTTCCTTCACGTGAAATAGCGCCTGAGGCCATATACCGCTAATTAAAGCACAGCCTGCTGTTTACCCCCTTGTCGCGGATGGCTTTTTGGTAAAGCGGGCTAAAGAAGACGAAAGCGCCTTTCCGTCAGGCCGGTTATCTTTTTAGTGGAAGAAACGGTCTGCACAGGCCGGATTACGCCATTCGTGACGACAATAAAGTGGGAGGGCGGTCTCGAACAATCGTCGGCATCGATTGAAACTGCGTACTAAAATCCCTATAACAGATAAGTGACATGAATTTCTGAATGATTAGCCAGGCGGGACAGTGCGCAAAAAAACCTATGCGATGAGATATGTAGCCGGACAGCCAGCGGAAAGGATCTTTCCTCCGGGTGCCATGTTTCATCTCGGCCAGGCACTGCCACCGGGTGAGCCACTCCCCGCCGATCCCACTTTGAAAGTATTAGTATGGAATATCTTTAAGCAGCAGCGCGCTGACTGGATGTCCGTGCTGGAAGGGTTTGGTAAGGATGCCCATCTGGTTCTGCTTCAGGAAGCGCAGACGACGCCCGAGCTAATCCGCTTTGCGACCAGTAACTATCTGGCGGCCGATCAGGTTCCGGCTTTAGTGCTGCCTCAGCACCCCTCTGGCGTCATGACGTTAGCTTCTGCTCACCCTGTTTATTGTTGCCCCCTGCGCGAGCGAGAACCCCTGTTAAGGCTCTCAAAATCCGCCTTAGTCACGGCGTATCCGCTTCCCACGGGCGAGATGCTGATGGTGGTGAACATCCACGCGGTAAATTTTAGCCTGGGCGTGGATGTTTACAGCAAGCAGCTCGGCCCCATTGGCGAACAGATTATCCATCATCGCGGGCCTGTCATTATGGCGGGCGACTTCAACGCCTGGAGCCGCCAGCGCATTAACGCCCTCTATCGCTTTGCGCATCAGATGAAACTGGAAGAGGTGATGTTTACCGCCGACCACCGACGTAAAGCCTTTGGCAGACCTTTAGATTTCGTTTTTTATCGCGATATACACGTCAGTGAAGCCTCGGTTCTGGTGACGCAGGCATCCGACCATAATCCACTTTTGGTTGAGTTCAGTACCAGACGATAAAGGTGACATCAGGCAGGAAAGGGCAGAGAGAACGTGGTCACGGGCAGGATGTAGAATCAAACAAGAAAAAAGGCTGACAAATGTCAGCCTTTTCAACGTATCAGGTATCTGGTGTTGCGTTATTCTTAACGAACAACGTGAGCTCGTCACCAGGCTGAATATCTTTTGCGTTACTCACAACACTGTTCCAGCGCATCACGTCTTTGATGTTAACGCCGTGACGACGGGCGATACTGTCAAGAGAATCACCCTTACGAACGCGATAGGTGATGCTGTTGCTATTATCCGCCAGGCTCGTGCCATTCGAACCCACAGTCAGTAGCTGACCGGGACGAATACTGGCACTGCGCAGGTTATTTTGCTGCTTCAGTGCGGCCACGCTGACGCCTAACTTATTCGCAATACCGGATAAGGTATCGCCGCTTCGCACTTTGTAGCCCCCCTCATTGCTGGCTTTCGCCAGTTGTGTGGGCTGCACGGCAGAGATATCACCGGAAGCCAGTGAATCACGCAGCTTTGCGACGTTAGACTTCGGCACCAGAATGTAATGTGGCCCATTGGGTGCTGTTGCGCCGCCTTTATAACCGGTATTGAAGCTCTTCAACTTGGTGAGCGACATCCCCGCCATTTCTGCGGCCTGCGTCAGTTTTATCTGCTGACCCACTTCTACGCGTGCCAGAGCACGGTTTTCGTCAGGCGTCGGCAGTTTGATACCGTAACGCTTGTTGTGCTTAAGCAACTCGCTCAAGGCCAACATTTTTGGTACATAAACCGTGGTTTCACGTGGAAGCGAAAGATGCCAGAAGTCGGTAGGCTTACCGCGCGCCTTGTTCTGTTTAATCGCTTTGAGTACCCGTCCTTCTCCGCTGTTGTAAGCCGCCACTGTCAAAAGCCAGTCACCACCAAACATCGTATTAAGACGCTGCATCATATCCAGTGCTACTTTCGTTGAGGCGACAACATCGCGACGACCATCGTAGTAACGGTTCTGTTTTAAACCATAGTTTCGACCCGTACTCCCAACGATCTGCCAGATGCCAGCGGCATTTGCAGATGACGTTGCGTGAGGATCAAAAGCGCTCTCCACTATGGGTAGCAGTACCAGTTCCATCGGCATATTACGTTTCTTAATCTGCTCGACTATCCAGTACATGTACGGCTCTGCCCGTAATGTTACATCGTGGAGATAGCTCTTATTTTTTAAAAACTTTAATTTCTGTTCGCGGATCCGGGCGTTTTCCGGAATCCCCATCTTCAACTCGTCACTAATGAAACGCCAGAGATCATTATCTTCTGCGAGGCCAGTTCCATCTTCCTGCCATCGCGGCGATAAAAGTCGATCACCGTATTTTCCATTTTCACTTTGACCAGCTGAAGACAGACTCTGGGCATGCTGTTCGGGGATATTGGCGTCATTCCGTGATGCCTGACATCCTACCAGCAAGACCGAGGCGAATAATATCGCTTTAGCCTTCATGTGTGTGTCAATAGTTCGCTTAAAAGACGAGCAACTATACGTGACGGTCCTTCACAACACAACCCGAAAAATCAAAAAGCGTCTTTCTTCTCGCGTAGAACAGCAAATGTTTGCCATACGGGCCCAACCCCAGTATCAACGTTTAAAGCGCGTTGTAAATCAGCATCTTGCGTTCGGAGAAATAAATTTATCACACGCTCATGGGCCAGTTTTGTAGGTAAAGTAATGCGGTTTTCGGCCCGTAAGTCCTTAATTTTATGGTATTCAGCCGTTATTTGCGGATCGTGGGGTAAAATTGCGGCAGCAAACTTCAAATTGGATAAAGTATATTCATGCGCACAGCACACCAATGTGTCTTCCGGGAACGAGTTAAGCTTTTGAAAGGATTGGTACATTTGCTCAGGGGTGCCTTCGAAAAGCCGTCCGCAACCACCTGAGAACATCGTATCTCCACAAAAAAGATAAGGTGCACTGTAATATGAGATATGTCCTAAAGTGTGCCCCGGCGTAGCGATGACCGCGAATGACAGGCCCAAAACGTCAACGTTATCTCCTTCACGCACGCATGTTTTTGCCCCTTTATCTGCCGTTTCCTGCGGACCGTAAACGGCAATCTCGGGAAAATGTTCACAGAGCGTTTTCACGCCACCGACATGATCGTTGTGATGATGCGTCAGCAAAATGGCGACAGGCTGCCAGCCATTGGCCTGAATTTTCTCCAGAACCGGCTGGGCTTCACCCGGGTCAACAATCAGGCATTTTCCTTCGTCATCTGTTAACGTCCAGATGTAGTTATCTTGCAGTGCAGGAATGCTGGTAAGATTCATAAATACCTCTCGCTGGTCGTTAAAAGGAAAATGGTAAAGCATGAAGCCCGCCAAGACACGCCAAATCCTGAACGCCCCACGCTCATGGCACGATATGCCATGGGGCATTTACTTTCGCGATGCCCTGACGCAGCAACTTCAGCCTTACCTCGGAAAGCTTTATGGCTTTCATATGCTTAAGCTTGGCAACCTCAGCGCAGAAATCAATACGGAACAGTGCGCGATTTCCCATCAGGTCAGCGTAGGTGTCGAAGGTGAAGGCTTACAGGTCCTGGCGCATCCCACCCAGCTCCCGTTCGAAGCCAAATCTGTCGATGCCTGTTTACTGGCCCATACGTTATCCTGGAGTCAGGATCCCCACCGGGTATTGCGGGAAGTGGACCGGGTATTGATCGATGATGGCTGGATGATAATCAGCGGCTTCAATCCGTTCAGTCTGCTGGGTATCAGTAAAATACTACCCGGAATACAGCGTAAAGCGCCCTGGAGCGGGCGCATGTTCAGCCAGATGCGATTACTGGACTGGCTGGGATTGCTGAATTATGAAGTGGTCTTTCGTACGCGTTTTCAGGTGTTGCCCTGGCACCGGCAGGGCGGCAGAATGATCAGCGCTCACTTACCTGCTTTGGGGTGCCTGAATATCGTCGTTGCGCGTAAGCGCAGTTTCCCCCTCACGCCGACCAAGGCAAGAATGAGTCTGAGCAAAAGGCCCCTGCCGCAGCCTGTGAATGCGACACGGCAGTTCAGACACGTCAACGATCAGGATTCTGGTTGATAGCCGATATCATCAAAAGCCGGATGGTTTGCGGCATGGCGTGCCAGTTCATCGCAGCGTTCATTCTCCGGGTGGCCCGCATGGCCTTTAACCCACTCCCATTGAATCTGATGGGTGCTGAGCGCAGTATCAAGCCGTTGCCACAGATCGACGTTCTTAACCGGCTTCTTATCAGCTGTTTTCCAGCCGCGTTTTTTCCAGTTATGAATCCATTGCGTAATGCCCTGGCGCACATACTGACTGTCGGTACTCAATACCACGTCACAGGGTTGTTTCAGGGCTTCCAGCGAGACGATAGCCGCCATCAGTTCCATGCGATTATTGGTCGTCAGGCGGTAACCGGCGCTAAATGTTTTTTCATGTTGCCCATAACGCAAAATTGCGCCATACCCCCCCGGGCCCGGGTTGCCGAGGCAGGAACCATCGGTATAAATTTCTACCTGTTTGCGCATCTCTGGTAGACTTCCTTCTGACAAAACGCCAAGTCTGACATAAAACGAGCCCTATGAGCACTGCAAATAACCGCCAAATCGTTCTCGATACTGAAACCACCGGTATGAATATGATCGGGGTGCATTATGAAGGTCACCGCATCATTGAGATCGGTGCCGTTGAAGTGGTGAACCGTCGCCTGACAGGGAACAACTTCCACATGTATCTCAAGCCCGATCGGCTGGTCGACCCGGAAGCGTTTGGCGTTCACGGTATTGCCGATGAGTTTCTGCTGGATAAACCGACCTTCAGTGAGATTGCCGATGAGTTTCTTGACTACATCCGTGGTGCAGAACTTGTTATTCATAATGCCTCGTTTGATATCGGCTTTATGGATTATGAGTTCAGCAAGCTTGAGCGCGGCATCGAAAAAACGGAAACCTTCTGCAAGATTACTGACAGCCTGGCGATGGCGCGCCGTATGTTCCCCGGTAAGCGCAACAGCCTCGACGCGCTGTGTTCACGTTATGAGATAGACAACAGTAAGCGTACGTTGCACGGCGCACTGCTCGATGCCGAGATCCTGGCCGAAGTCTTTTTAACCATGACGGGCGGACAAACGTCCTTGTCTTTCTCGTCGGAAGAGGATCGCTCGCGTCAGCAGCAGAGCGAAGGCATTCAGCGCATCGTTCGGCCCACATCAGGATTGCGCGTGGTCACCGCCAGTGATGAGGAAATCAGTCATCACGAATCACGGCTGGATCTGATCATGAAGAAGGGGGGCAGTTGCCTCTGGCGCGCCTGAGTCGCAAAGATTTGTGTGTAAAATCAACATCGGGGCGAAAATAGCAGCAAACGGAAGCGGGCAGGGGGAAAACCGTTGACGGCGAGTAATGATGTGATTAATATGCGCCTCGTTCCCGACGGGGAACAAAGCGCGGAGCGGTAGTTCAGTTGGTTAGAATACCTGCCTGTCACGCAGGGGGTCGCGGGTTCGAGCCCCGTCCGTTCCGCCAAATTTTGACGCCATGCTGGTTATCAGCATGGCGTTTTTGCTTTCTGGCTCTGGACGTTTCTCGTCTTCCTCTCAACAGCCGGTTTGCCCGTCACGCTCAGTGCTATCCCGTATTTTCGACCTGATGCCCGTCGCACCCAATAAATGCCCCATAAAGGCAGGGTAAGAACGACGTTCCCACAGCCAGTCCTCACAGAAACGGACTGACTGACAGTAAGCGTGAATCAGTCTTTCTGCATCGCGACGGCACCCGACGGGATTGTCGTATGTTTTTCTGCAACCTGTTTTTCCCGCGCCACCAGCCAGTAGCAGCTCGCCGCCAGCGCCACGCCGATAAACCAGCTAAAGTTGGCGACCTGATGCAGAGAAGGGATAAAGCTAATCACCAGACAAATAGCGACCGAGGGCAGCAGGGCAACAATGGCTTTCGGGTTAAATCCACCGCGATACCAGTAGCGCCCCTGCGGTGTGGCATCGAACAGATCGTCCACAGAAATACGGCCGCCTTTGATCAGGTAAAAATCGGCTAACAGGATGCCAAACAAAGGCCCGATAAACGAACCCAGTACGTCCAGCGTATAGTGAATCAGTTCAGGCGACTGGAACAAATTCCACGGCGTGAGCAGGACCGAACCCACCGCTGCAATCATCCCCCCGGTACGAAAACTGATTTTCTGAGGCGAGCAGTTAGAAAAATCGAAAGCAGGAGACACGAAGTTCGCCACGATGTTGATGCCAATCGTCGCGGTGATCATGGTCAGTAAGCCAATCGCCACGGCTAAATCGCTGCCAACCATGCTCACGGTTTCGATAGGATCGGTGATCATTTTACCAAACAAGGACTGCGTACCCGATACAATCACAACGGTCACGATGGAGAACAGCAGGAAATTGAACGGCAGTCCCCAGCGGTTACCCCGGCGAACCTCACTCATGCTTTTGCCGTAGCGAGAAAAGTCACCAAAGTTCAGCAGCGGGCCTGAGAAGTAAGACACGACCAGTGCCGTTGCCGTAATCATCTGCCAGGTTTGTTCACCGACGGACAGCGATTTGCTGGCCAGCGTAAACGAAATACCGTCGAATCCGGTTTTGTATACAATCCAGCCCGCCAGTGCCAGCATGACGACGTAAACGGCGGGACCAGCGATATCAATAAAGCGCTTAATCGCACTCATGCCGTGCCAGAACACCATCGCCTGCAGAACCCACATCACGCCAAAGCAGTACCAGCCCAGTTGCGATAAGCCAAGCCAGTGGCTGTGCGTCAGGCTTTCCAGCGACGGATAAAACTTCAGCAGCACCAGCATCAGCGCATTCGCCGCCAGCCAGGTCTGAATACCGTACCAGGCAAACGCAATCAGGCCGCGGATCACCGCCGGAATATTGGCGCCAAAGACACCGAATGCCTGGCGGCAAATGACCGCATAAGGCACGCCGGCCATCTGGCTGGGTTTAGCGACCAGGTTGGCGCAGAGCTGAACAATACAGATCCCTGCCAGCAAACACAGCAGCACCTGCCAGCTGGCCAGCCCTAATGTGAAGAAGCTTGCCGCGACCACGTAGCCGCCCATGCTGTGCACATCCGACATCCAGAAGGAAAAGATGTTGTACCACGACCAGTTTTGATGGCGGGTAGGCGCCAGGTCAGCATTACATAGCTTCGGACTGTATGCTTTTCCGGCTTCAGAGGCCGATGTGTTACCCACCGTTGAATGATTTGGCATGAAACCTGCTCCTCTCAAAGACATGAATAAAATAACCTTGTGAAATCACATTGCAGGATCCAGGCCAGATTTGTTTTTTGTATACAAAATTTATTTTTCACGTATACGATAAGTGATGCAATGATGTTTACCGGAGCGGGTGATGAAGAGTGAAACAGGCCAGAGAACGGCGGCCGAGCTGCATGATAAAGATGAACCTATCTATCAGGCGTTAATGAACGCCATTGTCGAACATCAACTGCCGCCCGGCAGCAAATTGCCGGAAGAAGCGCTTTCAGAGGTCTTTGGCGTGAGCCGCACGGGCATCCGTAAGGTCTTGCAGCGCCTTGCTGCGGTGCAAATGATCACGCTCACGCCCAAACGTGGTGCACATGTCGCCACACCGGGCGTGGAGGAAGCGCGGGATATTTTCCGCACCCGAAGCCTGCTTGAGTGCGGCAATCTTTCTGCGGTGCTGGAACATCTGCAGGCACCGCACCTGGCCGGGCTCACGGCCCTGGTTGAGCAGGAAAAAGAGGCGATTGCCCGGCATGACGGTCCGGCGGCGATTCGTCTGTCCGCGGCCTTTCATATCCAGTTGCAGGCGATTTCGGGCAATCAGGTATTAACGGATTTGGTGACGCAACTGGCCCAGCGATCGTCGCTGGTGATTGCCACCTGGGGCGCGCCCTGGCAGCGCGGTTGTCGCTGTGACGATCACGGCCAGTTACTCCAGCGACTCCGGGAAAAAGACCTGGTGTCACTGACCGCCTCGCTGCAGCATCATTTTGAACACATCGTTGCCAGCCTCCATTTTGAGCGCGGAGGCGAAACACTACCGGATTTTTCCCGACTATTTGCCGGGCATAAAGGAGCCGTATCATGAGCCTGATTCAGGTTATCAATCCCAATACCAGCCAGGCGATGACCGAAACCATCGGTCAGGCGGCCCGCGCGGTGGCCGCACCTGGAACGGACATTATTGCCGTTTGCCCTTCGCAGGGCGTGCCGTCGATTGAAGGGCATTTTGATGAGGCGATAGCGGCGATCGGCGTGCTGGAACAGGTGAAGCTCGGCAAAGCGCAGGGCGTCAGTGGCCATGTGATTGCCTGTTTTGGCGATCCTGGCTTGCTGGCGGCACGCGAACTGGCCAGCGGGCCGGTCATCGGTATCGCGGAGGCGGCCATGCATACCGCCACATTGGTGGCAACGCGTTTTTCAATTGTCACGACGTTGCCCCGCACGCTGGTCATCGCACGCCATTTACTTCAGCAGTACGGTTTTACGCACCATTGTGCCGCTTTACATGCTATTGATTTACCCGTGCTGGCGCTGGAAGACGGCAGCGGCGTGGCGCAGGAGAAAGTGCGCCAGCGCTGTATCCAGGCAAAGCGGGAAGATGGCTGTGGCGCCATTGTTTTAGGCTGTGGGGGCATGGCAACGCTGGCCGCGTCGCTGACAAAAGAGCTGGAGATGCCGGTGATTGATGGCGTCAGCGCCGCCGTCAAGATGGTGGAATCGCTGGTGGCGCTGGGTTTTGGCACCAGTAAACAAGGCGATTTAGCTTATCCGCTACATAAACCGCTCTCAGGTGTCTTTCAGCACCTAAACTAAGCAGATGTTCCCGTTCAACGACAGGATGCAAGTGATGACTGAAAGCCAGGATAAAAAAACCTACAGCTTCAATAAGAATTACCCGCGTGACCTGATCGGTTACGGTGGAAAGCCTCCACATGCGCGCTGGCCAAAGAAAGCGCGCGTCGCGGTGCAGTTTGTACTCAACTATGAGGAAGGGGCAGAAAACAACGTTTTGCACGGCGACACGGGTTCAGAACAGTTCCTGTCTGACATCATTGGGGCGGCCAGTTATCCGGATCGGCATATGTCGATGGAATCCCTGTACGAGTATGGATCCCGCGCCGGTTTCTGGCGCATTCACAATGAGTTTCAGAAGCGCGGACTGCCCCTGACCGTGTTTGGCGTCGCGATGGCGTTGGCGCGCCACCCGGACATCGTGGACGCCATCAAACAGGCGCAGTATGACGTGGTCAGCCACGGCTGGCGCTGGATTCACTATCAGGGCATTGATGCTAAAACCGAACGTCAGCACATGCAGCAGGCGGTGGATGTGTTAACGGACCTGTTTGGCAAAGCGCCCACAGGCTGGTACACCGGACGCGACAGCCCCAATACGCGGCGGCTGGTGGTGGAACAGGGCGGCTTCAGTTATGACAGCGACTATTATGGTGATGATTTGCCATTCTGGACTCAGGTCACCTGTCAGGACGGTACGGTAAAACCCCATCTGATCATTCCTTACACGCTGGAATGCAACGATATGCGCTTTGCCTCGCCCCAGGGTTTCAATACCGCAGAGCAGTTCTTTACCTATCTGCGCGATACGTTCGACGTGCTGTATGAAGAAGGCGAAGCCGCGCCCAAAATGATGTCGGTGGGGATGCACTGCCGCCTGTTAGGTCGCCCGGGAAAATTCCGCGCCTTGCAAAATTTCCTCGACCACATTCAGCAGCATAAAGATGTGTGGATTTGCACCCGGCAGCAGATTGCCGATCACTGGATAAAAACTTACCCCGCGCCAGAGGCGTAATCTCCCGGCGGCAAGCGCGTGACGGCAAAAGGATGTCGCCACGCGCTGCCCCGGTTTCCGGCATTGTCGTCCGCACGGCCCCACTCAGTCACATAACGTGGGATCGGCCTCAATCATCAACTGCTTCATCTCTTCGAAATGCCGCAGAGAGAAGTCGGGGATGCCTTCCCAGTCACGGGCCGTTTTTTCCGCGACCTCGTCGCTCAGCACCTTCAACGGTTGCCCGGTAGACCAGGCGGTGACCAGAATCTGGCAGGCCCGCTCCAGTGTCCAGATATCATCATAGGCCTCGCCCACCGTCTGGGCGGTAACCATAACGCCGTGATTACCCATCAACAGACGACGCTTATCGGTCAGCAGGCTGGCCAGTCGGGCGCCTTCCTCCTGAGTGTCTGCCATGCCCCCGTACAGGGTATCCACCGCGATACGGTTGAAGTAGCGCGCACTGTTTTGATCGACAGGCGGAATGTGTGGCTGTGCCAGACAGGCGACGCTGGTGGTATAAACCGGATGCAGATGCATCACGACCCGGGTTTCTGGCAGCCGCTGATGAAGTTGCCCATGGATCGACCAGGCGGTGGCGTCTACATCGTCCCGCTCTCCACAGGCGGTATCGTCTGCATTGAGCAGCAGCAGGTCGCTGGCGCGAAGCCGTGAAAAGTGTTTCCACTTTGGGTTCATCAGAAACTGCTTACCATCCGGTGAAACTGCGGCACTGAAATGGTTCGCTACCGCCTCATGCATGCCCAGGTGGGCAATAATGCGAAAGGCCGCCGCCAGATCGATACGGGTCTGCTCTTCAAAAGAAAGCGCCATATTCCCTCCTGAAAATGAACGCGTGACGGGCACGCGTTTGAGATTAAGGTTTTGGCATCAGGGTGTTGAGATCGTCGGCTGTTGGCGCTTCAAAATGGTATTTTTTGAGCAGCGCGGCATATTCGGGCGTTTTACTGAAGGTAGCCAGCGCAGCGACCAGGGCTTTTTTCACCTCCGTATTGTCCTTCTTCACGCCAAAACCGTTTAACACCGGATAGATAAGTGTCGTGGAGGAAATCTGAATACGGTCGCCCAGCTTTTGCACCACGCCACGCGCCACGGCGGCATCGGTAATCTGTGCTTCGACCGCATGGGAGAGCATCGCCTGCGTTGTCTGCGGATCGGTCGAATATTCGCTAATCGCGATGGGGGGTTTACCGTTTTTCACACAGTAGTCGTCAGACAGTTTGTGTAACTGCTGCAACCACGACGTGGCGCCCATCGAACCGATTTTATGGCCGCAGAAATCTTCAGGCGTTTTGGGTTGGTAATCGCTTCCCTTCAACGACAGGATAGCTTCGCCGCTTTTCAGATAGGGAATCATGTCGATCACTTTCATGCGATCGGCGGTGATGTACATCGACGAATTAGTCATATCAAACCGGTTACTCTGCAAGCCGGTAATCAGGTTAGGGAAACGGGTATCAATGTTAACGGCCTGACGGCCCATCACTTTGGCCAGACCATCAAGAAACTCAATGTCAAAGCCGGCGGGTTTATTATCCTTCATGTACTCATACGGAAAGAAGGTCATATCCGATCCGGCGATAATTTTGCCGGGTTGTAAAAAGGCTGAGGCGTTAAAGGACGCCAGTACAGCGCCTGCGGCAAGCAGACTTAACACGTAGGTTTTCATCATTATTCTCTCTCTGAAAAATGCCATCAGACGTTGGCAAGATCTTTACCGGCCTGTTGAACAAAAAACGAAGCACCGCGCGGTTTCTGCGGCAGGCGGAAGGCGTTTGCGGTGCTGCGGATCATGCCGCTCTCCTCACCGTAAACCAGCGTGCCCGCATCCGGGCTGGGTAACGGGTTTTCACCGAACGGCAGTGCATCTTCAGCGGCGTACACGGCGATAAACAGTGTGCGCGGCCATTCGGTTTCATTGGGACTGGAGGCGTGCAGCAGTCGGGTATGCATAAAGCACACAGAACCCGAGGGACCAAAACAGGCGGTAGGTTGTTGGCACTGTTCTTTCACCACTGCGGGATCAACGGCACCGGTAAAGCGGCCACCCTGCCAGTGTGAATAAAGCGGCCCCTGATGGCTGCCCGGCACCACGTTCAGCGGACCATTTTCCGGTGTGACCTCACTGACCATCAGCAGCGCGGTCACGATATCGTCGTTGCTGTGCGGGGTGAACAGGAAATCCTGGTGCCACTCCACTTTCGTTGCGGTATGGGGCAGTTTCGAGTTGATCTTACTGTGATGATAGCGTGCACCGCTGCCCCCGATTAACTGTCCGGCAATCTGCGCCATACGTGACTGCAGTGCCGCATGGCGATAGGCGGCAGAGATATCGTTCGGTGAGCTGACGCGGCGCAAAGAAGGATGATCGGCACGGTGATCGCTCTCAATATCGAAACGCGGACGCCCATCCTGCGTATCGCCCCAGGGCGCATTCTGGCTGCGGCTTTCCTCAACCCACTGGTCAAAGTCGTGTTGTAGCGCTGCGATTTCATCGCTTGTCAGGACATTTTCAACTACCAGAAATCCCTGCTGGTGATACTGATCTACCTGCCACTGTTCAATCATGGTCGTGCCCTCGTGATTAATACATCGTTACGCCAGCGAGACATCCTTCAGAAAAGCTTCCACGCGCGGATGCTGGCCATCGCGCAGAGCCTGCGGCGCGTCGTCACAGACCACGCGTCCTTTTTCCATAAAGACAATCCGGTCAGACACCTTGAAGGCGAAGTTCATCTCATGGGTCACGATCACCATGGTGATGCCCTCGCTTGCCAGGGCTTCAATGACCTGAAGCACTTCATTCACTTTTTCGGGATCCAGTGCAGAGGTGGGTTCATCGAACAGCATGATTTGCGGACGCATCATCAAGGCACGTGCGATAGCCACGCGTTGCTGCTGTCCGCCGGAGAGCTGATGAGGGTACTTCCAGGCATGGTCGAGCATGCCGACTTTAAAAAGCAGCGCAGCAGCCTGCTGTTTTAATACCGCGGCAGGCGCGAGCTTGTGATAGCGAGGCGCCAGCAACAGGTTGTCCATAACGCTGAGATGACTGAACAAATTAAAGCTCTGAAAGACCATCCCGATATTAAGACGATGCTCTGCATGCTCAACGAAGCGTGGCTTGCGTTGCTCTCCCTGCTGACTGAGATGAATAAAGGGTTTTCCGTTAATACGAATTTCACCGTTATCGATCTGCTCCAGACCATTAAGCAGGCGAATCAGCGTGGTTTTTCCTGAACCTGAAGGCCCGATTACGGAAACCACTTCGCCAGGATGGATCTGCAGGTTAACGGCGCCCAGCACTTCAACATTGTTGTAAGCCTTGTGCAGACGCAGGGCCTGCAACGCTGGTCCGCTGGCGTGAAACGCCTGACGGACAGGATTCACCGCTGCGCGTTGTGCGAGTTCGAAAAGATGTGCATCAGGTTTGCCGGACGGTTGGCGTTGTGTCACGTCCAGATAGCGCTCCAGCTGTTTCAGCAGGAAGTCAAAGACGGTAACGATCAGCACGTAATAGAAGGCCACTGCCGCCATGGTTTCCATGACCAGAAAGTTTTGCGAGTAGAGTCGCTGGCCGACCATCAAAATTTCGGTAAGCGAGATAACAGAGACCAGTGACGTCAGCTTCACGATCGCGATGTATTCATTCGCCAGTGCCGGTAAGGCCACACGCAGTGCCTGCGGGATAATGATGCGCCACTGAATGCCTGCATAGCGTAATCCCAGTGCCCGGGCAGCCTCGCTCTGGCCTTTGGGAATCGCCAGCAGCCCGCCACGGTGAATCTCTGCGATATAGGCGCTTTCACACATGGTCAGCGCAATAAATCCTGCCCAGAATGGATCGCTCAGTACCGTCGACGTGGCGGGCAATGCCTGAGGCAGGTTATAAACAAAGATTAGCAGCACCAGCAAAGGCAGGCTGCGAAAGAGCCAGATATAAAACCGGGCCGGCAGCGTCAATAAGGGATGGCGCGACTGCTTGGCCAGCGCCAGGATAAATCCCGCAATAATGCTCGTTCCCCAGGTCAGCAGGCTCAGTTTGATGACAGTCCATGTCGCCAGCCAAAAATTAGCGTCGCTAAACAGACTGAACATATAGTTCCAGTTAAATGTCATGGGCTTGCTCACATTAAACAGAAGGGGTGAATAATTCTGTAATTCACTATGGCGGCAGGACGGGAACGATAGCAATTAGTAATTTGCTGGCTTCTGATTTTAAAAAAACTATCCAACTGTTATATCCCTTTTTAAACGGTGTCTTTTTAACAGTGCAGGGCAATAATTAACGTATTCTTTCCCTGTTTGCGCTTATTTAGGGCAGCACGCTGATCATTGCGACGCAGGGTGAGAGTTATTGGTGCAATTTCTTTTTGATGATTACGTTTCTGCCAGACGTAAAAAACAGGTGGAATGGCGTTAATACATAAACGGCGTTCAGGTGGAACGGGCAGGTAAGTGGCACAGCATTTGCAGTGCTGCTTAGGCCGGAACGAAGCAAGGTGTCTTGCTGACCATAAAAAACAGAGGTAACGCCATGAGTCGCTTTACACTTAAACAGCTCAGATATTTCGTCGCCGTGGTGGAGACGGAAAGCATTGCGGAAGCCTCGCGTCAGTTGCATATCGCCCAGCCCTCCATTTCCGTTTCCATCAAAAATCTGGAGGACGCCTTCGATCAGCAACTGCTCATCCGCCATCACGCACAGGGTGTTTCGCTGACGCCTGGCGGCCGCCGTTTTTACGAAAAGGCGCAGGAGCTGCTACGTCTGACACACGAGTTTGAGCAAAACTCACGAGCAGATAACACCCTGATTTCAGGCACCATTGCGGTGGGATGCTTTGAATCTGCGGCGCCGCTGTATATGCCCAAACTGATAGCCGGGTTTAAAAAACACTATCCGGATATTACCATTGAACTGTACGATGGCGAGCAGCATGAACTGATGCATGGACTCCATCGCGGACGTTTTGATCTGGCTTTTCTCTACGATCTCGAGCTGGATAACACCATTCAAAAAACCACGTTAAACGCTCCGCATAAACCTTACGCGCTCCTGCCGGTAAACCATCCACTGGCACAAAAATCCCTGGTCACGCTGCGTGAGCTGAGTCAGGAACCTATGATTTTGCTGGATGCGGTACCCAGCAGGAATTACTTCATCAATATTTTCAAAAGCAAAGGGTACCACCCGCAGGTAGCCTACAGTTCGCCCTCCATTGAAATGGTGCGTTGCATGGTAGGACAGGGGCTGGGGTTTTCAGTTCTGGTCACCCGCCCCTGTACTGATGTGACTTATGACGGTGAAAAGCTGGCGCAGATTGATATTGAAGATGATATGGAAGCCTCGACGTTAATCATGGCCTGGTTAAGTCATAATGAACCGACGCGACCGACAAAACTTTTTATGGACTATTGCCAGAATAGTGCGTTGGGGCCCACCGTGTAAAAAGTGCCGCGCAATTACCGTGCTGTTTGGTAAGAAAAAGAAATGTATTTGCGGTAAATCACATCGGCTAATTTCGCGCTTTATTCGCTGAGTGGCTTTAATAACCGGGCACGTATCTTCTGCTTATTAATTTCTTATTCAGATATTAGCTTTATAATATTTTACCCATTCATCTGCCTCAAATAGTCTTGGCGCTGGCGCGTGTCAGGAACACGTCATTAAAACGTCGGGCTTGAGGATGATGGAATGACAATATCAGAGCAAGAAACAGATACCCTGGTGATTGGGGCAGGGCAGGCCGGCATCGCCATGAGCGAGCATCTGGGGCGGCTCGGCATTCCGCATTGCGTGCTGGAAAAAAATCGTATTGCCGAAGCGTGGCGGACCCGGCGCTGGGACTCGCTGGTCGCCAACGGCCCGGCCTGGCACGATCGGTTTCCCGGCATGACTTTTCCGGGGCAGGATCCTGACAGCTTTGTGCCTAAAGAACAGATTGCTGACTATTTTGAAGCGTATGTGCAGCACATCGAGGCGCCTGTCAAAACGGGCGTCGAAGTCATCAGCGTGGTACCGCGTGTCGGGCGCAGCGGGTTCGACGTCTCAACCTCCGCTGGTCCGATCGTTGCCCGGCGCGTAGTCGTCGCCACAGGGCCTTTTCAGAAGCCTGTGATTCCCGCCATTGCGCCCACGGATACACGGTTCACCCAGTTACATTCGGCGGACTACCGTAACCCGCAACAACTGCCTGAAGGTGGTGTGCTGGTTATCGGCGCGGGCTCGTCAGGGGTGCAGATTGCCGATGAGCTTCAGCGTGCAGGAAAAGACGTGTGGCTCTCCGTTGGTCCCCACGATCGTCCGCCTCGCCGCTATCGCAACCGGGACTTTTGCTGGTGGTTAGGGGTCCTTGGCCTGTGGGATGCGGCAGCCAGTCAACCGGGGAAAGAACACGTCACCATCGCGGTCAGCGGCGCGCGCGGCGGGCATACCGTCGACTTTCGCAAACTGGCGGAGCAGGGCATCAACCTGGTCGGATTGACGGAGCGCTTTTCCGGCGAGGTCGTGACCTTTAAGCCCGATCTGGCGCAAAACATTGCCGCAGGCGATGAAAACTATTTATCCCTGCTGGATGCGGCCGATGCCTGGGTTGAACGCCATGGCCTGAATTTACCTGAGGATCCGGCCGCACGCGCCTTTCTGCCCGATCCGGAAAGCGTCTCGCATCCTGTGCAGTCGCTCAATCTGGTCCGCGCAGGGATCACGACGCTCATCTGGGCGACAGGCTATGCCACGGATTATACCTGGCTGAAGGTTAACGCCTTTGACGAGAAAAACAGACCTCTCCATCAACGCGGCGTCTCCCCGGAGTCCGGACTCTATTTCCTCGGGCTGCCCTGGCAGTCGCGCCGCGGCTCCTCGTTTATCTGGGGCGTGTGGCATGACGCAAAGTATGTTGCCGACCATATTGCTATCCAGCGCCAGTATCAGGATTACCGTGCCGCGTCAGAAAACTGAACCAGGAGACTGCTGTTATGCCAACCCATACTCGTATTCGGATGTTTAACACCAAAGAAACGTACCCTAATCAAACGCTGGACAACGATCTCTGCCAGGCCGTACGTGCAGGTAACACAGTGTACCTGCGCGGCCAGGTCGGCACTGACTTCGACGGTAATCTGATTGGCCTGGGCGATCCGGCCGCGCAGGCGGCGCAGGCAATGAAAAATGTGAAGCAACTGCTGGAAGAGGCGGGGAGCGATCTGTCGCATATTGTCAAAACCACCACGTATATAGTCGACCCGCGTTATCGCGAACCGGTCTACCGGGAAGTCGGAAAGTGGCTAAAAGGTGTTTTCCCCGTCTCAACAGGGCTGGTGATTTCGGCTCTGGCACAGCCGCAATGGCTGATGGAAATTGATGTCATTGCGGTGATTCCGGATGACTGGAAACGTGGAGCAGACCAATGACCTTATCAGTGACGGCACGGTGTGAAGAAACCGGTCAGCTCGGCATCGCTATCAGTTCATCCAGCATTGCGGTAGGCGCGCGCTGTCCCTGGCTCCAGGCCGGCGTGGGTGCCGTATCCAGCCAGAATATTACGTTGCCCTCTCTGGGGCAGCAGATTCTGTTGCATCTGGATCAGGGCAGCGATCTGAACGTGGCGCTAAAGCGGGCGCTGGCCGGCGACAGATTCAGTGATTACCGCCAGGTCGCCGCGATTGATATTCAGGGTAACACGGCGTTTTTCAGTGGCAGCAAGACGCTGGGTATCTGGAGCATGGCCGAAGGAAAAAACTGTATCGCCGCAGGCAATATGCTGGCGAACGAGGGCGTAACGGCATCCATGTGCGCGGCCTTTGAAGCGGCCTCCGGTGAACTGGCCAGTCGGCTGCTTGCCGCCCTTCAGGCCGGCGTGGCGGCAGGCGGAGAAGCCGGGCCGTTACATTCTGCTGCGCTCAAACTCGTGGATGATTATCCCTGGCCGCTGGTGGATCTGCGCATCGACTGGACCGGGCACGACCCTGTCGGGCAGTTGACACAACTGTGGCTTGCCTATGAACCTCAGATGGAAGCCTATGTCGCGCGCGCGCTGGATCCGCGTGAGGCACCGGCCTATGGTGTGCCCGGCGATGAATGAGACGTTACGGGCGCTTCTGGCCTCTCTGCTGGCCTTTGACACAACCAGTCGGGTGTCAAACCTGGCCCTGATCCAGTTTATTGACGACTACCTGACTGACAGAGGCATAACGACGCAGTGGCTGTATGACGACAGCGGTAAAAAAGCCAATCTGTATGCGCGTCTGGGGCCGGAGGGCGAAGGCGGCGTTATGCTGTCAGGGCATACGGACGTGGTGCCGGTTGAGGGGCAAAACTGGTCCGTGCCGCCTTTCGCCCTGACGGAACGTGACGGACGATACTACGGTCGGGGAAGCGCCGATATGAAAGGCTTTATTGCCTGCGTGCTGGCCATGCTGGATGCGTTTCTTCAGCAGCCCCTGCGCATGCCTTTGCATCTGGCGTTTTCCTGTGACGAAGAGGTGGGGTGCCTGGGCGTGCGCTCGCTGGTGGCGATGCTCAATGCCTCACCGGCAAAACCGGCGATGTGTATTGTGGGTGAGCCGACCGCCATGCAGCCGGTTTACGGACATAAGGGAAAACGGGCGGTGCGCTGTCGGGTGCAGGGCCACGCCTGCCACTCTGCCTATACGCATCAGGGCGTGAATGCGGTTCACTACGCCGCCCGGTTAATTGCGCGTCTTTTGCAGCAGGAAGAAGCGTTAAAGCAGCAACGTGACGAACGGTTTGAACCGCCTTACAGCACGCTGCAGATTGGCACGATTCAGGGCGGTACAGCACTGAATATTGTTCCTGAGACCTGCCATTTTGATATGGAGTGGCGAACGCTGCCTGGTACGGATGCTCAGGCGCTGTATGACAGCGTACGCCACTTCGCCGAAGCAGAACTGGTGCCTGAAATGCAGCGCACTGAACCGTTGTGCAACATTACCTTTCAACCACTGAGCGACTACCCCGGCTTATTGACCGATCCGCAGACCGACTTTGCCCGCTGGCTGGCGCAGTGGAGCGGACATAACGAGTTCGCTACGGTCGCCTTTGGCACCGAAGGGGGATTATTTGACGAGATTGGGGTAGCCACGTTGGTCTGCGGGCCGGGAAGCATGGAACAGGGACACAAAGCAGATGAGTTTGTCAGTCTTGAACAGCTTGAACGCTGTATGGCAATGCTACAAAACCTGCGTCAGTGGATGGCAGTAACGTCCACCAATAAAGCCACGCAGGGTGGAGCGCGCCGCGCGGCCAGATGATCGGCAAAAACGTTTGCGGGTGCGGTTTACAACCGGCCGTAAAACGTCAGGCGGGCCGTTTCCGACAGGGCGATGCCGGGCGCGGTATTGTAGGCCAGCACCGCCAGCATGCGCGTGACGTCGCCTTCTGTGGGCGTCACGCGATGCAGTGAATTTCGCCCACGAAACAGTACCAGGTCACCGGCATCCATAGCCAGTTCATCGACGGGGTGCTGTTCATCGAGCACCGCGGCCACGCCCGCGTAATTCATTTCGCCCGCATCAGCATCCCGCAGGTCTTTCACATACTGAAATCGTCCACCGCCCAGCGGTTTCTGCACCAGCAACGTGATGGCAAACGAGGAGTTATCAAAATGCCATCCCAGCTCTTTACCCTGTGGCGCATAGTGCAGGTTAATCGAAGACAACGGGTCGGCGTAGGGATACAGCGCCTCTTCGTCCAGCACTTCGCATAAGAAAGACTGAAACAGCGCATCGTCATACAGCTGACGCAGCGGGGAATCCGCTGCAATCATATCGTCCGTAATGCACCCTTTGGTGCTGTTTACTTGGCGGTTGCGTGGATGGCTGTCGCTGAAGCCGGCATCCGTTTTCATCAGGTAAACGTTGTGCTGACTGACAGTGTAATAAGCCCGATCGCGCTGCGCATTGCCTTCTGCGACGATGGCCTGCAGGGCGGCAGGCTGCAAAAAATGACGCAACACCAGCGCGCCGTGTTGATTAAGTTGCCTGCGACAGTCTTGACGCCAGGCGTGGTCGGTCAGAGGATGTAAGTCAGTACGTACCAGGGCTTTGGGCATCGTCGCGGTCTCATAATGAATGAATTGTCACACTAGCCTGCCCGGCATCAGCTGAATACCAATAAATCGTTAATACCCTGATAAGGAATGCTTAATGCCCAACCCGTCATCGCGCTTGCCTAAAATCAACGTGATTCAGTCATTTAAAGTGGCTGCGGAAACCGGCAGCCTGACCAGGGCCGCGGCACAGCTGGCCTTAACCCCTGCGGCGGTGAGTCAGCAAATTCGCCAGCTTGAAGATCATCTTGGCTGCGTCCTGTTTTTACGTACGCAACAGGGCGTGATGCTGACGGAGACGGGCAAGCAGTATCTTCGCTATGTCACGGAAGCCTTTGCGGTTCTCCAGCTTGGTCAGCGTAACATAGGATGCACTGAGACCGCCGCACAGCTTACGCTTTACACGCTGCCGGCGCTGGCGTCGAAATGGCTGTTGCCACATCTGTGCCGCTGGCGTGAACGCTGTCCGGATGTCAGTCTTTCCTTACATGGCACGCATGCGGAGGTGGATTTTGCTCAAACGCCGGCCGACTTTGTGATGTGTTTCGGCGAGGAGGCGTATCCCAGACTGAATAAAGCGTATCTGTTTCATGATGAGGTGCTCCCGGTCGCCAGCCCGCGGCTGATCGACGCCTTTTCCCGCGAGGATCTGTTACGGCATGCGCCGCTGATTCATCTCGACTGGGGCAAAGAAGGGCGCTTTTTGCCAGACTGGTCGGGCTGGTTTGAGGCGAAAGGAATGGCTGTGCCAGCAGCCCGACCAGCCATGACCTTTAACCTGACCTCGCTGGCGATTGATGCCGCCGTGGCCGGCGCTGGTGTGCTGCTGGGACAGCGCCGGATGATCGCCCATGCGCTGGGCCGGGGCGAACTGGTCATTGTTGATGCGCTCGCGTTGCCGCTCAGCAAGCCCTATTATCTGGCCTGGCCGAATCGCACGCTGAACCAGCCTGGCGCAGAGGCAATGATCGCCTGGTTAGGCGAGCTCGCCGCCCTGTAGGAAGGCGTAGGGGTTGCAGTTGAGCGCTTTCGCGGCGTGAAGCGTTAGACTCAGGCCTCCCGGCCTTAACATATGACTGCTCCGCCGGGCTTAGCTCATCAGACTGACCTGCGCTGCCACGATGCGCCAGCCCTGCGGAAACTTCACCCAGGTCTGTTGCTGACGGCCAATTTTCTCGGTGCCCGCCCGGGTAAATTCGGTGCTGCACACCGCATACGCGTCACCAAACGTGGTGATCACCGTATTGCGCAGCATGCGGTCCAGCCCCGCTGACGGTCTTGCCGCGCGAAACGCGCGGATTTCATCAATGCCGTACAGGTTCTCGCCAGCGCCTAAGCGCACGGTCCGCGGATCGTGCCAGAACAGCTCATCCAGGACGGCAATGTCGTTGCCCGTCAGCGCCTTTTCATAACGGTAGAACGCGGCGGTAACGGCGTTCAGCACCTCGGGAAGATTAATCGCGTCAGTATTCATTGTGCTCCTGCCCTGCGGGTGGGCGAAAATGTCAGTCCTTGTTGTTCAAGGGCACAGGCTGCGCGTAAGACAGCCTGTTCGTTAAAGGGGGCGCCAATTAACTGTACGCCAATCGGTAAACCGCTCGCCGTCGTCATCGGCACAGTACAGACGGGAAGTCCAAGGAAGGAGATCGGCTGCGTCAGCATGCCCATGCTGGCCTTCGTCGGCAGATTCTGCCCGTTAATGGCAATCGTTTCCTGACCAATTAACGGCGCGCTACATGGCGTGGCAGGGGCGATAAGCACATCGTACTGCGCAAACAGCGGGACGACCTGCTGCTGAAAGTGGCGGCGGAAGCGCTGGGCCTGAACATACCATGCCGCGGGCAGCATCGCACCAGCCAGCAGGCGTTCACGCGAATGGGGCTCAAACAGGTCGGGCTGCTGACGCAGCGCAGGCAGGTAATGATTGCCGCCTTCAGAGGCGGTCATAATAAAGGCGGCCGAGCGCGCTAACTCAGCCTCCGCGATTACCACGTCGTCCTGAGCCTGTAACGCCTGCGCCACCTGTAATTGCGCCGCGCGGGCATCATCATTACACCAGGTCGAAAAGAAGCCGCCCAGTACGGCGCAGCGCAAATCCTGTGCACCGTTTTTCAGCTGCGGTAAGGTGGCTGCCAGCGGGCGATCGGCCTGGAAGGCATCCGTGCTGTCGTGCCCTTGCAGCAGATCGTAAACCAGGGCCAGATCGTCCACCCGACGGGCAAAGGGACCGATATGATCCAGACTGGCGACAAACGGATGGCTGCCGCTGCGGGATAAGCGGCCAAAAGTCGGTTTCAGGCCAAAAATCCCACACAGGGAAGCCGGGACGCGGATTGAGCCGTTGGTGTCCGTCCCCAGCGAGAAAGGCACCAGTCCCGCTGCCACGGCGGCGGCCGAACCGCCGGATGAGCCGCCCGCAATGCGCGCCAGATCATGCGGGTTGTGCGTCGCCCCGTAGTGGGTATTTTCGGTGGTAAAACCGTAGGCATAGGCATCCATGTTGACCATGCCGGAAAGCAGGGCACCGGCCTGCTGAAGTTGGGTGATGGCAAAGGCATCCCGGGTTGCGGCCGGACGCTGACGAAACAGTCTGGCCCCCGCCAGGGTAGTGTACCCCTGCACGTCAAACAGGTTTTTTACCGCATAGGGAATGCCCGCCAGCGGCGGCAAGGTCTCGCCGCGCAGGCGTTGCTTGTCTATCGCATCCGCTTCCTGCACCATCCGCGTTGCGGTGATATCCGTCCAGGCATTAAGCTGCGGATTCTGTTTCTCAATCGCGGTCAGTGTCTGCTCCGCCACTTCACGGGCGCTGATATCACCGTGCTGAATCGCCTGCTGAAGTGCCTGAATGGAAACCTCGTCTGGTCTCATGCTTTGTACACTCCTGCGACTTCGAGCCGGTCGTCCAGCGGATAAGCCATCAACGGGGCCGCCATATCGGCAATGCGCGTCATCTGTTGTAGCAGGGCGACACGGCGATCTTCGTCCAGTTCCACGTTCAGGATTTGCTCCATTTGGGCAATATAGGCTGCCCAGTCACTCTGATTCATGATTTACTCCTGTCAGAAACCGGCGGCGCTGCCGTTGCTGCGCGGATCGCTTGCGCCTTCAAACATACCGTTGTTGTGACGAACAATGGCACCTGCATGGCCGACGGCCTCACTGTAGGCCGGCAGCGACTCCACGTCATGTCCTAACGCACGTAGCGCCTCCAGGGTGTCGGGCGCGAAGCGACTTTCCAGTTTGAGCGAGTCCGACAGCTGGCCCCAGGTCCGCCCCAGCAGCCAGCGAGGTGCGCTAACGGCCTGCTGCAGCGGCAGGCGCTGAATAACATGGCGGGTAAAAATGGCTGCCTGAGTTTGCGGCTGGCCATCGCCGCCCATGGAGCCGTATACCATGGTGCGACCATCCTTCAGGCGTGCGGCGGCAGGATTCAGCGTATGGAAGGGTTGTTTACCGGGCGCCAGCGCCAGCATATGGTCGGGATCGAGGCTAAAAGCCGCGCCCCGGTTTTGCCAGACAAGTCCGGTGCCGGGCACCACTACACCGCTGCCAAACTCATGATAAATACTTTGGATAAAGGAAACGGAAAGCCCGCTGCTGTCCATCACGCCCATCCAGACGGTATCGCCAGGCCCGCGACCGGTTCCCCAGGGCGCGGCGCGATCATCCTGAATCTGGCTGGCGAGGGTGGCGAGGGTTTCGCCGTCAAGCAATGCCTGCAGATCCTCAACCACATGGCGGGGATCGGTAATATGCTGATCCCGAAGGGCAAACGCTTTTTTGGTGGCTTCGACGATACGGTGGATCGTCTGCACCTCATCTGCGTTCGCCATGTCCAGATGATCCGTGATGCCCAGTATGGCCAGCGACACCATACCTTGTGTCGGTGGCGTGATATTCCAGATATCGCCTTCGCTGTGGCGAATATGGAGCGGCGTGACGCGGCGAGCCCGTTGCTGCTGTAAATCGGCCAGGGTGATGGGAATGCCCAGATTGACCATTTCTTCCGCAAGGTGCTGTGCCAGCGTGCCGCGATAAAAACTGTCCAGACCTTCTTCGCTCAGCAGGCTCAATGTACGGGCTAAATCAGGCTGGGTGAAACGGCTGCCTTCCGCTGGCACATCGCCGTCCGGTAAAAACGTGGCGGCAAAGCCAGGCAGATGCTGTAGCTCGTCGCGCTTCGTCCGCGTCGCCGCGGCTTGTGAGGCGGTGACGGGAATGCCATCGGCAGCATAGCGAACAGCATCGCGGAGTAAGCGCGGTAAAGGCAGGGTGGTTCCCCCCAGTTCTGCGGACAGGTCCAGTGCCGCCTGCCAGCCGCTCACCGTGCCCGCCACCGTCAGGGCCGCTTTAGGCCCACGATGCGGGATATGGGTTTCCCCCTTATAGAAGTCAAAATTCGCCAGCGAACCCGCTCTGCCACTGCCATCAATGCCAACCGGATCGCCTTTGCCTGGCATGATCAGCCAGAATCCGTCTCCGCCCAGCCCATTCATGTGCGGATAGACCACCGCAATCGTCGCCGCGGCGGCCACCATGGCCTCAATCGCGTTACCCCCTTCCCGCAGTACCGCCAGCGCACTTTCACTGGCCAGATGATGCGGCGTCACGGCCATGCCTAACGGGGCCAAAATGCTCTGAATCATGCTCTTCTCATTCTGTTTTTCAGGGTACAAAGCAAAAGGTTAAGCAAGAGCCGTTCCAGTTTTTAAGAAGACAACGTCTCTGGACAGGTTTATCTGGCCCAAATTATGCTAGCTTCTGTGGCAATCCCGCGATTGAAACAAAAGTTACAGGACCTGAATGAAACAGCTTGATGAGCGACTCAGAACGCATTACCCCCAGCTTTCGCCGCAGGAGCAGCGTATAGCCGACTTTATTTTTGACCACTTTGATGACCTGATTAGCTATAACAGTGCCGAGCTGGCACGCCTGAGCGGTGTCTCAAAAGCCACGGTGAGCCGACTGTTTAAGCGCCTGGGCTATGACAAATATAAAGACATGCGCGATGAGCTCCGTACCCTGCGCCAGAGCGGTATGCCGTTAACGGATAACCGGGATGCGGTACAGGGAAATACCCTGCTGTCGCGGCATTACAAGCAGGAAATGGCCAATCTGACACAATGGGTTAACAGCATTGATCCCCAGCAATTCGCCGATGTCATCGCCCAGCTGGCGCAGGCAAAACGTATCTATATTGTTGGCATGCGCAATGCCTATCCGGTGGCGCTGCATCTGCGTCAGCAGCTCATTCAGACGCGTGCTCAGGTGCATATTCTGCCCCAGCCGGGCCAGACGCTGGCAGAGGATTTGGTGGACATCACGCCGGAGGACATGGTGGTCGTGATTGCGTTTCGCCGCCGCACCCGCATTATTCAGCCGTTAATGCAGCAGCTGCAAAGCGCAAGGATTCCGGTACTGGCGCTGTGTGAGCCCCAGGCGCAGAGCGTGATTTCACTGGCGCGCTGGCAGTTTTGCGCCCCGCTGGACAGCGTCTCCGCCTTCGACAGCTACGCCTCGGCCATGAGCCTGGTGAACCTGCTCGCCAACGCCCTGCTGCATGAATTACTGGCGCTGGGGCGGCCGCGTATTCATCAGATTGCCGATCTTTATCAGCACCTTGATGAGCTGGAGCACCGTTAGCAGGCACCATTTTGGTGCTTTGCCCCTTTTTGGATCGTCTCCCGGGGTGACTCGGGAATCGCATCACGCTTAGTAAAAGCCGCCATTTCAGCGTTAATCCGCATTTATCCCCCACCCGTTGCGTTGGCACATTAGTTGCAGAATGCCAATCATAAGAATCTTTTGTTTCACATAATCTCACCGGGGTGCATAATGAAAAAAGTATTAATGGCCGTTGTCGCGGCAGCCGTACTGATGGCACAGGCAGGCAGCGTGCTGGCGGATCAACTGCAGGACATCCAGAAACGCGGCGTACTGCGGGTGGCAGTGCCGCAGGATTTCCCACCGTTTGGCTCCGTGGGGACCGATCTGCAACCGCAGGGCTATGACATCGACATGGCAAAGTATCTGGCCAAACAGATGAAACTTAAGTTGCAACTGGTGCCGGTCAGCAGTGCCAACCGTGTGCCTTATCTGCAGACGGACAAGGTGGATCTGGTGATCTCCAGCATGGGGAAAAATCCTGAGCGTGAAAAGGTAATTGATTTCAGCCGGGCTTACGCGCCGTTCTTTCTGGGCGTTTTTGGACCTAAAGGCGATCATCTGAAAGATCCCGCGGCGCTGAGCGGCAAGTCGGTGGGTGTCACCCGTGGTGCGGTGGAAGATATGGTGCTGAGCGAGGTGGCGCCGAAAGACGCGCAGGTGAAACGTTATGAAGATAACAACACCACGTTATCAGCCTACCTCTCCGGACAGGTGCAGTATGTCGCTACCGGCAACCTGGTCGTCGCAGCCATTACGCGTCAGAACCCGGCTAAAGCCCCTGTTGCGCAGTTCATGCTGAAAGACTCGCCGTGCTATATCGGACTGAAAAAAGACGAGCCGGCACTGAAAGAGAAAGTGAATGCGCTGATCGACCAGGGCATTAAAGACGGCACGCTGAACAAAATGTCCGAAGAGTGGCTGAAAGCGCCGCTGCCAGCCAACCTGGGCGCATAAGGACGGGGCAATGACCGGGCAACTTAATTTCCCTGCATTATTGCCGTACTGGCCGGAGTTGCTCTCCGGCCTGTGGGTAACGATCCAGTTAACGGTGCTGGCGACGGTCGGCGGCGTCAGTATCGGCATTATCGGCGCGGCGCTGCGCAGCGGTAAACCCAGTTGGTTAAGCCGCCTGTGGGGCATCTATGTCGAACTGATTCGTAATACGCCGTTTGTGGTGCAGCTGTTCTTTATTGTGTTCGGTTTACCCAACCTGGGGCTGAAACTCACCGCAGGGGAAGCCGCACTGCTGGCGATGCTGGTTAATCTGGGTGCCTACAGCACGGAAATTATCCGGGCGGGCATTCAGGTCACGCCAAAAGGGCAGTGGGAAGCCGGTCGGGTGCTGGGATTAACGCGCAGCCAGACCTTTCTGCGCGTGGTGTTGCCACCGTCGCTGCAACGGATTTATCCGGCGCTGGTGAGTCAGTGCATCATTGTGATGCTGGGATCGTCGGTCGTCTCGCAGGTCTCCTACGAGGAGCTGACCTTTGCCGCCAACCTGATTCAGTCACGCACGTTTTTGAGTTTCGAAGTCTACTCGGTGACCACGTTGATCTACCTGGCGTTGTCGATAGTAATGCGTCAGCTGCTGCTGGCGATTGGCCGCAAGTGGCTGGGGGTGCAGGCATGATGACAACCTTTACCGACTGGGACATCGTGCGCAACCTGCTGCTGGCCGCGCGCTGGACGATTGCCCTGTCGCTGGTGGCCTTTTTAGGCGGTACGCTCGTGACGTTACCTCTGCTGTTTTTACGTCTGTTAAAGCGTAAATGGCTGACGCGAATCATTCGCGCGTACACCGAGCTGTTCCAGGGCACACCGCTGCTGATGCAGCTGTTTCTGGCTTTCTTTGCCGTCGGGCTGTTTGGCATCGACGTTGCGCCCTGGACCGCTGCGTCGCTGGCGCTGACCTTTTATACCAGCGCCTATTTGCTGGATATCTGGCACGGCAGTATTCAGGCGCTGCCAAAAGGGCAGTGGGAAGCGTCACGCTGCCTCGGCCTGAACTTTGGTCAGACGCTCACGCGGGTGATTGCGCCTCAGGCGATCCGCATTGCGATTGCCCCGACAGTGGGGTTTGCCGTGCAGGTGATTAAAGGCACCGCGCTGGCCTCCATTATCGGATTTGTCGAGCTGACCAAAGCCGGCACCATTTTGAATAACGTGACCTACCAGCCGTTTAAAGTCTTTGGGCTGGTGGCACTGGGCTACTTCCTGATGTGTTATCCGCTGTCGCGTTACAGCCAGTATCTGGAGAAAAAATTCAATGCCGCTCATCACCATTAATCAGGTCCAGAAGTATTACGGCACCAACCATGTTTTGAAGGGCGTGGATCTGGATATCGATATGGGAGAAGTGATCTCGATTATCGGTCGCAGCGGTTCCGGCAAAAGTACACTGTTGCGCTGCATGAACGGGCTGGAAGGCTATCAGGATGGAAGCATTAAACTCGGCGGCATGACCATCACCGACCGCGACTCACAGGCGCGCGAAATCAGCCGCTCCGTAGGGATGGTATTTCAGAACTTCAACCTGTTCCCACATATGACGGCGCTGGAAAACGTCATGCTGGCACCGCGTCGGGTTCTGAAAAAAAGTCAGGCCGAGTGCCGCGAACTGGCAGCCCGTATGCTGGAAAAAGTGGGGCTGGGCGAGCGGCTGGATTATTACCCGTCCAGCCTGTCAGGCGGACAGCAACAGCGCGTAGCCATTGCCCGCGCACTGGCCATGGAACCCCGGGTATTACTGTGTGATGAGATCACCTCAGCCCTGGACCCGGAGCTGGTCGGCGAAGTGCTGAAAGTGCTGGAGCAACTTGCCGCCGAAGGCATGACGTTAATTCTCGTCACCCATGAAATGAACTTCGCCCGCGATGTGGGCGATCGTGTGGTCTTTATGCATCAGGGGCGCGTCTGGGAACAGGGGGACAGCAAAACACTGTTTGCCCATCCGCAGACGGCGGAGCTAAAGCAGTTTATTTCCTCTGTGCGTCTGTGAGTGCTTAACAAGGAATTCACTATGGATATCTCTCAATTTTCGCAAATTAATCCGCCTCAGCGCCTGTTAATGGGCCCCGGTCCGATCAATGCCGATCCGCGTGTGCTGCGCGCGATGTCGAGCCAGTTGCTCGGACAATATGATCCGGCGATGACCCATTACATGAATGAAGTGATGGCGCTCTATCGCGGCGTGTTCCGCACCGAAAACCGCTGGACGCTGCTGATCGACGGTACCTCACGCGCCGGTATTGAAGCGATCCTGCTGTCGGCGATTCGCCCTGGCGATAAGGTGCTGGTGCCAGTCTATGGCCGTTTTGGTCATCTGCTGTGTGAAATCGCCCGTCGCTGCCGGGCCGATGTGCACACCATTGCGGTGCCGTGGGGAGAGGTGTTTACGCCCGATCAGATCGAAGATGCGATTAAAAAAGTAAAACCGCGTTTGCTGTTGACCGTACAGGGCGATACCTCAACCACTATGCTGCAGCCGCTGGCGGAGCTGGGGGCGATCTGCAAAAAATATGGTGTGCTGTTTTACACCGATGCCACGGCATCGCTGGCGGGCAATGCGCTGGAAACCGATGCATGGGGCCTGGACGCGGTGTCCGCCGGCATGCAGAAATGCCTGGGTGGCCCGTCCGGAACTTCGCCGATCACGCTGAGCGATGAGATGGCAGCGGTGATCCGCCAGCGCAAATGCGTAGAGCAGGGGATCCGCACGGATGCGCACCAGGATGGCGATGACGAGATGATCTACTCCAACTATTTCGATCTCGGCATGATCATGGATTACTGGGGCCCGGAACGCCTCAATCACCACACTGAAGCGACCAGCGCCCTGTTCGGCGCGCGTGAATGCGCGCGTCTGATTCTGCAGGAAGGGCTGGATAACGGGATTGCGCGCCACAAGCTGCACGGCGAAGCGATGTTAAAAGGCATTCAGGGGATGGGGCTGGAAACCTTTGGCGATCTCAGCAACAAAATGAGTAACGTGCTGGGCGTAGTGATCCCTCAGGGCGTCAATGGCGATGAGGTCCGTAAGCTGATGCTGGAAGATTTCGGCATTGAAATCGGCACGTCGTTTGGTCCGCTGCATGGCAAAGTCTGGCGCATCGGCACGATGGGTTACAACGCGCGCAAAGACTGCGTGATGCAAACCCTGGCCGCGCTGGAAATGGTGTTGTCGCATGTCGGTTACCGCACGCCACAGGGCGCGGGCTCGCAGGCGGCATGGAACCACTACGGGAGCCATGCATGATGATGAATGCCAGCGAGGCTCAGGTTGCCGCCCGGCGCGTGATGGCGCGCTGTGATGCGCTGGCTGAGATCAGTGAAAGCGAACAAGGGCTGACACGGGTTTATCTGTCGCCGGAACACCTGCGTGCCAACGCGCGCGTCGGTGAGTGGATGCAGGCCGCCGGTATGACGGTCTGGCAGGATGAAGTCGGCAATATCTGCGGCCGCTACGACGCGGCCCAGCCTGGCGCACCTGCGCTGCTGCTGGGCTCGCATCTGGACACGGTTCGTAATGCGGGCCGCTATGACGGCATGCTGGGCGTGCTGAGCGCGATTGAAACCGTGCAGTGGCTCCACGATCGCCAGCGTCGCCTGCCCCTGGCCATTGAAATCATCGGCTTTGGTGATGAAGAAGGCACGCGTTTTGGCATTACCCTGCTGGGCAGTCGCGGCATTACCGGCACCTGGCCTGACAGCTGGCCGACCCATCCTGACGGCAATGGCATTACGGTGGCACAGGCGATGCAGGATGTCGGCCTGGACGCCAGCCAGATCTCACGCGCCGCTCGTAACGTCAGCGACATCGTGGCCTATCTTGAACTGCACATAGAGCAGGGGCCTTGCCTGGAGCAGGAAGATCTCGCGTTGGGTGTGGTTACCGCGATCAACGGTGCCCGTCGCCTCAATTGCTGTTTCACCGGTGAGGCCGGTCATGCCGGAACCGTACCGATGGCGCATCGTAAAGACGCGCTGGCCGCTGCCGCAGAGTGGATGGTATTCATCGAGCATACCACGCGCGAGCAGACTTCACCGCTTGTCGCTACGGTGGGCACGCTGAACTGCGCGCCGGGCGCGGTGAACGTCATTCCGGGGGAGGTGCATCTGTCTCTGGATGTGCGTGGACCCGAGGACGCGCCGCTTGAATCGTTGCTGTCCTCGTTGCTGACCCAGGCGGAAGCCATTGCACTGCGTCGCGGTTTAACCTTTAGCGCGCAGGAGTATTACCGTATCGCGGCAACGGCCTGCGATGCCGGATTGCAACAGGCGCTGAGCCACGCGGTAGAAACCGTTCAGGGACGCTGCCTGGCGCTGCCCAGCGGGGCGGGTCATGATGCTATTGCCATTGCAGAGCGCTGGCCGGTGGGGATGCTGTTCGTGCGTAACCACCGCGGCATCAGCCACCATCCGGCAGAATCGGTGAATGAAGCCGATGTCGCGCCAGCGGTTCAGGCCTATTTGCAGACGATTTGCCTCCTTGCGGAGCAGCATTAATATGGATCTGGATACCTTTAACCAGTTACCGGAAGCCGCTGCACAGCTTGCCCTGTCCCACTGCGTTGCGCTGCCGCACTGGCAGCTGGCGCTGGTGGCGGCCCGCCCGTTTCACAGTCTTGATGCCCTGCTGACTGAAGCACAACGGCTGACACAGGACTGGCAGGAGGACGATCTGAATCAGGCGCTCTCCGCTCATCCACGTATCGGGGAAAAGGCGCAGGGCAATGAGAAGGAAAAACAGTTGTCGCGTAGCGAACAGGTGGCCATGCAACACGCAGACGACGCGTTACATCAGGCCATGGTGCGGGGCAATCAGGCATATGAGGCGCGCTTTAACCGGGTATTTTTGATTCGGGCCAAAGGACGCAGCGCACAGACGCTGCTTGATGAACTCACGCGGCGGCTGGACAACAGCCCGGAAACCGAGCAACAGGAAGCCCTGGCGCAGTTGCGGGAAATCACCCTGCTGCGCTTAAAGGAGAGTTTTTCATGAGCACCATCAGCACTCACATTCTGGATACGGCGCTGGGAAAACCCGCGCCGGGCGTTGCCATGTTGCTGGAACAGCACACGGCACAAGGCTGGACTCCCTGTGCACAAGGCGTCACAGATAACGATGGTCGTCTGAAGGATCTGACACCTGAGCCACTTGCGTCTGGGCAGTATCGCCTCACGGCAGATATTGGCGCCTACTTTCGCGCGGACGGACGGGAAACCTTATACGTCAGCGCACAAATTGATTTTGTCCTCACGGAAAGCGGCAGCCATTACCACTTGCCCTTTTTGATATCCCCCTGGAGCTGGTCCACCTATCGCGGCAGCTGACGGGTCTATCGGGCGCAGCTTTTTTTTCGCTGCGCTTGAAAGCTAATGGCTATCAATACCTTCGGCCCATCCGACTATATTCCTGCTAACGCCAGGGTTATCTTAGCGATGACAATGTGAAGGCAACGGAGCCGATAATGAGCACGCCAAAAGATAATGATGTAGCCGCTTCAGGTAAATGTCCCTTTCATCACGGTAAATCGGAAGAAGAAAGCGTTCTGGCTCGTGGAGCCGGTAGTGGTACCAGCAATCGCGACTGGTGGCCAAATATGCTGCGCGTGGATCTGCTGAACCAGCACTCCAACCGCTCTAATCCCCTCGGCGAGAACTTCAACTACCGCGAAGAGTTCAGCAAACTGGACTATTCCGCACTGAAAGCCGATATCCGGGCGTTGCTCACCGACTCCCAGTCATGGTGGCCTGCCGACTGGGGCAGCTACATTGGTCTGTTCATCCGCATGGCGTGGCACAGTGCCGGCACATACCGCACTATCGATGGCCGTGGCGGCTCCGGTCGTGGTCAGCAGCGTTTCGCGCCGCTGAACTCCTGGCCTGACAACGTCAGCCTGGACAAAGCCCGTCGCCTGCTGTGGCCGGTCAAACAGAAATACGGCCAGAAAATTTCCTGGGCCGACCTCTATATTCTTGCGGGTAACGTTTCGCTGGAAAACTCAGGTTTCCGTACCTTTGGTTTTGGTGCCGGTCGTGAAGACGTCTGGGAACCGGATATGGACGTGGACTGGGGTAACGAAACCGAGTGGCTGGCCCATCGTCATCCCGAAAGTCTGGCTAACGCCCCGCTGGGCGCAACCGAAATGGGGCTGATCTACGTGAACCCAGAGGGGCCTGAAGCCAGCGGCGATCCGGCGTCTGCCGCGCCAGCGATTCGCGCCACCTTTGGCAACATGGGCATGAACGATGAAGAGATTGTCGCGTTGATCGCAGGCGGGCATACGCTGGGTAAAACCCACGGTGCGGCGGCGGCCAGCCATGTTGGCGTCGATCCGGAAGCGTCACCCATCGAAGCTCAGGGCTTTGGCTGGAACAACAGCTACGGCAGCGGTGTCGGTGCCGATGCGATTACGTCGGGTCTGGAAGTCGTCTGGACGCAGACGCCAACGCAGTGGAGTAACTACTTCTTTGAGAACCTGTTTAAATATGAGTGGGTGAAAACCCATAGCCCGGCAGGGGCCATTCAGTATGAAGCCGTTAACGCAGAAGCCATTATTCCGGACCCGTTCGATCCTGAGAAAAAGCGTAAACCCACCATGCTGGTTACGGACCTGACGCTGCGTTTTGATCCGGAGTTCGAGAAAATCTCTCGTCGTTTCCTTAACGATCCGCAGGCCTTTAACGAAGCCTTCGCCCGCGCCTGGTTTAAACTGACGCACCGCGATATGGGGCCAAAAGCACGTTACATCGGGCCAGAAGTGCCGAAAGAAGATTTACTGTGGCAGGATCCGTTACCGCAGCCGACTCATCAGCCCACGCCAGCGGATATCAGTGAGCTGAAGGCGAAAATCGCGGCGTCAGGTCTGAGCGTGAGCCAGCTGGTTTCAGCGGCCTGGGCGTCGGCATCAACCTTCCGGGGTGGCGACAAACGTGGCGGAGCGAACGGTGCCCGTCTGGCCCTGGCACCGCAGAATAGCTGGGCTGTGAACGCCAGCGTGATTAACGACGTGTTACCGAAACTGCAGCAGATTCAGCAGGAATCCGGCAAGGCCTCGCTGGCTGACGTCATCGTCCTTGCGGGCAGCGTCGGTATCGAAATGGCCGCCGCCGCTGCGGGCGTGGCCGCGCAGGTCCCCTTTACGCCAGGTCGTGTGGATGCTCGTCAGGATCAAACCGATGTCGAATCCTTTAACGTGCTTCAGCCGCTGGCGGACGGGTTCCGTAACTACCGTCGCGTGAAAGGCGGCTCGTCAACCGAAACCCTGCTGCTGGACAAAGCACAGCAGCTGACGCTGAGCGCGCCGGAACTGACGGTGTTACTGGGTGGTCTGCGTGTGCTGGGGACCAACTTTGACGGCAGCCATCATGGCGTCTTTACTGACCGCGTCGGCGTCCTGAGTAACGACTTCTTCGTAAACTTGCTGGATATGCGCACCGCCTGGCGTGCGACCGACAGCAGTGAAGAGATCTTTGAAGGCCGTGACCGTCAGAGTGGCGAAGTCAGGTTCAGCGCCACGCGTGCCGATCTGGTGTTCGGTTCCAACGCCATCCTGCGCGCCCTGGCGGAAGTCTATGCCAGCAGCGATGCGAAACAGAAGTTTGTTACTGACTTCGTGGCGGCCTGGACAAAAGTAATGAATCTGGACCGTTTCGATCTGCAATAACTGACTGAAGCGCCCCCGGCCTGGCCGGGGGCGCTTTTATTCTGCCAGCGTAAAGCCATCCGCATCGCGCCACGCCGGAAACCGCTCGCGATAAGCCTGCAGATCGGCAAGCGACAGCGACGTCTCAACCTTACCTGCCGTAAAGGGCTCACCTGCAGCCAGCACCTCGCCTTGCGGTGAAATAATTCGGCTGTCCCCACTGTACTGATGTTGGTTGCCATCGCTGCCCACGCGATTGCAGCCCGCGACAAACGCCTGATTCTCAATCGCCCGGGCCAGCAGTAGCGCCTGCCAGTGCAGCGCGCGCGGCGCAGGCCAGTTGGCCACATACAACGCCAGATCGTAGTCATTTTGGTTGCGCGAAAAGACCGGAAAGCGCAGGTCGTAACAGATTTGCGGCAAAATGCGCCAGCCGCGCCACTGAATCACCGTGCGCGCCGTGCCCGCGACATAATGCTGCTGCTCATCCGCCATGCGAAACAGGTGTCGCTTGTCATAGTGATGCAGCGTGCCATTCGGCTCAACCAGCAAAAAACGGTTCACGGCACCCGCTGGCGTTTGTATCGCGGCACTGCCGCCCACCAGCGCATTCGTGCGCTTCGCATGACGGTGTAGCCATGTCACGACCTGCTGTTGCGGCAGGGCCTGCTGTGCAGCCTCCATCGCAAAACCGGTGGTGAACATCTCCGGCAGAATAATCACATCCCGGTCTGTCATGTCAGCCAGCAGATTATCGAAATGGCGCAGGTTAGCCTCGCCATCCATCCACGTCAGCGGCGCTTGCAACAACGTAATGGCTAAAGACGACATAAGCGCTCCGCTGCGGCGTCGAGCGTCGCTTCCTGTTTTGCAAAGCACAGCCGGATCAGTTTGTGTGGGAAAGGCGCTTCACAGAAGACCGACAGCGGGATCGCGGCCACGCCCACTTCGCGCGTCAGCCACTGGCAAAACTGCACGTCATCCAGCGCCGATATAGCGCTGTAGTCCGCCAGCAGGAAGTAGGTGCCTTCGCACGGTAAAATGCGGAAACGGCTACGGCTCAGTGCCTGTATCAGTCGGTCACGGCGCGCGCGATAGAAGTCGGGCAGCTCACGATAATGTTCAGGATGCTGGCGCAGCATATCAGCAATCGCCAGCTGAGCGGGTGTGTTGACGGAAAAAGTGAGGTACTGATGGATCTTGCGGATTTCTGCGCTGATCGCCGCGGGGGCGACGCAGTAACCCACTTTCCAGCCGGTCATGTGAAAGGTTTTGCCAAACGAGGAAACCGCCACCGCACGTTGACGCAGTTCGGGGTGCGCCAGCACGCTGGCATGACCGTCCCTGGCAAAACAGATGTGCTCATAAACCTCATCGCTCAGCACATAAATTTCTCGGTCGGCAATCGCCTGCCATAAGGCCGCATAGTCCGCCTGGTGCCAGACGCTGGCCGAGGGATTATGTGGCGTATTTAAGATAACCAGTCGGGTTTTATCGCTTAACAGCGCGGAGAAGGCCGGCCAGTCAACTGCAAACGTGGGCGGCTGCAGGGTGAGGCGTTTCAGTACGCCGCCCGCCAGTTGCACCGCGGGCGCATAGCTGTCGTAACTGGGATCGAAGCAGATCACCTCGTCACCCGGGCGAACCAGGGCAGTGATCGCGGCATACAGCGCTTCGGTTGCGCCTGCGGTTACGGTGATATCGCTGTTCACATCGGGACGATAGTCGTACAACGCAGCGGTCTTTTCGGCAATGGCTTCGCGTAACGGTTGTGCGCCGGTCATGGGGGCATACTGATTGGCACCCTGACTGACATGATAAGCCAGCCTGTCCTGCAGGTAGCGCGGACCATCAAAATCCGGAAAACCCTGGGAAAGATTGATGGCGTTATGCTGCTGTGCCAGCGCGCTCATCTGCGTGAATATCGTGGTGCCGAGGGCGGGTAACTTGCTCTCAGGCGTGAGGATGGATTGCGTCATGATTAGGTTGCCTTACGCGCAAAAACGGTTACGGAGAAACGCTGAGTTGCTGCCACTATAAACAGGATGCTAGTATTTGGCAATCAAGACGCTTAGACGGCTAAAAGGAAGAGTAATGTCCGATTCTCATGCTTTAGATCAGCTGGTTGCCGCCTGTCACTGGATAGGTGCGAAGGGCTGGGCGCCCGCCACCGGCGGCAATATGTCGGTGCGCCAGGATGCGCATTTCTGCCTGCTCAGCGAGTCGGGCAAAGATAAAGGCAGCCTGACGCGGGATGACTTTATTCAGGTCGACATTGCCACCAGCCAGGCCCCCTCGGGTCGCAGGCCTTCTGCCGAGACCGCACTGCACACGCTGATCTACCGCCTGTTTCCGGAGGCGGGCGCAGTACTGCATACGCACACGGTCAATTCCACCGTTCTGTCGCGCGTAGAGCAGGGCGCGGCGCTACTGCTGTACGGCTATGAGATGCAAAAGTCGCTGAGCGGTCAGTCCACGCATGAGGATACCGTGGCGATTCCGGTGTTTGATAACCGCCAGGATGTTGCCGCGCTGGCGTCAGAAATTGAAGATTATGCAGCCCGTTTTCCGCTGCGTTACGGCTTTCTGCTGCGTGGCCATGGCCTGACCTGCTGGGGCAACGATGTGGCAGAAGCGCGCCGCCATCTGGAAGGGCTGGAGTTTTTATTTGAATGCGAACGTCAACGTCGCTTGCTGGAGAAGGCATGATTAAGGCCATTGTTACCGATATTGAAGGCACCACCAGCGATATCCGTTTTGTACATAACGTCCTGTTTCCCTATGCCCGTGCCCATCTGGCCGACTATGTGCGCCAGCATCAGGCGCAGCCCGCCGTTCAGGACGCGCTCAATGCCGTGCGTACGGAGGCCGGACAGCGCGATGCCGACGTCGACAGCGTGATCGCCATCCTGTTTTCTTACATGGATGAGGACCGCAAATCGACCGGCCTGAAAGCGCTGCAGGGGATGATTTGGCGCGAGGGCTATCTGAGCGGGCGTTTTACGGGGCACCTTTATCCGGATGTCCTGCCTGCGCTCACGGCCTGGCACGCGCAAGGCATTAAACTTTATATATATTCCTCTGGCTCGGTTGCCGCGCAGAAATTGTTATTTGGCTACAGCGACGAAGGTGATATTACTGGTTTGTTTAGCGGTTACTTTGATACCCACGTGGGCGCCAAGCGCGAGGTGGCATCGTATCAAAACATCGCGGCGCAAACGGGCTTGCCGGCCGGACAATTGCTGTTCCTTTCTGATATTCATCAGGAGCTGGATGCCGCCAGACAGGCTGGCTGGCACACGTTGCAGCTGATTCGTGACGCGGCGGATGATGACAGCCATCATCGTCAGGTCGCTGATTTTTCCCAGATTAACCCGGAGTCGATTTGAAATGAGTGCACTGACCATTTTTAGCGATAGCGATCCGAGCCAGCCGTTGTGGCACAGCACCGATCCCGAGGCGATCCGTGAGCGTCTGAACGCCAAAGACGTTCGCTTCGAGCGCTGGCAGGCAGACCGCGATCTGGGCGAGAATCCCGATGCGGAAACGGTGATCAACGCCTATCAGCACGCCATTGACCGCCTGGTCGCCGAAAAAGGCTATCAGAGCTGGGACGTCATCAGTATGCGGGCAGACAATCCGCAAAAAGACGAGCTGCGCCAGAAATTCCTCTCAGAACATACGCACGGTGAAGACGAAGTGCGGTTCTTTGTCGAAGGAGCCGGGCTGTTCTGCCTGCATCTGGACGGTGAAATCCTGCAGATCCTGTGCGAAAAAAACGATCTGATCTCGGTGCCCGCAGGCACGCCGCACTGGTTTGATATGGGCTCATCCCCGCATTTCACGGCGATTCGTATTTTTGATAATCAGGAAGGCTGGATCGCCAACTTCACAGGCGACAGGATCGCCGATGCCTACCCGCGCCTGGCGTAGTCATGACGGTGCGTTCTGCAGGCGGCTGACTCAGCCGCCCGTTTTGTTTACTGTGGCTGAAAAACGCCAGCAGCCACCTGCGCCGGTGTGATCACGCCGGTATCCAGTACCCAACCACTGATGAGCGCCGCAGGCGTGACATCAAAGGCCGGATTAGAAACCTGCGCATCCGCGGGCGCCCACTGCACGCTGCCGAAGCTTCCCGACACACCGGTAACTTCACTGGCGGCACGCTGCTCAATCGGGATGGCATCCCCCGTCGGGCATTGACGATCCAGCGTGGTATGCGGCGCGGCAACATAAAACGGAATACCATGATAGTGAGCCAGTACCGCCAGGCTGTAGGTGCCGATTTTATTCGCCACGTCACCATTGGCGACAATGCGATCCGCGCCGACCCAGACAGCATCAACCTTGCCCGCCGCCATCAGGCTGGCGGCCATCGAATCCGTGATCAATTGGTAAGGCACACCCAGCTCGCCCAGTTCCCAGGCGGTTAAGCGTCCTCCCTGCAACAGCGGGCGCGTTTCATCAACCCAGACATTGTGAACGTGGCCTTGTTGATGCGCACGCGCGATAACGCCCAGTGCCGTACCCACACCCGCAGTCGCCAGACCGCCGGTGTTGCAGTGGGTTAACAACTGACTGCCGGGTTTGACCAGCGCACTGCCGGCATCGGCGATGCGATCGCACAGCTGTTTATCCTCATGCACCAGACGCAACGCTTCTTCCACCAGGCTCGTTGCCATTTCTGGCTGCGCCAGCGCCTGTTTCATACGATCAAGGTTATTCATCAGGTTCACGGCAGTAGGGCGGGCGGCCCGCAGGGTGTCCAGCGATTGCGCCAGTTGCTCGCGTGATTCCCCCTGTTCTGCCAGTAGGGCCAGCAGCAGTGATGCAGATAAACCAATTAACGGCGCGCCGCGCACCCGCAGGGCATGAATATGGTCAACCAACTGCGCCACAGTATGGGCGGGCAGCCAGTTCTTTTGCTGAGGCAGGGCCTGCTGATCCAGTATCCAGAGCTGGTTGTTGCGAACCTGTAAGCTTGTGGTTTGGAATGTCTGCATTGTCGGTGAAATCCATGTTGCGTTGATGACGGATATTGTGCCAACATGCGTAACGGATGTATAGACGTCTGAACGGCTTGTTACGAAAAATTAATCAGCTCCGGCGCACACCGGCGTTTGTTGATGAGGAAAGGTCAATGTCGCAATACCGTACGTTCACCGCTGCTGATGCGGTTGAATATGCCAAACAGTTTGGTGGGCTGGAAGATCCCTCGGTTTTACGCAGTGCGGAAGAGATTGGTGATGGTAACCTCAACCTGGTGTTCAAAATTTACGACGGCCAGGGCAACAGCCGCATTGTGGTCAAGCAGGCGTTGCCCTATGTGCGCTGTGTGGGCGAATCCTGGCCGTTAACTCTTGATCGTGCGCGTATTGAAGCGCAGACGCTGGTCGAGCATTACAAATATTGCCCGCAGCACACGGTCAACGTCACGCATTACGATGCAGACCTGGCGGTGATGATCATGGAAGATCTGTCCAGTCACCGTATCTGGCGCAGCGAGCTGGTGAAGGGCGCTTACTATCCGGAGGCGCCGCGTCAGCTTGGCGAATATCTGGCCCAGACGTTGTTCCATACCTCAGACTTCATCCTGCATCCGCATGTGAAAAAAGCCGAAGTGGCGCGCTTTATCAATCCCGAACTGTGTGAAATCACAGAAGATCTTTTTTTCAACGATCCCTATACCGACCATGTGCGTAACAGCTATCCCGAGGCGCTGGAACCCCTGGTGGCATCGCTTCGTACCGATGAGGCGCTGCGCATTGCTGTCGCCGGGCTGAAGCACCGTTTCTTCAGTCATGCAGAAGCCTTACTGCATGGCGATATCCACAGCGGCTCCATTTTTGTGGCTGACGGTAGCTTAAAAGCGATCGACGCAGAGTTTGGCTATTTTGGACCGATGGGATTTGATGTCGGTACGGCATTGGGCAATCTGCTGATTAACTACTGTGGCTTACCAGGGCTGCTGCCGCCCCGTGAAGCCGCGGATGCGCGCGAGCAGCGCCTGAGCGACGTGCATGATGTCTGGCAGACCTTTGAAACGCGTTTTCTGGCGCTGGCGGAGAGCAAGACGCAGGATGTGGCCATGGCTTATCCCGGCTATGCGCAGGCGTTTCTGCGTAAAGTGTGGGCAGATACCATTGGCTATTGTGGCACCGAACTGATTCGCAGAACCGTTGGCATGTCGCATGTGGCGGACATGAAACTGATTCGGGATGAGGAGATGCGGACTGACTGCATTCGCAATGCGATTACCCTGGGCCGCACCCTGATTCTGGCGGCCGGGCATGTGGACGATGTGGATGCACTGATTGCCCGCATCCGTCAGGCGGGATAAAAAAAGGCCGACGTGATGTCGGCCTGATGGGTTATGCCGCCTCGCTGGGGCGCGCGGGCTTAGTCACATCCTGTCTGACCGGCACGGCCAGCGCATCGGGCTCAAACTCGTCCACGTTGATTGAACGCAGACGGCTCTCTTCGGCACGCTTCAGCACCTCTGCCTCTTTCTGATCGATCCAGCCCTGTTCCAGCGCCTGTTTAGCCAGCGCATCCAGGCGCGTAAACGAGAGGTGTTTTTTCTGCTGTTTGCACAGGCGATCGTGAATCACCTCAGCCGCCATCACATCCTGTAGCGCCTGCTCTAACTGGCCCGCCGGATTATGCTCGCTGGGAGCCAGATACTGACCACGACCTAAGCGCGTACGCGTCGCCGACGGCACCTGCAGCATTTTTGCCAGCTTATGATCCAGGCGATCGGACGGTGCCGGGCAGTGCTGACCACCGGCAAAGACCACCAGGCGCATGACGCCAGCGACCAGACGGTTCGGGAAGTTGCTCAGCAGATCGTCCATAGCTTTCTCGGCTTTGTGCAAGGCATCCTGCACGCCCCAGTGCACCAGCGGCAGATCGGCTTCATGACGGCCTTCATCCTCATAACGTTTCAGCGTCGCCGAGGCCAGATACAGCTGGCTCAGCACATCGCCCAGGCGGGCTGACATACGTTCGCGACGTTTCAGGCTGCCGCCTAACACCGCCATGGACACGTCCGACAGTAACGCCAGATTGGCACTGATACGGTTCAGGTGCTGATAATAGCGACGGGTGGCATCACGCGTTGGCGCGGCGCTGGTGCGTCCGCCCAGAAGGCCCAGCCACAGGCTGCGCATCGCATTGCTGCCAACGTGGCCAATATGGCTAAACAGCGCCTTATCAAAGCCCGCCACATCATTGCTGGCGGCGGCCGCCATTTCCTGCAACACATACGGATGGCAGCGGATAGCACCCTGGCCAAAGATGATCATACTGCGGGTCAGTATATTCGCGCCTTCCACGGTAATGGCGATAGGGGCACCCTGATAAGCCCGGGCCAGGAAGTTGCTGTCGCCCAGCATGATACCTTTACCCCCGGCAATATCCATTGCATCGATAATTGACTGTTGGGCGCGGTGGGTACAGTGATATTTCACAATCGCAGACAGCACCGCAGGTTTCTCGCCCTGCATAATGCCGGTGGTAATCAGCGTCGCGGCAGCGTCCATCACGTAGGCATTACCGGCAATGCGCGCCAGGGGTTCTTCAATCCCTTCCATTTTACCGATAGACAGTTTGAACTGACGGCGGATATGCGCATAGGCGCCTGTGGCCAGCGCTACGCTTTTCAGGCTGCCGGTTGAGTTAGACGGCAGGGTGATTCCACGGCCCACCGACAGACATTCCACCAGCATCCGCCAGCCCTGTCCGGCCATTTCCGGGCCACCGATAATGAAATCGATCGGCACGAAAATATCTTTACCGCGGGTTGGGCCATTCTGGAACGGTACGTTAAGCGGGAAATGGCGATGGCCGATTTCCACGCCCGGTGTGCTGGTGGGGATCAGGGCGCAGGTAATGCCCAGTTCGTCTTTGTCGCCCAGCAGATGGTCGGGATCGGAAAGTTTAAACGCCAGGCCCAGCACAGTGGCAATCGGGGCCAGCGTAATATAGCGCTTGTTCCAGGTAAGGCGCATGCCCAGCACCTGCTGGCCCTGCCACTCGCCCATGCACACAACGCCCGTATCCGGAATCGCTCCCGCATCTGAACCGGCTTCCGGGCTCGTCAGGGCGAAACAGGGGATTTCATCGCCACGCGCCAGACGCGGCAGATAGTGGTCTTTCTGTTTTTCCGTTCCGTAATGTTCCAGCAGTTCGCCAGGGCCCAGTGAGTTAGGCACGCCCACGGTAATCGCCAGAATGCCTGAGACGCCGGCCAGTTTCTGCAACACGCGCGCCTGTGCATAGGCAGAGAACTCCAGGCCGCCGTACTCTTTCTTGATGATCATGGCAAAGAAGCGATGGGCTTTCAGATGCGCCCACAGTTCTGGCGGCATATCGGCCAGTTCATGGGTAATCTGGAAATCATTTGCCAGACGACAGGCTTCTTCTACCGGCCCGTCAAGAAACGCCTGTTCTTCCGGCGTCAGTCGCGGTTGCGGGTAGTTATGCAGTTTCTGCCAGTCGGGTTTGCCCTGAAACAGGTCGCCTTCCCACCAGGTAGTGCCCGCATCGATCGCCTCTTTTTCCGTACGAGACATCGGCGGCATCACCTGCTGAAAGCGGTGCAGCATTGGTTTGGAAAACAGGCTGCGGCGCAGGCTGGTGAGATTCAGCGGTAACAGGATAATCGCCAGCGGCACAAGCAGCCACGGCGTCCAGAGATGGACCACCGCCATTGCTGCGGTCCACAGCAACAGGATGACGCTGCTGAGCAGCAGCGAGATGCGGTGATAGAACAGTGCGCCAGTCAGCAGCACTGTCGCAAGAATCGAGACAACCATCATAATGAAGTGCTCCGTAAGTAGTAAGAGGTCTGACCTGTTATGATGAAGGTGTAATTCAGATGAGGGCATTTATCAATTTGTTTACATCGCAATTACAACCTGACTCACAAAATCAGCGAAAGCGCGAGCAACGCCCAGGCTGTGGTCGCGAAAAAGCGCGGCGCGAAAAGGATCCGGCGGCGTGATGCTATGCGTGCGTCAGCCATTCCGTTAAACTTGCTGCGATTACCCTCTCCTACAAAGGACAAGTCTATGTATCAGGACATTATTCGTTCAGAGCTCAACGAAGCTGCAGAAACGTTGAATAACTTTCTGAGTGACGACGCGAACATTCATACCATCCAGCGTGCAGCGGTGATGTTGGCGGACAGCTTCAAAGCGGGCGGCAAAGTGCTCTCCTGTGGCAACGGCGGATCACACTGTGATGCGATGCATTTTGCGGAGGAACTGACGGGCCGTTACCGTGAAAATCGTCCGGGCTACCCGGCGATTGCCATTTCAGACGTCAGCCACCTTTCCTGTGTGAGTAATGATTTTGGTTATGACCATGTCTTTTCCCGTTATGTAGAAGCGGTAGGGCGCCCGGGCGACGTGTTGCTGGGGATTTCAACCTCAGGTAACTCGGCTAATATCATCAAAGCCGTAGAAGCGGCGCGCGCCCAGGGGATGAAAGTGATCACGCTGACCGGTAAAGATGGCGGTAAAATGGCCGGCAGCGCGGACATTGAAATTCGTGTGCCCCATTTCGGTTATGCTGACCGTATTCAGGAGATCCACATCAAAGTGATTCATATCCTGATGCTGCTGATTGAAAAAGAGATGGTCAGGTAACAGCGTGTGTCGCCTCCTGACCGACAGGAGGCTTTTACTCTAAGGCGGTTGCTATGTGCGAATTGCTCGGGATGAGCGCTAACGTTCCCACCGATATTTGTTTTAGTTTCACCGGACTGGTGCAGCGCGGCGGCGGAACAGGGCCGCATAAAGACGGCTGGGGCATTACGTTTTATGAAGATAAAGGGTGCCGCACCTTTAAAGATCCCTTGCCGAGTTTTAATTCCCCCATTGCGCGCCTGGTGCAGGAATATCCCATCAAATCCCACTCCGTCGTGGCGCACATTCGCCAGGCGAATCGCGGCCCGGTTTCGCTGGAAAATACGCACCCCTTTACCCGGGAGTTATGGGGACGCAACTGGACCTATGCCCACAACGGACAACTGAAAGGTTACCGGCAACTGGAAACCGGCACGTTTCGGCCAGTGGGCGAAACCGACAGCGAAAAGGCCTTTTGCTGGATTCTGCATAAGCTGGCCACGCGCTATCCGCGCACGCCGGGAAACTGGCCTGCGGTCTTCCGCTACATCGGCGAGCTGGCGAGCGAGCTGCGGCAAAAGGGCGTGTTCAACATGTTGCTGTCGGACGGGCGCTATCTGATGGCCTTCTGCTCGACCAATCTGTTCTGGATCACCCGCCGTGCCCCTTTTGGCCGGGCACAGTTGCTCGATCAGGATGTGGAAATTGATTTCCAGAAACATACCGGGGCGAACGACGTGGTCACGGTCATTGCCACACAGCCGCTGACGGGGAATGAAACCTGGCACCGGATCGTGCCAGGCGAGTGGGCCTTATTTTACCTTGGAGAGCGCCAGGAACGACTGTGATGCCGCTTCGGGTTGGGTGATGACCGGGCTGCTGTTCATCACATATCTGCCGCTGGCGACATTGACTGTCGGCGGTTGATGATACTTCGCAAAGTAGACATAACCCGGCTGAAGCTGCTTCCAGAAATCCGCGTAGGTCGAATAACGATGGCGCTGCATGTTGCTGTCCGTCATGCGGAACGGATAAATTGCAATGTTCACTTCCTGCTGACCATTACGCAATGCCGCGTTCACATACGTGAAAATCTGATCCATATAGGCATTGGTCATGGCGTAGCAGCCAATCGACTTACAGTCGCCGTGAATCATCAGGTAGTTGCCGCTGTAGCCCTGGTCACGGTCGTATTGATTCGGAAAGCCAATATTAATCGCGCGATAGAAACGGCTGTCCGGTTTAAGCTGATTCAGTTTTACGCTGTAGAAACCTTCCGGGCTTTTAAAATCGCCTTCACGGCGTTTTGGACCCAGACCGCCCGAAAAATTGCAGATGCGGTAAGTATCCAGCAAGCGGTATTCGTTACCAATCTTGCCGTACAGCTCAAGTGTCCGCTCTTCCTTAAAGATCTGAATATAAACCGGCGTGCCGATTAGCTGTTTCTTTAACTCTTTACTCACAGGGGCCAGTTGCTGAACCGGCTCGGGAGTCATTGCCATGCTGAGGGCTGGCAGTAAAAGCATCGCAAACAGAAGTGCGATTTTGCCCATGCTGTGTATACCTTGAAGTGAAGAAGAACAATGGCGCGTTATGTGCGCCTCTGTTTGCATTATCGGAACTTTCCGCTACCGCAGCGCAACATTAAACATTGTCTGTTTTTTTAGCAATACAGCACGGCGCAAAATGTCTATTTCTTTGGCGGAATGACGCCAAAAATTTGTAAACTTTGTTTGTTATTGCAAGAAATATTGCACAAGCCTTTCCGGACTGTATACTTATCCAGTACTGGAGGGGCGATGCGTAAGATCATTCATGTTGATATGGACTGCTTTTTTGCGGCGGTGGAAATGCGTGACGATCCCTCATTACGCGATATTCCCATGGCCATCGGCGGCAGCCGCGATCGACGTGGCGTTATCAGTACCGCTAATTATCCGGCCCGCAAATATGGCGTACGCAGCGCGATGCCGACCGGTATGGCCTTAAAGCTTTGTCCGCATCTGCGTCTACTGCCCGGACGGTATGACGTCTATAAAGAAGCCTCCAGTCAGATCCGTGCCATCTTTTCGCGTTATACCTCGCTCATTGAGCCACTCTCACTGGACGAAGCCTATCTGGATGTTACCGACAGCCAGCACTGTCAGGGATCGGCCACGCTTATCGCGCAGGACATCCGCGCCACCATTTTTCGCGAAACGCAGCTCACTGCCTCTGCGGGCATCGCGCCCATAAAATTCCTTGCCAAGATCGCCTCCGATTTAAACAAGCCTGATGGTCAGTATGTGATTACACCGGCCCAGATGTCCGATTTCTTGCTGGCCTTACCGCTGGCAAAAATTCCCGGTGTAGGAAAAGTTTCAGCAAAAAAGCTCGAAGAGCTGGGTCTGCACACCTGCGCGGACGTGCAAAAAGCCGATTTGGCGCTGCTGCTTAAGCGTTTTGGCAAGTTTGGCAGAGTGTTATGGGAGCGCAGTCACGGCATTGACGAACGGGGCGTAGTGGTTGAACGCGAACGAAAATCGCTGGGTGTGGAGCGGACGCTGGCTGACGATATCGACAGTTGGGAGCGCTGTCTGGAAATTATTGATTACCTCTATGCCGAGCTTGATCGTCGCCTGACGCAGATTCGACCCGATAAGCACATTGCTCGCCAGGGCGTGAAGCTGAAGTTTAGTGATTTCCAGCAGACCACTCAGGAACATGTCTGGCCCGTGCTCAATAAAGAGGACATGATTGCCGTGGCCCGTAAGACCTGGGACGAGCGCCGCGCCGGACGTGGCGTCCGGCTGGTGGGGTTGCATGTGACGCTGGTGGATCCGCAGCTGGAGAGACAGTTGCTGCTGGGATTATAGAGGGGGCGCTTTCGCGTTGAGTGGGGTGATTACGGTCGTACACCGGGAGCTTTCCGCCCGCCAGGCGACAGGGAGTTTCAGCCTGTCCGTGCAGGCGGCCGGGTTAAGGGGCTTGCGCCAGCCCCTTAACAATCCCGGCGGCCGGCAGCCGTCGCTGTTCCTTCGTCACTCACTGCGGCCTGACGGACCGTCCGGATGCGCCGTCCCTGGCGCAGCCGTCCTCTGCGCGGCATCCCTGCCGCTCCGTCCTGGCCTCCGTTCCCTCCTCAGCGCGCCGGATGCCGGCAGAAAACCCCCCGCCTGTCAGTCCTGTTTTTTTAAAAAAAGCGGGTGTTGTCTGTTTGAATGTGTTCAGTGAGGCTTAAAAAGATAAAACTTGATAAACAGGCATTGATTCAAAACCAGCAGACGGTAGGACTTTCCGGTCACCTACAGCGACAATGGAAGTGGCTTTAACACAGAGATAGTGAAGCGGGGGGTTAGGGGCGGCCTTCCCACCCGCTGAGCGGATGAGGGATTTCCGGATGAGCCGACAGGACGTCGGCGAGAGCCGGGCCGCGCCATGGATGGCGCGTCCTGGCGGTCCGCAGAAATCCTGAAGGAGCGAAGGCACCGCGCAGCGGCGGGTGGGCAGGACGGGAGCCCGGGGTCAAGGGGTCGCGGCGGCTGGCGGCCCCTTGTCGGTCGCCCGCACCGGGCTGGCTGAAACTCCAGGCCGCCTGGCGAGCGAAACCCTCTCAGCGTTTCATAAGCCGTCAGCGACTCAAACCTTCTCAACGCCTGCTCGCGCAAGCATCACTGCAACTCATTATCGGTATCCAAAGCAATAAAAACGCCTGAACAGACGCAAATCTCAAAGTGGGGGAGTTGGGCAGGACGGGAGCCCTTGTTGGTCGCCCGCACCGGGCAGACTGAAACTCCCGGCCGCCTGGCGGGCGAAACCCTCTCAGCGCTTCACAAGCCGTCAGCGACACAAACCAGCCACCTCGCGCAGCGAATTAACCGCCCCGCGTAATCGCCACCAACACCCCATTATTTCTTATATTTCGCTTCCAGTGTCGCAAACCACGGCTGGACAAAATCGTTATTGCTGCCCCAGCCCGGAATGATCTTGTTAAGCGACGCGACATTCACAGCGCCAGGATGACTGTCGAGCGCCTGTTGTGAAATCGACGACGCTTTAAATTCATACGTCGCAGGCGTGGTTTCCCCGGCGATCTTGTTCGCCACCAGGCGCATATTCACGGCACCGATAGTTTTCGGATCGACCGCGACGGTTTGCACCCACGGGCTGCCTTTCTGGCGCATCAGCTGCAAATCCTGATTGGAAACATCAATGCTGTACAGCTTGATCTCGGTGCGGCCATTTTCCTGCAACGCTTTATACGCGCCCTGGCTGAAGGCATCCCATGCGCCCCAGATGGCGTCAATCTTGCCTTTCGGGTATTTCGCCAGAATCGCGCCCACTTTGTTGGCCGTGTCGCCCTGGACATCCGTTGATACGGCACCAATGGACTCTAGCTGATGAATGCCTGGGTTTTCTTTTAATAATTTTTCATACACCACCTGACGGCGTTCCATCGGCGGGAAACCGGCGACCCATAACTTCACGATGTTAGCTTTGCCGTTGAAGTCTTTGATCAACTGCCCCAGGGAGAGCTGCGCCAGCGAGGCGTCATCCTGGGCGGTCACCGTCACGCCGGGAATCGGGTTGTCTACCGGTGTGTCAAATACCGACACTTTAATGCCCGCGTCAGCGATGCGTTTTACCAACGCACTGGCATAGGGCGCTTTGCCGTGTGACAGCACAATACCGTCGTATTTTTGGCTGATCGCCTGATTAACAAAATCCTGAAAACGCGCGTCATCACCGTTGCTGAGGAAGGTGCTGACTTTGAAGCCCAACTGGCGACCCTGCTGAATCGCGCCTGCCACAAACTGGGTCGTGTTGTCGTCGGAACCGAGGTTACGGATGACGGCAATACGAATCGGCCCTTCATGATTGGCGATGGCGGCAGGGACAGGTGTTATGGTGTCGGCAAACGCGGCACTGGCGTTTAACAGGCTCAGGGCCAGCAGCGAGAGTGTTATCTTTTTCATTATTCTTAACTCCAGTAGAAGAACGCGTCTTAACGACGCTGTACATAAGTGATGGCCAGCGCTAAGGCCAGCACTAATCCTTTGATAATGTCCATGGCGTAATAGGGCACGGATAACATTACCAGGCCGTTTTGCAGAACCCCTAAAATGACGGCCCCGACCAGCGTACCCAGCGCATTTGGCTTACCGGAGCCGGCCAGTGAAAAGCCGATCCAGGCGGCAGCCACGGCGTCCATCAGATAACCGCTACCGGCGTTAACCTGGGACGATCCAATGCGTGAGGCCAGCAGAATACCGCCCAGTCCGGCCAGTAGTGAGGCAATCACATAGGCCAGAACGCGATAACGCGTGGTGCGAATACCGGAAAGTCGGGCGGCTTCGGGGTTTCCGCCCAGCGCATACATGCGGCGGCCGTGTTTGGTCAGCGATAGCGCCAGCTGTGCCACCACGGTCACCACCAGCATGATAATCACGATCGTGGGTACCTGACCCAACAGGTTAAAGGCAGCAGGAATGGTGCCTTCCGCCATATCGCCGCTGGGCAGCACCATGTTTTCCGTAATCGAGCCGCCAAAGCTGTAGGTCATGGCAACGCCCTGAATCACAAACAGGGTGGCCAGCGTGGCCAGCATGTCGGGAATGCGCAGCACGACGATCAGAAAGGCGTTAAACAGTCCCACCAGCGTGCACAGCGCCAGAGTGATGGCGATCGCCGCCGTGGTGTCGAAGCCGTACCAGACAAACAGCGAAATGACCAGGGCGTTTGCCAGTGACGCGGTAGAGCCCACCGAAAGATCGAAGCCGCCAACGGTGAGGGATACTGAAACGCCCACGGCAATCACGGTTACGATGGCGATAGACCGCAAAATATTGACGATATTGTTCGGCTCCAGAAAGCTGTCGGAAGCCAGGCCAAAGGCAGCGATCAATATCACCACTGTCAGCAACATGCCCCACTTATAGAGGAAATCGAACAGCTGATGGCGCAGCGATGGCGATGCGGAATTCAGGGCTAACTCTTTACTGCTCACGCAGGGGTTCCTCCGGTGGAATAGAGCAAAAGTGTCTCTTCCGTGGCGCGTTGTCCGTCTAATTCCGCCACAATACGTCCGTCCCAGAGCACACAAATACGGTCGCATAAGCCGACCAGTTCAGAAAATTCGCCAGAGGCGTAAATAATCCCTTTGCCTTCATGGGCAAGGTTGCTGATTAGCGTGAACAGTTCCGTTTTGGCTTTTACGTCCACGCCTTTGGTCGGTTCGTCGAAAATCAGGACATCGGCGTTATTGCGTAACCATTTGCCAATCGCCACCTTTTGTTGATTGCCGCCGGAAAGCCGACGTAACGGTTGGGCGGGGCCAGTCGTACGCACGTTAAGACGACGGATCACCGCTTCCGCCCAGCGCCAGGCCTGACGATGGCCGAACAGGCTCCAGCGGGAAAAACTGTCGTCTGCGCTGATACTGAGGTTCATCGCCACCGATTCGTCAATGAAGATGCCCTCTTTGCGGCGCTCTTCCGGCACCAGTGCCATGCGCTGACTCACGGAATCGTGTGGCGATCGCGGTTTCCAGCGTTTACCGTGCAGTTCACCGCGGGCAACCCGGCTTTTACTGGCACCAAATAACGCTTTGCAGAGTTCGGTTTTGCCAGCCCCGGCCAGCCCGGCAATACCCAGAATCTCGCCCTTGTGTAAACGCAGTGAGATATCCTGAAGCAGGTGTTCATCATGTAATCCTTCCACCGCCATGAGTACGGATGAGGACTGCAATGGCCGGCGCGGAGGATAGATATCGGTCAACGGATGACCCAGCATTTTTTCAACGATTTGCTCACCGCTCAGGGAAGCCATTGGGCTACTTTCCACCAGGCGGCCATCGCGCAGTACCGTCAGGCGATCGCAGATGGCTTTCAGTTCGTGAATACGGTGAGAGATAAATATCACGCCAATACCGCTGGTCTGCAGGCGACGAACTACGGCGAACAGGCGCTCGCTTTCGTGTTGGTCGAGTGGGGCAGTGGGTTCATCAAGAATCAGAAAGCGGCAATGGTGCGACAGGGCTCTGGCCAGCAGGATTTGCTGCTTTTCCGCCAGCGAACAACGTTCGACCGGACGTTTGACATCAATCGTGGCATCCAGCTGCGCCAGCAGGTCTCGCGCCTGACGACGCATATCGCCCCAGCGAAAGCCATGGCCCGGTTCGGCCAGCTGATCCAGCAGAATGTTCTCGGCCACGCTTAACTGGGGCACCAGCGCAACATCCACTTCCTGCTGCACCAGGTGAATGCCGAGCTTTTTGGCGTCACGCGGGCTGCGAATCGACACAGGCTGGCCGTCCAGCAGAATCTCACCGTGATAGTGACTGTGGGCACCGGAGAGTACCGCCATCAGGGTGGATTTACCCGCGCCATTGGCCCCGGTCAGGGCATGAACCGAGTGACCTTCCGTCAGAAAATCCACTGAGGTTAACGCGGCAAATCCGCCGAAATCGATAGAGATGTTACGCATCTCAAGGCGATTGACTGCACGCATCACGGAGCTCTCCATTAAAGTCACTGATCGCATTTTTTCCCGAAGCTACCGGTGCGGCAACTAACGAAAGCGCATAAGTTAGCACAGAAATTTATTAGCCATCCAGACATCTGGACATAATGGCGGCTAAAGCTGACTAAGCGCAGCAAGTTGGTGATTTAACGGTAAGAAGTCGCCTTAACCCAGCGGATTATGCTGCGCCTGGGCGTCAGTCTTTTTTAAACGGATGCGCTTTTATCTCAGGATAGGAAAATGCGACGTGGTTTTGTCGCAGACTTCACCACGTGCAAGAACGTATCGCATCCGTCGCGTTTACTTCACGGCGTAGACCTCGGCGAGGTCAGCCAGATCCCAGTTACCGCCTGTTAACAGTACGCAGACTTTCTCAGCGGGCTTCAGGCTGACCGATCCCGCCAGCAACGCGCCAAGGCCGATGGAGGCCGCGGGCTCGGCAATCAATTTTGCCTCACTGGCCAGCACCCGCATGCCCTGAGTAATATGCTCGTCGTCAACCAGCACAATCTCATCTACGTACTTTTCAATAATCGGGTAGGGATTGCGGCCCGGCACGCTGAGTCTTAAGCCATCCGCAATAGTATTGAGCAGCGGCAGTGACGTTGGCTGTTTGTTGATCCGACTTTGGTAATATTTCGGGGTCAGAGCGGGTTCCGCGCCAATCACTCTGACGGCAGGGCGGCTTTCTTTGATTGCGGTCGCCACACCGGAGAGAAGTCCGCCACCGCCCAGCGGCACAATCACGGTATCCACATCCGGCAAATCATGCAGGATTTCGCAGCCGATCGTTCCCTGGCCCGCCATGACCATCGGATCTTCAAAGCCATGCACCACCGCATAATTGTTGAGCTCGGCAATTTCATACACCTTCTTCCAGCGGGACGCATTGTCGCCATCGAAGAGAATCACCTCTGCGCCCAGGGCGCGCGTATTGTCGATTTTGATTTGCGGCGTTGTGACCGGCAGCACCAGAATGACCTTTACGCCCAGCATTCTGCCTGCATAAGACAGGCCCTGGGCATGATTGCCTGATGAACTGGAAATCATGCCGTTGGCAAACGCCTCAACGGGCAGAGAAAGGACCTTATTCAGTGCGCCCCGTATTTTAAACGCGCCGGTAATCTGCAACGTCTCCGGCTTGAGATAAAGCTCACAGCCGACCCGTTTTTCAATTTTTTCAGCGCGGAGTAACGGCGTATGGCGAATGTGGGCAGCGATGCGCTGCTGCGCGTCATGAATGTCCTGCAGGGTGGGGTACGAACGCGTCATATACATTACCTTCGTCTGAACGAAACGTTATTCAAAAAATGCAAATCCGGTTCCGTAGCCTTTTTCAAGGGCCTTGCGGTAAATGCGCCCGGCTGTCGTGTTGTCCTGAATGGCAAGCCCGGTGGAGTCAAAGAAGGTAATTTCCCGATCGTTTTCCCGGCCCGGTTTTGTCCCGGACAAAACTTCCCCGATTTCGGCATGAATCGCGTTTTCACTGATGATATTTCTGTCCAGCGCATGCCAGGTTTCTCCTTTCTGCGTGCACTGGGGCAGGGAATCCACGATCACTTTTGCCCGACTAAAAATCTGCGGGTCAAACTCCTGTTTACCGCGCTGATCGGTGCCAATGGCGATGATATGCGTGCCGGGCGGAATCCAGTCGGCCTCAATCAGCGGTCCTTTGCCCCGGGTGGTGGTGATAAGAATATCGGCTTGCCCGACCGCCGCCTGACAGCTGTCCGCGATAATGACCGGAATACCTGTGGTGCTTTCAATGTCCGCTTTGAAAGCCTGACGGGTGGCTGGCGTTCGGCTCCAGGCATGGATTTCCTCAATATCCATTACCCGGGCGATCGCCTGGATTTGCATTCTCGCCTGATTGCCAGTGCCAATCGCGGCGATTTTTTTGGCATTTTTACGTGCCAGTGCTCTGACGGAAACAGCGCCCGACGCACCGGTTCGCAGACCGGTAATCAGGCTACCGTCCATCACACAGCACAGGGCGCCGCTTTGGGCATCAAACAGGATGATCGTGCCCATACCGCCCGGCAGACCAGGACGGGACGGGTTTTCTGAAAAACCGCCGGAGGAGGCTTTCATCGAAATCAGTTCGTTGGTGCGGTAATAGCAGGTTTTAAAATCAATCTCGCCACGGGGGGCGGGCAGGTGCAGGCCGATATAGTCAGGCTGTTCCACCAGGCCGCCGTTAAAGGCCCTGTAGGCTTCGTCGACGGCTTCAATGACATCATCAATGCTGATGAGCTGTCGGACATCTTCTTTGGTGAGTAATAAGGTCTTCATGCTTCCTCGGGTCGTGTCAGACGAACGATTCCCGACTAGCGCAATGGTGTTAAAACGCGGTCGGGAAAAGAGGGATTCCCGACATTATTACACTGGTGTTGCAACAGAAAATGCCAATCTGCACCCCGGAGAAACGCTTTAAACTGTTTTAGCGACGGGTGACGAAAGCTAATGCTCGGGTAAGTGTGACGGCGGAAAGGCGAGCGAGGCGCAAAAAAAGGGCTTATGCAGAACATAAGCCCTTAATCTTATGGTGTACGGATTTTATTTCTCCGGCACCACATTCAGCAGTGTAGTCAGCAGCTTCCAGTACAGGCCAACGCTTTCGATATGGACCTGCTCATCGGGGGAGTGCGGACCTGTGATGGTTGGGCCGATCGAAACCATATCCATGTTGGGATAGGGCTTTTTAAACAAGCCACATTCCAGACCCGCGTGGATCACCTGAATATTGGGTGTTTTGCCAAACAGGGCGACATAGGTTTCACGCGTCAGGGCCATGATGGGCGAGTCGGCATCGGGCTGCCAGCCAGGATAGCCGCCTTTTGGTTTGGTCTGCGCGCCCGCCAACTGGCCGAGTGAGGTCAGCATCTGCACCACATAATCACGTCCCGTGTCGATCAGCGAACGAATCAGACAGTTAATTTCCGCTTTGTCGGCATCCATCGTCACAACGCCCACATTAAGTGAGGTTTCCACAACGCCTTTGGCGACATCAGAGTTGCGGATCACGCCGTTCGGAGTGCTGTTTAACAAATTCAGGAAGCGATCGCGGCTTTCACGGCTCAGCGCCTCGCCCTGATGGGCAACCGGTTCGCTGACAAAAGCAATATTCTTCTCTTTCACGCCGTGCTCATTCTGTACCGCGGCCAGGAAGCTGGCGGCGGCCGATTTGAGGTTATCCACTTTGCTGCTGTCGACAGAAACGGTTGCAAAGGCTTCGCGAGGAATCGCGTTGCGCAGTGTACCGCCGGTGAACGCAATCAGGCGAAGATCCAGCTCTGCCGCATGCGCGGTCAGGAAACGGGCCAGCAACTTATTGGCATTCCCCAGGCCCATATGAATATCCGCACCTGAGTGACCGCCACGCAGTCCTTTCAGGGTGAACTTCAGGGTTTCAAAACCGGCAGGAACCGCTTCGCGCGTCAGGGGCAGGGTTGTGATGAAATCGATGCCGCCTGCGCAACCCATGTAGATCTCACCTTCTTCTTCCGAATCGGTGTTGATCAAAATGTCAGCCTGCAGCCAGCCTGGCTGTAAACCAAAAGCACCGTCCATACCGGTTTCTTCGGTCATGGTGAGCAGGACTTCCAGCGGGCCATGGGTCAGGCTGTTGTCCGCCAGTACCGCAAGGGCCGAGGCCATACCAATCCCGTTGTCGGCGCCCAGCGTCGTCCCGCGCGCTTTCACCCATTCGCCATCGACATACGGCTGAATAGGATCTTTGGTGAAGTCGTGAACGGTATCGTTATTTTTCTGCGGCACCATATCAAGGTGTGCCTGCAGGGCCACGGGCGTGCGTTTTTCCATACCGGCGGTCGCAGGTTTACGAATCAGGATATTGCCGACCTGATCGCGCTCACACCAGAAGCCTTGTTCTTTGGCCCATTTAACAATGTAGTTAGCCAGCGCTTCTTCATGAAAAGAGGGATGAGGAATCGAGCAGATTTTGGCGAAAAAATCCCACAGCGGCTGTGGAGAGAGTTGAGACAATTCAGACACGACAAGTCTCCTGTGTCAGTGCGCCGGCTTTGCCGGACAGTGCGAAGTTCCAGTGAAAGATCGCCGTCAGTGAACTGACGAGATAGGGCGAGAATATCACTGTTTTTCGTTCTGTGTGTCATTCACCGCGCTAAAAAACCGCAACCAGCCGCCAGGTGCTGGTTTTTAGCGCGTCATGTCCTTATAATCTCGCGCAACCTTTTCCCCGTTGCACATTTTTTAAGCCACACTGACTGGCTGGGATTCCTATTTATGAGCGAAAAATACGTCGTTACCTGGGACATGCTGCAGATTCATGCCCGTAAACTGGCTCAACGCCTGCTGCCTGTTGAACAGTGGAAAGGCATTATTGCAGTGAGTCGCGGCGGTCTGGTACCGGCTTCGCTGCTGGCACGTGAACTGGGTATTCGCTATGTCGATACCGTGTGTATTTCCAGCTATGACCACGATCATCAGCGTGAAATGAAAGTCCTGAAACGCGCCGAAGGCGATGGTGAAGGCTTTATCGTGATTGACGACCTGGTGGATACCGGCGGTACCGCACAAGCCATCCGTGAGATGTATCCCAAAGCGCGCTTCTGCACCATCTTTGCAAAGCCTGCCGGGCGGGCGCTGGTTGACGACTATATCGTTGATATTCCGCAGAACACTTGGATCGAACAGCCATGGGACATGGGCGTGGTTTATATTCCACCGATTGTCAAAGGCTGATTGACGCAACACAAACAACGCCCGGTTTTCCGGGCGTTGTGCTTTCTGCGCCTCGCGACTTGCCGTGCAGTACAGTAAACTTAACTGCTGCTGTCTGTGTTGTTAGAGAGGTGATATGTCTGGCAAAAACCTGAGCGTTGAGCTGTTTAAACCTCGCTTTAAACATCCCGAAACGTCGTCGCTGGTACGCCTGCGTCGGCATGCCACGCATGAAGTGCATTCTGCCCTGGATGGCGACAGTCGGCGTGGCTGGTATCGGATGCTTAATAAGCTGATGTGGACATGGCGGGGCGTGCCTGCGCAGGAGATCAGCGAGGTACTGGCGCGTATTGCAATCAGCGATGTTGAGCACACCAACCCTGCGCTACTGGATACGGTAATAGGTTATCGCAACGGTAACTGGAATTACGAGTGGAGCAGACAGGCAGGTCGCTGGCAACAACGTGCGCTGGACGCGAAAGAGGACGCCCACGACCAGGCCGGGCATGACTGGCTGCACGCGTCTCATCTCTACAGTGTGGCCGCGTACCCCTATATTAAAGGCGATGAACTGGCGGATCAGGCGCAGGCTCTGGCCAGCCGCGCTTATGAAGAAGCGACCCGCCGCTTACCCGGGGAACTCAAAACGCTGACCTTCCACATTGAAGAAGGCAGCCCCGTCAGCGGCTTTTTGCATATGCCGCCTGGCGTGGAAGCCCCTTATCCCACCGTGATGTTTTGCGGTGCGCTGGACTCGCTGCAAACTGACCACTATCGTCTCTTCCACGATTATCTTGCGCCGCGCGGCATCGCTATGCTGACACTGGATATGCCGTCCGTCGGGAACGCCATCAAGTGGAAGCTCAGCCAGGATACCAGCTTTCTGCATCAGCAGGTGCTGCGCGATCTGGCTTCTGTTCCGTGGATCGATCACACGCGTGTAGCGGCGCTGGGTTTTCGCTTCGGTGCCAATGTCGCCGTTCGTCTGGCCTATCTGGAAGCGCCGCGTCTGCGAGCCGTAGCCTGTCTCGGGCCCATCGTGCACAGCCTGCTGACACAAAATACCTTGCAAAACAAAGTACCGGATATGTATATGGACATGCTGGCCAGCCGACTTGGCATGGCAGGCAGTACAGACAGCGCCTTGCGGGCGGAACTGCTCAGCTACTCGCTGAAAAATCAGGGGCTACTGGGACGTCGAACTGCCACGCCCATGCTGTCCGCATACTGGTCCAACGATCTCTTCAGCCCTGAGGAGGAAAGCAAACTGATTGCCAGCTCTTCAGCACAAGGTAAAGCGTTGTTAATTCCGGTAAAACCGGTAGCGGCCAGTTTCGATAGCGCCCTGAATGAAATCTGCGACTGGCTGGTACAACGTTTAAAAAGATAGCTGGCAAAATTGACAGTGTTTGCTACAACTACTAGCTGGAATCATTCGGATCGTTGCAAGACAATGCAGCATGGCTGCTGCGGTTCGAGATATAAAGCCTGTCCTAATGGAGAATTAGCATGACGTTACCGAGTGGTCATCCCCGCAGTCGCCTGCTTAAACGCTTCACGGAACTGGGACCTTACATACGCGATGGAAAATGTAGTGAAAATCGCTTCTTCTTCGACTGCCTGGCTGCCTGCGTAAATGTTAAACCTGCGCCTGAGCTGCGAGAGTTCTGGGGCTGGTGGATGGAGCTGGAAGCGCAAGCCGATCACGTTACCTATGTGTATCATATTGGCCTGTTTGATAAAGAGGGCGACTGGTCTGTCGCCACGATCAAGGGCAAAGATAATTCAGCCCGCGTGGAAGAAACGCTGCGTAATTTCCATGGCCGTTTAAAAGAGACGTTGAAAGAGTTTGAACTGGATCTGGTGCCTGCCAGTGACTTCGATGAAAAACCGATAAAACTCAGCGCCTGAAACTGAAGCCCCTGCGGGGGCTTTATTGTCAGGATCGATCCCGCTCAGATTGCCCTACAGGAAAGGGCGAGTGATGGTCACTCGCCCTTTTAACAGACACATTCACATTGAGGGTAAAGCACTAAACCTCTCCATCACGCGGGCCGTCATTCCTTCGACAGCCTCTCTCGTCAGGCGAAGCTCAGATTCATCAGAACTGGTAGGTCAGGCCGACAGCAACGATGTCATCGTTGTTAAGCGCCAGCTTGTTGTCTTTATCCAGTTGGTTAATTTTGTAATCCACAAACGTCGACATGTTTTTGTTGAAGTAGTAGGTGGCGCCCACGTCGATATATTTAACCAGGTCTTCGTTGCCGATACCGTTTTCGATATCTTTGCCCTTGGTCTGCACGTAGCCAATAGAAGGACGCAGGCCGAAGTCAAACTGATACTGCGCAACCAGCTCCAGGTTTTCTGCTTTGTTGGCTGAGCCCGAAACGGAACCGCCAGCGACACGGTTTGTTCCACTGATAGGCGTCATGTTGCGGGTTTCGGTATAAATCGCGGCCAGATAAATACTGTTGGCATCATATTTCAGGCCCGTGCCCCATGATGTCGCTTTATCGCCATGACCATAGGCACCCGCCTGTTGTGAATTGGTACGGTCAGAAGAAGTGATTGCACCCAGTACGCTCACACCAGAGTCAGCAATCGCATAACCCAGTGAGGCACCATAGCCATCACCATTCTGGCGTGTAATATCGGTACGGCTGTTTGCGGAAGTCGAGTCATTTTTACCCTGATACTGCAGGGCAAACTTCAGACCATCGACCAGACCAAAAAAGTTGGTGTTACGGTAAGTGGCGACGCCAGAAGCGCGCTGCGCCATAAAGTTATCCGTACGGGCTGTACCGTCACCACCAAATTCCGGGAAGACGTCAGTCAGCGATTCAACGTCATACAGTACGCCGTAGTTACGGCCATAGTCGAATGAACCGTACTGAGAGAATTTCAGACCGGCAAAGCCCAGACGAGTTTTATTGCCTGAATTAGCATCGCTGCCTTCAGAGTTGTTAGCATTGTACTGATATTCCCACTGGCCATAACCGGTCATCATATCGTTAATCTGCGTCTGGCCTTTGAAACCGATACGCACATAAGATTTGTCGCCATTTTGACCAGCATTATCGCTCATGTAATGCTCGGCTTTTACCTTACCGTAGAAATCCAGCTTGTTACCGTCTTTGTTATAAACTTCAGCGGCCTGAGCGGCAGAGGTCAGCGCCAGAGCAGAGACAACGATTGCCAGTGTACTTTTCTTCATTTGCTATCAATCCCAATGAGTAAAATGCTTATATCCTCACTATTTTCTTGCTGCAGGCAGGGCTGCCTTATTCTCCGGTCGCTCAGTGAACGCACCAGGGGGCATTCATTTGCCGCCTTGTTACATCAAGAAAACTTTTGAGGCATTAGTGAAAATATTTGTAAAACACCGACTTTTTACCGATGAATGATGAAGTTTTTATGACAACTTTTATGTTTTGTTGTTAAAGGGGAACTTTTGGTCTACTCCGCACTCTGCAAAATTTGCAGCTTTTCCCTTACTGGCTGTTGGCTTCCCTCACCGCACCTGTTAAAAAGTCGGTTCACAGAAATTTTTTACGGCAGGACAACATGAGTGGCAGTCAGACCCTTGTGGTCAAATTGGGTACCAGCGTGCTTACCGGCGGTTCGCGTCGGTTAAACCGGGCACATATGGTGGAATTAGTGCGTCAGTGCGCGCAGCAGCACGCCGCCGGCCATCGTATTGTGATTGTGACCTCCGGCGCGATGGCGGCCGGTCGTGAACATCTGGGTTACCCCGAACTGCCGCCTACCATCGCCTCAAAGCAGCTGTTAGCTGCGGTGGGGCAAAGTCGTCTGATCCAGTTGTGGGAACAGCTGTTTTCCATTTACGGTATTCATATCGGGCAGATGTTACTGACCCGTGCTGATATGGAAGATCGCGAACGCTTCCTCAATGCCCGCGATACCTTACGGGCCTTGCTGGACAACCACATTGTGCCGGTCATCAATGAAAATGACGCCGTTGCCACGGCGGAAATTAAAGTGGGCGATAATGACAATCTCTCTGCGCTGGCGGCAATGCTGGGCGGGGCAGACAAACTGTTGCTACTGACCGATCAGCAGGGATTGTTTACCGCCGATCCGCGCAGTAATCCGGATGCCCAGTTAATCAGCGATGTGCATATCATTGACGACGCACTGCGCGCACTGGCGGGCGGAAGCGTATCCGGGTTGGGCACGGGCGGCATGTCGACGAAGCTGCAGGCTGCCGATGTCGCCTGCCGGGCCGGTATTGATGTCATTATTGCGGCCGGAAGTCGTCATGGCGTGATCAACGATGTGATTGAGGGCAAGCCCGTCGGTACACTGTTTCATGCTCAGCAGACGCCGCTGGAAAACCGTAAACGCTGGATTTTCGGTGCGCCGCCCGCCGGAGAGATCACCGTGGATGACGGTGCGCTTGCTGCGATTGTTGCGCGCGGCAGTTCGCTGCTGCCAAAAGGGATCCGCGAGATTCAGGGGAATTTTTCCCGTGGTGAAGTGATCCGTATCCGCAGTTTGCAGGGGCGCGATATTGCGCACGGCGTCTCGCGCTATAACAGTGATGCGATGCGCATGATTGCGGGTCACCATAGTCAACAGATAAGCGAGATTCTGGGCTACGAATACGGGCCGGTTGCCGTGCATCGCGACGACATGATCGTCAGTTAAGGAGTACACATGCTTGAAGAAATGGGAAAGGCGGCGCGCGCCGCGGCCTGGAAACTGGCGGATCTGTCTGCGGCAGAAAAAAATCAGGTTTTGCTGACTATCGCCGATCGGCTTGAGGCAGAAAGCGAGGGGATCCTGGCGGCAAACGAGCAGGATCTGGCTGAGGCGAGGCAGAACGGCATGAGCGCCGCATTGCTCGATCGCCTGACGTTGACGCCCGCGCGCCTCAGTGCGATTGCCCACGATGTTCGCCAGGTTTGTCGGCTCGCCGATCCGGTAGGGCAGGTGATCGATGGTGGTTTACTGGACAGCGGCTTGCGCATTGAGCGCCGCCGGGTGCCGTTAGGGGTGATCGGCGTCATTTATGAAGCGCGTCCGAACGTCACGGTGGATGTGGCGAGCCTGTGCCTGAAAACCGGCAATGCGGCCATCCTGCGTGGAGGGAAAGAGACATGGCGGACGAACGCGGCTACCGTCCGGGTAATACAAAACGCTTTGCAGCAGCACGGCTTGCCATCAGCTGCCATTCAGGCGATTGAGAATCCGGATCGGGAACTGGTCAATCAACTGCTAAAACTGGACCGCTATGTGGATATGTTGATTCCGCGAGGGGGCGCCGGACTACACAAACTCTGTCGCGAACACTCCACTATTCCGGTGATTACTGGCGGCATTGGCGTTTGCCATATGTATATCGACGACACGATGGATATCGACGCCGCGCTGGATATCATCGTGAATGCCAAGAAGCAGCGTCCGAGTGCCTGTAACTCCCTCGAAACGCTGCTGATCGACGCGGCCATGGCGGCGCGCTTTCTGCCCGCTTTTATGGCCCGCATGGCAGAGGAGAACATTCCGCTGCATGCTGATGCCAGTATCCTGAGTGAACTGCAGCAGGGACCGGCCAGCGTTACCGCCATCCAACAGGGCGATTACGACGATGAATGGCTGTCGCTTGATCTCAACGTTAAACGGGTTGCCGATATGGATGAAGCTATCGCGCATATTCGCGAGCACGGCACGCAGCACTCAGACGCTATCCTGACACGCAGCACACAAAATGCCGCGCGCTTTGTTAAGCAGGTTGACTCGTCTGCTGTTTACGTCAACGCCAGCACGCGCTTTACCGACGGGGCACAGTTTGGTCTGGGCGCGGAAGTCGCGGTCAGTACGCAAAAACTGCATGCCCGTGGTCCAATGGGCCTGGAGGCGCTGACGACCTATAAATGGATTGGCTGGGGAGACGACAGCCTGCGTGCATAACCGCATTTTAGTGAATAAAACGGGAGCCTGTGCAGGCTCCCGTTTTTTTTAGATGGCTTTTTTCGCACCACTCAATGGTAGAGTTTTTCGCCCGTTGGCCGCTTTTTAGTCAGTAAGAGGGAGGTTGTTCATCAGAAACGATGAAGGTAGGGCGCAATTTTTTACACAAGATTACTGAAAGGTGAGGTCAGACGCGGCTTAACGCCTGATTTTATGCTTCGCTTGGCATAATAACGGTTAACAATAATCAAAAATGCCTGGCAATGCCGTTAGGTAGTCAACGGGCGGTAATATAAAATGAACTGGTAGCAATAACGAAAATAACATTCAGCACCTCTTTCATGGTTGATTATTAACTGATGGTTAAAAAAGAGAGTATCAAACAAGCGTTCACTGCCAGGCTGATCGCCGCGTGTGAAAGTGCGGGCATCACCGGTCATGGCCGAAATAAGCAGGTCGCCTGTGCGCTGCAACAGCAGGGTTGTCAGATTTCCGCACCCGGCGTGTGGAAATGGTTTAACGCGCAGTCCGTGCCCGATAACGGCAATCTTCTGGCGCTCAGCCAGTTACTGGGTGTCAGAGTAGAATGGTTGCAATATGGCATGGAGCAGACACCGGAACCGTATTTACTGCAGGATATGCCGTGCCAAAAAAGCACGTTTCGCGTTAACAGTTTTGACCTGGGGCAAACGTCAGCAATGGGGGTTCCCGTCGGGGATGACTTCGTTGAAACGATTAAGGCTATCGAATACGGGCAGGAGGAAGCCCGCATCTTGTTCAGCGGCCGCCCGGCCGATCATATTCGGTTAATCGCAATGAACAGCGATGCCATGTCAGACACATTTGCCCCACGGGATCAGCTGTTTGTGGACATTAGCGTGCAGACATTCGACGGAGATGGCATCTACATCTTTACGCTGGACGACAGACTTTACCTCAAACGCCTGCAACTGCAGCATAAAAGAATTGCTGTTATCTCAGATAATAAACGTTACGAGACCTGGTATCTGGACCGGAATGATGCGGGCAGTTTAACCGTTCTTGCAAAGGTGATCATGAGCCAGGCCAGGCAGTATCATATTCTGGGTTAGGCAATTCAGTCAGACTGATGATCCTTAAGTGAAAAAATAATCGGTCTAAATTCAAAAAGTTAACTTATGGTAAAAAATAAATTAACCAGTGGTGTTTGATAAAGCATAAGAACCTGTTAATAATTTGAGCAGGGACGAAAAAAGTTGTTACCTCCAGGATGAAACGCTCTTAAACAATTGAGGCGCTGCACAAGCGCGAATCAACCCCCCAACGCTAATGAGCTTTGGGATGGGGTGGATGCGTACCGTGCAGTGTCATCAGATGCCGCCCGAACCCTTTGCTTACCCTTCCACCTGACTGATTATTCAGCCGGGAGGAGTGCCTGTGAACAGCATTCCGCGACGTTCAGGCGTGTTCAACGGAGCGAAAATGCTTGCCTGCCACCCTATCGCCAAAGACTCATTCACAGGAGGAGTTATGGCGATAATCCAGTATGGCAAAAGCGTTTTTACAGGCAATGCACGAACTCGCCGTCATCAGCGGCGTCAACCTCTTAACCGTCTCAAACACAGTATTGACGAAGCACTTAACTGTCCACCCGAAACCCGCACGCTTCGCCGCGCAGAGCAAATCTGTCAGCGGCAAGTGATATCGGCTGTTGATCGCGCGATTGCCGCACCGCGCCTGAGAAGCCAGGAGATATCAGGATTTGATAATTGCTGCCTGCCCCATGTTCATCTCTATGCGGTCCGTTGAACGAATTTTTCGTCACTGATTTTACGCCTGTCGCAGACATCTCCATCCTTTCTGACCTTTTGTAAATGCTTCAATGCTGCTGCATGTTCACCCGACATCGCCGCTGCGTTTATCCCTGCACTAATCAGTTTGTTTTATGTTTTGTCAGTCCGGTCGGTTATGTCTGCATCGTCTATGAGGAGTTTTTATGAGCCAGATTATTGCAATTCTGAATTTTGAAGAGGGTTACGCAGAAATGCCCTATCTCGATACGCTGGGGTTTCCTACCGTTGCAGGCGGCATCCGTATTGGCCCGAAAGGCGCATCGCTAAGTAACTATGTCATGCGGGTTCCCCGGCGGGTCGGGGATGTCTGGAAGCAATGCATTCTGGAAAACAAGATCACAGATATGCAAAGCCGTGCGCCCATTAAGCTGGCGCTGGAGAAATGTAATGAGGCGCGTACCGATGTTCTGATGAGTATGGCCTATCAGCTTGGCGTAGATGGCATTTTGCAGTTTAAAAACATGCTCAACGCGATTGCCCAGGAAAACTTTGTTGAGGCCGGTGAGGCCATGCTCAACAGCCTGTGGGCGCGGCAGACACCGGGCCGTGTCCGGCGTCATGCCGAAGTGATGCGCAGCGGAAACTATGACGTCTACCGGGGGTTACTATGAGATGGTTACTTTTCATTATCGCGGTGTTAAGCGTCATTATCATTTTGCTGTTAATGCAGCGCTTCACCACGCTTCAGTTTGTTTCTCACGCCAAATTGTTGTTTAAAACCTGGTCTGTATGGCTTGCCTCGCTGGGATCGATGCTCAGTGCCTGGGTTCAGTCGTTTCCGTCTTCTGCGCTCAATGCCTGGCAAACACTGCCGGAGGACGTAAAAAGCATTCTTCCCCACAACTATCTGGGTCTTATCGGTGCCTTCATGGTGGCGATGGGCGTGATTGCGCAGTTTGTTCGCCAGAAAACCCTGCTCAATGAAAAACGGCAAAGTAAGGAGATGGAGTCATGACGTTTTTTTCTCTGTTAACCAACGGTGGCTGGCACTGGTTGGCTGCGCTGGGTGCGCTGATGGCGGCTTTGGGAGCCAGTTACTTCGGTGGCAAAAAAATTGGCAAGGTGCAACAGCAGGCGCAGTCAGAAGCCGAGGGGGCCAGGCAAGAGGCAGACCGCCTGACGAAGATTACTCATCAACAGCAACACAATAGTGAGGAGGCGAAGCGTGTGGCGACTGATAACCTCAATCTTGATGATGCTGCTGCTCGCGACAAGTTGCAGCAGTCCAAATATAACCAGCCCTGAACCCATCATCTCTAACGATTCAGCCTGCATTCTCTTTTCCCCTATTTACACCCATGGCGATGACGCGCAGAAGGCAGACATTCGCACTGTGCGCGCCATCAATGCCCATAACGATCTCTGGGATGCCCTCTGTGGACATCCCTCATCGTCAAAATAGTTAACTAAATGATTTATAAACCCTTATCCTGAGGAGGATATCATGATTGAAGTCAACTCATTTGCTGAGCTGCGTACTACCGTGCCGTCAAAAGCAGGTGAAATTGCCATGTTAAAACGCTACTACGACAAAGACTCCAGTTTCCGGGGCGGCGGTGATTTTGTGGGATTCACCGGCACCACCACGTTAAAAGACGATGGCGGTACAGTCGCCGTTGGCAATAACTTTTACTGGAAGCGTTCGATTAACGATCCACGTGAAGTTAACATCCTGCATTTTGGCGCGAAAGGCGATGGCGTAACCGATGACACCGATGCGTTTAAACGTATTCTTGGCTGGTCACAAACTTACAGCCAAAATATGAAAGGTTTACCGGTCCGTTTTCCCGGCGGACGTTTCCTGATCATGCCAATGGACCTGAGTGATACAGAAATGCCGTTCTTTGGTCTGGCCGGCGATGACCTGGCGCTGGGTTCTCTGCCTGGCACAACCCTTATCTCCGACAAAAGCGCCAATACGCTGTTTAAGGTTAAAGCCCGTAGGACGACGATCCGTGGTATCACCTGGGACGGGCAAGCCAGCGCGGATATTGTTGCCAATAAAGCCACCATCACCCCCGAGATGTGCAGCAACACTCAGCCTTTCTTTGAAAATATTTGTGTGGAAGGGCAAATCGTCAATATTAGCTGTTTTCGCGGCCAGCGCAGTGGCGGCACGATTTTTAAACTGCAGGACACGCTCGACAGTAAGTTTGAGCAAATCTACACCAATACCACCTACTCACGGGTGTTTGATATTGGCTGGTCAAATTCGCCCAATGGCGTGTGGGATCACTCCACGGCGGTTGAATTGTGCAACGCGAATTTCCAGACAGGCTATGGCGATGCCACGCTTTACATGCCGCGCATGACACAGGCGATTATGCGCAACGTGTGGATTGAACATACGCGTAATCCCGGCGATCTGTCTGATGGCGGCTGGACAATTGATACGCTCAACGTCGAAGACTGTAGTGCACCTTTAATCCTCAATAATGCGCGCGTGGTAATGCGCCATATTAACCTGCAGGCGGGCGCAAAGCTCAGTCAGGATCTGGTCACGGGCAAATGGCTTTCTACTTTCGAGTATGGCTATCGCCGCGACGAGAACTACGGCACGTTTATGAGTGGATCGCTACGGGCAGGGTACTTCAGTGGCTATAAAGTCGTGAATAATACTGCGACGGATAACTGGTATCGCCTGGGCCAGGTGTTTTTCCCTTCACCCAATCAGCAATGGGTTATTGAGTTGATTGGCAAAGCGGATAACACCACGCCTTCGGGAACTGCTACGTCACCCGTTAACATGCCGGGTACAGGGAAAACGTGGATCAACCTACAACGGCTGGATACCGTCTGGGCGGATGCCTGCCACATGGGTCAACCTGCTGTTATGGATATTCGCTACAACCGGGTGGGCACCACCTATGCTGGCGTGTGGGTCAAGCTGCGCGCTAACAGCGGTGAGACCATGTTTAACCTGAAAACGACCGGGCCGACGCGCTTTGACACCGGATCCTGCTCACTTTTCCAGAGTGATATGTCTCAGGTTGATGACGTCACAAAAGTCGGGACGCTAAAACCCGCTGCACGCTTTGGTCTTCACAATGGTGTAGCGGGGCTGGGCGCCAATGAAAAAGGGGTGGTAACCCTGGCGACCGCAGAAGGCTCGCCGACAAATAAAACAACGCCGACCGGATTTGTGCTGATGAATATAAACGGCGTCGATCGGAAGGTGGCGTATTACGATTAGCATGCATACACATTCGCGAGGCTTCGGCCTCGCGACGTTTATTTACATGCTGGCAGATGTTGAAGTGTTATTGCGATGATCTGACGCGCTGTGCGGACAGATCGCTTCCGTTTTATAAACCTTTACTAAACAACCTGCCGTTATTCGCCATGAGTGATAACGCAAAGCGCACTGCATGACAAAAATTTTTACGTTTCAATACTAAAAATTAAAGTCCCAATAACTCTTCGCAAGAAACACTCCATTCTTGCAACACAAGGAACACGTTGTATGGTGGCTGCCATTATCATTGGTATTTTTATTATTAGCGTTATCTATGCGCACTCACGCGGTGTAGAAAAGCAAAAGTTTTCACGTCAGTTATTTGATCACTCGACCTTTATGGCGCCCATCAATATGTTTATGACGGGCTTCTCCAGGTTGCCGGCAAAACAGCCTTATTTCCCGACGGATGATTTTCCTGAACTTCGTCAGCTTACCGATAACTGGGAGGTTATCCGTGAGGAGGCGATACGGCTTCAGGATCACATCAAAGCGGCACAAAGCCATAATGATGCAGGTTTTAACACCTTCTTTAAACGTGGCTGGAAACGTTTTTACCTTAAGTGGTATAGCGATGTGCACCCTTCAGCACAGCAGCTGTGTCCTGTGACCACGGCACTGGTGAGTCAGATCCCGTCCATCAAAGCAGCCATGTTTGCAGAACTGCCTGCAGGCAGTCATTTAGGTAAACACCGCGATCCCTACGCGGGATCGGTGCGTTATCACCTTGGCCTGGTGACGCCCAATGACGACCGTTGTTTCATCGAAGTGGATCGCCAGCGCCATAGCTGGCGCGATGGTCAGGCGGTGATTTTTGACGAAACGTATGTGCACTGGGCGCAGAATGAAAGCGAGCAAACGCGCATTATTCTGTTCTGCGATATTGAGCGGCCGATGAAATGGCGCTGGGCACAGGCGGTTAATCACTGGGTTGGCAATACATTAATGTCGGCAGCCGCCTCGCCCAATGATGAGAATGACAAAACGGGATTCATTAACCGGATTTTTAAATACGTTAATGCTGTTCGCGATGCCGGACAGAAGCTGAAAAAGCGTAACCGGACCCTTTATTACTGGGTAAAACATAGCTTAATTGCCCTGATCTTTTTGGCGATCATTGTCCCGGGTATGATGTAGCAAAATAACAAGGCGGTCAGGCGCAGACTGACCGCCTCATTGGCTGGCGAATATAACCGACAGCCCTTACTTTAGTTTGAACTCACTGGCATCAATCGCATAGTGTTTCATTTTTCGCCATAAGGTGGTGCGTCCAATATTCAGCATCGCCGACATAGCCTGTACCTTGCCGTGCGTCATTCGGGCTGCCTGAAGAATCGCTTCTTTTTCAATGGCGCGAAAAGACAAATCATCCGGCAACAACGCCGTGCCGGCAGTATTATCAGCCTGTTCAGAAAACAGTGATTCAGGCAGGTTGCTTAGCCGGATATGGCCATTTTCACTGCGGATCGCAATATTCTCGATTACGCTGTTGAGCTCAAAGTCATTGCCTGGCCATCCATACTGCATTAACTGCGTGATAACCTCGTCATCCACTTTAAAACGTGATGAAAACCGCTTTTCCAGCCTGCGCAACCGGGTGTTAATGAGACAGGGAATGCTGTGACGGCGCGCCCGCAGAGGCGGTATGGCAATTTCAAAGGAATGTAAGGCGTAATAAAGCTGACGGCTAAAACGATTCTGTTCCACAAGATGGGCCAGATTAGTGGTCGTTGTGGCAATCACTTTGATATCAACAGGAATAAGCCGCCGGGCATCCAGCCGGGTCAGTACGCCCTGTTTGATGACCTGAAGCAGCACAGACTGCTGAGCCGGAGTCAGATATTCAATCTTTTCCAAAAACAACGTGCCGCCGCTGGCCAGCGCCAGTCGGCTTAACCGGCCATCTTCATCCTCGCCGGGCGCACTGCCTGTAAAATCCTCTCCCAGAGAATTGTCGGCATAAAGTTGACAGTTAACCGCAATGTAGGGGCCACTCGCCCGGTCGCTTTCATTATGAATCGCCTGGCTGAGTAGCTCTTTCCCCACGCCTTCTTCCCCACACAGTAAGACCGGAAAGCGGCCTTTTGCGGCCTGACGGCCGAAACAAACCAAACGTCGTGTTTCCGCATCTTCTTCAGGCATTTGTTCAAACGTATGGCTGACTTTGCCTAACTGACTGGTCATCAACTGGCGCATCTGCTCAACCGGATGAAGCAGCAAAATAAAACTGTTGCCCTGGGGTTCAACAATCGGTTTCAACGTAATGACGGCATCCACAAACTGGTGCTGGCTTTCAAACGTGACTTCTACATGCTTCAGCGCCTGAACCTGGGTGATGGCCCGACGCAACAGGGCAGGCAGGGTCACCAAATCCGCCAGCATTTTTCCCTGACTGGTCAACGCATTCAGATGCAACATCCGTGCGGCCCGGGCGTTGAGAAACTGCAACACGCCTTGCTCGTTCCAGGCCATCACGCCGTCATCCATGCTTTCCAGCAGGCCATTGAGTTGATTCAGATGGCGGTTGGACTCGGTAAGCAAAGTGTCCGTCAGTAACGAGTTGCCCACTTCACGGGCAATGACTAACGTCAGAGAAAGATCTGACGATGCCTGCGTCTTGTCCTGGCAGGCCAGAGAAATGGAGCCAAATAAGCGACCATGATTATCAAATATTGGGGTTGAGCAGAAAAACCAGGGATGAAGGGCCCGTTTGAAGTGCTGTTCGCCGTGGGTCTTAATGGGCTGACCTTCAAGCGCCGCCAGCGATAAGGCACAGGTACCGATAATGCTTTCCGCACAATAGCTGCCATCCCGCATGCCTAATGCGTCAAGCTGCATCAGCGTTTCAGGCGCGCCGCAGCGGGTCAGAATACAGGCTGATTCGTCCAGAATGAGCAGCGCACAGGCACGGTTTTCCATGTATTCCCATGCATCCTCCAGCGTCGCCTGACCGAGGGTTATCAACGCGGCTTTACGTCGACATATGGATTCATAGGTCAGGCCCTGCGCCTGGTGTGGCGTCTGCCAGTTATCGCGTTGCATATATTTACTGCAGCGCTGCCATGACTGCGTAATCACCACTGAACCGTCATTATTGCTATGGGGAGGTAAACCCGTCATCACGTTTTCCGCCAGAAAACCATAGAAAATCCCTCTGACAGATCCGGTCAGAGGGACGCCTGGTGCCCGTGATACCCGGGCCAGCGGTTACCGGCAGTCGGCTAACGTGACAGCCACTGCTGCCCCAGCAGACCCGCAGTCACAATGGCTGCGTACACGCTGTCCGGTGTAACCGGGAACGGCATATTGTGGATGGTTTCGCCTTCCACGCAGGCCGCATGGGCAACCGCGCTTATTTTCTCTTCAATGCCGTGTTTCACTCCCATCTGTGCCAGCGTGACAGGCAGGCCCACTTTCTGGCAGAAGTTCAGCACGGTTTCGATCTCATCTGTCGGGCTGTTTTGCAGTACCAACTGCGCGAGCGTACCAAACGCCACTTTTTCGCCATGATAAAGATGATGGCACTCTTCCAGCACGGTAAATGCGTTGTGAATCGCATGGGCGGCAGCCAGACCGCTGCTCTCAAAACCAATACCACTCAGATAGGTGTTGGCTTCCACAATACGTTCCAGGGCTTCCGTGACGACGCCCGCCTGGGCGGCACAGCGCGCTTTTTCGCCCTCAGCCAGAAGCGTCTCGTAGCACAGACGCGCCAGGCTTAACGCGGCCGCGGTCGATTTCCCTCCCGCCATACTGGTTGCGCCCGAGTCATAACAGGCTTTTGCTTCAAACCAGGTCGACAGGGCATCACCCATACCGGCGACCAGTAAGCGAACCGGGGCTTTGGCAATGATTGTAGTATCCATGACCACCATGTCAGGGTTTTTGGGATAGATCAGGTACTCAGCAAACTCACCGGATTCGGTATAAATGACCGACAGCGCGCTGGTGGGCGCATCCGTCGACGCGATGGTCGGGATCACCACCACCGGCAGTTTCAGATACCAGGCGACGGCTTTAGCGGTGTCCAGCGTTTTCCCCCCACCCAGTCCGATCACGCCCCGGCAGCCATGCTGTTCGACAAGGGCCATCAGGCGTTCTATTTCCGTCCGGCAACACTCCCCGTTAAAGCGTTCGGCATGGCAGGTCACACTGTGGCTGGCAAGGCCGGACAGGACCTGATCGCCCGCCAGTTTCATCACAACGTCATCGGCAATCACAAAAAAATGATTTGCCAGGTTTTTGGCATATTCCCCAAAGGACAACAAGGCATCGGGGCCCTGAATATATTTCGCTGGAGACTGAATAATTTTTGGCATTCCTTTCACCCTCAAGTAAGAACATGTTCGCAAGATGAACGCGCGCATCTTTCTGGCTCAGTTGGCGATGTGAGCCGGATGATGACCGGCGTACGCGACTCACTTTACGATCAACGGTGAGGGGAAATATTTTTGACGCCAACGTTCTTATATGGAACGCCATACGGCCAGTTATGTTCCATCCTGAAACAATAAACGCGCTCGAAAAGCCATGTTGCGATCGCGATCGCCTCTTAGCGGTTAAGAGACTACCCGGAACCCATGTGAGAGGAAGGACGCGACTGCGCGCCAGCCTGAGGGGATAAAACGCTTATCGCTCAGACAGATTGATCACGTGCAACGATCCCGATTTCTTGCTTTGCCTCTCATTTTTCGCCGTAAGTGCGATAAAACGTTTCATAACGAAACATAATAACGCAGCAAAACGTTCCCTTATGGAACGCTGAAGAGGGGCATTTTTTTTCCTGTCGACTCCGTAAGAATCACTCCACCGACGCGCTGCTTTTCGCCGTCTCGCTCTCCTGATAATGCTGTCCCTTTTGCTAAGGCAAGAGCGGCGGCAAACCGATGCTAACGGAGCATACCCATGAAAAAGCTGATTAATCGTGTGGAAGATGTATTGAGTGAACAACTTGCAGGCTTCGCTCGTGCCCATCCTGAACTGACGCTGCATCAGGATCCAGTTTGTATGACGCGCGCCGATGCGCCTGTCGCCGGAAAGGTTGCCTTACTGTCGGGCGGCGGAAGCGGCCATGAACCGATGCACTGCGGATTTATTGGTCCGGGCATGCTTTCGGGTGCCTGCCCGGGTGAGATTTTCACCTCGCCAACGCCGGATAAAATGTATGAATGCGCCATGAAAATTGACGGTGGTGAAGGCGTACTGATGATAATCAAAAATTACACCGGTGATATTCTCAACTTCGAAACCGCCACCGAGCTGCTGCACGAAAGCGGTGTAAAAGTCACCACAGTGGTGGTTGACGATGACGTGGCCGTAAAAGACAGTCTCTACACGACAGGACGACGTGGTGTGGCGAATACGGTACTGATTGAAAAACTGCTTGGCGCCGCAGCGGAGCGGGGCGATTCACTGGAAGCCTGTGCGGCGCTGGGACGTAAACTCAATAACCTGGGCCACTCGATCGGTATTGCGTTAGGCGCCTGTACCGTGCCCGCCGCCGGCAAACGCTCGTTCGAACTTCAGGACAACGAAATGGAGTTCGGTGTAGGGATTCATGGCGAACCCGGCATCGACCGCCGTACTTTTACCTCGCTGGACAAGACGGCCGATGAGATGTTCGACACGCTGCTGGAGAATGGCAACTACAGCCGTACCCTACGTCACTGGGATCAAAACAGCGGAAGCTGGCAAGAGGTTAAACACAGTAAGCAGGCATTAACCCGCGGCGATCGTGTGATTGCGCTGGTTAATAATCTGGGCGCTACGCCACTGTCAGAACTGTATGGTGTTTATAACCGCCTGGCTCAGCGTTGCGACGAAAGCGGCATCACTATCGCGCGAAATCTGGTGGGCAGCTACTGCACATCGCTGGATATGGTGGGCTTTTCCATCACGCTGTTAAGCGTGGATGATGAGGCCCTGTCACTGTGGGATGCCCCGGTACACACACCTGCCCTGAACTGGGGCTGTTAAGGAGTTCGACATGTCACTTACCCGCGCCCAAATTGTGAACTGGCTTTACCGCTGTGGTGAAGTTTTTACCCGTGAAAGTGATTTTCTCACCGGCCTGGATCGCGAAATTGGCGACGCCGATCACGGCTTAAATATGCACCGGGGTTTCAGTAAGGTGGTCGAGAAGCTGCCCGCGATTGCCGATAAGGATATTGGCTTTATCCTCAAAAATACCGGCATGACGCTGCTTTCCAATGTGGGCGGTGCCAGCGGGCCGTTGTTTGGCACTTTCTTTATCCGGGCGGCGCAGGTCACACAGGCACATCAGAGCCTGACGCTGGAAGAGCTGTATCAAATGATACGCGAAGGGGCCGAAGGCGTGGTGAATCGAGGAAAAGCGGAACCCGGCGATAAAACGATGTGTGATGTCTGGCTTGCGGTGGTGGCGTCACTGCGGCACGCCAGTGAGCAAAATATGTCGGTCATCGCCGCGCTGGATGCCGCCTGCGAGCAGGCAGAAACGGCCGCTCACGCCACCATTACAATGCAGGCTCGCAAAGGCCGCGCCAGTTACCTGGGAGAGCGCAGTATTGGTCATCAGGATCCGGGGGCAACATCGGTGATGTTTATGATGCAGATGCTGGCTGCCGCCGCCAAAGCTTAAGGAGAAGCACATGGTAAATTTGGTGATCGTGTCACACAGTGCGTTGCTGGGTAACGGCGTGGAGATGCTGGCGCGACAAATGTTAACCGGCGATCGCTGCAAGCTGGCGGTCGCTGCCGGCATTGACGATCCTGATCATCCCATTGGCACGGATCCCGTGAAAGTGATGGCGGCGATCGAATCGGTGGCAGATGCGGATCATGTTCTGGTCATGATGGATATGGGAAGTGCGCTGTTAAGTGCAGAAACGGCGCTTGAGCTGCTTGATCCTGCCATTGCGGCCAAAGTGCGTTTGTGTGCCGCACCGCTGGTGGAAGGTACGCTGGCGGCAACCGTCAGTGCGGCGGCGGGTGCCGATATCGAAAAGGTGATGACGGTGGCCATGAAGGCGCTGGAGGCGAAGCAGGCACAACTGGGTATTGCACCTGATAGTGCCGTTGCCAGCGTCGCCACCGTTAACCCACACGAGGACGCACAATCGGTCACGGTGACCGTAAAAAATCACCATGGCCTGCACGTCCGTCCTGCTTCACGGCTTGTGGCCACGCTGGCTGGCTTTGATGCGGAGTTGGTACTGAAAAAAGATAACCAGTGTGTCACGCCAGACAGTCTCAACCAGATTGCTCTGCTGCAGGTGCGCTGTAACGATCAGATTACCTTGTCGGCACGTGGCCCCGAAGCGGGCGCTGCGCTGGAAGCGTTCACCTCTCTGGCAGCGGAAAATTTTGGCGAGCAACCTGAAACGATGTCGCTCAGGACAACGGTACCGGACACGGGACAGGTGCAGGGTAAAGCGGTGTTTTATCCCTTGCCGCTGGCGCAGCCTGACCGGCGTCCATGTGCCGATGAGCAGCAGGAATGCCGACGGCTGAAGCAGGCAATCGCTGACACTCTCTGTGATCTGGATGCGCTGCATAAACGGGCAGAAGCGAATTATGGCGAGGCGGTAGCCGCTATTTTCGCCGGGCATCACACGTTGCTGGATGATGCAGATATGTTTGATGAAGCCTGCGAGAAGATTCGTGCGGCGCGGTGCTGTGCCGAATCCGCCTGGTATGAGGTACTCATGGCGCTGAGTCAGCAATACCGGCAACTGGATGATGCTTACCTGCAGGCGAGATTTATCGATATTCAAGACATCCTGCACCGCACCCTGTGTCACCTTAGCGGTCGTGAGATTACGCTTCCAACACCGGATGTCCCCGCGATTCTGATTGCCGATGACATCTTTCCCTCTGCGGTCGCCAGTCTGGATGTGAAGCAGATAAAAGGCATTTGCCTGCGGGAGGGCAGTGCGCTCTCTCACGCTGCCATTATTGCCCGCGAAGCCGGTGTTGCCTTTCTCTGTCAGCAGGGTGATATGCTGGATATCATTCAGCCAGAGGACAGGCTGATGATAGATGTCGCCGGGCAACAGATCAGAAGTCTTTAGCGCTTTTCATTCGCCCCTGATGAGGTCTTCGGGGGCTTTATTTCCCTTAAAAGACCGCAATTGTACGTTGATTTTAATATCAATTTCTTATTAACAGGGCGGTGGTTGCGGCTCAGTAGGTCAGTCAAAGGGGCAATAGGAGTTTGGCTGCCAATCAGGTGATGAACGCCGTTTTAACTGGTGTACAGATCTGTCAGCCAGTGAGGGACAGGATGATCCAGCCAACGTCGTTGGCATCAGCATTTCATTCTCAATACAGCAACACAACTCAGAACCAACTTTGCAATCTCATTTAGTCAGCGGCTCAATTAATAACTGAGGCCGGAATCGGATTATCAACGCCACCTGAAAAAGTCATGGGCCCTGCCAACGGAGGCTTAGTTAATTACGGCAGTCAGCTGAAAGGGCGTGGCGATTTAGCATTACCTACGGTAAATAAAATCGCTCTGTCAGGCGCGACATGAAAGAGTCCAGTTATGGCTCATGCGGCAGCTTCACTTTTGTCTCTATAACAAGGTCCGGTTAAATCTCAGGCCGGGGCGGATAAAAACCGTCTGGATACGGGAACGCTGGGTTTTACCGATCTGCATAACGCGGCCGACTACAAAACGGAACATCAGGGCATCGGTATGAGCTCGGGTGCCAGCATGGCGGGCCAGTTCGCCGGGAATATGGCTAACACCATGCTGGCAGGCGCTGACGGAAAAGGGCATGCTGAAGGAACTACCCGGTCAGCGGGTTGTTGGTGTAGCTGCATCTTTAGTCTGCGCTAAATAACGTCTTCTACCCTTCTTTAACCGCCTTCCTTGCAAAGTTCCAGCGGCGGTACTGATACTTACTAATCAGGCTCTCCAGCACTTCACGTACTATCGCCTGCACAGCCTCGACGTGCAAACAGAAGAAAATATGGCACAGGCTTCATAATGCAGATTGCTGCGCAGGCAGTCAGCGGCGTATTCTCAGCGCTTGCAGGTGGAAATGCCAGCGGTGCAGTCGCTGCAGGTGCGGCACCGCTACTTGCTCAAATGTTTAAGCAGGCATCCGGTGACAATGATGCCATGCGCATCCTGCTTCGTACACTGGCCTCCGGTCTTATCGCAGGGCTCAGGGCGGTAGCGTGGCTGGCGCAGCGGCGGGGGGATTCACCGCTGCCGCTCTCTGGGCACCAAGATGTGCTAAGCAGGCTGTTTTTCGGTAAAGAAGCCGCTCTCCTTACAGCCGATGAAAAACATCTGATTGCCAATATCGCTACGCTGGCACGTGCTGAAGTGGGCGGGGCTGTGAGCGGTGGCATGGGGGCAGCAAGCGGTGGCTCGGCGGCGCGGACTGAGGTTGAGAATAACTCGCTGAGTCCTGATCAGTCACTGACGTTCGATAAAGAGCTGTCGAACTGTCGAAAATCCGGTGGTGACTGCCAGGCTGTTATCGAGAAGTGGAAACAGATTAGCGATAAACAGAGTACTGAAACTGAGCAGAAGCTGAAAGATAATCCGCTGGAAGCCCAAGTTGTTGATAAGGAAATCGCTTAGGGCGGCTATGATATGGCAGATCGTCCCGGCTGGTTGAGTGGTGTCGGTGCCGATGTCATGACCAGTGAGGAAGCCAAAGCTTACGTCCACCAGTGGAATGGTCAGGATCTGGCGAAGATAGATCAAAGTAGCCCTGCCTGGACAAAGTTTGCGGCGTTTGTATCTGATCCAGAAAATCAGGCAGCACTAGCTTCCTTCGCGAACACGGGGAAAGACGTAATTCAATTAGCAAAAGCTGCGATAACTTCTCAGTTTTATCCTGTTACGATTAAAAGTTTACAGGTAGGGTTGAGGAACCCTGATTATGTCGATAAGCGCAAAAAAGATATGTTAAATGGTGATTTTAAATTCTCTGCTCCTAAAGGGAAAATAGCTGGTTACATTGATAGTCAGGGACGTTCTTATATAACTGAAGGAAACCATTGAATGGTAGCTGCTCAAGATATATATATACAGACGGGTGATGAAAAATATATTGATCAGTTATTAAAAAATGGTGTTTGGACTCAAGTTAAAAGTGCTCCTGCCGGAACAGTATCTATGCCTAAGCGCTGATAAGGTTGATCATAATGACAAAAACAGAAATATACATCCAGATGCTTAATCTTGTCTTACCTTATGTAAGAAGTATTCAGTCAAAAAATGCTTGGGTAAAGGCAAGAGATATCTCCTGCTATTTTGAAACTGAACTTATACATAACTTACCTAAAAGTATTGCGGAGCGAGATATGATAGAGCATGATGTATGGTTCCTGAATAATCAGGCTAAAAGTTATTTTGAAAAATGTAGAGAAGATATATCACCTAATTATAATCAGCACACCGAATATATTAAGTTATTGTTTAAAATGGTGCCTGATAATTTAAAGCCTAAACTACAATGGCAAGGTCCTTGATAGGATCCCGGCCCCCTGAGTCGGGATCGTTTTACGTTTTAACAGTTCTTACGCAAAATGCCCGTTTCCGCGTCTGTACATTGGCAGATCGCCGGTATCATTAATCGCCCCCGGAAACCCTTCCAGCCAAAGTTTCATCTTAAAATAATTGAGGCAGACTGTATTGGTAGTGGATTAAAACCAGATCCAACTCATAGAGGTGCCAGTTATCTGAGCCGCGAGCAATTAATGGAAGGAAAGGTTTTTACCATTAAGGGTGGTGATGGTATAGAAAGGAAATTGCTACAAGCCGAAGGTTCATTTAATGATAAGACAGGTATATTTGAATATACATGTGATAATACAGGCCGGGAAGGTTACGGTTGAGAATAATTACCTGAGCAGCACGGAGAAGAGCCGCCAGACGGATTTGAACCACAAGCAGAGCCTGACGCCGCAGGAGCAGAAAGAGAAAGACATGCTTAACCGCAAGGATGCGGAAACCAGTAAGGCGGTGGTTGATGCTTGTATGAGTGGCAGCGCAGAGGCCTGTAGCGCCGCCCGGCAGGATATGCTGGAGAAGCAGGGGCACCTATCAGAATCTGGGTCACCAGAATCAGAAGGAAGCGCAGGAAGGCTATCAGTAGATACAGCAGTTGCTGAATGGCATCAGTGCGGAGGCGAAGCAGACGCAGGTGCTATTTAACGGCATGGTGGCGGCGTACATACGCACTGGTATGAGTGAAGAGGCGGCCCGGGCTGCGGTGGGCTACCAGCTTGGAGCCATGTATATTGCCTGAGGGATAGCGGGTATTGGTGTTGGTAAAGCTGTTGATGAAGGGCTAACGCCGGGAGTGAAACCCTCGACAACGTCGGCGAAGCCCGGAGCCGGTGGTACTCAGGCAGAAAGTAAGCCATCAAGTGGAGCAGAGAACGCCGCGTCTTCCCCGAAACTAAAAGTCGACCTGGTACAACAGAATCTGACTAATATAGCGAAGCAGGATCCGAGGCTGGAAATAGCTATTAAAGGTGATGGGTCTGGTAAAAAAGATTTTTCAATGGGCTATGGTACTCGTACCGAAGCCGATAGGTTAGGGATGATCTGGGTTGGTGATGGAGCAAGGCAAACCAGTAAAGGCGGATGGATTAGTGCTGATAGTACTAGGGGGGGACAGACCTGCATCTGAAAAACCTAATAGTCCTTATGCAACGACTGGTACTCAATCTAATTTTGAAACATATCCCATTAATTCAAAAGGCGAATCTTTGAAAATCGGAAACGGTCATTTGAATATCACAGATTAGGATGGTGATGGTGAAAGCGATATTAAAAGGTATTGATTGTATGCATAAAGATCCTCGTACCTATGCAGGCGAAGATGATGGAACCATTGCAATTACACTTTCCTTATCTATCGGCTCTGAGCAAGAAAAAGGGAGTGATTATTTTGATGTGTTTATCTGCACCCCGGAATGGCTCTGTAAGCACCACTGGCTGCCAGAGCTGATGCGGCATACGCTTCTGGTACGTAAATACGATCTGGATGAGATCAAAAAGACCATCACCGATTATATCAATCAGTGCGAAGGTAAAGACTGGATGGAGATAGCGCAAAAACTCTCCCGCGTTTTTGCCTGGGAATTTGAAGACTACCAGCCATAAGCGATAAACCCCGTCTTTTATGGGGTCAGTTCAAGCTGTCGGGATCTTTACCCTGATTTCTTCACAACCAGGCAGACAAGATGTGTTTTTGGAGTACCGCCTTACGGCAGGCCTCTAAAACACCCAAGTCAGGGCGATGCCCCGACACCCCAGGGAAGGGATTAGCAGTAAACTATGATTTTTCGTGCGCACGAAAAAAATGCTCCGTAATGTGTTGCTGTAAAAGTTCCAGTCAGGGCAACCACTGACAGAAGGCCAGAAGCAAGAGCGGGCTGGATTACTTAACCAGTATGGTTATGAACTTCAGTCTCTGTACGGATACATCCTGCAACGAGCGGCTGACGCTATTCAGTCTCTGCCTGTAGGCAAGGCGTTTGTTGCCTCAACAGGAGATAGCAAAGCATAAAACGAGGCGCTGAGTTATCTGAAAGGGTATAGCGTGCAATCCGGCCCGGCTGGACTAGGAACCGATGCTTTACTCGCTTTGCCGGGTGCTCCGGGGATTAATTATTGCACCTTCAACGCTGGCAGTTGGTGGGGGCTGTCAAGCCGGTACTGGGGTCGGCCAGGTCATTGATGGTAATTATAGCAACGGGGCATTAAACATAGGTCTCGGTACTGCTGCTATATTTGGTGGTATGGTTGCGCAAAGTGCCATATCTAAGCCGGGCGGAACAATTTTTACTTCTGATGATACGAGATTATCGCGGAAAAGCACTATTGGTAATGCTGAAGCTGATGTTGATAATGTTGGAAATGCTACAACCGGTTCTTTAAGTGGTCAGCCAACTAAGCTACCGCCGAATGCATCAGCAGAAAATATACGTTCACTCCAACGAGAAAACGAGGGAGCTGTGATCCTGTCTCAAAATGGTTATCATGTTGAGCAGAATCCCGTAACTGCAGGGGTTAAAAACCCAGACTATAAAGTTAATGGTGAGGTGTTCGATAATATCGTCCCTAAAACTAACTCGGTTCGCAATATCTATGACCGGGTTTTAGAAAAAGTGAACAGTGGTCAAACAAACAATGTTGTTATCAACTTGGCCGATACAAAAGCAAGCGTTAGTGATTTGCAAAAAAAATTAGTGATTGGCTAATAAAAGGGTTGGATAAGGTTATTGTGATCGACCAGTCAGGAAATCCAATACGAATTAAGTAAGGCGGGTATATGTCAATTGATATAGCGTGTTACACATCAATAAGTATTGATGAGCTGAGGGAAAGATTAAGTGTGGTGAAGGAAAAGTACGACCATCTCTTTGATGGCCCATATCTTCTTTTTGAACCACATATAATCTTAAGTGGCCAGCAGCTTGCGTTGCTTGATGATCGTGTTAAGAAGTACAATCATGAGACTAAGTTATCAATTGCTAAAGAGTTTGGACTAAAAGAGCCAAAATCTTATTTTATGATTGCAGTGAATGACAAATCCTTTCCTGAGTTGAATACTTCTGGAATAGCAGACGTGTTCAGGCAAGAGTTAGGGCAAGGAAATATCATTGTGCTTTTAAATGGTGAAGATCTAATCTAGACCTTGTTGTAAGCACAGCCGTTTTAGCTCCAGGTGCTTTTTGAGGTTTTCGGGGAATGACCTTTCCCCAAAATCAATGCAGTGATAAATCAGAGCTCTTCGCCATTCTGACCCAAAGAAAATGGTTTTATTATAGTAGCGGTAGGCAAACCCGGCTTTGAGAGAGGCACTAAAATTCCGCCAACCCAAGTGATTATTATTAGGCCGGAAAGTAAAAGGGAGTAACTATGTCAATTGAAGAAGTAAATAAGGTCGATTTTATCAATGCATCGGATGAAGATGATGAGCTTGTACTTTTGGGTATTACAGATCATTTATCATGGGAGGATGATATTAATGGGCATTTGCTTTTGCTTCAAGATAAAGTAAATGCTTACTTAAACTTCATTCTTAGTGATCAAATGAGAGAGTTATCTCCCGCTTTATGTGGGAAAAGTAAATTCTGCATTCAGGTTTTTTTTAAATTTTTACCGCCGAAAGAAGTTGATGATTTTGTTTCTAAATTTCAAGTGGCATTAAAAGAGTACAATATTGATTTGATTAGTCACCATGTTGGTTGATTTTTAAAAAAAGATTTTTATAAAATTGCATGCTATAGTTTTTATTTGAAGCTATGGGGTATTAAACCATCTTATAATTTTTTTTGATGCTTAAGTTGAGTTTTTTGATGGAAATGATTAAGAGATTAAAGAGACTTGCTTGCTTTTTAGAATGTTTGTCTGCTTGGCGAATTGATAGCTTTCAGATGTTTTGGATGAAAATATACATAATTATATTTTTTGAATGTTGATTTTGTTATGAATATAATTGTACAGAAGATTTTATATATTTAAGTTGAAATTTTTAGCGACAGAGCAATCTGTTACGTCTTTTATATGCGCCTTTACGAAAGAATGGCAAAGCGGCTTTTTTTAAAGTTCAACACTATATAGGTTCAGCATTATTGCATAACCTCACCATTCCAACGCCCATCCTGAAACCTCCCCACCACCCGCTCCCTTAACCACCTGTGCCCCAAATCCCGGTGCGATCGCGCATGCCACAGCATCACCAGCTCAAAGCCTGGAATCGCCATCGGCGGTAGCACGGTCATTAATCCCGGCATCATCGCCGCCACTCTCTCCGGCATCAACGCCACTAAATCGCTGGTGCTCAGCACGCTGCCCATCAGCAAAAAGTGGGGTACAGAGAGTACCACTTTCCGGCTCAATCCTCTGGCTTCCAGCACCGTATCCGTCACCCCACGAAAGCCGCCGCCGTCTGGCGACACCACCACATGCTCCAGCGCGCAGAGCGCTTCGGCGGTGATAGCAGAATGCAGGGCGGGATGACCCTGACGGCCTGCTACCACATAGCGCTCCTGAAACAGTGGGCGGACATGCAGCCCGTCAGGCACGCCGTCACGCAGATGAAGCACCAGATCGACCGTGCCTTTTTCTAACTGCTGTGCAATCAACGCAGGTTTCATATCCAGAATGGCAAGCCGGGTGCCCGGTGCTTCCTGACGTAAGGTATTCATCAACGGCATCAGCGCGGTCTGCGCACCATAATCCGTGGCGGCAATACGCCAGGTGATGTCTGCCTCGGCGGGCACAAAGGGGCCCGGCTCGGCTACGACTTCATCGATCCTGGCAACCAGTTCTTCAAGCGAAAGACGTAATCCTTCGGCCCGCGCCGTGGGACGCATACCATGGGAAACCGGAATCAGTAGCGGATCGTTAAATAAAGTACGCAGGCGTTCCAGCCGGGCACTGACGGAAGGCTGGGAAAGGTTTAACCGTTCAGCGGCACGGCTGACGCTGTTTTCCTGTAGCAGGACGTTTAACGTGATCAACAAATTCAGATCGGGCTTCATGGTATCAGTCCTGTCTATAGCGACTATCCGTTCCTTTACTTTTACTGATAGCACAATCAGGCGCAGGCTACCTGTCTCTTTTATCAACACGGGATAGTTTATGAATGTGTTAATCGTTGTTGCTCACCCTGAACCCCGCTCGCTTAACGGTGCGCTGGCGCGTTTTTCCGTCAGTCATCTGGAACGGCTGGGCCATCAGGTGCGCGTTTCCGATCTCTATGCCATGAACTGGGAGGCACGCGTATCGCCTGCCGACACACAACATCGCCAACATGTCGAACGGTTTACTCCCTCACTGGAGTCCACTCAGGCTTTTGAAGGCGGTTTTCAAAGCGAAGACATCCAGCAGGAACAGGAAAAACTACGGTGGGCCGATGCGGTGATTTTGCAGTTCCCGTTATGGTGGTTTTCGATGCCCGCCATCTTGAAAGGCTGGATCGATCGTGTTTATGCCTGCGGGTTTGCCTACGGCGTAGGCGAACATTCAGATACGCACTGGGGCGATCGCTACGGTGAAGGTACGCTGGCAGGGAAGCGCGCCATGCTGGTGGTCACGATGGGCGGATGGGCGTCGCATTACGGTCCTCGCGGCATCAATGGGCATATTGATGACATTTTGTTTCCCATTCAGCATGGCATTCTGTTTTACCCCGGCTTTGACGTGCTGCCGCCGTTCACGGTTTACCGTACCGGCCGGATCGATAGCGTACGTTTTGATGCGCTGTGTCAGGAACTGAGTAAGCGGCTCGATAACCTGTTTATTACTTCACCTGTTGGCTATTATCGGCAAAACGGCGGGGATTACGCGATCCCCGAGTTAACCTTGCGTGACGATCTGGCAGCCGGTGAGCAGGGCCACAGAATCCACATTCGCCAAGGCTGAAGGCAGAACAGGGCAGAGGCACGTCGTCTGGCTTATCTGCCCTGTTTGCATCGATTTCAAAATAACCCTTGCATGCAACGCGAGGATGTGACCTAATGAATCGTCGGTTTGATTAACAGACGCTATCAAAGTAAGTATCTACAGCAGTTCTCATCTCTAAGCCTGTCGCGAGACATTCCTTCTTTTTGAGTCTTCTCTTACGTTCTGATTGAAATCTGTTCTCAGGCCATTACGCCGGAAGGCTCAATTATTTAAGGAATTAAACATGTCTAACAAAATCCGCGGTACCGTTAAATGGTTCAACGCTGAGAAAGGCTTCGGTTTCATCTCTCCTCAGGACGGCAGCAAAGATGTATTCGTACACTTCTCTGCAATCCAGGGTACTGATTTCCGTACTTTAGATGAAGGTCAACAAGTTGAATTTACAGTAGAAAATGGTGCTAAAGGCCCAGCTGCTGCAAACGTTGTTGGTCTCTAAGGACTGAAAATTACGCGTTTCAAGTGTCCTCACTGTAATGGCTCGCAGTACCGTACATCACATTTCGATGTGACAAGAGCCAACCCGCATGGAGCAAAATGCATTTTTTGCAAAACGGTCGTTGTTCAGATTAACGCGACAAGGATTGCAACTCAGAGTCAGCCACAGGCGCTCTGAAAAGGCTAAAGAGCGTTATAGCGTTGTGCATTTACCGTAATCAAAAAGGCTGCCAGTGGCAGCCTTTTTTCATTCCCTTTTCGCGAAATGTAGAAGCCGGTTTCCAGGCTGCGCTTATACCATCAGCACAAGAACGCCGGCCCAGAACGCCAGACAGGCTATCACCATTGCAATCCAGCTCAGCTGACGTAAACGCCCGCGGAACAGGGGTTTACGTACGACAGGAAGCGCTTCACTCTGCATTTTCATAGTCTCATGTATTGAACGTTAGGTGACAGCAGGGCAGGGTTGTGCTGCCCGCTACGTTTTAGCTTGCGGCTTCCAGCGCTTTGAAAATGACATCCGACAGTTCGTTTAATTCGAACTTGGCAACATAGCCATCAGCCCCGACTTTGCGAACGTGATCTTCGTTAGCACTGCCCGAAAGTGAGGAGTGGATCACGACGGGAATATGACGCAACGTGGTGTCGCGCTTGATATTGCGCGTGAGCGTAAAGCCGTCCATTTCCGGCATTTCCAGGTCGGTTAACACCAGCGCGATCTTGTCGTGAATGGATTCACCCTGCGACTGAGCCTGCTGGTGGATCGCTTTGATTTTTTCCCACGCTTCCAGGCCGGTGTTACACATGACGGCAGGAATGCCCATGCTCTTCAGGCCCTGCTCCAGCAACTGGCGGGCAACTTTGGAGTCTTCAGCCACAATCGCGACGGAACCGGGCTTCATTTTATACTGACGCTCTTTCGGCGCTTCAGGCTCCACGCCACGAACGGACGGGATGATGTCATAGAGAATCTGTTCGACATCCAGCACCATGGCCAGATTGCTTTTTTGTTCGTCGTCATCCAGGCACGCGATACTGGTGATGTTACGTCCACCGATACCAGCTTCAGCGGTATGAACCTGGCTCCAGTTAAGACGCACGATGTTTTCAACGGATTCGACGGCAAACGCCTGCGTGTTACGCGCGTATTCGGTCACCAGCAGCAGGTTCAGTCCCGTTTCAGGCACGCAACCGGCTACCGCAGGCAGGTCAATAACAGGAATGAACTGTCCGCGAATGCTCGCCATGCCCAGCAACGGCGAACGCATACCCGCAGCTTTCGTAATCGGCGGCATCGGAACAATTTCACGCAGTTTAAATACGTTTATCCCAAACAGCTCTGATTTACCTTTTAACTGGTCAGAGCCAAGGCGAAACAGCAGCAGCTCAAACTTATTCGATAAGGCGAGATTCGCTCTCTCATCGATCTCTTTCTGAAAATTATCCATCGTTGCCTCAGCGTCAGCGCAGCAGGTGAAAAAGGGTGTGATGAAGTTATCGGCAGCCTTCGGAAAAAGGTGAGAGGGGAAAACGCACGTTAAGAGATTATTGTGCCAGGCTTAACAGTGAGAACGCAGCATGGATACTTTTCCCTATAAAGGAGTAAGCGATGAAAAAATTAGTACTGGCGACCTTACTGGCGGTAGCGACCACAGGGGCTTACGCGGAAGAAGGTGGCTTCAAGGCAGGTGATACGCCGCCGCCACAGCATAAACAGGATGCAGGCTACAAAGGGTCAGAAGACACAGGACAGACGCACATCGATCAGATTCGTGACTTTCGGCAGGGCGGTTACGTCACGCTGGAAGGTTATATCGTAAAAAAAGTCGCGGACAATAATTATCAGTTTCGTGACAGCACCGGCACTTTAACCATTATTGCGCCGAAGAAAACGTTCGATGGCAAAACCTATTCCGCTGACGACAAAGTTCGCGTCAGCGGTAAAGTGCACGGGAAAGGTGACAAAACCACGCTGCACGTTATGCGGATCGATGAGCCATAATCGGCAGGGCGAGAATGACTCTCGCCCTTTCTTTTAGTCTTTCAGCAGTACAGCCCGGCAGGTTTTGCCTTTGATTTTGCCCTGCTTAAGTTTGACCAGCGCAGATTTTGCCTGAGCCGCTTCAATCGCTACATAAGCGTGCGTCGGGGTGAGATCAATCTTACCGATCTGATCGGCGCGATAGCCTGCTTCTCCTGTCAGCGCACCCAGAATATCGCCGGGCCGAATCTTGGCCTTACGCCCACCATCAATGCAAATCGTCATCATGGCTGCCGGCAACGGCTTACTACTTTTCCTGAGCGCACTGGCGGCAACCCATGGCAGCTTCTGCTGAAGGAAATCTTCTAACGCATGCGCGCGCGCCATTTCATCGGCCGCGACAAAACTCACGGCAGCGCCTTCTTCGCCCGCCCGCGCGGTACGGCCGATACGATGCAGATGCACTTCGGGATCCCACGCCAGCTGGTAGTTCACCACCAGCGACAGCGACTTGATGTCCAGGCCGCGGGCCGCGACGTCCGTCGCCACCAGCACGCGACCACTGCCGTTAGCAAACCGGATCAGCACGCGTTCGCGATCGCGTTGTTCCAGATCGCCATGCAAGGGCAGGGCGCTGATATCGCGGGCGTTAAGCGCGGCGGCAATATCATCACATTCGCGTTTGGTGTTGCAGAACACCACACAGGACGATGGCTGGCGTTCGCTGAGCAGGCTAATCAGCAGCGACAATTTTTCGCTGTGCGCCGCTTCAATAAATTGTTGTTCGATTGCCGGCAGTTCGCTGACCTCTTCCGTCACGACGCTCAGCGCATCACGTTGAAAGCGCTGGCTCAGTGTTGCAATGCCGTCTGGCCAGGTGGCAGAGAACAGCAGCGTCTGACGCGCGGCGGGCGTGGCGGCGATAATGGTTTCCATATCGTCACGAAAGCCCATTTCCAGCATCCGATCGGCTTCGTCCAGCACCAGCGTGCGCAGACTGTCGAGCTGCAGCGTTTCGCGCTTGAGATGGTCAAGAATACGGCCCGGCGTACCGACCACAATCTGCGGCGGATGCACCAGCGAATCGCGCTGCGCACTCATGGGCTGGCCGCCGCATAAGGTCAGGATTTTGATATTGCGCGTGAAGCGCGCTAACTGCCGCAGAACGTTGCTGACCTGATCGGCCAGTTCTCGCGTCGGACATAAAATCAGCGCCTGAGTCTGAAAACGCGCACTGTCGATATGATGCAACAGGCCAATACCAAATGCGGCCGTTTTGCCGCTGCCGGTTTTTGCCTGCGCACGAACGTCGCGTCCGGCTAAGATAGCGGGCAGCGAAGCGGCCTGGACCGGCGTCATGCGGGTATAGCCCATCTCGCGCAGGTTATCGAGCTGACTATCGGGAAGAGAATTAAGCGAGGAAAAAGCGGTCACGGGTGCGGCCTCTGCGGCTGTAAGTTGGGGCATCATTGCGAGCGCAAGTCTGTCAGAAAGCGTACACAACAGCAATGTTAACCTGCAAACCCTGCGCCGGGCGGCGCTTTTATCTAAGAATAAACTGAAGATGAAAAAGATTAGTTGGGAAATTTTAATCAATTAAAACGTCAGATGTGAAACCGCTTACATGGACTAAGCCATTAAGATTAAGAATGTTTTTTCTAATATTTTCTTTGTAATACACAATTTAAAGTTAATCAGATTATTCCGCATTTGCGACGGAATTAACGCATTAATAATGCAAAAGTATCGCCAGAAGAGAAGATGAAAACGACTTGTAAACGCCTTTATATTGAGGAGGATACATCGATATCACTACTGGCAGAGGATTTTTTCATTGAATAATATCCCGCAGATCTTGCATGAAGACGTACTTAAAATCGTAGGTCGTGCAGTCCTGACATTGCATCTCTATGGGGAAAGCTTATCGGCAGATAAAGTGGCCTCTATGATTGGATGTTATGCCGAAGACGATCCGGTGGCTTCTGATGGCGCCCATCTCTATACGCTTGCGATGGCGTTAATGTCACAGACGAGGGAGGCTCGGGTTTAGCGTCGCCTTCATTCGGCTGTCCGCGCCCCATGCCAGCTCTCTGACAGGGGGCGCGTCCGCATCTGCACGCGGTTTCTGGTTTTACAGAGTCCTTTACCACTGCCTGTCAGTGAAAAACTCACTGCCAGTGCAGATCGGCAAATGTCACCAGTGCCTCTGCCAGCTGGCGCTGAAGCTCCTCATCCGGCTGGCGACAAAACAGCGCCAGCTCAAAAGTGTCAATCACCGGCAAGCCCTGCTGGTCGCCCAGCACACGATGTGCAGGCAGACGACAGCTGGCAGGCAACAGCGTAACGCCCAGGCCCTGGGCACTGGCGGCAGACAGGGCCACAAGGCTGGCACTGCTGTAACCGATGCGCCAGCTGCGGCCCAGCCCATCCAGCGTCTGACAGATCTCCTCGCGATAAAGTCCCTGTTGAGGAAACAGGACCAGCGGCACCGGCGAATGCTCAAAGCAGGGATATGCGGCGCTGTCCAGCCATAACAGCGGCTCGGGTCGGGAAGCCAGCGGGCGTTCACCGTAAGGTTGCTTAATCAGCATGATATCCAGTTCCTCCCGCTGCCAGGCCCGACGTAGTTCTACCTGCATCCCGCTCATCACATCCAGCCGCATATGGGGATGTTCGCGACTGAACTGCGCCAGCAGGGCAGCCGTGGGGGCCGCAAAATCTTCCGGAACGCCAAGCCGCAGCACACCATCGCGCCACTTATCGCTCAACACATCGAGTGCTTCGCCATTCAGGGCAATGATACGGCGGGCATAACCCAGCAGCTTCTCGCCTTCCTCCGTGACGGTTACCTGATGTGATGAGCGGGCCAGCAGTGCTTTTCCCACCCTCTCTTCCAGTCGCCGCACCTGCTGGCTCACTGTTGATTGCGACAGGTGCACGCGATCGGCGGCACGGGTGAAGCTGGCGGTTTCGCAGACCGCAACAAAGCTCAGAAGCTGCTGGGGCGTGAACATAGGCTGGCGATTCATTTTTCCACTGCCTGTCATGATGATATTCCATTTCCAAATAGTAACCACAGCTGTCAGGCTGACAAGGTTTACTTCCAGGATGGCCCATGAAAAAAGAGAATATTGTGATCGTTACCGCCCTGGTGCTGGCGGGACTGAATATGCGTCCACTGATGACCTCCGTCAGTCCGTTGCTGGATCAGTTACGCGAAAGCATTGGACTCTCCGCCTTGGCAGCGTCACTGCTGCCTGCGATTCCCATGATGATGATGGGAGCGATAGCGTTAATCAGCGCACCACTTATGCAGCGTGTTCAACTGCGCGGACTGCTGTGTGGCGGACTGGCGCTGTTAGTGTTGGCGCTCCTCAGCCGCCTTTTTGTGGCGCAAGGCGAATCGCTGGTAGGGAGCACGCTACCGGGCGGCATTGGTATCGGGATAGTGCAAATGGCGATGCCGGGCTTTATCCGCCAACGCTTTCCACAACGCAGTGCGATGATGACCGGGCTGTGGTCTGCGGCCCTGATGGGCGGGGGCGGACTGGGTGCTGCATTAACACCGTGGTTAAGTGCTCACCTGAGCTGGCAGATGGCCCTCAGCAGCTGGGCCGTGCCTGCGCTGCTGGCCATCCTGCTTTGGGCATGGATGCCCGGGGTGACGTCGCCAGCGCGCGCGTCGGTCGTGATGCCTTCACTATGGCGCAACGCGCGCGCCTGGATGCTGGCGCTCAGCTTTGGTTTAGTGAATGGCGGTTATGCCATTTGCGTGGCCTGGTTGCCTGATTTCTACCATCAGCTCGGCTGGAGCGCGCAAGCGGGTGGAAGCCTGTTGGGCGTGATGATTACCTGCCAGGTCGCCGGAGCGATGGTGTTTCCGCTGTTGACGCGCGGCCCGGATCGACGGCCGCTGTTGCTGTTAACGCTGATTTTTCAGCTAAGCGGTATGCTTGGCCTCCTGTTTGCACCGCTTTACCATCCATGGCTGTGGGTGGGAATGGCGGGCGTGGGGCTGGGTGGTGCCTTTCCCCTGGCGCTGGTGCTGGCGCTGGACCATCTGGCGCATCCGCAGGCGGGCGGACGACTGGTGGCGTTCATGCAAGGGATTGGCTTTATTATTGCCGGCAGTATGCCGTTTATCGCCGGTCAGTTGCATGCACTGACCGGGGATTTCTCCACGATCTGGTGGCTCCAGTGCGGCGTTATGATTGGGCTGGTCGGGTTAAATCTGCGTTTTCATCCGCAAAGTTACAAATATGCCTTTCCACAACCGTGATTGGTCCGACCAAAATAGCTAAACCTTTTCAGTGGTTCACATAACGTTAAAATTAAAGCCGTAACTGTTGCCTTGAGTTAACAGCGGGTTAAGTATCTGTAACGGATAAGCCCTAACTGGCAAAATTGGTAGGACCAATAAGCAGAGCGGGCGTGACAGATGCGCCCTGTGTTTATGCCCGTCGCGCATCGCTCTCATCACCTTTCTGGAGATAACGGCATGCAGGTCTGGCAGCAAAATTATGATCCGCTCAATAACATCTGGCTCTCCAGCCTGATTGCGTTACTGCCTGTTCTGTTTTTCTTTTTTGCGTTGATTAAGCTAAAGATGAAAGGCCATCAGGCTGCCACCATCACTGTCATGCTGGCGCTGGGAGTTGCGCTGCTGCTGTATCATATGCCGTGGCAGCAGGCGCTGGCCTCAGCGGCCTACGGCTTCCTGTACGGTCTGTGGCCCATTGCCTGGATTATCGTGGCCGCGGTCTTTGTCTATAAAATCTCGGTCAGGACCGGGCAGTTCGATATCATTCGCGCGTCCATCTTGTCGATCACGCCGGATCAGCGCTTACAAATGCTGATTGTCGGTTTTTCCTTTGGTGCCTTTTTAGAGGGCGCGGCAGGCTTTGGTGCGCCGGTGGCGATCACGGCTGCGTTGCTGGTAGGGCTGGGTTTTAATCCGCTTTATGCCGCAGGGTTATGCCTGATCGTGAATACTGCGCCGGTGGCGTTTGGTGCGATGGGTATTCCCATTATTGTGGCGGGGCAGGTTACCGGTCTGGACAGCTTTGCCATCGGTCAGATGGCCGGACGCCAGCTGCCTTTTTTAACCGTCATCGTGCTGTTCTGGATCATGGCGATCATGGATGGCTGGCGCGGGGTGAAAGAAACCTGGCCGGCGGTGATGGTTGCGGGTGGGTCGTTCGCGATAGCCCAATTCCTGAGTTCAAATTTCCTGGGCCCGGCGTTACCCGATATTATCTCTTCGCTGGCGTCACTCGTTTCCCTGACTCTGTTTCTGCGCGTCTGGCAGCCAGTTCGCATCTTTCGCTTCAGCGATGCCAAAAATCAGACGGCGACGCAACCCGCACGTCAGCAGACGTATACGGCAAAGCAGGTCATTCGCGCCTGGATGCCCTTCCTGTTTCTCACCGCAACGGTAACGCTGTGGAGTATCCCGCCCTTTAAAGCGCTGTTTGCCAAAGGGGGGGCACTGGCCAACTGGGTGATGAGCATTCCCGTCCCTGGCCTGCATGACTGGATTACCCGGATACCGCCGGTTGTGGCACAGCCCAGCGCCTGGCCCGCCATTTTTAAACTGGATCTGCTGTCTGCAACCGGCACTGCCATTCTGATTGCGGCAATTGTGGCGATTATCTTTCTGAAAATGAAACCCAGAGCGGCAGTCGGGACATTTGTCGAAACACTGAAATCCCTGATGTTGCCCATCTACTCCATTGGTATGGTGCTGGCCTTTGCCTTTATCTCGAACTACTCGGGTTTATCAGCCACGCTGGCGCTGGCCTTAGCGCACACGGGCCATGCCTTTACCTTTTTCTCCCCCTTTCTGGGCTGGCTTGGCGTGTTTCTTACCGGTTCGGATACCTCCTCCAACGCGCTGTTTGCCGCGTTGCAGGCCACCACGGCGCAGCAGATTGGCGTTTCCGATATCCTGCTGGTGGCAGCGAATACCACGGGTGGCGTCACCGGTAAAATGATCTCTCCCCAGTCGATCGCTATTGCCTGTGCAGCGGTCGGTCTGGTCGGCAAAGAGTCCGATCTGTTCCGCTTCACCGTAAAGCACAGCCTGATCTTTACCGGCCTGGTTGGGGTGATGACCACGCTGCAGGCTTACGTTTTTCCCTGGATGATCCCATGACACCAAACGATCCCTTACCGATGCGGCTTAAGCACTATATCCGCGATCATCAGCTTGAGCCGGGCATGCGTTTGCCCGCCGAGCGTCAGCTGGCGGCCGCGCTGGGCGTTTCCCGTTCGTCGCTGCGTGAAGCTATTCAGCAACTGATCAGCAGCGGCGTTTTGATGAGTCGGCGCGGTGACGGTACCTGGCTGCGTCAGCCGCAGGAGCCCTGGTCTGAGCAGCGCATCGTCGAGCCCATTCGTCAGCTTCTCGCCAACGATCCGGACTACCGTTACGACATTCTTGAAGCGCGCCATGCGATAGAGGGAAGCACGGCCTGGCATGCGGCGCTACGGGCTACCGAGTCAGATAAAGAGCGTCTGCGGTACGCCTTTGATGCCACGCTGGCGATGAAAGAGAGTGACGATCCCCATCTGGCCGGGCAGGCCGATCTGCGCTTTCATCTGGCCATCGCAGAAGCCTCACATAACATCGTGCTGCTGCAAACCATGCGGGGATTATTCGATTTACTGCACTCGTCCATGCTGCACAGTCGTAAGCTGATGTACATCAGACCCGTGATTTTTGACCGCCTGACCGATCAGCACCGGGCGATGCTCGACGCGATTTTACTGGGCGATGCCGAGGCTGCCCGGTCAGCCGCTATGGATCATCTGGGTTTTGTTCACACCACAATGAAAACACTTGATGAAGACGAAGCCAGGCAGGCGCGAATTACGCGTTTGCCGGGTCATGACCTGCACAATCACAAGGAAAACCGCTGATGATCATCTCTGCCGCCAGTGACTATCGCGCCGCCGCGCAGCGCATTTTACCGCCTTTTCTGTTTCATTATCTGGATGGCGGTGCCTATGCAGAGCATACGCTACGGCGGAATGTTGCCGATCTGTCAGACGTGGCGCTGCGCCAGCGCATTCTCCGGAATATGTCGGCGCTCAGCCTGGAAACCACGCTGTTCAGTGAAACGCTGTCCATGCCCGTCGCGCTGGCACCGGTTGGGCTGTGTGGCATGTACGCGCGTCGTGGGGAAGTGCAGGCCGCGCGCGCTGCGGCGGGCAAAGGGATTCCGTTTACCTTATCGACCGTCTCCGTTTGCCCGATTGAGGAAGTGGCACCGCAAATCAGTCGGCCCATGTGGTTTCAACTGTATGTGCTGCGCGATCGCGGCTTTATGCGTAACGCCCTTGAGCGGGCAAAAGCGGCGGGCTGTACCACATTAGTATTTACCGTTGATATGCCAACGCCGGGCGCACGCTATCGCGATGCGCACTCGGGCATGAGCGGCAAGCACGCGGCCCTGCGCCGCTACTGGCAGGCTGTCACGCACCCACGCTGGGCACTGGATGTTGGGCTACAGGGCCGACCACACGATCTGGGCAATATTTCCACCTATCTGGGCAAACCGACCGGGCTGGAAGACTATATTGGCTGGCTGGCAAAGAATTTCGATCCGTCGATTTCCTGGAAAGATCTGGAATGGATACGTGAGTTCTGGGACGGGCCAATGGTGATTAAAGGCATTCTGGATCCGGAAGATGCCCGCGATGCGGTGCGGTTTGGTGCCGATGGCATTGTGGTCTCAAACCATGGCGGACGCCAGCTGGACGGCGTGTTGTCTTCGGCTCGTGCCTTACCGGCCATCGCGGATGCGGTGAAGGGGGATATGACGATTCTTGCCGACAGCGGCATCCGTAATGGGCTTGATGTGGTGCGCATGATTGCGTTGGGCGCAGATACTGTTCTGCTGGGACGGGCCTTTGTTTACGCGCTGGCCACACATGGCCAACGTGGCGTCGAACATCTGCTGACGCTGATTGAAAACGAAATGAAAGTCGCGATGACCTTAACAGGCGCGAAGTGTATAGCCGATATCAACCAGACGTCGCTGGTGCAGGCGAATGCGTTGCTGGGCGAAGTGGCCCTGCATCCGGCCTCATGCCCGGCAAACTGAGCGACGTTGTCTATACTTACCTTCTTTACCAACAGGAGGAATGATATGACCATTCATAAGAAAGGTTCGGCGCATTGGGAAGGCGATATCAAAGGCAAAGGCACAGTCAGCACAGAAAGTGGTGTACTGAACCAGCAACCTTACGGCTTTAACACCCGTTTCGAAGGGCAGAAAGGCACCAATCCGGAAGAGCTTATCGGCGCAGCACATGCCGCCTGTTTTTCAATGGCACTGTCGCTCATGTTAGGTAACGCAGGCCATAAACCTGAAAGCATTGATACCAGTGCCGATGTGTCGCTGGACAAAAAAGGTGAAGGCTTCGCGATTACGAAAGTGGCGCTGACCAGCACCATCTCGCTGCCGGGCATTGATAACGACACCTTTGATGAAATCATCAATAAAGCTAAAGCCGGCTGTCCGGTTTCGCAGGTGCTTAATGCAGAAATCACACTCGATTACACGCTGAATAACTGATTGCGTACCTGAGTCGCCTTCTGGCGGCTCCCGCAGCAATCTTGCAGCATCCGGATGCGCCTCAGGGCGCATTTTCGCTTTCTTCAGACGAACACTGAAATGGCAAAAAAGACGGAAAAGGGGTGCGGGTTTTGCTGAGCATGGGTGGCGAACTGCTGCTGATCCACAGGGCCGCAATGCTATGGGGCTGAAATCCTGGCTGTCGCGCCACAAACTCGGCGTGTTGCTGATGGTGGTACTGCTGCTGGAGGTAATCTGTTTCCTTCTTACCGCCTCGTGGCTGCCATGGAATGCATGACAGCAATCAGGCGTAAATCTCTTCACTCCGCTTCACACGTACATCCGTGCGCGCAATACGGTACGCCTTGCCGGGATCGCCCGCGACAAACTCAAACGTAGGTGAGTAGTAAAACGGCAGCCAGCCACCGTATCCGCTTTCCCATTCCCAGCGAACCGGACAGGGCCACAGAATGCCTTCATACAAAATGTAATAAACCCAACGCCCGGTAGGACGGCGGGGACGACTACTTTTCATGGGATTCACAACTGTGTTGGTGTAGAACAGCTTATATTTTGAACGTTAAGCGGCAACCTTGCAATGTCATCGGCTACTTTTTGTGCCATTCGCCCTGTACCGCTTTCTTAACGATGCACTTCGCCACATATCAGCACGACGTTAGGACGCACTTTATGGATACGATTTGCCATGACTTCACAGGCGGTTTTCGTCGGATAAATGCGTTCTGATACCGGTAAAGCTTCACAGGCATCGTGTCCACACGCGCTGACCAATAACACAAAACCAATTAACATAACCGACTCCTTATCCCGGTCCGCGTACTGCGAGAAGGGTGAGTGTTCCTTTATATATCGCCAGTATAGCTAATTGCCGCCGGACGCCCGTGTTACGGCAGTCGGTATCGGATTGCTCTGAGCAATTATACGCGTTACCCGCTTATCAGGCAGTGAATTCTTACCCATCACTGCGATGGACAGCGCCGACGATATGGCTGAGTGAACCGCCGTTTTATTGCCTCAGCATGACGAGAAACGGGCTTCCTGATAAGGCTTATTCAGGTGTTTATTCGCCCCGAACCTCTTTAATGCTCGCGTTTTGATACTTCTCACACTTCTGATACGCAAATCTGAAACCGGTTGCAGAAAATTTTCACCCTGTGTATTCGTTAATCATTCACCACAAAGAGGAATACACCATGACGAAGATTTTACTGTGCTGTGCTGCGGGCATGTCCACCAGTATGGTGGTGCAGAAAATGGAAAAGGCGGCGCAACAGCAAGGGCTGGACGTCGAGATAAAAGCTGTGGGGATTGAAGAGTTTAGAGACGATATCGCCGATTACGACTGCTGCCTGCTCGGGCCACAAATCAAATACAAGCTGGCCGATTTTCAACCGATCGCCCAGCAATACAGCAAGCCGGTTGCGGTCATCAACAGTATGGATTACGGCATGATGAATGGTGAAAAAATATTAAGCGACGCACTAAAGCTTATTCATACCTGACACCAGGGAGGTCCGGGATATATCACGCGAAACCCGCACTGCGTCAGGCAGGTTATTCTCTTTTGCCTCAGCAAGGAGTCAGGCAATGAGCCACTTCAGTGAATCTCTATTCGGCGTCATCGAAAACCGTATTAGCCCACTGGCGGGCCGTCTTTCCAGCCAGCGTCATGTCATCGCTATCCGGGACGGATTTATTGCCTCCATGCCGTTTCTGATCGTGGGCTCGTTTATGCTGTTGTTTGCTCATCCGCCTTTTTCGGCAGACAGCAGTTGGGCGTTCGCACAGTGGTGGCTGGGCATGGTAAAGGCGCATGAAGAACAAATCATGATGCCGTACAACATGACGATGGGCATTATGGCGCTCTATATCGCCAGTGCCATCGCCTATAACCTCGCAAACAGTTATAAGATGAATGGCTTTATGGCGGCCAGTCTGTCGCTAATGGCGTTTCTGGTGGTGGCGGCACCGCAGAGCGGCAAAACGTTGCCGGTTGGTTCGCTGGGCGGGGAGGGCATTTTTACCGCCATTCTGGTCGCGCTCTTTGCGACGGAGCTGATGCACGTTCTGCAGAAATACAACATCGGTTTCAAACTGCCCGAGCAGGTGCCGCCGAAGATCCGTCAGTCGTTCGATCTGCTCATCCCGATTATCACGATTTTTATTACGCTGTTTCCCCTGAGCCTGTGGGTACAGGCGCAGTTCGGCATGTTGCTGCCTCAGGCTATCATGGCCATTTTCTCGCCGATCATCTCTGCCTCTGATTCACTGCCTGCCGTGCTGGTGGCGGTACTGCTGTGCCATCTGCTGTGGTTTGCAGGCATTCATGGGGCGGTGATTGTCGGGGGCATATTGCAGGCTTTCTGGCTGACCAATCTCGGTCTGAATCAGCAGGCGCTGAACGCGGGAGAACCCATCAGCCACGTGTTTATTGAACCCTTCTGGCAGTTTTTTATTGTTATCGGTGGCTCCGGTTCGACGATGGGGTTGGTGTTGCTTTACTTGCGCAGTCAGTCAGCACATCTGCGATCGATTGGAAAACTGAGTGTGGTGCCCAGCATGTTCAACATCAACGAACCGGTAATTTTTGGTTCACCGGTCGTGATGAACCCCATTCTGTTTATCCCTTTTATTCTTGCCCCGTTAGTCAACGCCGTCATTGCCTGGATCGCCACCAAAACGAACCTGATTAATCACGTGATCTCACTGGCTCCGTGGACGACGCCCGCCCCCATTGGGGCCGCCTGGTCAACCGGCTGGGACTGGCGCGTCATTGTGTTGATTGCCGTGCTGGTCACTATTGCCACGCTGATCTACTACCCGTTTTTCAAAATGTACGAGCGTCAACTGCTGCAGCAAGAGCAACCCTCTGCCGCAGCGCAACCGGTTAAGGAGTAACCCATGGAAATTGATGAAAGCACGGTAATCGAACTGATTATCCAGGCAGGCGAAGCTCGCTCCTGTTCAATGGAGGCGTTGCGGGCGGCGCGGCAGCAAAACTGGGCGCAGGCGGACAGTATGCTCAGTGCCGCAACCGCGGCGGCCAAAGCAGCCCATCAAACGCAGACGCAACTCATTGGCGCTGATGAGGGCAGCGGAAAGATTCCGGTCAGTCTGATTATGGTCCATGCTCAGGACCACCTGATGAACGCAATGCTCTGTCGCGAACTGGCTGAGGAGATCATTCAACTGCGCCGGGAGTTAGCCGCACGTTAAACAGGAGGTTATATGCAACATTCGACATTGCCCGCGTTTCCCAGGGACTTTCTCTGGGGCGCGTCCACCTCAGCTTATCAGGTTGAAGGGGCCTGGAATGAAGAGGGCAAAGGGCCTTCCGTCATTGACCAGGCAACCTTCCATCAGGATCTTACCGATTTTACCGTTTGCAGCGATCACTATCATCGTTTCAGAGAGGACATCGCGCTGCTGGCGGAGATGGGATTAAAAACCTACCGCTTTTCCATTGCCTGGAGCCGTCTTTATCCCGAGGGCGATGGTGCGTTGAACCCGGCGGGCGTGGCTTTTTATCAGCAGGTGATCGATGAACTCTGTCGGTACGGCATTACGCCGCTGGTCACCCTTTATCATTTTGATTTGCCCTGGGCGTTGCAGCAGGCGGGCGGCTGGTCTTCACGGCGTACAGTGGCGGCCTTTGAGCGTTTTGCCATCACCTGCTTTGAGCACTATGGTCGTCAGGTTAAGTACTGGCTGACCATCAACGAACAGAACATGATGATCCTCAAGGGCGATGTGATTGGTACGTTGCCACCCGGCACCGCCGATCCGCAGAAAACGCTGTATCAGCAGAATCACCATATGATGCTGGCACAGGCAAAAGCGATGATCGCCTGCCATGAACGGTTGCCGGATGCCAAAATTGGCCCGGCACCCAATATCTCCTGCGTCTATGCCGCCAGTGCGCGGCCGGAAGATGTGCTGGCAGCCGACAATTTCTCTGCAATTCGCAACTGGCTCTATCTGGATCTGGCGGTCCATGGTCGCTATAACGCCGTGGTCTGGGCTTTCCTGAAACAGCGCGGCTGGTTACCGACGATCGAAGACGATGACATGGCCATCATCGCCGCAGGCAAGCCGGATTTTATCGCCTTTAATTATTATGCGTCCGCGACGGTGGGGGCCGAAGGCGAGGGTGAGCAAAGCGAAAATAAACCTCGGCCCGATCAGCAAATGGCGGGCATTGATCGGTCGGTTTATGTGGGATGTGATAATCCGCATCTGCGGCAAAATCAGTTCGGCTGGTATATCGATCCGGTGGGTTTTCGCATTACGGCGCGCCAGATTTATGCCCGCTATGCTTTGCCGCTTATCGTGACCGAAAACGGGTTGGGTGCCTTTGATCGGCTGGAGGCCGATAATAAGGTACATGATGATTACCGTATTGCGTATCTGCGTGAACACATTGCGCAACTGCAGCTGGCACTTGCCGATGGTGTGAAACTGTTTGGCTATTGTCCCTGGTCGGCAATAGATCTGGTAAGTACGCATCAGGGCATCAACAAGCGTTACGGCTTTATTTACGTCAACCGCGATGAAAAAGATTTAAAGGATCTGGCACGTTACCGTAAGAAGAGTTTTTTCTGGTACCAGAAACTGATTCGCAGTAATGGGGCAACGCTGAACGATTCAGTCGATTACTGATGGTGCGCGGCAGGGATGCCGCGCCTTACTGTTTATAAGGCCCGTCAGTGACCGAGGCCCGTTCGATCAGGTGACCGCTAAACGGCGGCAAGGCCGTGACCGCTTCCCCTTCCAGCATCGCCACCAGCTGCGCCAGCGTGTGCTGAATCATCTCTGCGACCGGCACATGTACCGTGGTGAGCGGCGGCAGAAAAAATTCCGCCATACGAATATCATCAAAGCCCAGCAGGGAGACATCCTCCGGCAGCCTTTTGCCCGCAGCGTTTAGCGCCAGCGCGGCCCCAATAGCCATATCGTCATTACTGGCCATCAGTGCACTAAATGGCATGTCCGATTCAAGCAGCGTTTTTGCCGCCGCCATGCCGCTGGCGGGCGTCCATGCACCCTGCACGATCAGCGCACGGTCCGCTAAGCCATGCTCGTCAAGCGCCTGCTGATAACCGGCCAGGCGGGCCGCAGCGGTCGGCGAGCCTGCCAGACCCGTAATGAAAGCGATGTCGTAATGGCCGCGCGTAATCAAATAGCGGGTGGCCTGAAAGGTATTCTGCTGATGGGTGGCCCAGACGCAGTGTGCCGGATGACGCTGCAGCTGACGATTCACCACCATAACGGGAATGGCGTGCTGCTCAATAATGGCATCCAGCGCCGCGGTATCCAGAAAACGGGGATAGATAATGATGGCGTCACAGCGCAGGTCGAGCAGAAACTCAATGGCGGCACGTTCATCGTCAGCGCTGGTTTTACCATCCGCCAGAATAAGCTGCCGGCCATAGTTATTCGTCAACGTAGCAGCCTGAAACAGCAATTCGCTGAAGTAAGGCCCATTGAATAAAGAATGGGTAACGATAAGCCCGATATTCTGGGATTTCTGCGTCGCCAGGCTACGCGCCAGCAGGTTAGGGCGATAACCGGTTTCCGCCACAGCCTGAAAGACCTTCTGTTGCGTACTCTTACTGACGTAGCGATTTCCCGCCAGCACGCGCGAGACGGTGGCTTTAGAGACGCCGGCCTTGCGGGCCACATCCAGCATGGTAATCATGGGCTTTCTGACCATCCTTCCCTGTTAGTAAAAGATACACGCTGATTTTACGCAGGTTAGTGATGACCCGGTAACAAAAGGTCAGCGGGATCAGGCGAAATACCAGGCAGGCAGAATCGCAATCAGATTATTCAGCGTATGCAGAAAGACCGGCAGGGCCAGCGTATTGCTGCGCAGACGGGCGTAGCAAAGCAGCATAGAAAACAGCGTCAGCGCCACCACCGTTTCCCAGTGGACATATTGCGTATGCATGAGCGCGAACAGTAACGAGGTCAGTAATACACAGGCAAAACGGCTGTTAGGTGCCCACAACAGAAATCCCTGTAATAAAAAGCCGCGAAACAACACTTCCTCAAACACAGGAGCCAGTAAGACGGCGGTCAACAGCAGGATAAGCATCGAACTGGGCCCCTGCTGAGTTTGTGCGACCAGCCAGCCTTCCGGCTGCAAATACTGCGTTTGTGCCACCATTAAAATAAACAGCGCGCCAATAAACAGTAAAGTCTGACCGGAACGCAAAAAGCCCAGAGGAATATCGGTACGACGCTGGCAATAAAAGCGATACAGCGGATAGATAACGGCAAATTCAAACAGGCAAAGCACAGGCACCAGTAAACCGTCATTACGCAGAATACCGTAATTAGGAAACAGGGTAATCAACATGGTAACGAGGTAATAAACAACAAAGCTGCCGACATAAAACAGTGTCAACGTCACTCTGTCGGAATTGGTGTTCATAGGCGACCCAGCCAGCGAAGATAAGCGCATAGTAGCAATGCCTCAAATCGCTGTCGAGAGAGCCGATCACACAATGTTAGCTGTTTATTACCTTACGTAAATGAGTCTGGGTTAATCAATTAAAAATCAGTGCCTTGCCTACGATACACTCTGTCGCCTGTCAGGTCGCCCAGCCTGTCAGGCGTGAAACCGCACCCGCGAACGGGTCGCTTATCGCACCCGAACCGCAATCAGTGTCATCACGACGGCAAAGCAGATAAAAATAACAAGTTCCATAGTAGCCTCCTAAGATAATTCTTAGTAAGGTTAGCGCCTTGTATTTGAAATTCTGAACGGTAAGTGCCTTTACACTGGTTATCTGGCAATAAGGCAGCATTTAATGCTTAATAATGTGTGAATCGCTTGATTTTAACGATTCAACCCGGTGGTGGGGCTTGTTACGCTTCAGGTCAGGGTTTAACACGATAACAGGAGAACATACGTGAATCATTACGGAAAAGTGATGGTGGCAACCGGCTTCTTACTGCTGACGGCCTGTCAGTCCACCACGCAGCCTGATACGGCAGCCGTCCCGCCCGGCAAGGAAGCGGACAGCTGCGGTGCCTCTCATTACCAAAACTTTGTCGGCAAACCGCTGTCCGCCCTTGAGCAACAGCGTTTCAGTCAGAAGGTGCGCGCTATTCCGTGGAATTCTGCCGTCACGATGGATTTTAATTTCGCCCGCCTGAACTTTCTGGCAGACAAAAGCGGTACTATCACCCAGGTCTATTGTGGTTAAGCGTTAAATAAACCGCGCATTGTCATTGAGGTGTCATGGGAACAGGGGAAGATAAGGCCGGTATTCTGCTGTCTTCAGCCTGTGGTCGTCTGGTCGCACTGAGCCAGCAGGATCGGGATTTCCTCGTCACATCAATTTGCAATGCTCGTCTTGTTTATTCCCGCTCTGGCGGGAATTTTTTTCTGGCTCAGTCTGGAAGGAGCAACGCATGTACTCTCGTCCACGCCTCTCACTGTCATTACTGTTGCTGATCAGTCCGGTCGCACTGGCTTCCAGCCCGACGGCATGGCAGGAAAACCAGCAGGTCATGCGGCAGGCCTGTATTAATGCCAGTACGCTAAGTAAGGTAAAAATCGTGGGGCAGCCCATCGACTATGATGACAGCGTGGGTTACAGCGCCTTGTTACTTGAGGGGCATTACCCACAGAAGCAAATGAAAAACCGGCGTGGGCGTGAACTCTGCCTGTTTCAACGCAGCAGCGGCCGTGCCAGTGTAAGTGAAGCCCGTCAGCTCCGTTGGGTGAAATAGCATAAAGGCGGCCTACTCACGTGGCCGCGCTTCCATCAACTGGGCCAGTAAACCCCGGTAACGCTGCAGGCGCTGCTCATCCCCTTCAAACTCCAGTTTATTAATGACGCGTGCGATTATTGCCTTATTCGTTGTCGGCTGGCCTGCTTCCATCAGTTCACGCAGGATAACAGCCAGCAGATCGGACTCCGGCAGCACGTTCCAGTCCGGGCTGTTGAAGTAATCAGTGATAGCACGACTGGCACTATTAGATTGGACGCTCATTCCCCGTCTCCGCAAACAGACCCTTTGCCCGGTGCGCAACGGCGCAGCAGGCAGAAGCTACTGAATGATGGGCTCCCGGAAAGAACGGCAAGGGTTTTATCGGGAGCGTTTCGTTGGTCAGAACAGCCAACGTCCCGCCCGTACCTGGCGGTTTTTTAAACATAGGTGGGCCAGAGAGAATTGTCAGTAACAGCCTGAAATATTTTTCAGATGTGATGAGTGAAAATCGAATAGTGCCAATATGCAATAAGGCATTTTTTCAGATTATCTTGATGAAAGACAAGCTGTTGCACTGAATCAGGTGCGTTTTTGGCGCAGCCAAAGGGCTGAGTAGCCCGTCATTATCGGGCCGGGAGGCATCCTGTTGTCCAGGTGGAAGGTTAAGGAACAGGGGGACCGACTGCCCGCAATCGCGGGGAGATTTTTCTCACGTTAACGGGAATGAAAACGGCCGTTATCGCTTGTAAGAAAAGAATCTCTGCTAAAAAAAGCCAGCCGGGAATCTTTATTTTATTTCGACTGAGTGAGTCAGCGTGTTATTTCATTGCGATAACAACGTTTCGTTTTCCGGCAAAATAAATGCAATAAAACCGTAGCGACAAAATGGCCTGAGTCGGGCGCAAAGCGGGCTGAAAAATCACTTTGTTTTTTAATCTGACGAATGCTAATTTTTATTTGTCTTACACGAAGGGGCCCCGGCATGAAAAACCTGATTGCTGAGTTGCTAATCACCCTGGCAGAAAAAGAAGAGGCGTCAAAAGAGCAGGTTGCACAGATCGAAGCGCTGGAAATCGTGGTTACCGCGATGCTGCGTTTGCTTCCACCCGAGCAGCATCACGCTATCGTCAGCAGTATTGAAACCGCCATGATGAATGCCGGTGTAGATCATAATGATAAAAATACGGTCCTGCTAAAACGTTATGTCACGCGCTTACTTAATCGTCCGCGTATCTGAAAGTGCCACCGACAATTCAGATTTGCGATCTCTGCCTTATTCCCTGATAAACGTATTCCGTATAGCGTGTAACGTGCCAGAATTAATCTGTTTTCATCAAGAGGGAGTGAATACAATGAAACGCGGTTTAATGACGCTAGTGTTAGCAGGCTTACTGGTGGGCGGCAGCGCCAGTGCGGCTGAAAAAACGCCACAACAGCAAAAAATGGCCATGTGTAATGAACATGCCACGTCACAAGCGTTGAAAGGCGATGTGCGAAAGAAATTTATGAGCGATTGCCTGAAAAAGGACAGTAAGGTCGCCGACATGTCGCCGCAGCAGGTAAAAATGAAAACCTGTAATCTGCAGGCCGGTGATAAAAAGCTGACGGGGGAAGCACGCAAAACCTTCATGAGTCAGTGTCTGAAGAAAAGTTAACGTTCGGTCGGCCATTTCGGTGGCCGCTTTAGTTTTCTCCTGCCTGCGCTGTCACATCCTCACGTATTTTTAATTTCCGCTTAAACAAACAGTTAGCAAAAAATCCTGACGTTAAAACCGGAGTCTGGCCGATCCTTTGCCACACTTACTGTTTACAGGCATTTGCGCAGAAGCCCTGTTGATCTGCGTGTTCAGCCGTGACAGTCGGAGAAGGAGCTATGTCGTGAACTATCAATTTGTGGTCGCTCTGAAGGATTTACCGCACCGCCAGCCGGTTAAAAAAAAGCTCGGGGAAACAGAGCTGCTGTTAATTCGTGATGGCGACAACGTACACGCTTACCAGGCGAAGTGTCCCCATGCCGGCGCACCCCTTGAGCAGGGTGCCATTTGTGAAAACCGGCTGATCTGTCCCTGGCATAAAGCCACTTTTGAACTGGACAGTGGCAAAATGTGTGAGCCGCTCGCGCTGGCCGATCTCAAACAGTATCCCGTGCGCATTGAAAACGAGGCGGTTCTGGTGAATCCCAAAGCCATGTCGCCTGCGACTGCGATAGGCAGTGGAGCCGCTGCGCCGGTCTTTGTCGTGCTGGGTGGTGGCGCAGCCGGGAGTGCGGCGCTATGGCGGTTACGTCACGAGGGGTTTAAAGGGCGGCTGATCCTGATTGAGCAGGAGCCTGATGCACCCTATGATCGCACGGCGTTAACCAAATTTGTCCCCTCGGGCAAAATGGACATCGATGAGGTGCCCTCACTGCTGGGTGAGGACATCATGGCGCACGTTGAACGCCTGCAAAAGCGCGTGGAGCGGATTGATAACCATCAGCACCGGATAATATTTGCTGACGGTACGACGCTGCAATTCGATAAGCTTCTGATTGCCACAGGTGGCGCGCCCGTCAAACCTGCGCTGGCCGGGCGCGATCTTGCTGGCGTTCATATCCTGCGCAGTAAACAGCACACCGCAGACTTACTGCAGGCGGTCGATGACACTCAACAGATTGTCATTATCGGCAACAGCTTTATCGGCATGGAACTGGCCTCCTCACTGCGTAATCGCGACATTGATGTCACCGTCATTGCGCGTCATCCGCTGCCGTTTGCGAAACAGTTTGGCGAAGCCGTTGGTCGCTATTTTTATCAGCTCCATCAGGCGAACGGCGTAAAGTTTATCGAAGGCGAGATCGATGCCCTGCTGGGCGAAGACCATGTTAACGCGGTACGACTAAAAACGGGCAAGCATATTGCCGCCGATGTGGTGCTGTTTGCGACCGGCGTTAAACCCGCCACACACTTTATTCATGATTTGCCGCTGCTGGAGGATGGCAGTCTGCAAACGGACGAACAACTCCGGGTGGCCGAGAATGTCTGGGTGGCAGGCGATATCGCCACGTATCCTTCTCCCCAGGGGCCGTTGCGAATCGAGCACTTTCGTGTTGCCGAACAACAGGGACAGACAGCGGCCATCAATATGCTGGGCAATATCCGTCACTTTGATCGGGTGCCGTTTTTCTGGACCGCGCACTATGGTACGCGCTATGAATATCTTGGCCATGCGGCGGGCTGGGATGACTACCAGTCGGCGGGCTCGCTGGAAGAAAAGGAATTCATGGCGTTTTATGGCAAAGAAGGGCAACTGGCGGCGATTTTCTCCTGTGGCCTTTACACTCTGACCGCCGCGCTGGTTGACAACATGCAGCAACCCATGACGGTGAAGCAGGCGCTGGCGCTTTATCATGACTACCGTTCCGCCGGCTAGTGGGGAGGCGCCTGGCAACGCGCACTGCCGTTGCCAGACGCCGCGGGTTAACTGCGGCTCAGCTTCTCTGATTTCGCCATGCACTGCTGCATCGCCTCAATCACGGCGGAGCGAAAACCTTTTTCTTCCAGAACTTTGACCGCTTCTATCGTGGTGCCGCCCGGCGAGCAGACCATATCTTTTAACTCGCCCGGGTGTTTGCCGGTCTCCAGTACCATCTGTGCCGAACCTTTTACGGCCTGTGCCGCAAACTGGTAGGCCTGCGCCCGCGGCATGCCACCTGCCACCGCAGCATCGGCCATGGCTTCAATGAACATAAACACGTAAGCCGGTGCCGAACCACTCACGCCCACCACGGAATGAATCAGGTATTCATCCACTACCGCCGCCTGGCCAAAGCTTTTAAACATTGCAACGACCTCATCGAGTTCGCTCTGTTCAACCAGCGCATTGGGCGTGACCGAGGTCATCCCTTCTCCCACCAGAGACGGGGTATTCGGCATGGCCCGAATGATTTTTCGATCGTGTCCCAGTACGGAGGCCAGATTGTCCAGGGTAACGCCTGCTGCAATGGAGACAACCAGCGTCTCTTTTTTCATGCAGGTGGCGAGATCATTCAGAACTCTGAGGATGACATTCGGTTTTACCGCACCAAACAGGACATCAACATGCTGCGCCAGCGCTTCTGCGCTCTCAGCCGCATGGATACCGTATTGTTCGGCCATTTCCTGATTAGTGCTGGCTTTACGGTCATAAATCCAGATCGCTGACGGTGCAACTTGCCCGCTGTTTATCAGGCCGCCAATGATGGCTTTGGCCATGTTGCCTCCGCCAATAAATCCGATTTTCTTTTCCTGCATCACCGTCTCCTTCGCTGTTTACACATATCAACGATGTAGCTTACTGCAGACAGGATTAATAACAAGTTAGCCCTGTGCTGAACGGCCTGCTGTCCCCCCGCTGACCGGAGGCGTTTAACCGTGCCAGGGCATGGCGCGGTGCGCTGCGCATTAAGGCGCATGGGCGGTGCAGCCAGGTCGACTAAAGCAGGTTCTGAGTTAAAGAGGGCTGTGTTTTTCACTCAACCCGATCAGCAAAACAGGTTACCATCGTCACTCTTTTGCAGAACAAGGAATAACGATGGCTATCTGGGTTGATGCTGATGCCTGTCCTAACGTGATTAAGGACGTGCTGTACCGGGCAGCGGACAGAACGCAAACCGTGGTGACCTTTGTGGCTAACCAGTCCCTGCGGGTGCCACCTTCGCCCTGGCTGCGAACACTGCAGGTGCCTGCGGGATTTGATGTGGCGGACAATGAGATTGTTAAGCGCGTAAACGTCGGCGATCTGGTGATTACGGCCGATATTCCGTTGGCCGCGGAAGTGATTGAGAAGGGCGCGGCAGCCTTGAATCCACGCGGGGAACGCTATTCACCAGCAACCATTCGCGAACGACTGACCATGCGCGATTTTATGGACACCATGCGCGCCAGCGGTGTTCAGACAGGCGGCCCCGCCGCATTAAGCCCACGGGACCGCCAGCAGTTTGCCAATGAATTAGACAGCTGGCTCCGACAACGCCAGCGCTAAATCAGACGAAGTTGTCGTCGTCGTCGAAGTCATTGCCGCCAAAATCATTCAGGTCGCCGTTGTCGGCGTAGGAATCACTCCAGCCGTTACTTTGATCCAGGAAAGACTGATTATCCGCCCCGTTCTGGTCAAGGAACGACTGATCGTTGCCACCGTTGAAGGTATTCAGACTGTCGTCCACCTGCGGCAACGGCTGCTCGTTGATGATGTTAACGATCTCCTGCGGCTGAGAATGATGGAACATGCTGGTCAGCATATCGGCCATGACCACACCACCTGCCACCCCAACGGCGGTTTGCAGGGCACCGCCCAGGAAGCCGCTGCCACGTGGCGCCGGGGCGCTGGCATAAGGTTGCTGCGGTTGCGGTGCCTGTTGCGGCGCACTGTTCCACTGCGGCTGAGCTGGCTGCGGTTGGGCGCTGCCGCCGCCAAACAGGCTGGATAAAAATCCACCGCTGCTCTTCGGCTGCTGCTGCGCCTGTTGTTGCGCCAGCTGGTTTTCCAGTTCCTTAATACGTTCATTAAGTTTTTTAAGGGCCGCTTCCTGAATCAGAATGGCCTGCGCCATGTAGTAGGGCGCGCCTGGTTGTTCCTGCAGGTGTTGTTTGATGAGTTGTTCGGCAGCAGCATCGCGCGCCGCTGTCTGGCTTTCCGCTTGTTTCAAACGGCTGAAAAGATTTTCAATCAGTTGTTGTTCTTCGCGTTGCATGATTACTCTCCCGTTGCGACTGTAAACAGTATATGGGGGCGATGAGCAGCAATGTAAATTCGTGGCGGTAAGCAAATGTTGCAGAGACAAAAATACGGTGTTCATGCACAAAATGTGCATGGTTAATTCATTGTTTATAAAAAGCTTAATGCAATGGGTTGTCTGACTGTGCGTAAAATACGCTCAATGGGTAGAGGCCGCCATCATTTCCCGCTATGATGCGCGTATTATTTAAGCCAGACCTGCAGCTGTTATGGGCTGTACGGCGGAGGAAGTGCCCAGATGTCCTTGTCCATTTTTTTGATTGGTGCGCGCGGCTGCGGAAAAACCACCATCGGTGAAGCCCTGTCTCATGCGCTGGGTTATGCCTTCCGCGATACCGATCACCACCTGCAATTCACGACCCAGCGAACCGTGGCTGAAATTGTCGCGGCGGAAGGCTGGGAAAGCTTTCGTGCGCGGGAGACCGAGTCGCTGAAAGCCGTGACGGCGCCCTCAACCATCATCGCGACCGGTGGTGGCATGGTGCTGGCAGAGGTCAACCGCCGCTATATGCGCGAACATGGTCAGGTTATCTGGTTAAGTGCGCCTTCTGAGGTGCTTGCCCGACGTCTGGAAAGCCAGCCTGAAGCTGCGCAGCGCCCGACGCTGACCGGACGGCCCATTGCAGAAGAGATGACAGAGGTCCTGCGCGCCCGTGCCCACCTGTATCGTATGGCCGCTCACCATGAAGTGGACGCGATGCAGCCGCCGGAACGCGTTGTTGAGCAAATTCTGCAGTCGTTATCGCTGGCACGCGCCAGCTAACCGTCAGATTTATCTCCTTCCCGCCGCGATTTACGCCTTTTTGACTATACTTATTCCATGACGGGCAACCGCCTGTCGTGTGGAATGTCATTCAGCCAAGAGGGACAAATGATGCCGTCAAGACCTCCTTACCCCAGAGAAGCGCGCGTTGTGACCGTGGAAAAAGGCCCCGAAGGTAAAAAAGTCACGTCCTGGCAACTGCGAGCCGATCATCCGAAGCCGGATTCACTCATCAGTGAGCACGATTCAGAGCAGGAAGCGCATGATGCGAAACAACGTTACGAAGATGTAGAAAAAGAGTAAGCCGTCGCGCTGGCAAGGATGCCGTCGATGCGCGCCCGTCTTATCCCCGCCCCTTGTCACCGCCAGCGATCACATTCGCTCATTATTTCGCGTGACAGATCAGCAAGTTCGCTTCTACACTGCCAGTCACCCTAATGTGCTGTGAGGAAGATTTATGCTCAACGTAAGTGAGTATTTTGACGGAAAAGTTAAATCCATCGGTTTTGACAGTGCGAGCACCGGTCGTGCCAGCGTTGGTGTGATGGCAGAAGGCGAATACACCTTTGGCACTGCCCAGCCGGAAGAGATGACCGTGGTCAGTGGATCAATGAAAGTGTTGCTGCCGGGGGAAACAGAGTGGAAATGGTTCGAGGCGGGATCGGTATTTAACGTGCCGGGTCACAGCGAGTTTCATCTGCAGGTAGGCGAGCCCAGCTCTTATCTTTGCCGCTATCTGAAAGACTGAAAAAAACGGCCGCATCTTTTGCGGCCGCCTGTTTTACCGCTGAGCCTCACCACCCAACGCTTCAATCAGATTACTGGTCAGGGCGGCCAGTTCGCTGGTCATCAGGATAAAGTCGGCATCGAAGCGCTGAGCAAAATCCTCCCGATCGATATCGTCGTTCTGATCACGCAGCGTATCGCTGAATTTCAGGCGCTTCACGGAACCATCATCCGACAGGACGAACTGAATCCGTTCCTGCCAGTCGAGCGCCAGTTTTGTCACCAGCTTGCCGGCCTCGATATGGTTGGCGATTTCGTCGCATACCAGGTCCTGTTTTTTACAGCGAATCACGCCGCCGTCTTCCAGAATCGCTTTCAGCTCGGCTTCATCCATCAGGGCAAAGCCTGCGGGCAGATCGCCGGAACGTACCCACTCGGTCAGCGTCAGTTCAATCGGGCTTTCCAGCGTCAGAGGTACGACCGGCAGTGAACCCAGGCTTTTACGCAGCAGGGCCAGCGTATCTTCGGCTTTTTTCGCGCTGGCGCAGTCCACCATGATCAGATTATTAACGGTATCGATCCACATAAACGTCTGGCTGAAACGGCTGAAGGCACGCGGCAATAGGCTGTGCAGCACTTCATCTTTGAGCGAATCTTTTTCGGTTTTTTTCAGCTTACGGCTCTGTTCTGCCTCAAGCTTGTCAATTTTGGCTTCCAGCGCCTGCTTCACCACCGGTGAAGGCAAAATTTTCTCTTCTTTGCGCGCGCAGATGACAATCTGACCGTTATTCACATGGGTCAGCGCGTCGCTGCGATTTCCCATCGGTGACACCCAACCGGTCTTGCTCATGTCCTGGCTGCCACAAGGCGAGAAGGTGAATGCCTCAAGCTGTTTTTCCATGTCGTCTGCGGACAACGGAATGTCACGATTCAGACGATAAACCATCATATTTTTAAACCACAACATCAGGATTCCTTACCGTGGCGCGATCGGGCGCACAAATCTCACTAAGTGTGCGCATGATAGCGAAACATCGATGCGGTTTCATTGCCTTTAAGGGCATCGCCTTTTAGTGTAAGAATCCCCTAACGAATAATGAGGAATAAACCGTGCGCATCGGCATTGATTTGGGCGGCACCAAAACAGAAGTGATTGCGTTGTCCAGCGAGGGAAGCGAGCTGTTTCGCCATCGGGTTTCCACGCCCCGAAACGACTATGCCGCTACGGTACAGGCTATTGTCGATCTGGTGCGTCTGGCGGAAGAAAAGACCGGACAGACGGGCACGGTAGGCCTCGGTATTCCCGGCACGCTTTCGCCCTACACGCAGCGGGTAAAAAACGCGAACTCAACCTGGCTTAACGGACAGCCGCTGGACAAGGATCTGGCGCACGCGCTGAATCGTGACGTCCGCATTGCCAACGACGCGAACTGTCTGGCCGTATCCGAAGCCGTTGACGGCGCGGGTGCCGGTAAGCCGCTGGTCTTTGGAGTGATTATTGGCACCGGTTCGGGGGCGGGCGTGGCGATAAACGGTGAATCCCGTATCGGTGGCAATGGTAATGCGGGCGAATGGGGCCACAATCCGCTGCCGTGGATGGACGAAGATGAACTGCGCTATCGCGCTGAAGTGCCCTGTTATTGCGGACTACAGGGCTGTATTGAAACCTTTGTCTCGGGCACCGGCTTTGCCACTGATTATCAGCGTTTGAGCGGCGTTACACGCAAAGGTGCCGAGATTGTTCACCTGCTGGCACAGCAGGATCCGGTGGCGGAACTGGCCATGAGCCGCTACGAAATGCGCCTGGCCAAATCGCTGGCCCAGGTGGTTAACCTGATCGATCCGGATGTGATTGTTCTGGGCGGCGGTATGAGCAACGTGGATCGTCTGTACCAGACCGTCCCCACACTGATGAAAAAATGGGTATTTGGCGGCGAATGTGAAACGCCGGTACTGAAAGCCGTACACGGGGATTCGAGCGGTGTTCGCGGAGCCGCCTGGCTCTGGCCTGAGTAATCCGTTGTGGACGGTGAACCGCCAGTTTTCAGGCTTGATCACCGTCAGGCTGCACCGCCGGTTCAGGACTTTCCGAAAGGGCGCATCTGCATTCACGTTCAGCCCGCGATGGCGCGTGCTGCCGCGTTATGGTTACGGGGCAAAAGCAAATACCCATTGCCGGGGCGCGCCCTGAGGCGGAAGGGGCATATCACGCGCGCTACTCACGCTCTGCCAGGCGCTCAGGCATAACGATTCATTTCCTTCTGTGCGCATGACGTTATAGCGGCCGTCCGCGCGGCGTTGTGCCGTCACCAGGCAGCGCTGGCCTGTGTAACGTTGCGCGTGATGAAAATTGCGCATCACCACGGCATTCACCTGCGCGATATAGTGGTCGACGGCCTGGCACTGAGTCTGCGTCATGTTCGGCGCGCAGTGCCTGGCATCAGCGCCGTGCGGCTGGCTGCAGCCTGCTAAAAGCAGCAGGGCAACCGCGAAAATACCGGTCCATCTCAACATGGTTAACCTCTTACTGGCCGGGGATGTCAAGGGTGCTGTAACCCAGGCCATTCATTTTGCGTACCTTAATCTGAACGGGAATGCGCTCTTTCATGGCTTCAACATGGCTGATGACGCCAATAGTTTTGCCACTGGCGTTAAGCGCATCCAGGGCATCCAGAGCGGTGTCCAGCGTTTCGGCATCCAGCGTACCAAAGCCCTCATCCAGAAATAACGACTCAATGCGGGTTTTATGGCTGACGAGGTCAGACAGTGCCAGCGCCAGCGCCAGGCTCACCAGGAAACTTTCTCCGCCGGACAGCGTGCGCGTATCGCGGGCGCTGTCGGCCTGCCAGGTATCCACCACATCCAGTTCCAGCACATCGCTGGCACGTCGCTGTAAAAGGTAGCGACCGTGCAGGCGATCTAACTGACGGTTGGCCAGGGCCACCAGGTGATCGAGCGTAAGCCCCTGGGCAAAGCGCCGGAATTTATCGCCCGTTGCCGAGCCAATAAGATCGTTAAGCAGGGTCCATTGCGCTAACGCCGTCTCATCCTGCGCAATACGCGCCAGCAGCGTTTGCTGTTGGTTTCGCAGGCTGGCATCGCTGTCTAACTGCTGCTGTACCTGGCCCTGCTGGTTTGCATTTTCACGCAGGGACAGCTGTAAGCGCGCCAGTTCTGCCGCCAGCACGTTCGGTGAATCCGGCATCAAAGCCGGTTTTTGCTGCTGATGTGCCGCCAGCCGCTGCTGCAGTTCTGCCAGGCGTGCCTGCTGGTGCAGACGGTGCTGGTCAATCTGCTGAAGCTGCTGACGCAGTTGCTGCGCCGCCTGTTCATCCAGCAATGCCGCGCGCAGGTGCGTTTCATCAGCGAATTCGGCCGCCGCCAGCGCGGCGCTGAAGCGTTGTTCTGCTTCCGTGACGCGCCCGGACAGGCTCTGCAGTTGGCTTTCCAGCAGCGTCAACTGGCCATTAAGACGGCTGACCTCTGCCTGTGACTGATGCAGTGCGTTGCGCTGCTGGGTAAGTTGCGCCTCGTGCTGATCGACGAGCGCCTGCATCTGCTGGCGCGCCTGAGCCACATCGCGATCGCCAAACAGGGCCTGACGCTGCTGCTGTTTTTCACGCGCCTGCTGCTGTAACGCGGTTAGCTGCTGCCGCTGCTGATCCAGACGTTGCTGCTCAAGCTGTAACTGCTGTTGCAGCGCGTCAGCCTGTGTTTCCGCCCGTGCAAGTTGCGGCTGCAGGTTAGCAAGCAACCGCTCACTCTCTTGCCAGCGCTGCCAGCGCTCTTGTTGGGTTGCCAGCCAGCTGTCGCGCGCCGTACGTTCAGGTAAAGATAACGCCACGTCGCTGAACTGCTGTGCCAGCGCGGCTTCAAGCTGCTGACCGTTTTCTGCGGCCTGACGCTGCTGTTGCTGTAACGCCTGAAGCGCCTGGTGCTGGCTTTCCAGTTGCTGCTGAGTCAACAGTAGCGTTTGCTTATGCTGTTGTAATGTCTGGTGCTGCCGCAGGTGGTGATCTTTGGCCGCCAGCACCGCGCGCTCGGCTTGCTCCAGTGCGTCAAGCCGGGCCGTAAGCGTCTGCTCGTGGCGATTTTGCGCCTGCTGCCACGCGATTCTTGCATCCGTATCTGTCAGCGGGAAGGTGAGCGCCAGCTCACTGCTCAGTTCCTGCCATTGTTGAGAAAGGGCATCAAGTTGTTGGGTCAGACCCGTGATTTCTTCGCGCAGAGATTGCTGTTGAGCCTGTAGCTGCTTTATTTGCTCCTTCTTTGCCGTCCCGGTTTCACTCAACGCGTCTACCTGTTTTTGCAGCTCGGCTTTACGTTGTTGGTTAGCACTAACTTCCAGAGCACGATAGGTTTCGACCGCAGGATGCTCGCAGGCGCCGCACAACGGGCAGGGCTGCCCGGCTTCAAGCCGGGCGCGGTACTGTTCCAGGTCAGCAATCTGGCTTTCGAGCTGGCAAATTTTCTCTACGTCGCTGAGCTGCTGTTTTTCCCGTCGCCAGGCTTCTCTTAACGTCAGCAGTGCGCTTTCACCCTGCTGCTGAGCCGTCTCAAGTTCATGCAGGCGTTTTTCGTACTGCGTGCGCTGCTGATGCAGGGGTTGCCACTGCGCGGCCACTATCGTCAGCGCATGGCGCGCCTCGCGCTGTTGCTGATGCTGGCTCAGTGCCTGACGTAAGGCTTCAGGTGGATGCGCGTTCTGAAGGGAAGTTAGTGCTTGCTCAGCCTGAGACAAGGACTGCTGCGCCTGCTGTGCGGCCTGATCCAGTGGCGTGAGTTGCTGTGCCAGCTGCTCAATATCCCCCTGGCGCTGATGAATGTGGCGCTGTTGCTGCTGTATCTGCTGATCCAGCTCAGCCTGTGCCGCTTCATAGCGTGTCAGTTGGGCAAAACGCTCTTTCCAGATCGGAAGGTGTTCACCCCATTGCGGCATGTCAGCTAACTGCTCACGTAGGGCATGCTGTTGGGCAATCGTCTCTTGCAGGTGGCGCACCTGGCGGGCTTCGCTGTGTAACGCGGCTTCGCGCTGAGCGCAGTGTTGTTGTTGCCGTTCGGCATCCTGCTGTAGCTGCTGAATGTGCTCGTATAAGGCAGAGAGAGACTGATCAAGCGGAATGACCTGCCCGGTCAACAGCGTTTCCTGCTGCTGCTGTTGCTGTCGGCACTGTTCGTGCGCCGTGTCCGTTTCCGCATAGCGTTGCTGCAACACATGATGCGCCTGTGTGGCCGTGTGCATCTGTTGGCTGAGCTGCTGCTGACGTTCCCGCATCGCGTTGCGTTCGGCCAGCAGACTGTCACGTTGCTGCAACGGACCGCGCAGTTTCTCCGCCGGTTCACTGCGTGCCAGACGTTGACGATCCGGCTCTGCAGCCTGACTGGCGTGCTCTGCCGCTGCGAGGGCCGCGATTGCCTGCTCTGTATCCGCAATAGCCTGCTGATGCTGTTGCTGCCACTGTTGCTGCGCCTGCGCCACGGCAAGCGCGGCAGTCAGCTGGTGTTCAGCGTCGCTGAGGGCCTTTTTTTGCTGGTGCAGTGCAGTACGGGTTGCCTCATCAAGCAGCGCCATGCCGCCTGCCCGACTGCGTAACAGTTCCAGCGCCGTTTTGGCCGCTTTGTGGCGTTCGAACACGGCCATGGACAGACGACCATAAATTTCGGTTCCGGTCAGTTCTTCCAGCAGTTCTGCCCGCTCATTGGCTTTGGCGTTAAGAAACGCCGCAAACTGGCCTTGCGACAGCATCATTGAGCGGGTAAAGCGCGCAAAATCCAGCCCGCTCAGCGTTTCCGTAAGTTTGAGCTTATCGCTCACTTTATCTGCCACAATCTGATTATCGGCGCAGCGTGCCAGCTCAACGCGGGGAGCCTGCAGTTTACCGTCAGCGGTGCCGCGCGCGCGGTTCTGGCTCCAGAATGCCCGCCAGGCTTCGCCTTTAATTTCAAACTCGACCTCCGCCAGGCACTCGGCACAGTCGCGTGTCATCAGGGGGTTATGCCCCTGAGAGATGCCGCCCAGGCGCGGCGTCTGGTGATACAGTGCCAGACAGATGGCGTCCAGCAGCGTAGTTTTACCGGCGCCCGTCGCGCCGGTAATCGCAAACAGCCCGTTGCTGGCAAACGGCTCGGTGCGAAAATCAATAAACCACTCACCTTTGAGCGCGTTAAGATTTTTGAAGCGCAGCGTCAGAATTTTCATGGCTGTTCCTCCAGATCCGCCAGCGTCTGTTTAAACCGCAGGGTGGTCTGGGCAATCTGATCCGCGTCCAGCGCGTCATCCAGCGCCAGTCGTCGGGCAAACACTTCTTCCACATTCAGTTCGCTCAGGGTTTCTTTATCCAGCTGTGCCAGACTGTGCTGGCGCTGTTCACGGCTGCGGCGCAGCAGCAAAACGTCTACGGGCAGGGAAGCTGTCAGCGCTTCTACCTGACGCTGCAAATCACTTAAATATTCCTGCGTGGTCACTTCAATATCCAGCCAGACAGGTTTGGTCCCGTCGGGCGCAGAAAACTGGCTGAGCTGCCGGGTGATTTGCGCCAGCGAGCCTTTCAGGACCTGCATTGGCTGGAACAGGGGAATGGTCAGGGGCGTGACCGTCAGGCCTGACGGGCTGAAATCCAGCAGGAACACACTTTTTTCGCTGCCCAGTTCATCGAAGCTGAGCGGAATCGGCGAACCGCTGTAGCGAATATGATCGCTGTCGGCCACGCGCTGCGCACGATGAATATGCCCCAGCGCAATATAATCCGCAGGCGGAAAGGCCGAGGCCGGAAAGGCATCCAGTGTACCAATGTAGATATCGCGCACTGAGTCGCTTTTGCTGACGCCGAGAGCAGTGAGGTGGCCGGTCGCGACGATGGGAAGCGCCAGATTCAGCGCCTGCGCGGCAGCAAAACTGCGCTGATAATGGGCGGTAATGGCCTCCAGCAGGCTGCGCTGTTTATCGCGTCCTGACTGGCCGGCCTGGCTGCGCATAATATCGCGTGGCCGCAGATAAGGAATGGCGCACAGCAGCGCGCCCGGTTCGCCCCGACGCGTCGTTAACACCAGCACATCGTCCCCGTCCTGCGGCGTGGTAATCACGCGGGTATTCAGGCAGGCGAGCAGTTCACGCGACTCGTTCAGCGTCGCCACCGAATCGTGATTTCCGGCCAGCACCACCAGCTGACAGCCGCTGGGTTGTAACGCCACCACAAAGCGGTTGAACATTTCACGTGCATAGCTGGGCGGTGTGCCGGTATCGAATAAATCACCTGCCACAATCAGCGCATCCACCTGATGCTCTTCAATTCGGGCCAGCAGCCAGTCCAGAAAGGCCTGATGCTCAGCGGCCCGGCTTTTGTTGTAAAAGAACTGCCCCAGGTGCCAGTCCGCGGTATGGATAATGCGCATAACACTCCCTGCCATAACAAATCGCCCGGCGATTATACTGGCTCCATCACTAAAGCCACAAAACATGTCGTCATGTTGTCATAAATGGTTGTTGCAGGCCGGTTTTTATGGCTAACTTTTTCATAAAAGTGTCACAAAACTGACGCATAATGGCGCCGCAAATATCAGTGAAAGCCGTCCTACCTGCAGGAGTCATAATGGCTAAGCGCATTTTAGTTGTGGAAGATGAAGCTCCAATCCGTGAGATGTTATGTTTCGTTCTGGAACAAAATGATTATCAGCCGATTGAGGCAGAAGATTATGACAGCGCCGTCAGTAAGCTGATTGAACCCTGGCCTGACCTTATCCTGCTGGACTGGATGTTACCTGGCGGCAGCGGCATTCAGTTTATCAAACACCTTAAACGTGAAGCGATGACGCGTGATATTCCGGTCATGATGCTGACCGCACGTGGCGAAGAGGAAGATCGCGTGCGTGGCCTGGAAGTCGGGGCCGACGACTACATTACCAAACCGTTTTCACCGAAAGAGCTGATGGCCCGTATCAAAGCTGTGATGCGTCGCATTTCGCCGATGGCGGTCGAAGATGTAATTGAAATGCAGGGCCTGAGCCTGGATCCCTCCTCGCACCGGGTGATGTCGGAAACCACGCCGCTGGAGATGGGGCCGACAGAGTACAAGCTGCTCCACTTCTTTATGACCCATCCTGAACGTGTTTACAGCCGTGAACAGCTACTGAATCACGTCTGGGGCACCAACGTCTATGTTGAAGATCGTACAGTTGACGTGCATATTCGCCGTCTGCGCAAAGCGCTGGAACTGACCGGTCACGATCGCATGGTACAAACCGTCCGCGGAACAGGTTATCGTTTCTCTGCCCGCTTTTAAACGGAGCTTTAACCGTGCTGGAACGCCTCTCCTGGAAGCGATTATTGTCCGAACTGGTGCTGGCGTGTTTGCCTGCGCTGGTACTCGGCCTGTTGTTCGGCTATCTGCCGTGGCTGTTGTTACTCAGCGTAGTCGGTATTTTACTGTGGCATTTTTATAACCTGATGCGGCTGTCGCACTGGCTGTGGCTGGATCGCACGATGACCCCGCCTTCCGGTCAGGCAAGCTGGGAACCGCTGTTTTACGGTCTGTATCAAATGCAGCTGCGCAACCGACGTCGGCGGCGTGAGCTGGGTCATCTGATCAAACGGTTTCGCAGTGGTGCAGAGTCGCTGCCGGATGCCGTTATCCTGACAACGGAAGAGGGCACCATCTTCTGGTGCAATGGCCTGGCACAGCAGCACCTCGGGCTGCGCTGGCCCGAAGATAACGGGCAAAATATCCTTAATCTGCTGCGCTATCCTGAATTTTCACGTTATCTGCGCCAGCGCGATTTCGACAAACCGCTGACGCTGGTGCTGAATAACCAGCATCACATGGAATTTCGTGTTATGCCCTACAGCGAAGGCCAGTGGTTGATGGTGGCCCGCGACGTGACGCAAATGCACCAGCTGGAAGGTGCACGACGCAACTTCTTCGCCAACGTCAGTCACGAACTTCGCACGCCGCTGACGGTGCTTCAGGGTTATCTGGAGATGATGAATGACTCAGTCATGAATCAACGTTCGCGTGACAAAGCGTTGCACACCATGTCAGAACAAACCCGCCGAATGGACAGCCTGGTGAAGCAGCTTCTGACGCTGTCGCGTATTGAGGCGGCCCCGGTCATCAATATGAAAGAAAAAGTCGATGTGCCGGTCATGTTGAAACTGCTGCAACATGAAGCGGAAACGCTGAGCGGCGGGCGACATCAAATCCATTTTCACACCGATCCGCATCTGAAAGTGTTTGGCAATGACGAGCAATTGCGCAGTGCCATCTCCAACCTGGTCTACAACGCGGTCAACCATACGCCAGACGGCACACGAATTGATATCAGTTGGTTACGCAGCAAGCAGGGCGCGGTATTTAAGGTCTGCGATAACGGTCCCGGTATTCCCGCTGAGCATATTCCGCGCCTGACCGAACGCTTTTATCGTGTAGACAAAGCGCGTTCACGTGCGACCGGCGGCAGCGGGCTGGGGCTGGCTATCGTCAAACATGCGTTGAGTCACCATAATGCCCGGCTGGAGATCACCAGCATCCCGCATCAGGAAACCTGTTTTACATTTACCCTGGCGCCAAGGTTGATTGTCAGTAACGGGATGCAGGAGAATGCCGTTCATCAATCGTGAACGGACCGGAACGATGCGCGCTTTTCTTTTGGTGTTCTTTTCGCTGTTGCCAGCCCTCGGGCAGGCGCAGCCCGTCATGCTGTCCGGAAATCTCAGTAGCGCCGGCTCCGACACGCTCGGCTACCTGATGACGTTATGGGGAGATGACTTTAGCCGTCAGGCGCCTGGCGTGAACGTTCAGGTTCAGGCTTCGGGGTCGTCTACCGCGCCCACTGCGTTGACCGCCGGGGCCGTTCAACTGGGCGCGATGAGTCGTCCGATGCAGGCTGATGAGCGCCAGGCCTTTGAGGCGCGCTATGGCTATCCGCCGCTGGCCGTGCCGGTGGCAATGGATGCGCTGGTCGTGGTGGTCAATCAACGTAACCCCCTGCGTGAAATCGATCCGCGTCAGCTCGATGCGGTTTTTTCCATCACCCGGCTTTGCGGCGCGCATCAGGTTCCACAACGCTGGGGTGACCTGGGACTGCGCCAGACAGAATGGCAGCAGCGTCCCATCCAGCGCTATGGCCGTAACTCCGCCTCGGGAACATGGGGCTTTTTCAAACAGCAGGCGCTGTGTCAGGGCGATTTCCGCAATGACGTGGCCGAGTTTCCCGGCTCTGCCGCCGTGGTACAGGCCGTAGCCGGTAATCCCCGCAGCATCGGCTATGCCAGTTTTGGTTTCCATCTGAGCGGCGTCAGGTTGCTGCCCGTGGTGACCAAAAACGGCGACGCGGTGGCACCGGATCCAGAGACTATCCGTACCGGCCGCTATCCATGGTCGCGTCCGCTTTATCTCTATGTGAATAAAGCGCCTGGTAAACCTTTACCGCCACTGGTCGATGCCTTTTTACGACAGGTGCTTTCCAGTCAGGGGCAACAGCGCGTCAGCGAGGCCGGGTATTTGCCGCTCTCTGCGGCGCAGATTGCTCAGGCTCGCGCTTCGCTCGAATAACGCCCACCTGCCCGTCAACAGACGCCGGTAGCGTCACCGTGAAACAGCCTGCCTCCGGACCCGTAAGCCCCATCAGGCTGTCTGTGCTGCGGCCGCTGACAGAAAAGCCGACGGCGACGATGCAACATGAATTTTTTTCAGGCGACGTGAATTTTATTCGTTTGCCGCTGAGAGAACAGCATGTCACTCTGCATTTAGACGTTTAGCCATCCAGAAGGCTAAAATAACATTATGTAACTATTCCCGGCCGAAATTATCTGGCCGTGACAAGGAGTGATCATGCAAAGACAAACCGCCCCGTTTCGTGCCGACACCGTTGGCAGCTTTCTTCGTCCTGCCGCGATCAAACAGGCTCGCGAGAAATACCAGGCGGGGGAAATCAGCGCTGACGAGTTGCGTGAGGTTGAAAACGAAGCCATCCGTGATGTGGTGGCAAAACAGCGTGAAAACGGCCTCAAAGTGGTCACGGATGGGGAATTCCGTCGCGGCTGGTGGCATTTTGACTTTTTCTACGGCCTGAAAGGCGTGGAACATTTTGAAGCCGATCAGGGCATTCAGTTCAACGGCGTACAGACCAAAGCGCACGGTGTCAAAGTGACCGGCAAACTGGGGTTTGACGGGCATCCGATGCTGGATCATTTCCGCTTTTTGCAAGGCATCGCAGGGGATGCCGTGGCGAAAATGACGATTCCCAGTCCCAGCGTGCTGCATTTCCGTGGCGGACGTAAAGTGATCGACGCGGAGGTGTATCCCGATCTTGATGTGTACTTTGACGATCTGGCACAGACTTACAAAGACGCAATCGCCGCCTTTTATGCGGCAGGCTGTCGCTATCTGCAACTGGATGATACGGTGTGGGCGTACCTGTGCTCGGACGATCAAAAGCGTGAGATCCGCGAGCGCGGTGACGATCCCGAGCAGTTGGCCCGAACCTACGCCCGCGTGCTGAATAAAGCGCTGGAGGATAAACCGGCCGATCTGACCGTCGGTCTGCATGTCTGCCGCGGCAATTTCCGTTCGACCTGGATTTCAGAAGGCGGCTATGAACCTGTGGCCGAAATCCTGTTTGGCACTGTTAATGTTGATGCGTTTTTCCTGGAATATGATAACCACCGTTCCGGCGGTTTCGAACCGCTGCGTTTTATCCGGCCGGGTCATCAGCAGGCGGTGCTTGGTTTAATTACCACCAAAGTCGGCGAACTCGAAGACGTGGATCAGGTAAAAGCACGTTTACAGGAGGCGACGCAGTATCTCAGTCTTGACCAGATCTGCCTTAGTCCACAGTGTGGCTTTGCCTCAACGGAAGAGGGGAACAGCCTGACCGAAGCGGAACAGTGGCAGAAGATTCGTCTGGTTGTGGATGTGGCGAATCAGGTCTGGTAAGCGTCAAAAGTGCGCAGTGTGGCGCAATGTATGCGCCACTTGTGCATAAAAAGACGTCAGTATGCTGGTATTTCCCATGGCCTGTTTATTATTAAGGCACATCATCTGATGTGCTTGCTGCTAATATTGATGTGATCCACTAATTTTGACTTAAATCACGAAATAAGCCTCTGGTTTTCCGATCTCGTATTGCCTTTCTTCGCTATAAACGTTTTACTTACGGCCGTTGTCGATTTATCCCTCTGTGAACAGAAAAAAAGCAGCTCAAATCACCTGCGCTAAACCGGACGCTGCGCATAATGCGCTGCTGTCGTCTGATCAGCCGTTGTCATAGCGCAGCGAGGGGGCAACGCAAACTTATCTTTCATCGCAACATCAGTGACAGGCCGTATGACACATCGTTTAACCGTTAAAGACATTCTCGCGCTGGGCTTTATGACGTTTGCCCTGTTTGTTGGTGCGGGTAACATTATCTTTCCTCCTATGGTCGGTATTCAGTCAGGCGAACATGTCTGGGTGGCCGCTTTAGGGTTTCTGCTTACCGCTGTGGGATTACCCGTCATCACCGTCATTGCGCTGGCGCGCGTCGGCGGCGGGATTGACGCGCTGAGTACACCGATTGGTAAAATTGCCGGGGTGGTTCTGGCCACTGTCTGCTATCTGGCGGTGGGGCCACTCTTTGCCACGCCGCGCACCGCCACGGTGTCGTTTGAAGTCGGGATCGCGCCGATCACCGGCGACGGTGCATTGCCGTTGTTCATCTACAGCCTGATCTACTTTGTGCTGGTGATGGGCATTTCGCTCTATCCCGGCAAACTGCTGGATACGGTCGGGCATATTCTGGCACCGCTGAAAATTGCCGCCCTGACGCTGCTCGGCGTTGCCGCCCTGCTGTGGCCCGCAGGCGGCACCATTCCGGCCACCGCCGACTACCAGCGCGCTGCGTTTTCCAGCGGTTTCGTGAACGGCTATCTCACGATGGATACGCTGGGTGCCCTGGTATTCGGGATTGTGATTGTGAATGCGGCCCGTTCACGCGGTATTGATAACGCGGCACTGTTAACCCGTTATACGGTACTGGCGGGGATTATCGCGGGTGTAGGGCTGACGCTGGTCTACCTGAGCCTGTTTAAACTGGGCGCAGGAAGCGGGGCGCTGGTCGATCAAAATGCTAACGGCGCCGCGATTCTGCATGCCTACGTACAGCACACCTTTGGCGATATGGGCAGCTTCTTCCTTGCCGCGCTGATTTTTATTGCCTGTATGGTGACAGCCGTGGGCCTGACCTGTGCCTGCGCCGAGTTTTTTGCCCAGTATCTGCCGTTGTCATACAAAACGCTGGTGTTTGTGCTGGGGCTGTTCTCCATGGTGGTTTCCAACCTGGGGCTGAGTCATCTGATCCAGATCTCGATTCCGGTGCTGACCGCCATTTATCCGCCGTGCATCGTACTGGTTGTGCTGAGTTTTACCCAGAATATCTGGAACAAAAGCAGCCGAATCATTGCTCCGACTATGCTTGTCAGCCTGCTGTTTGGTATCCTTGACGCAATCAAAACCACCGGGTTTAAAGAGGCGTTACCCGCATTCAGCCAGCATCTGCCATTAGCCGACCAGGGGCTTGCCTGGTTGCCGCCCTCACTGGTGATGTTGCTGCTTGTGGCGTTGGTTGATCGGTTAAAAGGGCCGGAACAGGTGACAGTTCACTCGTAACGGCTAAGATTGATTCTTCTTTAACCACGGGCTTGCCCGTGGTTTTTTCATTTCACAGGTACAGGTTGTTATGCAAGAAACCAACAAGCTCAAACGCGGACTGAGCACGCGCCACATCCGTTTTATGGCGCTGGGATCGGCGATTGGCACCGGGCTGTTTTATGGCTCGGCGGACGCCATCAGGATGGCAGGACCGAGCGTTCTGCTCGCCTATATTATCGGCGGCGCGGTGGCGTACATTATCATGCGCGCGCTGGGAGAAATGTCCGTTAATAATCCCCAGGCCAGCTCGTTTTCTCGTTACGCGCAGGATTATCTTGGACCAATGGCTGGGTATATCACCGGCTGGACGTACTGCTTTGAAATTCTGATTGTGGCCATCGCCGACGTCACGGCATTTGGTATTTATATGGGTGTCTGGTTCCCGGAGGTGCCGCACTGGATCTGGGTACTGAGCGTCGTGCTGATCATCGGTGCGGTCAATCTGATGAGCGTGAAGGTGTTCGGCGAAGTGGAGTTCTGGTTCTCCTTCTTCAAAGTCGCCACCATTATTGTGATGATTCTGGCCGGATTTGGCATGATCATCTGGGGCATCGGTAACGGTGGCCAGCCGACCGGCATTCACAACCTGTGGACCAACGGCGGCTTTTTTGCCCACGGGATCGTTGGCATGCTGCTGTCACTTCAGATGGTGATGTTTGCTTACGGCGGGATAGAAATTATTGGCATCACGGCCGGTGAAGCTAAGGATCCGGCGACCTCTATCCCACGCGCCATTAATTCCGTGCCGATGCGTATTCTGGTGTTTTACGTTGGTACGCTGTTTGTCATCATGTCCCTCTATCCATGGAATCAGGTGGGCACCAACGGTAGCCCGTTTGTGCTGACCTTCCAGCATCTGGGTATTGCCGCTGCCGCTTCTATCCTCAACTTTGTGGTACTGACGGCCTCCCTGTCCGCGATTAACAGCGATGTGTTCGGTGTCGGGCGTATGCTGCACGGTATGGCGCAGCAGGGCCATGCGCCTAAAGTGTTTATGAAGGTGTCAGCACGCGGGATTCCGTGGGTCACGGTAGTAGTTATGATGTTTGCCATGCTGATTGCGGTCTGGCTCAACTACCTGATGCCCGAGAAAGTGTTCCTGGTCATTGCCTCTCTGGCCACCTTTGCCACCGTCTGGGTCTGGATTATGATTCTGCTGTCCCAGATTGCGTTTCGCCGCAAAATTGGTAAAGCGGCAGCCCGTCAGCTGACATTTGCCCTCCCGGGCGGAAGCTGGACAGCCGGTTTCGGCGTAGCCTTTTTATGCTTTATCATCGGCCTGATCGGCTACTTCCCGGATACGCGCATCTCACTTTACGTGGGCATGGTGTGGATTGTGCTGTTGCTGCTGGGTTATAAGCTGGTGCGCAAGCCGTCCTGATTCCCGGCCGCGAAGGCGACTGACACGACGAAATAAAATCGGCGAAAGGATTCGCCGAAAACGTCACATAGCAAATGAAACAAACAGAGGGATGATTGACGAAACGATGCTAATGCAAAAGCGTACGTCGTTAAATAAGTTGCCGAAAAATAAGAGAAAGCCCACCGTTAACCCGACACGGGCGCTAATGCGTTCTGCGCGGGTAATATAAGGGGTTCCGGAACGATCGCGCTGCGGTCCAGCTGTTGACCCAACGCGGCAATCGCATCCTGTAACGGGCACAGTGTACCCACGTCGGTGATATGGCAGCCGGCTTGCTGCCACTCCTGACGCAACAAAGGATGACGGTCATTAATGGGTTGTAACTGACGTAGCCCGTCCAGACTTTGTGCCTGAAAATAGACGCGCAGGTAGCGCTGATTGCTTTGCGTATCCCGCCAGCGCTCCATCACCAGGCTGCTTCCCGGCGGAATATTACCGCGCGTATAACCCGGCAGTTGCCATTCAAATCCCATCAGGCGGCGAACCATCGCGATATTCGTGTCATGGGCCACCAGCAGTACCCATCGTACATCGGGATCGTTCCCCTGAATGGCGTCGAGCATCCGCTGTAACAGAAGCGAGCCACGACGTTGCGCCATATAGAGCACATCATTGCTGAGATCATAACTGGCCGTCAGCAGGGGGAGCAGGGCGGTGATCTGTTGAGCGGAAGTGATGTGGCCCCACGCCAGCCTCGCGAACGGTAAGTTTTCGCTGTAGCCCAGGCGCAACGTCTCGACCATTGCGGCCAGCGTGCTTAAGCCTTCAACATAGACGCTGCCGCTTTTGGTCTGCTTTAACTGCCAGGGGCGATCAAAAAACGGGCACGCGCGGTTAGCCGGACAGACCGCCTGTTTAAGCGCCTGAATGGCGGGCTGGAGCTGCTGCTGTCGCTGTGCTAAATCGCCCGCCACACGCCGCTTTTCTTCCATCTCACGCTGCGGATCGATGCGGGCAAAGGGCAGTTTTTCCGTCTGAAAAAGCGGATCGACGTCGCCCGTGACGGTATGCACCGCCACGCCGCAGCCGGGAAATGCGCCATCCACCAACGCTTCGGCAGTGGCGCGCGTTCGCTGAAGAGGGCTGGCGCGTACGTAGAGTGCTGTCGCGTCCGGACAACCCGCGGGAAGTAATCCCAACTGGCGATAGTGATCGCCTTCCCAGCGCGCTTTATTCACCACCGCACTGTAGCCATGGCCCGTCAGCTCGCCGTCCGCTGTACTCCACCGGGGCCAGGGCTGTCCGGTTGCTGCCTCGGTCTCCTGGCGGTTGCCCGGCGTCGGCGGGCGCACCCCGTGTCGGCTGAGTTCGACCACTTTCTCTAACTGGTATTCTGGCGCCGCGTAAAGCGACCCCGCCACGAACCATAACGCACAGAGCGCGACTACGCGCAGGTGGCTACAGGCAGACATTATTCATCCTCCAGTTCCTGGGGCGCGAGAAGGGCTTTAATCTGTGGATAGATTACGGCATTCGCCAGCAAAACGGGATTGCCGTTTTTCAGGCCATCATTGCGCATGTAATCATTGGTGACGCCGCCCGCTTCCCGCATTAACACGATGCCCGGCAGGCTGTCCCAGGGATGCATATGGGCTTCATAATAGCCAATCAGGCGACCGGCAGCGGCCCAGGCGCTGGTTAAGGCACCGGAGCCGATGCGAATGAACATCCCGCCTTGTTTGAGTAGCGCATCGATAAGCTGCGTAACCTTTTCTCCCGGCACCCGGCTGGAATTACTGATGCCCAACAGCCCTTCGTTGAGGTGACGGGCCTGATGAACCTCAAGCCGGGTCTCATTAAGCCATGCTCCCTGGCCTTTGCGGGCGTGAAACAGCTCCTGATGATTGGGATCGCAAACCACGCCCACCACCGGTTCACCTTCGCAGACGATGGCCAGCGAAACGCACCAGTTATGCAGACCATTGACGAAGCAGGCGGTGCCATCAATCGGATCGATGACCCATAAAATGCGGGCCTCGCCTGTTTCTCCACCGCTCTCTTCACCTAATACCGCATCCTCGGGATAGCGTTCTGCAATCAGTGATTTAATTAATTCTTCAACGTTACGGTCAGCTTCACTGACCACGTCCTGAAGGTCCCTTTTATGTTCCACCACCAGTTTTTGACGCTGTTGATACCATGACAAGGCGCGGCTTGCGGCGGCACGGGCGATTTCGCAGGCGTAGCGATAGCGCGCGTCAATTTCAGAATGCGAAGCGGATGACATGTTTCCCTCTTATGATTTTAAAACACATCGAATACAGGAAGCGCCTGAACAGGCGGTCTGACAGTGAGAGTAGCGCAAAGCATAGTTAAGCAAGGCTTATTAAGCCGTAGTGCGCCAGTAATGGCAATATCGTCGGTGTACTGTTTGCGTGCTTTTTCAGCGTTATCAGGTAAGCCGCGTCTTACCTGATAAAGAGGGTGAATCACAGCTGCCGGCTGGCGGCCAACTGCATCAGGCGGGGATAAAACTGAAAGAAACAGGCTTCAAAGGCCGGATAATGGGCGGTGAAGTCCTGGTAAGAGTCGCTGAGTGCCGCCAGCCTTGGCCGACGTCGGGCCATGCCATTCAGCACGCGTTCAAGGCGCAGGGGATCGGCGTAGTGTTCGAACCAGCGTTCTCGCCACATCACCGCATTCAGTTCTTTAAATTCCTCGGGCGTGGCGGCCAGTTGCGGGACGATTTCGCGCTCGGCACGGGCCGTAAACGCTTGCAGCGTTTGTGACGGATGAACGCGATCCCAGTGGCGCGCCAGAAAATGGTCCCAGATGACATCCAGCGTGATGGGGGCGACGCGATAGGTCTCTGCCCGGAAAAGCTGGCGTGCCGCGCGCACTTCCGGCAGGGCATCGGTCATTACGTCCAGGCGACGATGCATCAGAATGCCGTCGGCCACCGGTTCAGGCCAGTGTTGGTGCGGCGCGCCGCGAACGAAATCGGCCATCAGATTGCCCAGCAAAGAGCTGTTGGCAAGATGGGCTAAGTGAAGATGCGCAAGAAAATTCATGCGGCATTATAAGCGCAACTCCGTTTACGCAGCCAGTTGTTCAGAATTGTTCGGTTTTCCGCTAAACTGTGCCGCCTGTTTTTCTGAGTAAGAAGTCTGTCATGCGTGTCGCCGATTTTGCTTTTGATTTGCCTGAATCTCTTATCGCCCATTATCCCCAGGCGCAACGAAGTGGTTGCCGCCTGCTGTCGCTGGATGGCCCAACCGGCGCGCTCACTCACGGCGTGTTTACGGATGTGCTGGATAAGCTCCAGCCCGGAGATCTGCTGGTGTTTAACAACACGCGCGTTATCCCGGCCAGGGTGTTCGGACGCAAGGCAAGCGGCGGCAAAATTGAGATGCTGGTCGAGCGCATGCTTGATGACAAGCGCGTGCTGGCGCATGTTCGCGCATCGAAAGCGCCGAAGCCTGGCGCAGCGCTGCTGCTGGGTGACGACGAGAGCGTGAAAGCCACTATGGTGGCGCGGCACGATGCGTTGTTCGAGATCGCCTTTGATGATGACCGCGACGTACTGGACATTCTTAACCGCGTCGGCCATATGCCGCTGCCGCCGTACATTGACCGCCCGGATGAAGAGGCGGATCGTGAGCTTTATCAAACGGTTTACAGCGCCCGACCCGGTGCCGTCGCCGCGCCCACGGCGGGGCTGCATTTTGATGAGCCGCTGTTGCAGGCGCTCAAAGATAAAGGCGTGGAAATGGCCTTTGTCACGTTGCACGTTGGGGCGGGCACGTTCCAACCGGTGCGCGTCGAGACGATTGAAGATCACCACATGCACGCGGAGTACGCGGAAGTCCCGCAGGATGTGGTAGACGCGGTGCTGGCCTGTAAGGCGCGGGGGAATAAAGTGGTCGCCGTTGGCACCACCTCGGTACGTTCACTGGAAAGCGCCGCCAAAGCCAGTCAGGATGCCCTGATTGCGCCGTTCTTCGACGATACCCAAATTTTTATCTATCCGGGCTACGAGTACCAGGTGATCGATGCGTTAATCACCAACTTCCATTTGCCGGAATCAACCCTGATTATGCTGGTCTCGGCCTTCGCCGGTTACCAGCACACCATGGCTGCTTATCGCGCTGCGGTGGCAGAAGAATACCGTTTCTTCAGCTACGGCGACGCGATGTTTATCAGCAAAAACCCCCAGGCGCCGCTGGAAAAAGTGGGCGCCTGATCTGTTTACTTTGAACATCGGACTGTTTCTCCGATGGAGGTCTTGTGAAATTTGAGCTTGATACCACAGACGGTCGCGCGCGTCGCGGGCGTCTGATTTTTGATCGTGGCGTGGTCGAAACCCCGGCGTTTATGCCCGTGGGCACCTATGGCACAGTAAAAGGCATGACGCCGGAAGAAGTGCAGGATACCGGCGCGCAAATTATTCTGGGCAATACCTTCCACCTCTGGCTGCGCCCCGGTCAGGAAATCATGAAGCTGCATGGCGATCTGCATGATTTTATGCAGTGGAAAGGCCCTATCCTGACGGACTCCGGCGGTTTCCAGGTCTTCAGCCTGGGCGACATTCGTAAAATCACCGAAGCGGGCGTTCACTTCCGTAACCCGATCAATGGCGATCAGATCTTCCTCGATCCAGAAAAATCCATGGAGATTCAGTACGATCTGGGCTCTGATATCGTCATGATCTTCGATGAGTGCACGCCGTACCCGGCCGACTGGGATTATGCGAAACGCTCAATGGAGATGTCGTTACGCTGGGCGCAGCGCAGCCGTGACCGCTTTGACAGCCTGGGCAACAAGAACGCGCTGTTCGGTATTATTCAGGGCTCGGTTTACGAAGATTTACGTGATGTGTCTGTGAAAGGTCTGGTAGAGATTGGCTTTGATGGGTACGCTGTGGGCGGCCTGGCGGTCGGTGAGCCGAAAGAGGACATGCACCGCATCCTGGAGCATGTTTGCCCGCAGATCCCTGAGGACAAACCGCGTTATTTAATGGGCGTGGGCAAACCTGAAGATCTGGTCGAAGGTGTGCGTCGTGGCGTGGACATGTTTGACTGTGTGATGCCAACGCGTAATGCACGTAATGGTCACTTATTTGTGACGGACGGCGTGGTAAAAATCCGCAATGCGAAGCATAAAGACGATGTGTCGCCGCTGGATGCCGAGTGTGATTGTTACACCTGTCGCAATTACAGCCGTGCTTACTTGCATCATCTTGATCGCTGTAACGAAATACTGGGCGCGCGTCTGAACACAATTCATAACCTGCGCTACTACCAGCGCCTGATGGCAGGTTTACGCCAGGCTATTGAAGAGGGTAAATTAGAGCGCTTTGTTACCGAGTTCTACCAACGGACGGGCAAAGCGGTTCCGCCTTTAACGTCTGATAATTCATCAATGAGGGAAATTTAATGAGCTTTTTCATTTCTGACGCTGTGGCTGCAGCAGGCGCACCGTCTCAGGGAAGTCCGTATTCTCTGGTGATCATGCTGGTCGTCTTTGGCCTGATTTTTTACTTCATGATCCTGCGCCCTCAGCAGAAACGCGCAAAAGAGCACAAGAAGCTGATGGATTCTATCTCCAAAGGTGATGAAGTGCTGACGAATGGTGGCCTGGTGGGTCGCGTAACCAAAGTGGCAGAAACCGGCTACATTGCGATTGCGCTGAACGACACTACCGAAGTGGTTATTAAACGTGATTTCGTGGCTGCCGTCCTGCCGAAAGGTTCTATGAAGGCGCTGTAATTTTTACTTCCCTAAGGGAACTGCCGTGTTAAATCGTTATCCTTTGTGGAAGTACATAATGCTGGTCGTGGTGCTTGTCATTGGCCTGGTATATGCACTTCCCAACCTTTATGGTGAGGATCCGGCTGTTCAAATCACTGGCGCGCGCGGAAGCGCCGCCAGTGAGCAAACGTTGGATCAAATTCAGAACGTATTAAAACAAGATAATATTCAGGCGAAGTCTGTTGCCCTGGAAAACGGGGCGATTACGGCGCGTTTTTCTAACACGGATGTGCAGTTGCGCGCCCGTGAAGCGATCATGAAAGCGCTGGGCGAAAACTATGTTGTGGCGCTGAATCTGGCTCCCGCAACGCCGCGCTGGCTTACCCTGCTGGCGGCGCAGCCAATGAAACTTGGCCTCGATCTGCGCGGTGGCGTGCACTTCCTGATGGAAGTGGATATGGACACTGCCCTGAGCAAACTGCAAGAGCAGAATGCGGACAGCCTGCGCAGCGACCTGCGCGAAAAGAATATCCCTTATACCAACGTCAGCAAGATTGCTAACTACGGCGTGGAAATCCGTTTCCGTGACGCAGCCAGCCGTGACGCTGCCGTGAAGTGGCTGTCATCCCGTCATCAGGATCTGGTGATCAGCAACAGCGGTAGCGATGCTCTGCGAGCCACCATGACCGATGCTCGCCTCAGCGAAGCGCGCGAATATGCCGTTCAGCAGAACATCACTATCCTGCGTAATCGTGTGAACCAACTGGGTGTCGCGGAGCCGCTGGTGCAACGTCAGGGTTCTGACCGCATCGTGGTAGAACTGCCAGGTATTCAGGACACGGCGCGCGCCAAAGAAATTCTGGGCGCAACCGCGACGCTGGAGTTCCGTCTGGTCAATACCAGCGTTGTTCCGACCGCCGCCGCCAATGGTCGCGTGCCGGGGGATTCCGAGGTCAAAGACATGCGTGACGGCCAGCCTGTCGTGCTGTACAAACGCGTGATTCTGACCGGTGACCACATTACCGATTCGACCTCCAGCATGGACGAATACAACCAGCCTCAGGTGAATATTTCACTCGATGGCGCGGGCGGTAATATCATGTCGAACTTCACCAAGGACAACATCGGTAAACCGATGGCGACTCTGTTTGTGGAGTACAAAGACAGCGGTAAGAAAGATGCGAATGGTCGCGCCATTCTGGTGAAACAGGAAGAGGTGATTAACGTCGCCAACATCCAGTCACGCCTGGGCAACAGCTTCCGCATCACCGGTATCAGCAACCCGAACGAAGCACGTCAGCTGTCGCTGCTGCTGCGCGCCGGGGCCTTGATTGCGCCTATCCAGATTGTGGAAGAGCGGACAATTGGTCCGACAATGGGTCAGCAGAACATTACTCAGGGGCTGGAAGCCTGCCTGTGGGGCCTGGTCGCCTCCATCCTGTTTATGGTGCTGTACTACAAGAAAGTGGGCCTGATTGCGACCAGCGCACTGCTGGCAAACCTGGTGCTGATTGTCGGTATTATGTCGCTGTTACCGGGGGCCACGCTGACCATGCCAGGCATCGCCGGTATTGTGCTGACGCTGGCGGTGGCAGTCGATGCAAACGTCCTGATCAATGAACGTATCAAAGAAGAACTGCGCAACGGGCGTTCCGTACAGCAGGCAATTCATGAGGGCTACAAAGGTGCCTTCTCCAGTATTGTCGATGCGAACGTGACGACCCTGATTAAGGTGGTGATTCTGTATGCAATTGGTACGGGCTCCATTAAGGGCTTTGCGATTACAACGGCTATCGGTATTGCGACCTCCATGTTCACATCGATCGTCGGAACCCGCGCCATTATCAACCTGATGTACGGTGGCAAGCGCGTTAAGAAGCTGTCTATCTGAGGAGTGCGTTGTGGCACAGGAATATAACATTGAGCAGTTAAACCACGGCCGTAAAGTCGTTGACTTTATGCGCTGGGATACGCTGGCATTCATCATTTCGGGACTGTTAATCATCATCTCGATTGCCATTGTTGGCGTACGCGGTTTTAACTGGGGGCTCGATTTCACCGGCGGTACGGTCATTGAGATCAATCTGGAGAAACCGGCCGATCTCGACGCTATCCGCGGTGCGCTGGTGAAGTCCGGGTTCCAGGAACCGTTGATCCAGAATTTCGGTAGCAGCCGCGATGTGATGGTGCGCATGCCGCCGGTCACCGGGCCTGCGGGAACCGAGCTGGGTAATAAAGTGGTAACGGTTATCAACCAGACGACGCAGCAAAACGCGACGGTCAAACGTATCGAGTTTGTCGGACCGAGCGTGGGCAGCGATCTGGCGCAGGCCGGGGCGTTAGCCCTGCTGTCGGCACTGATTGCGATTCTGATTTATATCGGTATTCGCTTTGAGTGGCGTCTGGCACTGGGTACGGTTTTGGCGCTGGCGCATGACGTCATTATCACCTGTGGACTGCTGTCGCTGTTCCGGGTCGAGATTGACCTTACGATTGTGGCCTCGCTGATGTCGGTCATCGGTTACTCGCTGAACGATAAAATCGTGGTCTCGGACCGTATTCGTGAGAACTTCCGCAAGATCCGTCGCGGCTCCTCTTATGACATTACGAACGTGTCCCTGACGCAGACGTTAAGCCGTACCCTGATCACCTCGCTGACTACGCTGGCGATGATCCTGATCCTGTTCATCTTTGGTGGTGCGCTGCTGAAAGGCTTCTCACTGACCATGCTGATTGGTGTCACCATCGGTACCGTTTCGTCGATCTACGTTTCTTCAGCGCTGGCGCTGAAGCTGGGCATGAAACGCGAACATATGCTGGTACAGAAAGTGGAGAAAGAGGGCGCCGATCAGCCTTCGATCCTGCCGTAGTATTGGTACGATAAAAAAAGCCGCCAGCGTAATCTGGCGGCTTTTTTGTTTTCAGGGCCTGGACGTATCTGCGATCACCTGGTGAATTCGAACATAACCCAGTTGCTCCGGCGTCACATCCTTTAACCGTAATGGTACGGTGACCGAACTGCGTGGCGTCAGTGAAGCGGGAACGCTGAGGGTTTGCGTCAGGCTGTCGGCCTCAAGTGGCTTACCGGTTGCGGGATCGAGCTGGCCCCAGACTACTGTCGCATGCAGCCCGGGCAGCGGTGAATTGTTTTGTGTGCGAAGCGTCAGGTCAGCATGCGTACCGCCGGCATCGGCCTCAATGCGTGCGAGCGACAGGCGCAGCGTGCCAACCTGCGTTTGAAGTGCCACGGGCGTGTTTGCCTGCGGCAACAGCCATGCGCCCTGCTGTGAATGGGCGTTCAGCTGTCCCTGAATTTCAACCGCACTTGCCTGGCTGGTGAGTTGCTGCATCTGCTGATTAAGCTGACTGACTTCCCGGTGCAGTTGTTTCACCTGCGGCTGGGCTGGGGTGCTGCAACCACTTAGCAGAACCAGTGACAGGGCCGCGGGTGCCCAAACCATCCTGTTCATCATGTTTTTTTATCCTTTATTCAAATGACGTAATAACTGCCCCTTGTCGCGGGACGCATCAGCATCCGCTTATGGCGTTGAAGCCTGAACTGAAATCATGCCGATTACCTTAAGTGTGCTCTGAAATTGCCTTTCCCTGAGCGATAAAATGCCGTAGCCGCTGGCGTGTCGATTTCACCTCGCGTTACGCGTAATGATGCAAGGTGAAACAGGTTGATATCGGGCATCCGGCCAGCGCGGTGGCGCAGGTATCCGGTGATGCAGTACCCCGGATCGGCACGAACGTGGCTACGTTCTCCGCTTTTTGCCCTGAACACTTTAAGCGTAGCGGGTTTTACGCGGGCGGGCATTTCCCATCCGGTCTGTGAAGCGGGCGGGGTAAAACACGGGAATCGATTTTGTTGACTTGCAGTTCGCGCTACACTGTACTGCCCATTTATCTCGTGTCAGGAAACGTCATGCATTGCCCATTCTGCTCCGCTGTAGACACAAAAGTGATTGATTCTCGTCTGGTCAGTGAGGGTTCGTCAGTGCGGCGCCGTCGTCAGTGTCTGGTGTGCCATGAGCGATTTACTACGTTTGAAGTCGCTGAGCTGGTCATGCCACGCGTGGTGAAAAGCAACGATGTGCGTGAACCTTTCAATGAAGACAAACTTGCCAGCGGCATGATGAAAGCGCTGGAGAAACGCCCGGTCAGTGCGGATGCCGTAGAGAGTGCGGTAAGCCATATCAAAACGCAGTTGCGTGCGACGGGTGAACGTGAAATTCCCAGCAAGCTGATCGGTAACCTGGTCATGGACGAGCTAAAAAAACTCGATAAAGTGGCCTATATTCGCTTTGCATCTGTTTATCGCAGCTTTGAGGACGTGCGTGATTTTGGCGAAGAGATTGCCAGATTACAGGATTAAATCATGACCGATGAACGTTATATGGCGCGCGCGCTGGAACTGGCGCGGCGCGGACGTTTTACTACCATGCCAAACCCTAATGTCGGTTGCGTCATTGTACGCGATGGCGACATTGTTGGCGAAGGCTGGCACCAGCGCGCCGGAGAACCGCATGCGGAAGTGCATGCCCTGCGCATGGCCGGTGCGCGTGCGCGTGGGGCGACAGCCTATGTAACGCTGGAACCATGCAGTCATCACGGGCGCACGCCGCCGTGTTGCGACGCGCTTATTGAGGCCGGTGTAAAACGCGTCGTGGCCGCGATGCAGGATCCCAATCCGCAGGTCGCCGGACGGGGATTACATCGACTGCAGCAGGCGGGCATTGAAGTCAGCCACGGACTGATGATGCAGGAAGCGGAAGCCCTGAACCGGGGATTCCTGAAACGCATGCGGACCGGCTTCCCATGGATACAGCTTAAACTGGGGGCATCACTGGATGGCCGCACCGCCATGGCGAGTGGCGAAAGCCAGTGGATCACCTCGCCGGCTGCCCGACGCGATGTCCAGCGTTTGCGAGCGCAGAGCGCCGCCATTCTCAGCAGCAGCGCAACGGTGCTGGCCGACGATCCTTCCCTGACCGTACGCTGGGCCGAACTGGACAGCGACAGTCAGCGCCTGGTTGATGCGCAGACCTTACGCCAGCCGGTACGCGTCATCGTCGACAGCCAGAATCGCGTAACACCGCAGCACAAACTTATAGAACAATTGGGCGAAACCTGGCTGATGCGACAGCAGGCCGACACTCAGCGCTGGCCTGACTCGGTGACGCAAATTCCGGTTCCTTTACGCGACAGCCAACTGGATTTAGTGGCGCTGATGATGGTGCTGGGCCAGCGCCAGATTAACAGCGTCTGGGTTGAAGCCGGTGCCACGCTGGCAGGGGCATTGCTTCAGGCCGGTCTGGTTGACGAACTCATTGTGTATGTGGCACCGAAATTACTGGGTAATGACGCGCGCGGTTTGTGTCAGCTTACGGGGCTGACGCAGTTGGCTGACGCGCCGGTTTTTGCCTTCAGCGACGTGCGCCAGGTCGGCAGCGATCTCCGTCTGACTCTGATACCGCAATAACAGAGGCGGAAAAGCGAGAGCACGCCGCCAAAGAGTATGTTAGAATCCGCCCCCCTGCGCGGGGCTAAACAAACCCCTGAAAGGATATGTATGAAAGTTATCGAAGCTGCTGTTGCAACGCCAGAGGCAAAAATTGCCATCGTTATCGCGCGTTTTAACAACTTTATCAACGAGAGCCTGTTAGACGGCGCTGTGGATGCCCTGAAGCGTATCGGCCAGGTCAACGATGACAATATCACTGTCGTCTGGGTACCGGGTGCTTACGAACTGCCGCTGGCCGCGCGTGCGCTGGCTAAAACCGGCAAACACGATGCCGTGATTGCGCTGGGTACCGTGATTCGCGGTGGCACGGCGCACTTCGAATACGTCGCGGGTGAAGCCAGCTCGGGCATTGCCAGTGTTGCCATGGACAGCGATATTCCTGTGGCATTCGGCGTACTGACAACCGAAAATATCGAGCAGGCCATTGAGCGTGCTGGAACCAAAGCGGGTAACAAAGGTGCCGAAGCGGCCCTGACCGCACTTGAAATGATCAACGTATTGAAAGCCATTAAAGCCTGATTTTTGTAAGGGGAATTTTGTGAAACCTGCTGCTCGTCGTCGCGCCCGTGAGTGCGCTGTCCAGGCGCTTTACTCCTGGCAGTTGTCTAACAACGACATTGCCGATGTGGAATACCAGTTTCTGGCGGAACAGGACGTTAAAGACGTCGATATTACTTATTTCCGCGAACTGCTGGCCGGTGTGGCGACCAACAGCGCGTACCTGGATGGATTGATGCAACCCTATCTGTCGCGCCAGTTAGAAGAACTGGGGCAGGTGGAAAAAGCCATTCTGCGTGTGTCGCTGTATGAACTGAGCAAGCGTTCTGATGTGCCTTATAAAGTGGCCATCAACGAAGGTATCGAACTGGCGAAAGTATTTGGCGCTGAAGACAGCCATAAATTTGTCAACGGTGTGCTGGATAAAGCCGGTCCGCAAATTCGACCCCAACGCAAATAATCAATAAGGCCGGCTTGCCGGCCTTTTTCATTAATGGTTAAGCGGAACGCAATTATGTCATGTGGTGAATTTGAACTCATCGCACGCTACTTCAATCGCAGAACGCGTAGCCGCCGTGATGTCGAACTCGGCATCGGCGACGATTGCGCGCTGCTGAGCGTGCCCGAAAAGCAAACGCTGGCGGTCAGCACCGATACGCTGGTTTCCGGTATCCACTTCCTGCCCACGATCCATCCTGCAGATTTAGCCTATAAATCACTGGCGGTGAATCTGAGCGATTTGGCCGCGATGGGTGCCGATCCTGCCTGGCTAACCCTGGCGCTGACCTTGCCGGATGTGAATGAAAGCTGGCTGAGCAGCTTCAGCGAAAGCCTGTTTGACCTGCTGGAATATTACGATATGCAGCTGGTGGGGGGAGACACGACGCGGGGGCCTCTCAGCCTGACGCTGGGTATTCATGGGCTGATTCCTCACGGCAAAGCGTTAAAGCGTTCGGGCGCAAAACCCGGCGACTGGATCTATGTCACCGGTACATTGGGCGACAGCGCGGCCGGGCTGGCGTTGCTGCAGCATCACTGCCGCATTGACGATCCGGCCATTCATGAAGCCCTGATTAAACGTCACCTGCGGCCTATGCCGCGCGTGTTACAGGGGCAGTCACTGCGTTCGCTGGCCTCTTCCGCTATCGATATCTCAGACGGGCTGATTTCTGATATAGGTCATGTGCTGAAAGCCAGCGGCTGCGGGGCACGTATCAACCTTGACGCGCTTCCGCTGTCCCCGGCACTGCGTGACAATTTTGACGCGTCACAGGTGCTGCGCTGGGCGCTCAGCGGCGGCGAAGACTATGAGCTGTGCTTCAGTGTGCCGGAAGTGAATCGGGGTGCACTGGACGTGGCGCTGGGACATCTTGGCGTGCCTTATACCTGTATTGGGCAGATGGCACCCGAGTCAGAAGGGCTGTCACTGCTCGAAAACGGCAAACCGGCAGATGTGCGTTTTAAAGGATTCGACCATTTTGACATCAGATAAACATATCGCCAAAGGTCGTCTGCGGATGCGTAATCCCTGGCATTTACTGGCGACCGGTTTTGGCAGTGGGCTCAGCCCGGTTATGCCCGGTACAGTGGGATCGCTGGCCGCCATTCCTTTTTGGTGTCTGCTGACCTTGCTTCCGCATGATCTGTATTCGCTGGTCGTGCTGCTAGGCATCAGCGTGGGCGTGTACCTTTGCCATCGCACCGCCAAAGACATGGGCGTTCACGATCACGGCAGCATTGTCTGGGATGAGTTTATCGGGATGTGGATTACGCTGATGGCCATTCCGGTGAACAGCTGGCAGTGGGTGGTGGCCGGTTTTGTGCTGTTCCGCGTGCTGGATATCTGGAAGCCCTGGCCGATTCGCTGGTTCGACCGTAACGTGCATGGCGGCATGGGCATTATGGTCGATGACATTATTGCGGGCATTATTGCTGCAGCCATCCTTTATGGTGCCGGGGTTTATCTCGCCGGTTAAGCGTTCGTCCTGCGCCCCTTATCATCACCGTTTTGCAACCGTAGCCGAAATACCGGCGTACGGTTGTCTCACCATTATCCTCTCCCGGCCGGGCCGAATGAGCGCGTCACGCCTGTGAACACGCTGCGTTGGTATCACTGATAGCCGGTGGCCGGGTGAGGCTGATATTCACTTTCCAGGGCGGCAATATCCTGCGTTGTCAGGTCAACGTTCACGGCTTCCACTAGCTCAGCAAACTGCTCTGCGCGAGAGGCGCCAATGATGGGCGCTGTCACCACCGGTTTGCTCAGTAACCACGCCAGTGCGACCTGCGCTCGCGTTACGCCTTTGTCGGCTGCTACCTGCGCCAGGCGCGCCGCAATCGCCGCATCGTTTTCCTCCGTTGAAGCATAGAGCGTGCTCATCACCTCATCAGAAACGGAGCGGGCGGTGGTTTCGCCCCATGGCCGGGTGAGCTTACCGCGTGCCAGTGGACTCCATGGCAGGACCGCAACGTTTTCACGCTGGCACAGCGGGTGCATCTCACGTTCTTCTTCGCGCTGAATCAGGTTGTACTGATCCTGCATGCTGACGAAGCGTGCCCAGCCCTGTTCTGTCTGCATGGTTAAGGCCTGTGCAAACTGACTGGCGTGCATGGATGAGGCGCCGATATAACGTGCTTTGCCGGATTTCACCACCTCATCAAGTGCCGACAGGGTTTCTTCGAGCGGCGTGTCATAGTCCCAGCGGTGAATCTGCAGCAGATCGACATACTCCATGCCCAGCCGTTGCAGGCTGTCATCAATGGATTGCAGAATGTTTTTACGGGACAGGCCTTGTGACAGATTACTCAGCGGGAAATAGACTTTGGTGGCGACCACGACCTCCTCGCGGCGGGCGAAATCCCTGAGCGCTCGCCCCAGAATCTCCTCACTACTGCCGTCTGAATAGCTGTTAGCGGTGTCGAAGAAGTTAATCCCGGCCTCCAGCGCCTGCCTGATAAGCGGTCGGCTGCTTTCTTCAGGCAGTGTCCAGGCATGTTTACCGCGGGTGGGCTCACCAAATGTCATACAGCCCAGGCAGAGCTGGGAAACTTTTAAATCAGTATTCGCGAGTGGAACGGTTTTCATCATGACTCCTGCTATGTCCTTCCAGGGGAATTAAGCATAGCAGGAATACCGCTCTCCGCAGAGAGCGGGGGAGGGGAACTACTGCGCCAGCCAGTGACTGATTTGCTGCTGAATACCGTCTGCGTCCAGGTGGTAGTCGTGACGCATCTCTTCCTGCGTTCCCGGGGGAATGAATTCATCAGGCAGGCCAATATTGAGAACGGGAATGCCCAGACGTTTCGCCATCACGAACTCGTTGACGCCGCTGCCTGCGCCGCCCTTAATCGCGCCTTCTTCCAGCGTAATCAACGACTCATGCTGTGCGGCCAGTTCGGTAATTAACGCTTCATCCAGCGGTTTAACAAAACGCATATCCACCAGGGTGGCGTTCAGCGCTTCGGCAACGTGGCTGGCTTCAGGCAGCAGTGTACCGAAGTTAAGGATCGCCAGCTTTTCGCCCCGACGTTTAACCACACCTTTGCCCAGCGGCAGGCTTTGCAGTGGCGTCAGAGCAACGCCAGTGCCGGTTCCGCGTGGATAACGCACGGCAGCCGGACCCGCCTGATAGTGATAGCCGGTATAAAGCATCTGGCGGCATTCGTCCTCATCGCTCGGCGTCATGATGACCATATCCGGAATGCAGCGCAGATAGGCGAGATCAAAGGCACCCTGATGCGTCTGGCCGTCGGCCCCAACGATGCCGCCACGGTCAATCGCGAACAGGACCGGAAGCTTCTGAATCGCGACATCGTGAATAACCTGATCGTAGGCGCGCTGCAGGAAGGTCGAGTAAATCGCAACAACCGGTTTATAGCCCCCAATGGCCAGGCCCGCCGCAAAGGTCACGGCGTGCTGTTCGGCAATGGCAACGTCAAAATACTGGTTGGGATACTTGCGGGAGAATCCTACCATACCCGACCCTTCGCGCATGGCGGGCGTAATCGCCATCAGCTTCGCGTCGTCAGCCGCCGTTTCGCACAGCCAGTTACCGAATATCTTCGAATAACTCGGCAATCCTTCGGCGCTCTTAGGCAGTTCGCCGCTGGCGACATCAAATTTGGGCACCGCATGCCAGGCGATCGGATCCTGCTCTGCCGGGGCATAACCTTTACCCTTTTTCGTCATAATATGCAGGAACTGCGGGCCTTTCAGGCTACGCATATTCGTCAGCGTATTCACCAGCGTCAGGACATCATGACCATCGACCGGCCCGATATAATTGAACCCCAGTTCTTCAAACAGGGTGCCCGGCACCACCATGCCTTTCAGGTGTTCTTCGGTGCGTTTTACCAACTCTTTAATCGGCGGCAGGCCGGTCAGTACGCGCTTGCCTCCTTCGCGCAGACGCGCGTAGGTCTTACCCGATAAAATCTGTGCCAGGCGGTTATTCAGCGCCCCGACGTTTTCAGAAATCGACATTTCGTTGTCGTTCAGGATAACCAGCATATCAGGTTTAATATCGCCCGCGTGGTTCATGGCCTCAAAGGCCATGCCTGCGGTGATGGCACCGTCGCCGATAATACAGGCGGTACGGCGCCCTTTACCTTCCCGTTCGGCCGCAGCAGCCATGCCCAGCCCGGCACTGATGGAGGTTGAGGAGTGACCGACGCTCAGGACGTCGTATTCACTTTCTCCCCGCCACGGAAAGGGGTGCACGCCATTCTTTTGCCGAATCGATCCAATGCGATCGCGGCGGCCGGTTAAAATTTTATGCGGATAAGCCTGATGACCGACGTCCCACACGAGGTGGTCGAACGGTGTGTTATAGACGTAATGCAGCGCCACCGTCAGCTCGACCACGCCCAGGCCCGACGCAAAATGGCCGCTTGAGCGGCTCACGCTGTCTAATAAATACTGGCGCAGCTCATTGCAGAGCGCAGGCAATTTTTCTTTAGGCAGGGCACGCAGTGCCTGTACCGTTTCTGCCTGCGCCAGTGTCGGGTATTTTGTAGTATCAAAACTCATCAGTGACTCATCATGGAAGTTATTTATCGCGTTCAATTACGAAGCTCGCCAGCGCCTTCAGGGCAGAGGTATCATAGGATTTTGCAGAGAGCATGTGCAAAGCATCCACGGCTTCCTGGTATAAATCCAGTGCCTTAATCCGGGCATTATCCAGACCCATCAATGAAGGATAGGTGCTTTTTCCAAGATCTTGATCGGCACCTTGACGTTTTCCGATAACGGCTGTGTCGCCCGTCACATCCAGGATGTCATCCTGCACCTGAAAGGCCAGGCCGATGGCATCCGCATAGCGGTCAAGATACGGCAGCGCTTCACGGCCCGCGTCGCCGGCAGCAAAGGCACCGAGTCGCACGGCTGAGCGAATCAACGCCCCCGTTTTGTGACGATGGATCTGTTCCAGTTGATGAAGATCGACAGACTGACCTTCTGCCGCCAGATCCAGCGCCTGCCCGCCGCACATACCCGCTACGCCGCTGGCCCTGGCCAGCTCTGACAGCATAGCGAGGCGGTATTCCGCACTCACGCCCGGCATGGGCTGGTCGGCCAGAATAGAAAAGGCCAGCGTTTGTAGCGCATCACCGGCAAGAATGGCGGTATCTTCACCATATTTGATGTGGCAGGTCGGTTGCCCACGACGTAACGCATCATCGTCCATTGCCGGCAAATCGTCATGAATCAGTGAATAGGCGTGAATACATTCGACAGCCGCTGCAGGCACATCGAGACTGGCTTTATTCGCATTGAGCATGGTGCCGGTTGCGTAAACCAGAAACGGGCGCATGCGTTTGCCACCTAATAGTGCCCCATACTGCATGGCATTCACCAGAGGAGAACTCTGAAAAGGGAGGGCATCCAGGTAGCCCATCAACGCGTGGTTCACCTGCTGGTGATACGCATTGAGCAGTTCAGGAAAATCCATTAGCTGTTTTCCGGCGTGAAAGAGGAGAGATCGGCATCGTTATCGTCGCTGAGGAGAATGCGCACGCGCTGCTCGGCTTGCTGCAACGTTTGCTGGCCATTGCGCGCTAACTGCACGCCGCGCTCAAATTCATTCAGGGCGTCTTCCAACGGCAGTTCACCACTTTCCAGACGATTAACAATCTGCTCCAGCTGCTGCAATGACGTTTCAAAGCTGGCTGGCTGTTCGGCTTTTTTCGGCATATTTCGTGTCGACTCACGGTTGGAACGTTATCTTGCAATCGGTCATGGTAGCTGAGAGAGAATGATTAGCAAAATAATCAATGTGCATGCTGTTGCAGAAGCAGTCACCGGGTAAAGGTGATATACTCTCGCGCCTCGGATGCGGATGCGCCTGTCACCCCGCAATTTTATGATCTTACCAGCTAAGTGCAGCCTGTTTTAGCACTTATTTGCCCAACGAAGCTGTATTGCCATGAAGTTTATCGTCAAGTTATTTCCTGAAATCACCATCAAGAGTCAGTCGGTGCGTCTGCGCTTTATTAAGATTCTTGCCAGTAATATCCGCAACGTGCTCAAAACGGTCAGCGATGAGATCGCGGTGGTGCGTTTTTGGGATCATATTGAAGTGCGCTGCAAAGATGAAGCCATGCGGCAGATTATTCCCGATGAGCTGATGCGCATCCCGGGTATTCATCATGTCCTTGCGGTTGAAGAGCGCGAATATACCGACATCCACGATATTTTCGAACAGACGCTGGCACAGTATCGCGACAGCCTGGAAAACAAAACCTTTTGCGTGCGGGTTAAGCGCCGTGGCAAACACAGCTTCAGTTCGCAGGACTTCGAGCGCTATGTTGGCGGCGGGCTAAATCAGCACATCGCCAGCGCCACCGTTCAGCTTAAGAAACCTGAGGTGACGGTTAACCTCGAAGTGGAAGAAAACCGCTTAACGCTGGTCACCGCACGCTATGAAGGGCTGGGCGGCTTCCCGATTGGTACCCAGGAAGATGTGCTGTCGCTGATCTCAGGTGGATTTGACTCCGGCGTTTCCAGCTACATGCTGATGCGTCGTGGCAGCCGCGTTCACTACTGCTTCTTTAACCTGGGCGGCGCGGCACATGAAATCGGCGTACGTCAGGTCGCCCATTATCTGTGGAACCGCTTTGGCCGTTCGCACCGTGTACGTTTTGTGGCAATCAACTTTGAGCCAGTTGTCGGCGAAATTTTAGAAAAAATCGACGACGGTCAAATGGGCGTGGTGCTGAAACGTATGATGGTCCGTGCAGCCTCAATGGTGGCGGAACGTTATGGCGTACAGGCCCTGGTCACAGGCGAAGCGGTGGGGCAGGTCTCCAGCCAGACGCTGACCAATCTGCGACTGATCGACAATGCCTCCGATACGTTGATTTTGCGTCCGCTGATTTCTCACGACAAAGAGCACATTATTAAAGTGGCGCGTGAAATCGGCACCGAAGACTTTGCCAGCACCATGCCGGAATATTGTGGCGTGATTTCGAAAAGCCCGACGGTCAAAGCGGTAAAAGGCAAAATCGAAGCCGAAGAAAGCCAGTTTGATTTCGCGATTCTGGAACGTATGGTGGCCGAGGCGACCAATGTGGATATTCGCGAAATCGCGGAGCAGACGCAGGAAGAGGTGGTTGAGGTTGAGACGGTCGGCTTGCTGAACGAAAACGACAGTGTGCTGGATATCCGCTCGGTGGATGAGCAGGAAGACAAACCGCTACAGCTGGCGGGAACGGAGGTGAAGTCGATGCCTTTCTACAAACTCAGTACGCAGTTTGGCGACCTTGATCAGAACAAAACCTGGCTGTTGTACTGCGATCGCGGTGTGATGAGTAAATTACAGGCGCTCTATCTGCATGAGCAGGGATTTAAAAACGTGAAGGTATATCGTCCGTAATCCGCATAGCGGTCACTGACCGCTTCTCCCTGTGCTCGCCTTGCATACCAGGGCAAGACGAGCACAGAGCGTCCGGCAGGCGTCTGAACCGGCGACTTAACTGGCCTGATAGTCGTAAATACCCGGCGCCAGCACCAGTTGTGCCGCGACCTCACGTGCTTTATCACTGCCTGCTAGCAAATCAATTAATTTCAGCGCAAAATCCATCGCCGTGCCCGGTCCCTGACTGGTGAGCAAATTGACTCGCGGATCCCAGACGACACGACGTTCCATCCATTTCTCTTCCGGTATGGTGGACTTTAAACCGGGGAACCCTGTCATATTGCCGACCGGAAACAGGTTATGCGGCACCAGTACCGTGCCAGCGGCTGCGCAGATGGCCGCAACAATACGTCCTGACAAATGAAACTGGCGTACGGTTTCAACCAACAGCGGACTGTCACGAAATGTCTCGGCTCCTTTTAGTCCGCCGGGCAGGACAATGGCATCGTAGGCGTTGTCCGCCACCTCGACCAGCGGGACGTCGGCCAGCAGGCGAACGCCGCGCGAACAGACGATTTCACGGCAGCCATCGCTTTCAACGCTGGCGGTCACCGTCTTTATCCCGCCACGGACCAGCAGATCGAGTGTGGTAACGGCTTCCGTCTCTTCACTGCCATGAGCCAGACAGACCAGTACCGAGGCGTTCGCGCCCATAATAAGACTCCTTGCGTTTAATCATGTCGTACAGCCGGGTGTTTTCAGGTAACACTAAGCCGTGAGTGCGTGCGCGACGCAGCAGAAAGCCGGTGATGTATTCAATTTCCGTCAGTCGCTGAGCGCGTATATCCTGCAGCATTGATGAAGTGTTGGCGGCGGTCGTCTCAATCACATTCAGCACCTGATCCTGCAGGCTCTGGCTGGCCACGGACTGGCCTTCACGCTCCATAACCCAACTGATTTCGTCACATAAGGTGATGATGTCGGCCTGATGCTGACGCAGTGCGCCATTCTGACAGTCGTAAACCACGCTGAGTGGGTTGATCACACAGTTTACCGCCAGCTTACGCCAGCAGGCCGCCCGGATATTGTCATGCCAGGCGACATCGGGCAGCGCTTCGTGCAGCACATCGGCGACCTCACTCCAGTGCTCGCTTTTACGGTTGCCGGGACCAATATGGGTGACGCCCGTGGCGACGTGCTTAATGACCGTGCCATCCCGCATTGCGGCGTGCGTGGTGATACCGCGTAACAGCGGCTGCGTCAGACCTTTTAATTCGCCAAGCGTGCCCATGCCATTGTGCAACAACAAAACCGGGCAGTTTTCTGACATCACGCTTTCCAGATTTTTTACGGCCGTTGATACCTGCGGGGCTTTCAGCGTCACCAACAGCAGCTGGCTCTGCGCCAAAAACAGCGGATCGTTGGCAATGAAGGTCCGGTTCGTCACGCGCCCCAGCGGATCGATTACATTTGCTGAGCAGTAGGGCTGAGGTACGCGTAACCAGCCCTGGACATCGTGCCCGCAATGGGCAAGAGCGGTGAGCCACACCTGGCCCAATGCGCCACATCCTAATACGGTTATTTTCATGCTGCCTCCCGCTCGCGGGCTTATTATTTATGCGCTGTGGCAATGAGTTAAGTATAGCGCTACACAGTGCGATTTTATTTAGTGCCGTAAGACGCGTATTATGCATGCCAGTTTAGCCTCAGGAGAAGAAGAGATGCCATCTTTCGATATCGTTTCAGAAGTCGACATGCAGGAAGTTCGCAACGCAGTAGAGAATGCTAACCGTGAACTGTCGACACGTTTTGATTTTCGCAACGTCACTGCCAGTTACGAACTCAATGAAAAAAATGAAACCATTAAGGTCATCAGTGAATCGGATTTTCAGGTAAAGCAGCTGGTGGATATCCTGCGCGAGAAAATGCTCAAGCGCGGTATTGAAGGCGCGGCGCTGGAAGTACCAGAAGAGATTGAACACAGCGGCAAAAGCTGGAGCGTGGATGCCAAAATGAAAAAAGGCATTGAAAGCGACGTCGCGAAAAAGCTGGTGAAGCTGATTAAAGACAGCAAGCTGAAAGTGCAGACGCAGATTCAGGGCGAATCTCTGCGCGTAACGGGTAAGTCTCGTGATGATTTACAGGGCGCAATGGCGCTGGTGCGTAATGGCAACCTGGGCCAGCCTTTCCAGTTCAAAAACTTCCGCGATTAATCCCTCCACTCAGCACGTGAGCACAGGATGCCCTCTGAGGCATCCTGTCGGGTTGGCAGCCTGACTGTGACACAGTCTGGCTGTCACTGATCCCCTTCCGCGACAGCAACGCTTTTGCCCTGCAAGGTGCTGATGTCCGTGACGTAAATTGCGTGACCAGAGGGACGCATTTTGCGCGGGGATAAACGGGAGGAACCGGGTTTGTCAAAGACAACAAACCCGGTGAGGGCAGGGGATTAGCCACCGCCGATAAGGGCTTCAAGCTCCGGTCGGCTGGTGATCTTACTGTCGATCTTAATGTAAGCGCTTTTTTCTTCCGGTATGATCAGCACCGCGTTCACTCCAGGCTGGGCCTTCAGGCGCTTCTCCAGATTCGGTACTGCCAGCGCCGCATCACTCAGCACAATGCGCAGACTGCTGACGTAGGGCGGTTCCTGCATGGTCATACTGACGAACAGCCAGATTGCCGCCACAATCGCTCCCACCATAAACACAGTTTGCGCATCAAAATGACCTAACACCCAACCGCCCAGGCTTCCGCCGATCGCAACGCCCAGAAACTGGCTGGTGGAGTAAAGCCCCATTGCTGTCCCTTTGTAACCGGCAGGCGATTCCTTACTGACCAGGGAAGGCAGGATGGCTTCCATCAGGTTAAAGGCGAGGAAGAAGAGCTGTACGCCGAGCACCAGCGTCCAGAAATGGCCCTGCGCTCCCCATAAAACAATTTCTGCGATGACCATCATGCCGACACAGCCGACAAAGACGCGCTTCATTTTGCGCTTCACTTCCGCATAAATGATAAAAGGCACGACGCCCGCAAAGGCGATCAGCATGGTCGTTAAATAGACCTTCCAGTGTTCTGATGGCGGTAAGCCCGCCTGTTCAAACTGGTCGGGCAGCGCAACAAAGCTCGACATCAACAGGATATGCAAAAAGAAGATGCCAAGATTCAGTTTTACCAGGCGCGGGTTGGCCAGCACTTTTTTAAAGCTGCCGCGCACCATGCCCGACTCACGGTTCAGGACATGCTGAGTGGAGGAGGGGACCACCCAAAGCGTAATGAGAATACCCAGCGTCGCCAGCGTTGCGATCATCCAGAACAGCGCATGCAGGCCCAGCGCGTGGGTCACAATCGGTCCCACCACCATCGCAATCGCAAAGGTAACGCCAAAACTGATGCCAATAAACGCCATCGCTTTGGTGCGGTTCTGTTCACGCGTTAAATCCGACAGCAGCGCCATCACGGCGGCCGCAATCGCGCCCGAACCCTGCAACGCCCGGCCAAGGATGATGCCCCAAATGGATTCCGTGCTGGCGGCAATCACGCTGCCAAGGACAAACAGCAGCAGGCCGCCCACAATCAGAGGCTTGCGTCCAATACGATCGGACAGCAGGCCAAAGGGGATCTGGAAAATGGCCTGAGCCAGGCCATAAATGCCAATGGCCAGACCGATTAAGGTTTCACTCGCTCCCTGGAGCGCCATGCCATAGGTGGTCAATACCGGCAGGACCATAAACATTCCCAGCATACGCAGGGAAAAGACCGTGCCAAGGCCCCATGTGGCGCGCAGCTCCACCGGAGTCATTTTGTTATCGTTCATTCCTACCTCTGTTGATGTGCTGCATTTATTTTAGGGAGGGAGAGTGGAAGGGTAAAACAATAGTTCTTAAGCAGTCGTAACAAAAAGAAAGGGCGCGAAAATCGCGCCCGTTTCATGCTGTTTTGGTACACATCAGCGCACGTAAGTCAGCAAATCTTTTGACGCAGGCGTCATGAAATCCACTGACATCATCACGCTCAGCGCGGTGATGGCGACGATGGAGAAGACAAACAGCTTACGTGCCCAAACCCGATCGTTTGAGGTTTTATAACCTGACAGCGCCATGCCCAGCCACCAGACGCTGACGGCAGCGGCAACGACCAGATACTTATAGCCTGCATAGCCACCCAGCGTCAGCATCAGCGTGGCAATCATAAACGCCAGGATATAAAGCGTAATATGATTTTTTGCTACGGAGATGCCTTTCACAACCGGTAAGACCGGGATGTTGGCAGCCCGGTAATCCTTAAAGCGGAAGATAGCAATCGCATAGGAGTGCGGCATCTGCCACAGGCTAAAAATCGCCAGCAGGATCAGGGCGCCCGCATCAAACTCATTGGTCACGGCACAGTAGCCAATCACCGGCGGCGCAGCGCCAGACAAGCTACCAATCAGCGTACCGTAAACCGAATGACGCTTCATATACAGGCTGTAAACGCCAACGTATACCACGAAGCCCATCACCGCCAGCCACATGGCCAGCGGGTTAGCACCGAAATACAGCAGTGCAAAGCCAGCAATACCCAACACAGTGGCATACACCAGGCTTACTTTCGCGGAGATAAGGCCTTTAACCAGCACCCGATTCCTGGTTCTCTCCATCTTGATGTCGATATCGCGGTCAATCACGTTGTTGAAGACACAACCTGACGCAACCACCAGCGACACGCCAACCAGTGAGGTGAGAAACAGGGCGTAATCAATGCTGCCCTTAGAGGCCAGCAAAAATCCGCCAATCACAGAAATTAAATTCCCGAAAATAATTCCTGGCTTTGTAACTTGCAGGTATTGCTTAAACATTACACAGACTCTTTAGTGGGGCATCATGTTGTAGTTGAGGTTCCACATGATCCACAGTGAGCCAACCACAACAATCAGGATAATGATTGCTGAGAAGACAATGGCCACCATGTTCCAGCCGCCCTCAGATTTGCTGTCCAGATGCAGGAAGTAAACCAGGTGAACCAGCACCTGAACGACTGCACAGACCAGCACAACGCCGAGGATGGTTCCATGAGAAGCACTACCATCCATTACCATCCAGAACGGGATTGCCGTCAGGATGATAGAGAGGATGAAGCCGATCATGTAAGACTTCACGCTACCGTGTGATGCACCATGTTCGTTAACAGAATGACTCATTACATGGCTCCCATCAGATAAACAACGGTAAACACGCAGATCCAAACCACGTCCAGGAAGTGCCAGAACAGGCTCAGACACATGATACGGGTACGGTTAGTGGCGTTCAGACCGCGTTTCGCGATCTGGAACATCAGCACGGCCATCCAGATCAGACCCGAGGTCACGTGCAGACCGTGCGTACCGACCAGTGTAAAGAAGCCGGACAGGAAGCCACTACGGTTTGGACCGAAGCCTTCAGCAATCAGGTGATGGAATTCATAGATTTCCATCCCGATAAAGCCCGCACCAAACAGGAAGGTCAACGCCAGCCAGCCGATAACGGCGCCTTTGTTTTCCTTGTTCATGGCGATAACAGCCATGCCGTAGGTGATGGAGCTTAATAACAGCAGGGCGGTTTCAACCAGCACGAACGGCAGTTCAAAGATATCTTTGCCTGCCGGGCCGCCGGCGGTGTTGTTAACCATAACTGCATAGGTCGCAAACAGGGTTGCAAAGATAATGCAGTCACTCATCAGGTAGATCCAGAAGCCAAAGACTTTATTGGCTCCTGCATCGTGATGCCCATGCTCCGCATGGGCGTCGTGGTGGTGTTTTACGGTAGTTGACATTATTTCAGACCTGCTTTGCTGATTTCGTCAAAGTGCTGCTTTTCAATCTTCTCTACTTCGGCAACAGGGACGTAGTAGTCCACGTCTTCGTCGAAGCTCTTCACGATCCAGCTTACGATCATGCCGAGGAAAGTAAGACCTGCCAGCCACCAGATATGCCAGATCATCGCAAAACCGAAGATGGTCGCAAACGCGGCAATAACAATCGCAGCACCGCTGTTTTTCGGCATATGAATTTCTTCATATTTAGCCGGCTGCTTGTACGCTTCGCCTTTCTCTTTCATTTCCCAGAAAGCGTCACGCTCATGCACATGCGGGATAACAGCAAAGTTATAGAACGGCGGTGGTGAAGAGGTTGCCCACTCCAGCGTACGGCCACCCCACGGATCGCCAGTCAGGTCACGGTTCTGGTCGCGGTCACGTACAGACACGTAGAACATGATCAGCTGACAAATAATACCGCAGGCAATCAGACCCGCACCTACCGCTGCAACAACCAGCAGAGAGTGGAACTGAGGATCGATATCCTGGCTCAGACGACGGGTCATTCCCATGAAGCCCAGTGCGTACAGCGGCATAAAGGCAACGAAGAAGCCGATGATCCAGAACCAGAAAGCACGTTTGCCCCAGGTTTCGTTCAGGGTAAAGCCGAAGGCTTTCGGGAACCAGTAGGTCACACCCGCCATACAACCGAATACCACACCACCGATAATCACGTTATGGAAGTGCGCAATCAGGAACAGACTGTTGTGCAGGACAAAGTCAGCGCCCGGAACGGCCAGCAGAACACCGGTCATACCACCCACAGAGAAGGTGACCAGGAAGCCTACGGTCCACAGCATCGCAGAGTGCATCTGAATGCGACCCTGATACATGGTGAACAGCCAGTTAAAGATTTTAACCCCGGTCGGAATCGCGATGATCATCGTCATGATACCGAAGAAGGCGTTAACGTTGGCACCGGCACCCATGGTGAAGAAGTGGTGCAGCCAGACGATGAACGACAACACGGTAATGGCGATGGTCGCCCAGACCAGTGAGGTATAACCAAACAGACGTTTTTTCGAGAAGGTGGCCGTAACTTCAGAGAAGACACCAAACACCGGCAGAACAAGAATGTACACCTCTGGGTGACCCCAGACCCAGATCAGGTTGACGTACATCATCATGTTACCGCCCATATCATTAGTAAAGAAATGGAAGTCGAGGTAACGATCAAGTGTCAACAGCGCCAGAGTCACGGTCAGAACCGGGAACGCAGCGATGATCAGGACGTTGGTGCACAGCGCAGCCCAGGTAAAGACGGGCATTTTGAACAGGTCCATGCCCGGCGCACGCATCTTCAGAATGGTCACGAAGAAGTTAATACCGGTCAGGGTTGTACCAATACCGGAAAGCTGGAGACTCCAGATCCAGTAATCCACCCCCACGCCGGGACTGTATTCTGCCCCCGACAGCGGTGGATAGGCCAGCCAGCCAGTTTGCGCGAATTCGCCGACACCCAGAGACAGGTTAACCAGAATCACACCGATTGCGGTAAACCAGAAGCTCAGGTTGTTCAGGAACGGGAAGGCAACGTCACGCGCACCGATTTGCAACGGTACGGCAATGTTCATCAGGCCCACCACGAATGGCATCGCCACGAAGAAGATCATGATTACGCCGTGAGCGGTAAAGATCTGGTCGTAGTGATGAGGGGGCAATATGCCTGCTTCCCCGGAGGAAGCCAGAACCTGTTGGGTACGCATCATCACGGCGTCAGCAAAGCCGCGCAGCAGCATGACGAACGCCATGATGATATACATGATACCCAGTTTTTTATGGTCGATTGACGTCAGCCATTCAGACCACAGATATTTCCACTTACCAAAGTAGGTGATGGCAGAGACGATCGCCAGACCTGCAATGATGATGCCGGCAACCGTAACCATGATAATCGGTTCATGATAGGGCACTGCATCCAGAGTTAATTTTCCGAACATCGTATTATTCCTCGGCTCCCGCGGTAGCGGTGTGACTCATGTCCATGCCTTTGTGTTCAGACATGTCCATTTTCCCGTGGCTATTCATGAACTTGTTAATGACCTGCAAGAACAGTTCAGGATTAGCTGAAGAGAAATATTCCACCGGGTGATTTTCGCTTGGCACAGCCACTTTCTCGAAATCATCCATCGTCATCAGCGTGTTAGGTGCCGCTTTTACTTTGGCAACCCACTGCTGGAACTCCGCATCGTCTTTGGTTGCAATGGCTTTGAACTTCATGCCAGAGAAACCGCGACCACTGAAGTTGGCGGAAATACCGTCGAAAGTTCCTGGCTCGTTGGCAATCAGGTGCAGTTTGGTCTGCATGCCCGCCATCGCGTAGATCTGGCTACCGAGCGTAGGAATAAAGAAGGAGTTCATGACGGAGTTGGAGGTGATTTTGAAGTTAACCGGAGTGTTTGCCGGGAAGGCAATCTGGTTAACTGTCGCAATACCTTGTTCTGGATAAATGAATAACCATTTCCAGTCCAGAGCAACGACGTCAATTTCAACCGGTTTCACGTCAGAGGCCAGGGGTTTGCTTGGCTCCAGCGCATGGGTTGATTTCCAGGTCAGTACACCAAGGAAAACGATGATCAGGATCGGAATGGTCCAGACCACAGCTTCCACTTTATTGGAGTGTGACCAGTTAGGACTGTACTTAGCATTCGTGTTCGACGCCCGATATTTCCAGGCAAACACGACGGCCATTAAGACTGCAGGAATCACGACGATCATCATCAGACCAAAAGCGGTCAGTATCAGCGAACGTTGCTCCAGCGCAATCTGTCCTTTGGGATTTAACAATGCATTATCGCAGCCACTCATTAATAAAGTGCCTGCGATTAATGACAAAATCCCCAAACTTTTATTGTATTTACTGAGTCTCATTTAACGACCTCAATGACAAAGGGCTCTATTGTCGTTTAAGTGTGCGCGCATTTTACGGGAAGGTTTATGCAGTGTAAACCAGCTTAAGGATGTGTCAGAACCATGTTGACACCTTTTGCTAAGGGTGTCACAGATGTTGTTCTCGGTGACAAATTATTAACGTGGACAAGCAGTTGGCAGTAATATAACAAAAAGAGATGGATGCGGGGTTAAACAAAAGTAGGAAAGGAATAACCCTGACTTTTAATACTCAATTATTTAACAATATTGCATCATTTTTTCTCTAATTTTTAACTTAATTAATTGCGTACCGGATTTAAATATCTTGCCCGAAGCGCGCACATGATAAAAATATTTTTTGTAAATTGACACGCAAAGACAAATTAGGTGCGCTTAACCAATTGGCTGAAATGGCACCTGCGACTGGGCGATTATGAGGCAAAAGGTCAATTCCCGGCCTTTCTCAATGCGCGATAATCCAGCACCACACCGGACAGCACACCGCAAAGCGCCAGCGCCATACCGGCTTCAAACAGCGGAGCCAGCCACGCCGAAAGCGTGAGCATACCCGTTGCATTCAGCGCCAGCGACAGAAGCCATAGCGCCAGTAACCCGCATCCGCCTGCAAACAGCCGTTTCGTCCAGCGGTAGCCTGCGGAAAAATGGCGGCGCGGCAAAAACTGGCCAGTTTTTTGGGTAAAGTCCAGTGTACCGCGACAAAAAGCCAGCAGGGCCAGGCCCGGCAGACCGGCGAAAACGGTAAAGGCGTAGAACGTTGGCCAGCCCCAGATCTCGACCAGATAACCGGCTGCAGGTCCCACGTAAACCCGGCCTACCGCTGAAAGCGCAGACAGCAGGGCGAACTGCGTCGCCGAGAAGGACTTATTACACAGCGTCATCAGCAGCGCGACAAACGCAGCGGTTCCCATTCCGCCACACAGGTTCTCAATAAAGACCGCGCTCGCCATGCTCCAGAGGTGTTTGTCGGTGACCGCCAGCAGCCAGTAGCCGAAATTCGACACCGCCTGGAGCAGGCCAAAAATCATTAACGCGCGAAACAGGCTCAGACGCTGCATCAGCATGCCGCCATAAAGCGCGCCAATGATGGTTGCCAGCAAGCCCAGCGTTTTGTTTACCAGCCCGACGTCGCCCGGATTAAATCCCACGCCGCGAATCAAAAAGGTGGTGGTGAGAGAGGCGGCAAATGCATCGCCGAGCTTGTAAAGAATGATGAGCGTGATCAGCAGCCAGGCGTTGTTGCGATTAAAAAAATCGTGCAGAGGATCGACAACCGCCTGACGTAGCGTACGCGGCGCGGCCTGCGCGTTGTCCGGCTCTTTGGCAAGACAGGTTGCGATAAGGCAGGGCAGCAGGAGCAGGGCCATGAGCCAGTAAGTCGCCTCCCAGCCGAGATAGCGATCGGCCAGCCACAGCGCCAGACCGCCCGATATCAACATTGCCAGGCGATAGCCTAACACCGTGATGGCAGCGCCACTTCCGCGTTCTTCCGGCGGCAACACATCCGTTTTCCAGGCATCGAAGACGATATCCTGTGACGCAGAACAGAATGCAATCAGTACCGCCAGTGCCGCCATCAGGGTTAAATCCCGGCTGGGCTGCAAAAAGCCCATTGCCACAATGCTGGCCACCAGTGCCAGTTGCGTAATGAGCAACCAGCCTCTGCGCCGACCGAGAAGCGGCGGCGTGAAGCGATCCATCATGGGGGACCAGAGAAACTTAAACACATAGGCCTGGCCCACCAGTGAAAAGAATCCGATGGTTTTCAAATCGATATTATCAACCGTCATCCACGCCTGCAGCGTCCCGCTGGTTAAGGCCAGAGGCAAACCTGATGCGAATCCCAGAAGGAGTAAAATGGCTGCATTTTTTTGGCGGAAGACACGGAAGTAGTGATTCATACTGACCTTGAAAAGTGCCCGGCCGGGTGCCGGGCAAAAGACCTGATTAACGGGCGTTTTGTTTGATGAAGTCGTTGACGCTGGTGTCCTGCGCCATATCGGCGATCACGTCGCTCAGCGTAGAATTCACCGCATTGGTGATTTTCTGATTGGTGGCGCTGAAAGCCCCTTCTACGCTGTAGGTCTGGCGGTAATTTTTAATCTGTTTATTGCCATTTTTCGCGGTCGCCACGATAGAGATATCCGCCTTGGTGGTAATGCTGTAACGCACATCACCCTGGGTGACGTCGGCATACAGATTATTGACGATGATTTGCAGATCAACCGCGCCATTAGGACCGACCATATAGCCGCGCGCTGTCATTTGTTTCTCCAGCACTTCCTGAAGTAAGAAACGCAGATCGCGCGACGGGGTCAGGCTGACCAGTTGTCCATCGCGATTAACTTTTGCCAGCGCCTGATCGCGACGCTGATCGGCGCCGTTGATACTCACCGTAATGCCCATCAGGCTCGGATCGCGCTGTGGCAGCTGAATCTTAGGTTGAATGGTCAATGTGTTGTTGCTGGAAGCGCAACCGGCCAGGATAAAAGCAGCCAGCAGCGGGAATAACAGTTTTTTCAACATACGCTTTCTCGTTAGTGTCATGGGTTGGTGTGCAAAAACTGCGGCCATCATAGCAAAGCGGTGCAGTGAATAAAGCCCTTTGCCACAAGGTAAACCACGCAAGGCGCTTTTTCTTGCTCTCTACCTTTTCATATTCCCCGCCTGACAAGGCACAAGCGAAGAGGGCGACGGAGTGATAATATTGCGTCCGCTGTCGCGTTGCGCAGCCAAAAACGGACTAATATTTAAACAGATGGGGCACAGCGCTCGCCATTGAGGGTAAAACCATGATTCGAGAACAGATAGAAGAGAAGCTGCGCCTGGCTTTTGAGCCGGCTCATCTGGAAGTGCATGATGAAAGCTACCGACACAATGTGCCTGCCGGTTCTGAAAGCCATTTCAAAGTGGTGATTGTCAGCGACGTTTTTACCGGTCAGCGTTTTCTCGCCCGTCATCGCGCAATTTATGGTGAACTCAGTGCTGAGCTGGCGGGAAGTGTTCACGCACTGGCCTTGCATACTTATACCCTGAAAGAGTGGGAAGGATTGCAGGATACGGTACTCGCTTCGCCGAACTGTCGCGGTGCAGGCACACTCGCATAACACCCTCTCTTTTTAAACGGCCTGCGGGCCGTTTTTGTGTTTTATCCTTGCTAAACGCGTTACCTGGCTCAAAAAAGCAGCAAACTCCCTGAAAAGTGGTGACTTAGCGTCCTCGACTCATCTCAGTGATGCCGCTATAATGCTGCGTCTATTTTTCCGGAATGTCTTCGGGACGCTTCTGGTAACAGGGATCAGGTTCTCTTCACGGAAGCCGTCCCGGTTGTTAGATACGGCGCATTAATTAATGTGTGGTGTCTGAAGTTGACCGAGCACGTGATTTTTTGAGGTAACAAGATGCAAGTTTCTGTAGAAACCACTCAGGGCCTGGGCCGTCGCATTACGATTACTGTCGCAGCTGACAGCATCGAAAGCGCCGTTAAAAAAGAACTGGTGGATGTGGCGAAGAAAGTCCGTATCGATGGTTTCCGTAAAGGCAAAGTGCCCATGAACATCGTCGCGCAGCGCTACGGTGCTTCTGTGCGCCAGGACGTGCTGGGCGATCTGATGACGCGTAACTTTGTTGACGCCATCATCAAAGAGAAGATCAATCCGGCTGGCGCGCCTAACTATGTGCCAGGCGAATACAAAGAAGGTCAGGACTTCACCTATGCGGTTGAGTTCGAAGTGTATCCAGAAGTTGAGCTGAAAGGCCTGGAAAACATCGAAGTTGAAAAGCCTCAGGTCGAAGTGACCGATGCCGATGTCGATACCATGCTGGAAACGCTGCGCAAGCAGCAGGCTAACTGGATTGAAACCGACGCTGCAGCGGGTGCTGAAGACCGCGCTACCCTCGATTTCACCGGTTCTGTTGACGGCGAAGAATTCGAAGGCGGTAAAGCATCTGACTTCGTTCTGGCCATGGGCCAGGGCCGTATGATCCCAGGCTTTGAAGAAGGCGTTGTGGGTCACAAAGCAGGCGAAACCTTCACTATCGACGTGAAATTCCCTGACGACTACCACGCGGAAAACCTGAAAGGGAAAGACGCGAAGTTCGAGATCGTGCTGAAGAAAGTGGAAACGCGCGAACTGCCAGAACTGACCGAAGAATTCATCAAGCGTTTCGGCGTGGAAGATGGTTCGGTTGCGGGCCTGCGTGCGGAAGTGCGTAAGAACATGGAACGTGAGCTGAAAGGCGCGATTCGTAACCGCGTGAAGACACAGGCTATCGACGGTCTGGTTGAAGCGAACCCTATTGATGTGCCTGCTGCGCTGATCGACAGCGAAATCGACGTTCTGCGTCGTCAGGCTGCACAACGCTTTGGTGGTAACGAGAAGCAAGCGCTGGAACTGCCACGCGAACTGTTCGAAGAGCAGGCGAAGCGTCGCGTTGTGGTCGGTCTGCTGCTGGGCGAAGTGATTCGCACGCACGAGCTGAAAGCCGATGAAGATCGCGTTAAAGTGCTGATCGAAGAAATGGCGTCTGCTTACGAAGATCCGCAGGAAGTGATCGAGTTCTACAGCAAAAATAACGAGCTGATGAACAACATGCGCAATGTGGCGCTGGAAGAGCAGGCGGTTGAAGCTGTGCTGGCGAAAGCCAAAGTTTCTGAAAAAGAAACTAACTTCCAGGAACTGATGAATCAGACCGCTCAGGCCTGATCGTCCGTTTAACCCCTTGTGCTAAAGCCCGCGCCTGAAAAGTCGCGGGCTTTTTTCTGTAATACGCTTTCTGACAACGGGCCTGTCGCTATTTGATTAATTTTTAGGCGAATTGTTCACGCATCGCTTTTTCCGGGTTAGCGATTGATGAAAAGGTTGTTATGCTTGAAACAACTGAGCACTATCCCAAGATAGAGGGAGTATGCAAAAAACAGTTCGGCTGACTGATTAACCGTCCTGATGTTGTCGGTAAGAGGCAGAGCATAGTTTTTGTTGCTCGTCTTACGTAAAATCGGTACAGAATGTTGCCAATGAAATTTATCCAGGAGACGGTAATGTCATACAGTGGCGATCGTGAGTTTACTGCACCGCACAATGCGTTGGTGCCAATGGTGGTCGAGCAAACCTCGCGCGGCGAGCGTTCATACGATATCTATTCCCGTCTGCTTAAAGAGCGCGTTATCTTCTTAACCGGCCAGGTAGAAGATCACATGGCTAACCTGATTGTGGCCCAGATGCTGTTTCTGGAAGCGGAGAACCCGGAAAAAGATATTTACCTTTATATCAACTCACCGGGTGGCGTCATTACGGCTGGCATGTCAATTTATGACACCATGAAGTTTATCAAGCCTGACGTCAGCACCATTTGTATGGGCCAGGCCTGCTCAATGGGGGCTTTCCTGCTGACAGCCGGGACGAAAGGCAAGCGTTTCTGCCTGCCAAACTCACGCGTGATGATTCACCAACCGCTGGGTGGCTATCAGGGACAGGCGACCGACATTGAGATTCATGCGCGTGAAATTTTGAAAGTGAAGCAGCGCATGAACGAGCTGATGGCGGAACATACCGGTAAGTCACTGGAAGAAATTGAGCGTGACACTGAGCGTGACCGTTTCCTCTCCGCCAGCGAAGCGGTAGAGTATGGATTGGTCGATTCAATCCTGACGCATCGCCAATAAGCCCTAACTTCACCTTGTCTCTGGTCTATAGTTAACAGGACAAGATAATGACGGGTTGAATGAACATCGGCCGTGTACCCACGGCCAGTGCTGTACGGCTGGTACGGCCTGAGAACAAGAAGAGGTTAACTGATGACAGATAAGCGCAAAGACGGTTCAGGAAAGTTGCTGTACTGCTCTTTTTGCGGCAAAAGCCAGCATGAAGTGCGTAAGCTGATTGCCGGGCCGTCAGTGTATATCTGCGATGAGTGCGTTGATCTGTGTAACGACATTATTCGCGAAGAGATTAAAGAGGTTGCCCCGCATCGCGAACGTAGTGCGCTGCCTACGCCGCATGAGATCCGCCATCACCTCGACGATTACGTTATTGGTCAGGAACGGGCCAAAAAAGTCCTGGCCGTGGCGGTGTACAACCACTACAAACGTTTACGCAACGGGGATACCAGCAACGGTATCGAACTGGGCAAAAGTAACATTCTGCTGATCGGTCCGACCGGTAGCGGTAAAACGTTGCTGGCTGAAACCCTGGCCCGTTTACTGGATGTGCCTTTTACCATGGCGGATGCAACCACGCTGACCGAAGCCGGTTATGTGGGGGAAGACGTCGAAAATATCATCCAGAAGCTACTGCAAAAATGTGACTACGATGTGCAGAAAGCCCAACGTGGTATCGTCTATATCGATGAAATCGATAAAATTTCACGTAAATCAGACAACCCATCGATCACCCGCGACGTATCGGGTGAGGGTGTGCAGCAGGCGTTACTGAAGTTGATTGAAGGCACCGTCGCCGCCGTGCCGCCGCAGGGTGGCCGTAAGCATCCGCAGCAGGAGTTTTTGCAAGTCGATACCTCTAAGATTCTGTTTATCTGTGGTGGCGCCTTCGCCGGTCTGGATAAGGTTATCTCGCAGCGCGTTGAAACCGGTTCAGGCATTGGCTTTGGCGCAACGGTGAAAGGTAAATCACAGAAGGCAACAGAAGGCGAGTTACTGGCGCAATGTGAGCCGGAAGATCTGATCAAATTTGGCCTGATCCCAGAATTCATTGGCCGTCTGCCTGTGGTAGCCACGCTCAATGAACTGAGTGAGGAAGCGCTGATTCAGATTCTGCGTGAGCCGAAAAACGCACTCACCAAGCAGTATCAGGCGTTGTTTAACCTGGAAGGCGTTGAGCTGGAGTTCCGTGACGAAGCCCTGACGGCGATTGCTAAAAAGGCGATGTCACGTAAAACCGGTGCGCGCGGTCTGCGTTCTATCGTGGAAGGCGCGCTGCTCGAAACCATGTACGATCTGCCGTCCATGGAAGATGTCGAGAAAGTGGTGATTGATGAGTCGGTGATTGAAGGTCAGTCTGAACCCATGCTGATTTATGGCAAGCACGAAGCTCAGGCTTCTGGCGAATAAATAAACAAATCGTCCACATTGTGCCATCTATAAAGGGGAAAATCTTTCCCCTTTTGCATTTCTCACCGTTGTGACATTGAATGTCTGACAATCATCCCCATATACTCAGACACCTGTGGGTTTGACCGCACACCTGCCTGATGCGGTACCCATCACCTTGCGGACACTAAACTAAGAGAGAGCTCTATGAATCCTGAGCGTTCTGAACGCATTGAAATCCCCGTCCTGCCGTTGCGCGACGTGGTAGTTTATCCGCACATGGTAATTCCGTTGTTTGTTGGCCGGGAAAAATCAATTCGGTGCCTCGAAGCCGCAATGGATCATGATAAAAAGATCATGCTGGTCGCACAGAAAGAGGCTTCAACGGATGAACCTGGCATAAACGATCTTTTTTCAGTGGGTACCATTGCCTCCGTACTGCAGATGTTAAAACTGCCAGACGGAACGGTAAAAGTGCTGGTTGAAGGTTTACAGCGTGCCAATATCACTACGCTGGCTGACAACGGTGACCATTTTGTCGCCCAGGCGGAATATCTGGTCTCTCCGGAGATTGAAGAGCGCGAGCAGGAAGTGCTGGTGCGCACGGCGATCAATCAGTTTGAAGGCTATATCAAACTGAATAAAAAGATCCCGCCTGAGGTCTTAACGTCACTGAACAATATTGATGATGCGGCGCGCCTGGCGGATACGGTGGCGGCGCACATGCCATTAAAACTCGCGGATAAACAGTCAGTGCTGGAGATGTCAGACGTCAATGAACGTCTGGAATATCTGATGGCCATGATGGAATCTGAAATCGATCTGCTGCAGGTTGAGAAACGCATTCGCAATCGCGTCAAAAAGCAGATGGAAAAGAGCCAGCGTGAGTACTACCTGAATGAGCAGATGAAGGCCATTCAGAAAGAGCTGGGCGAGATGGATGATACGCCTGACGAGTACGAAGCGTTAAAACGTAAAATCGATGCGGCCAAAATGCCGCAGGAAGCGCGTGAGAAAGCTGAAGCAGAACTGCAGAAGCTGAAAATGATGTCGCCGATGTCTGCCGAGGCGACCGTGGTGCGCGGCTATATCGACTGGATGGTTCAGGTTCCGTGGAATGCGCGCAGCAAAGTGAAGAAAGATCTGCGCAAAGCCCAGGAAACGCTGGATACCGACCATTATGGCCTGGAACGCGTCAAAGACCGCATCCTTGAGTACCTTGCGGTGCAAAGTCGCGTCAGCAAAATTAAAGGGCCGATTCTGTGTCTGGTGGGACCGCCGGGCGTGGGTAAAACCTCGCTGGGTCAGTCTATTGCGAAAGCAACCGGGCGTAAGTATGTACGCATGGCCCTCGGCGGCGTGCGGGATGAAGCGGAAATTCGCGGTCATCGCCGTACCTATATTGGCTCTATGCCGGGCAAGTTGATTCAGAAGATGGCGAAAGTCGGCGTGAAAAACCCGCTGTTCCTGTTGGATGAAATCGACAAAATGTCGTCGGATATGCGCGGCGATCCGGCCTCAGCGCTGCTGGAAGTGCTGGATCCTGAACAGAACATCGCCTTTAACGATCACTATCTGGAAGTCGATTACGATCTGTCTGATGTGATGTTTGTGGCGACGTCGAACTCCATGAACATTCCGGCTCCACTGCTGGATCGTATGGAAGTGATTCGTCTTTCTGGCTATACCGAGGACGAAAAACTCAATATCGCCAAGCAGCATCTCCTGCCGAAGCAGATTGAGCGTAACGCCCTGAAGTCGTCTGAGATCACCGTCGAAGACAGCGCTATCATCGGCATCATCCGTTACTACACGCGTGAAGCTGGTGTGCGTAGCCTGGAACGTGAACTGTCCAAGCTGTGCCGTAAAGCAGTGAAAACGCTGCTGATGGACAAAACCAAAAAGCACATCACCATTAATGGTGAAAACCTGAAGGATTTCCTTGGGGTGCAGCGTTTTGACTATGGCCGCGCCGACAGCGAAAACCGCGTGGGTCAGGTAACAGGTCTGGCATGGACGGAAGTGGGTGGCGATTTGCTGACCATTGAAACCGCCTGTGTACCGGGCAAAGGCAAGCTGACTTATACCGGTTCGCTGGGCGAAGTCATGCAGGAATCCATTCAGGCCGCGCTGACTGTCGTCCGCGCCCGGGCGGAAAAACTGGGTATCAATGGCGATTTCTATGAAAAACGCGATATCCATGTGCACGTACCGGAAGGCGCGACGCCGAAAGATGGTCCCAGTGCCGGTATTGCCATGTGTACTGCCCTGGTGTCCTGCCTGACCGGTAACCCGGTGCGTTCAAACGTCGCGATGACCGGCGAGATCACCCTGCGTGGTCAGGTCCTGCCTATCGGCGGGCTGAAAGAGAAGCTGCTGGCGGCACACCGCGGTGGTATTAAAGTGGTGCTGATCCCGGACGAAAACAAACGCGATCTGGAAGAAATTCCTCAGAACGTGATTGCCGATCTGGAAATTCATCCGGTCAAGCGTATTGAGGAAGTGCTGAACCTGGCACTGGAAAACGCGCCTTACGGTATGCAGGTAGCAACCGCAAAATAGTGATTAATGGCATAAAGCGTTAAAAAGCCGCGCTGGCAACACCAATTGGTGCTTGCCAGCTTTTTTTTGTCCCGCTAATTTAGGTGGCTGCTGAAGCGATGTTATAAGAGGATTACCGTTGTTTCGGCATATAAGGCTTGATATAACTTGCTGCGCGTTCGTGCCCGACAGGAAGCGTGGGTACGATGTGAAATAATAAAGAGGGGATGAATAGAGTGAATAAGTCACAACTGATCGATAAAATTGCTGCCGATGCCGACATTTCTAAAGCAGCAGCAGGACGTGTTTTAGATGCATTTATGGGCTCTGTTTCTGACGCGCTGAAAAGCGGAGATGAAGTGGCGCTGGTAGGTTTCGGCACTTTCTCAGTACGTGAGCGTGCAGCGCGCACCGGCCGTAACCCACAAACCGGTAAAGAGATTACTATCCCGGCAGGTAAAGTACCGGGTTTCCGTGCAGGTAAGGCACTGAAAGACGCTGTCAACTAATGACAACGCCACCACTCAATAACACATTTTCTTGAGTGGATTAGAGGACGGTTAACGCGTTCTCATGTAACATACGGGCACATCAATAAGATGTGCCTTTTTTACATCCGGAGAGGCGGTTTAAGGTTGCGAGACTTGTCTCAACAGGATGCATGCTGCCAGCCAGACTTGCAGCGGAGTAATGCGTCGGGAAGATGGCGTTATTGCGGCAGGGCTTTACATTCACACTACAGCGGAGTGTTGTCATACCATGATGGACAATTTACGCGCGGCGTCGAACCATGTCGTGCTCAAGATTATTTTGGGGTTGATCATTCTCTCCTTTGTGCTGACCGGCGTTGGCAACTATCTGATTGGCGGTAACAACGATTATGCGGCCAAAGTTAATGGCCAGGAGATCAGCCGTGCGCAGTTAGAGCAGGCGTTCAACAACGAGCGCAATCGTCAGCAGCAGATGCTGGGTGATCAGTTCTCGCAGCTTGCGGGCAACGAAGGTTACATGCAGCAGATGCGCCAGCAGGCGCTGTCTCAGCTGATTGACCAGGCATTACTGGATACCTACATAAAAGATCTGCATATTGCCATCAGTGACGATCAGGTCAAACAGGCTATCTTCAGCCAGTCTGCGTTTCAGACCAACGGCAAGTTCGATAATGCTAAATACAATGCGATGATCCGCAATATGGGATTCACGCCGGATCAGTATGCCGAAGCGTTGCGTAAACAACTGGCCACCCAACAGCTGATCAATGCGGTCGCGAATACCGATTTTATGCTGAAAAATGAAACCACTAAGCTGGTGGATTTGGTGGCGCAAAAGCGTGATATTCAGACGGCTACCCTCGATGTGAATGCTCTGGCTGCAAAGCAAACCGTCAATGACGACGAAATCAACCAGTATTATCAGCAGCATAAAAGCAGCTTTATGGCCCCTGAGCAGTTCCGCGTAAGCTATATCAAACTGGATGCCGCCAGCATGCAGGAAAATGCCAGCGATGCGGATATTCAGGCCTGGTACGATCAACATAAAGCGGACTACACGCAGCCCCAGCGCGATCGTTACAGCGTGATTCAGACCAAAACCGAAGCCGATGCCGACGCTATTCTGGCGCAGCTGAAAGGCGGCGCGGATTTCGCGGAACTGGCAAAAACCAAATCCATTGACCCAATCTCTTCCCGTAAAGGCGGCGATATGGGCTGGCTTGAGCCGTCAACGACGCCAGACGAGCTGAAAAATGCGGGACTGAAAGAAAAGGGTCAGCTTTCCGGTGTAATCAAGTCTTCTGTGGGTTTCCTGATTGCCCGTCTTGACGACATCAAGCCTGAGCAGGTTAAACCGCTGGCGGAAGTACGTGATGAGATCGCGGACGCGGTCAAACAGGATAAAGCACAGGCGGAATTCTACAAACTGCAGCAGAAAGTCAGTGAAGCCGCGAGCAATGATAATGAGTCGCTGGCTGGTGCAGAGCAGGCGTCAGGTATGAAGGCCACAGAAACAGGCTGGTTCAGCCGTGACGATGTGCCTAAAGATCTCGACTTTGATGCCGTTAAGCAGGCCATCTTCAATGGTGGGTTAGTGGGACAAAACGGTGCGCCCGGAAATAACTCTGACATCATCAATGTCGATGGCGATCGTGCCTTTGTGCTGCGTATCAGTGCGCATAAACCCGAAGCGGTGGAACCCCTCGACAAGGTAAAAGCGCAAATCACCGAGACGATCAAGCATGATAAAGCGACGCAACAGGCAAAAGCCCAGGCTGATAAACTGTTAGCCGAGCTGAAAGCCGGTAAACCGGATGTGCTGAAAGCCGCAGGTCTGACGTTAAGCGCCAGCAAAACGGTTGACCGTAACACGCAGGATCCCGTTGCTCAGGCTGCCTTCAACCTGCCAGAGCCAGCGGATAACAAACCGTCATGGGGCGTGGGTGAGGACATGCAAGGCAATGTGGTGCTGATCGCGGTGAATAAGGTTACGACCGGTAGCCTGCCTCAGGCGCAGATTGACGAGATGGTCAAAGGCGTCACGCAAAACAACGCGCAACTGACCTTTGAAGCCTTACTGCAAAACCTGCGTAAAGCGGCCAAAATCAAATACGGTGCCGCTGCTCAAATGCAGTAATCCTCGCAAATTTCAGGTAACAGCTGAAATGACTAAAGGCCGCTTATGCGGCCTTTTCCATTTTAGAACGTTGCCCTTTGAGTCTGTTTAGCGGACATGACACGCTGAGCCTGCTGTTTAACACAAGGAGAAACACAGCATGGCTAAAACCCACTTACATGCTTTTTATCTTTCCCTCGCCCTGTGTGGCGCCCTCGTTCAAACGCCACTGGCAGCGGCGGAAACCCCCAGTGAGACACAGGCTGCACAGGTTTCAATGCCGCATCAGGAGCAGGTCAGTATCAATGAAGCCACGGCGGAGCAACTCTCGGCGGTGATGAATGGCGTTGGTCTGAAAAAGGCGCAGTCTATCGTCAGCTATCGTGAAGAATACGGGCCGTTCACGGCGGTGGATCAACTGAAAGACGTGCCTGGCTTTGGTCACGCGCTGGTGGAGCGAAATGCCTCACGGTTAAAATTGTGAAGTGAAGCGCAACTCTGATGCTTAACCTGCTGTCAGGGCGGGACTCTGCTAGAGTGAACAGGTCCAACCAGTCAATAAGCAGCAGGAGAAGGATCATGCAGACCAAGATAAAAGTGCGCGGCTATCATCTGGATGTTTACCAGCATGTTAACAATGCGCGTTATCTGGAGTTTTTAGAGGAAGCGCGCTGGCAATGGCTGGAAGAAGCAGAGGCCTTTACCTGGCTGCTTGAGCAAAAACTGGCTTTTGTGGTGGTAAACATCAATATCAATTATCGTCGCCCGGCCGTATTGGGCGACGTACTGGAGGTCAGCAGTGATATTAAGCAACTCAATGGGAAAAGTGGCATCATCACTCAACACATTTTGTTAGCGGGCAGTGAAACGGTGGTCGCGGATGCTGCACTGACGTTTGTGTGCATTGATCTTCGCACGCAAAAAGCCGTTTCGCTCGAAGGAGAACTGCGGCAGCGACTGGAAAGATTAATGAAGCCGGCCTGATTGAGGCGGCGACACGCCATCGTCGCCGCAAAAGTATTATTCCAGACCGGTTTTGGCCTTCATGGCGGCCATAATACCAGCGCGATCCTGCTGATAGGCCTTCAGGCCATTGGCCCGCAGATGGCAGGCGGCACAGTCGCCGCAACCATCGCCTTTAATGCCGTTGTAGCAGGTGAGGGTGTCTTCGCGGATTAAGGTGAGCTGCTGCCAGTAATCGGCCAGCGCCCAGGTTTCGGCTTTATTAAGCCACATCAGCGGTGTTTCAAAACGAATGTTACGCGCCATGCCCAGGCTGACGGCATGGTTGAGCGCCTTAACAAACTCATCGCGGCAGTCGGGGTAGCCCGAGAAGTCGGTCTCGCAAACGCCTGTGATGACCGCTTCCGCTTCAACCTGATAGGCATAAACTGATGCCAGGGTCAGAAACAGGATATTGCGGCCGGGGACAAAGGTGCTGGGCAGGCCGGTTGCAGTCGGGTCATACGATGGCACCGGGATGCTGTCACGCGTCAGGCTGCTCACCGCCAGCGCATTCAGCATCGTCACATCCAGCACTTTATGAGCACGGGCACCCAGCTTCAGGGCCAGGTCGCGGGCAACGTCAATCTCTTCACGATGACGCTGACCGTAATCAAAGGTCACACAGTGCACTTCATCATAACGTTGCAAAGCCTGAACCAGACAGGTGGTGGAGTCTTGCCCACCGCTAAACACCACAACAGCGCGTTTCATGAGATATCCCAGTTTAAACATTTGCGCTTATGGTAATACCTGAGTGCGCCGCTGAACAGCTGCAGGCGGCGATCACATCAGGTTATATCTGCCTGGCGGGGTGAAATATTATTCCAGTTCGCGCTGCCAGGGCGTGATATCACCAATATGTTGTGCGACCCAGTCAGGCTGGTAGTAAGTGTCAGGATAGCGCTCGCCGCTGTCGCACAGCAGGGTAACCAGTGAACCCTGTTGATCATTGTCGCGCAGGCGTTTGGCCACCTGCATCATGCCCCAGAAGTTTGTGCCGGTAGACGGGCCCGGTTTACGCCCCAGCAGGGTTTCCAGCTTAAGCATGGCGGCAATCGAGGCTGCATCCGGGACTTTGATCATTTCATCAATAACGTCGGGCATAAACGACGGCTCCACGCGCGGACGTCCAATGCCTTCAATCATGCTGCCGCGCTGACCGGTGAGCGAGGCATCACGGTTTCGCCAGTAGTCGTAAAACACGGAATGCTCCGGATCAACAACCAGCAAACGGGTATCGCATCCCTGATAGCGAATGTAGCGGCCAAGCGTGGCGGAGGTCCCACCGGTTCCCGCACTCATAATCAGCGTATGAGGAACAGGAAAAGGCTCATTCGCCATCTGGCGGAAAATACTCTCGGCAATGTTGTTATTGCCGCGCCAGTCAGTTGCCCGCTCTGCATAGGTGAACTGATCCATGAAGTGGCCATTCAGTTCCCGCGCCAGCCGTTCTGATTCGGCATAAAGCTGACAGGGATCGCTCACAAAATGACACTGTCCACCATAGAACGTGATTTGTTCGATTTTACGTCGGGCGGTACTGGCTGGCATCACGGCGATAAAGGGCAGGCCCAGCAGGCGGGCAAAATACGCCTCTGAGACGGCGGTGCTGCCCGATGACGCTTCAATCACGGGTGTACCCTGTTTGATCCAGCCATTAGCGAGAGCATAAAGAAACAATGACCGCGCCAGACGATGTTTCAGGCTGCCGCTGGGATGCGTACTTTCGTCTTTCAGATAGAACCCGATTCCCGGGAAATCGGGCAATGCAAAGCGGATCAGATGCGTATCCGCAGAGCGTTGAAAGTCAGCATTGATTTCGTTTATCGCGTGGCGTATCCAGCATGAAGACATAAGGGTTATTTCCGACCGGGTGAAAGCCCCTATTTTAAGGCACGTGCAGGAAAAAGAGCTTGCAGCTTTTGCAGTAAGATCGGCGTAATGGAGAAAAAATTTCTACCGGAGTGCGCATGTTAGATAAAATCGACCTTAAACTGCTGGCGATGCTGCAGCAGGATTGCACAGTTTCGCTCCAGGTACTGGCGGATGCGGTTAACCTCACCACCACGCCCTGCTGGAAGCGCCTGAAAAAGCTGGAAGAAGATGGCTTCATCCGCGCACGCGTTGCCCTACTTGATAATGAAAAACTCGGCCTGTCACTTACCGCCTTTATGTTTGTGAAAACCACCCAGCACAGCAAAGACTGGTATCAGGAATTTGTGTCGGTAGTGCAAAGCATGCCTGAAGTGATGGGCTTCTATCGCATGGCCGGGGAGTATGATTATCTGCTGCGTATTCAGGTTGCCGACATGAAAAGTTATGATGCCTTCTATAAGCGTTTAGTTAATGGTGTAACAGGCCTTATCGATGTGACCTCCAGCTTTGCGATGGAAGAGATCAAATACACTACAGCCCTGCCGGTTGCCCCCTGATTACCTGAGATTGAGAGCTGCCTTGTGCGATTATTCAGCCAGTTAAGTTGGTATTTTATCCGTGAGTGGCGGCGTTATCTGGGCGCCGTCACTTTATTAATCATCATTGCCGTGCTGCAACTTCTGCCGCCGTGGGTGGTTGGCGTGGTGGTTGACGGCGTAACGCATCACAGCATGAGCGCCAGCCGCATTATGATGTGGATTGGGGTGATGCTGCTGACTGCCGTCGTGGTTTATCTGCTGCGTTATGTCTGGCGCGTGCTGTTGTTTGGCGCGTCCTATCAACTTGCCGTCGAATTACGCGAGGACTTTTACCGTCAGCTCAGCCGACAGCAGCCCGCCTTTTACCTGCGCCATCGCACCGGCGATCTCATTGCCCGTGCCACGAACGATGTGGATCGCGTGGTTTTTGCTGCCGGGGAAGGCGTGCTCACGCTGGTGGATTCGCTGGTGATGGGATGTGTTGTGCTGATTGCCATGAGTACCCAAATCAGCTGGCAGTTAACGCTGATTTCGCTTATTCCGATGCCGTTTATGGCACTGGTGATTCACCGCTATGGCGAGCAACTCCATAACCGTTTCAAACTGGCTCAGGCTGCCTTTTCCAGCCTGAACGATCAAACGCAGGAGAGCCTGACCAGTATCCGTATGATCAAAGCATTTGGACTTGAGCAGCATCAGTCCCAGCAGTTTGCCGATATTGCACGCGATACCGGCGAAAAAAATCTGCGCGTCGCCCGGGTGGATGCGCGTTTCGATCCCACCATCTATATTGCCATTGGTTTTGCCAACCTGCTGGCGATAGGCGGCGGAAGCTGGCTGGTGTGGCACGGAGACATGACGCTGGGCCAGCTCACCAGCTTTGTAATGTATCTTGGCCTGATGATTTGGCCGATGCTGGCGCTGGCATGGATGTTTAACATCGTTGAACGAGGCAGCGCAGCCTGGAGCCGCATCCGCGCATTATTATCCGAAGCGCCAGTGGTGGAAGACGGTGATCACACCTTGCCTGAGCCAGCGGGAACGCTGCAGGTGGCTATCCGCGAGTTTCATTATCCCGCCAGTGCCGGTGCGGTATTAAGCAATGTCACGTTCCAGTTAAAACCGGGCGATATGCTGGGGCTGTGTGGCCCGACCGGCAGTGGTAAAACCACGTTACTGAGTCTGATTCAGCGTCATTTCGACATTCAGCAAGGTGATATTCGCTACCATGCCATCCCGCTGCCGTCGCTGCGTCTGGACAGCTGGCGCAGTCGCCTGGCCGTGGTGAGCCAAACTCCGTTCCTGTTCTCGGACAGCGTGGCCCGTAATATTGCGTTGGGTAAGCCCAACGCCACGCAGGACGAGATTGAGCAGGCGGCGAAAATGGCCTGCGTGCACGAGGATATTCTGCGTCTGCCGCAGGGCTATGAAACCGAGGTGGGCGAGCGCGGCGTCATGCTGTCGGGTGGTCAAAAACAACGTATTTCCATCGCCCGTGCCTTGCTGATGAATGCGGAAATTCTGGTGCTTGATGATGCACTCTCGGCGGTTGATGGTCGCACTGAACACGACATCCTGCATAATCTGCGGCAGTGGGGCAGAGGGCGAACGATCATTATCAGTGCGCATCGTTTGTCGGCGCTGACAGAGGCCAGCGAAATTCTGGTGCTGCAAAAAGGCACGGTGGCACAGCGTGGCGATCATGCCGGGCTGGCGAATATGCCTGGCTGGTATCGCGATATGTACCGTTACCAACAGCTGGAAGCGGCACTGGACGACGATGAGAGGGAAGAAGAGGTGGCACATGGCTAAATCACAACGTATGTGGCCAACGCTCAAACGCCTGCTCAGTTATGGCAGCCCGTGGCGCAAGTCATTGTCTCTGGCCGTGTTGATGCTGTGGATTGCGGCCGCGGCAGAAGTGACCGGTCCGGTTCTGGTGAGCTATTTTATTGATAATCTGGTCGCGAAGCATCAGATGCCGTGGGGCACGGTAGCGGGACTGGTCGTAAGTTTTATCCTGTTGCAGCTTCTGGCTGCCGCTTTGCATTACTGGCAGGCCTTACTGTTTAACCGGGCCGCCATTGGTGTGGTACAGCGCCTGCGTACCGACGCCATGAATGCGGCACTGCGCCAGCCGCTCGGCGCCTTTGATACGCAGCCGGTCGGGCAAATTATTTCCCGGGTCACGAATGATACCGAAGTTGTTCGGGATCTGTACGTCACGGTGGTGGCAACGGTGCTGCGTAGCGCCGCGCTGGTCGGTGCCATGATGGTGGCGATGTTTAGTCTGGACTGGCGCATGGCGCTGGTGGCGATGTTAATTTTCCCGATGGTGCTCATTGTGATGCTGATTTATCAGCGCTACAGCACGCCGATAGCCCGTCGTGTACGCAGCTACCTGGCAGACATTAATAATGGCTTCAATGAAGTCATCAGCGGAATGAGCGTGATACAACAGTTTCGCCAGCAGGCGCGCTTTGGTGAACGCATGCTGGAGGCCAGCCGTTCACATTATCTGGCGCGCATGGAAACGCTCAGGCTGGATGGTTTCCTGCTACGACCGCTGCTGAGCCTGTTCTCCGCGCTGATACTCTGCGGATTACTGTTGCTGTTCAGCTTTTCGGTGCCGGGTGTGTTTGAAGTTGGGGTACTTTACGCCTTTATTACCTATCTGGGGCGCCTCAATGAACCGCTGATCGAACTGACCACCCAGCAGTCGATGCTGCAACAGGCGGTCGTGGCGGGCGAACGTATTTTTGAACTCATGGATGCGCCACAGCAGCATTACGGTCATGACGATCGGCCTCTGCAATCGGGACGCATTACGCTGGAGAACCTGAGCTTTGCCTACCGGGACGATCGTGAGGTGCTGAGTAATATTGATCTCGACGTGCCTTCGCGGGGCTTTGTCGCCCTGGTGGGACATACCGGCAGCGGCAAGAGCACCCTGGCAAATTTGCTGATGGGCTATTACCCCGCCACGCGCGGCGAGGTGCGCCTGGACGATCGTCCGCTTAACCAGTATTCCCATGAGGCACTGCGTCGCGGTATCGCGATGGTACAGCAGGATCCGGTGGTGCTGGCCGACACGCTGTTAGCGAATGTACGGCTGGGTCGGGATATCAGTGAAGAGGCGGTCTGGTCGGTACTTGAACAGGTACAGCTGGCCCCGCTGGCGCGCGCCTTGCCTGACGGTATCCATACCCGACTGGGAGAGCAGGGTAATAATCTCTCGGTAGGGCAGAAACAGTTACTGGCCCTGGCTCGGGTGCTGGTGCAACTGCCGCAGATTTTAATACTGGATGAAGCTACCGCGAATATTGACTCCGGCACGGAGCAGGCGATCCAACACACGCTGCGCACCTTACGTCAATATACGACCCTGGTAGTGATTGCTCACCGCCTTTCCACTATCACCGAGGCCGATACGATTCTGGTTTTGCACCGTGGCCGCGTTGTCGAGCAGGGGAATCATCAGCAGCTGCTGGCCTTGCAGGGCCGTTACTGGCAAATGTACCAGCTGCAGCAGGCAGGTGATCGGCTCGAATCGGATGAGGTGCTGACCAGTGCCGGATGATTTGCACCTTTTTTGCGCATTTTTTCCTTGTTGACCCGTTTGGATGCACGTCTTTGTGCTTAACAGCACCAAAAGCGTGCATCCGCTTCGCTTAGTCATCCCATCACTGCGCCCTGCTTATTTATTCTGCGTTTCCTAACCCTGATTCCATCGCAGCCTGAAAAGTGATTTTGCCCATTAATTATATCTGGCACAGGCTTTGCTTAACTCTCTCCGTGTCCATGAGACCGACCTATTTTAATCCTTAAGGAGAGGCTATGAAGCTGGTTACCGTCGTGATTAAGCCGTTCAAGCTGGAAGATGTGCGAGAAGCATTGTCTTCAATTGGTATTCAGGGACTGACCGTCTCCGAAGTTAAAGGTTTTGGGCGTCAGAAAGGACATGCTGAACTCTATCGCGGGGCGGAATACAGCGTAAATTTTCTGCCGAAAGTAAAAATTGATATCGCCATTGCCGATGACCAACTGGACGAAGTAGTGGACGTAATCAGTAAAGCGGCTTACACCGGAAAAATTGGCGACGGCAAGATTTTCGTTGCTGAACTGCAGCGCGTGATTCGCATACGTACCGGCGAAACCGACGAAGCCGCACTGTAAACAAGACTCAGTAATGTGATGGGATGGAAAAAAATGAATAAAATGCTGACCAAGTTGGGCCTGACCAGCCTGGCACTGTTACCGTCGCTGGCGATGGCGGCACCTGCCGTAGCGGACAAAGCCGACAACGCCTTTATGATGATTTGCACCGCACTGGTGCTGTTTATGTCAATTCCTGGGATTGCACTGTTTTACGGCGGCCTGATCCGCAGTAAAAACGTGCTGTCGATGCTCACACAGGTTGCGGTGACCTTCTCGCTGGTGTGCGTACTGTGGGTGGTTTATGGCTATTCACTGGCCTTCAGCGAAGGCAATGCCTTCTTTGGCAGCTTCAACTGGGCCATGCTGAAAAACATTGCACTGACCGCCGTCATGGGCACCTTTTATCAGTATATTCACGTCGCGTTCCAGGCATCCTTTGCCTGTATCACGGTCGGTCTGGTCGTCGGTGCGCTGGCGGAACGTATCCGTTTCTCCGCGGTGCTGATTTTTGTCGGTGTCTGGCTGACCCTGGCTTATCTTCCCATTGCGCATATGGTCTGGGCGGGCGGCTTACTGGCTCAGGATGGCGCCCTGGACTTCGCAGGCGGCACGGTGGTGCACATTAACGCTGCGGTAGCCGGTCTGGTTGGTGCTTACCTGGTGGGCAAACGTGCCGGTTTTGGCAAAGAAGCATTCAAACCACACAACCTGCCGATGGTATTCACCGGTACTGCGATTCTGTATGTTGGCTGGTTTGGTTTTAACGCCGGTTCAGCTTCCGCTGCGAATGAAATTGCTGCTCTGGCCTTCCTGAATACCGTGGTTGCGACGGCGGGTGCGGTGCTGGCCTGGACTTTTGGCGAGTGGGCGCTGCGTGGTAAACCGTCTTTGTTAGGTGCCTGTTCTGGATTTATTGCTGGTCTGGTTGCCATCACGCCGGCTTGTGGTTATGTCGGTGTTGGCGGCGCGCTGATCATCGGTATCGTGGGTGGTCTGGCAGGTATCTGGGGCGTGACAACGCTGAAAAAATGGCTGCGCGTTGACGATCCCTGCGATGTGTTTGGTGTCCACGGTGTCTGTGGCATCATCGGTTGTATCCTGACCGGCGTGTTTGCTTCATCTTCACTGGGCGGCGTGGGTTATGCGCCTGGCGTGACCATGGGCCATCAGGTTGCGATTCAGTTGCTGAGCGTGGGCGTTACCATTGTCTGGTCTGCCGTCGTTGCCTTTATTGGCTTTAAACTGGCCGATATGATCGTCGGTCTGCGCGTACCGGAAGAGCAGGAGCGCGAAGGTCTGGACGTCAACAGCCATGGCGAGAACGCTTACAACCAGTAACTTGTCAGTCTGAATAAATAAAAAGGGGCGATGATTCGCCCCTTTTTGCTATTCGCTGCGCTGACGCATAACGCCTTCCTGCACAGTAGACGCGACCAGCTCACCCTGTTGATTGTAAAACTCCCCGCGAACAAAGCCGCGTGCACCCGATGCTGAGGTGCTTTCAACGCTGTAAAGCAGCCAGTCATTGAAGTTCAGTGGCCGATGGAACCACATAGAGTGATCAATGGTCGCCACCTGCATATCGGCTTCAAGAAAACCTTTACCATGCGGTTGTAAGGCCACAGGCAGAAAGTTGAGATCGGACGCATAGCCAAGGAGGTACTGATGGATACGCACATCGTCGGGCAGGGTGCCATTGGCCCGAATCCACACCTGACGCTGCGGTTTATCGACATGGCCTCTTAACGGGTTGTGGATCTGTACCGGGCGGATTTCCAGCGGGCGTTCAGCGACAAATTTTTCGCGTAATTTTTCCGGCAGCATATGCGCCATTTTTTGCGCCATTTGCTGCTCATTGGCCAGGTTTTCCGGTCCTTTAACCTGCGGCATCGGTTTTTGATGTTCAAACCCGCTTTCCGGAGACTGGAAGGATGCCGTCATATAAAAGATCGGCTGACCATTTTGGATGGCACTGACGCGGCGCGCGCTGAAACTTTTGCCGTCGCGCAGACTTTCAACATCGTAAATAATCGCCTTTTGGCTGTCGCCGGGGCGAAGAAAATAGCTGTGAAAGGAGTGAACGCCCCGATCCTCGGGAACGGTCTGTTTGGCCGCAAAGAGAGCCTGTCCAACGACCTGACCACCAAATACCTGACGCAGGCCCAAATCTTCGCTCTGGCCGCGAAATAACCCCTCGTCGAGTTTTTCCAGATGAATAAGATTAAGCAGATTTTCGAGTGCCTGACTCATGGCGCTATCCTGAGAAAATGTATTTTGTTAAGTGTGAAAGATCCGACCAGTTTCCGTCAACCACACTTTTGGACTTTCATCCAACCAGGCAAACTTTTGATTTTGTGCCAACATTAAAGCTATACGGCGAGTGAAACGCTGTAATAAAGATTCACTGCTAAAAATCATTCTGATCAAAAGGAGACGACATCGATGAAATTCTGGCATGTGTTAAGTGGCGTCGCGATGGCAATGGCTCTCGCAGGTTGTGCCCATAAAGGAAAACCGGTACCGACACCGACATTGGGTTCTGCGGTCGCAGGACAAACGGCGACCATCGCTCAGCCTAATGTAAGCGGGGCGGTTTATATTCGTCAGCGTATCGCGTTACCGCCTGATGCAGCCCTGACAGTGACCCTGTCTGATGCATCGGTGGCAGATGCACCGTCCAAAGTGTTGGCACAGCGCGTGGTTCGCACCGACGGGAAACAGGCGCCGTTCCATTTCATACTGCCGTTTAACCCAGCGGATGTTCAGCCAAATGCACGCATTCTGTTGAGCGCAGCTATTACGGTTAATGGCAAGCTGGCCTTTGTCACGGAAGAAGTGAAACCGGTCGTGAATCAGGGCGGCACCAAAGCCGATCTGGTGCTAGTGCCCGTGCCTTCTGTACCGATGAAGACTCAGCCTGGCGCCGTCACCACTGTGCCACCGACATCGCCCACGCAGGTTACGCCGTCCGCCGCCGTGCCGGCACCGACAACGATGTAAGGCTCTGAGGCAGGGCGGCGCGCTGTGCCGCCCTGCAGTATTAAAACTGCCAGCGAAACTTAGCCAGATCGATCTGACCTGCCTCCGTAACTTCCACGCCTTCCGCTTCCAGCGCTTCACGCTGACGAAAAAAACGTTCGCCCTGGAGCGAAAGCGTACCGTGACGGTTAATCACCCGATGCCAGGGAAGCGTACTGCCTTCCGGTAAGCGGCTCAGAACGCCGCCCACCTGGCGCGCCGCGCGGGGCGAGCCTGCCAGTAATGCCACATCGCCATAGGTGGTAACCTTGCCGGGCGGAATGGCGGCCACAATTTGCCAGATACGTTGTTTAAAGCCGTCAGTGGTTGAGTTCATAGGCTTACCTGCCAGTAAAAGAACCATAATGCTAACATAAAGGGGGTAATTTACAGGGATCGTACAAGAAACCAACGGTCATCCGTGCCAGGCTTGCAATTGCCATAGGCTTCCCCGATAATGCCTGCGCTCTCGATATGAGGGCTTGTCAATGGGGGCCCTGTTGGTTCTCCCGCAATGCTAGCTTGTGAACTCGGTCAGGTCCGGAAGGAAGCAGCCGCAGCAGGTGACGCGTGTGCCGGGATGTAGCTGGCAGGGCCTCCACCATTTTGTCTCCACCCGATTCCTCTCTTGTCACTCGCTTTTTTTGACACGCCTCTTTCTTCGCAGGCAGGCAAAGCTCGCCTGGGCCGATCCATTGCCGGCAGGCGAGTCGAACAGAAACGGGCGGGTTAAATCAGATTAAACGTAACGCAAAAATTAACTTAGCGTACAAATTTCCATACTGACACGGGGACTTTGTCATACAGTTTGTTCATCGTCAGTTCAGCCAGGCGGTGATCGGCTGCGGAGTAAAATACGGCTAATTCATCATCGGACAATTCATACTTATTTTTCTCAATCACTCTTTCGAGCGTGTCAATTGAGCGACAACGTCTCAGTCGCATCAAATAATCAGTTTTAGTCAGGGTTTTGTTCATAAATAAACCGTTCTCACGTCAGTACTATAATGAATGGCTTGGCTGTTGAAGATAAGCGCACTCTTCTTGAAACAGATTAAATAAACGTTTTGCTGAACGTTGCCAGCGCTGCAGATCCTGAGTGTTAACGCTATAGTTGCTAAATAGCATAAAAGTATCATCAAGATATTCATCGATTTGGGTAATCAGCGCTTCGTCTTCTGCATGCTTAATTTTGTAATTCATGGTGAAAGAGGCGATATGCTCTATCAGATCGTTCAGCTGTAAATTACCATCGGCAGTAGGGTCATTTACCCAGCCATGATGGCTGTCGGTTAATGTTGCCATACTGGCGTCAAACAAACTCTCACACACGTATTTAAGCTGGGCAATATCATGCCGTTTCGGTGAGTATTCGTCCATCTTTTTCCCCTCCGTAGCTAGCAAAGTTACCGCAATGCGGCCAGGTTCGGTGAAGCGGCCAGGAAGTGGTGGTTGGGCTTATAATTAACGGACTGCATTAAGGATAGTGTAAAATCATTAGTTCTGCTCACCTCCATTACTAAATATTACAATTCATCTCCGGGTGAGGGGCGGTGATTCTCAATGGGCTCAAACACAAGCGCGGCAGGGCCGATATGAAAACTGACTTGTTCATTTTGCGTAATGGTTTCATTTAAATCCAGACAAGGATTAAATAAATTCCACTGGAAATCGTAAAGTAACTTAAATCTATTCGGTCCGGTCATCTGAACATCAATAACTTTTAAACTGTCTGGTACTAACTGAGCGTTTGCGGAATACCATTGCAAATCGCCAAACAGAGATTCTGTTATTTTGAGAATATTCCGTTCAATGATTGTAGCTAATTTTACGCAATCCGTTTCATTCTGCGCAACATCACATTCAATGCTTACTGACATAGCGTACTCATAATAAATGTCTTCAGACCCATCATTGATGTTCTTTTGTCGCTTTGCAAGTCCCCCTCTTCAGCAATATTGCGCTGTGATGCTCTCATTTAAGCAAGTGATTGATTCACTGCTGCTTCTTATTGGGCCTTATACGGGCAATTTGTGCCCTGGTTTATTTTTTGAAACACATTGCCGTGCCAGCGGGCGGACAACATCGGGTATGATGGTTGTTATGTTATAACATTTTTGGTGTAGTGATGAATCAAAGTGGACTGTTGATGTCACTCGGTGGACGGCTGTTGGTGGCATTGATGTTAATCGCCGTACTGGCGCTGGCGATGTGGTGGGGAATGCAGCCGTGATAACGTTCAGGCATTTGCAGGCAGGTTATCAGGGACGCGCGGTCACGCCCGTTGTGACAACAGAACTGGCGCAGGGCAGTATGACCGCCTTAATCGGTGCCAACGGCAGCGGTAAATCTACCCTGATAAAGACGATCGCCGGATTATTACCCCCGGTAAGCGGGCAGTGTGATGTGCGGATCTCGCGCCGTGAAGTGGGCTGGTTGCCGCAACGTAGCGAACTGGAAACGCGTTTCCCTCTCACCGTGTTTGAGCTGGTTTCTATTGGCTGCTGGCCGCGCTGTGGCTGGTTTGGCGGCATTAACCGGGCACTGCGCAATGAGATAAACGCCGCGCTGGATGCGGTGCAGATGCGTGATTATGCGGATGCTCAGCCCGCGACATTGTCTGGCGGCCAGCTACAGCGTGTCCTGTTTGCCCGGCTCATGCTGCAACGTAGTCGCTTGTGGCTGCTGGATGAGCCTTTTAACGGCATTGACAGCAAAACGGTGGCGTTACTGATGTCAATTTTGCAGCAGCAGCAGCAGGCGGGCACGACGCTGCTGGTCGTGTTGCATGACCGTCCGTTAGTTGAACGTTATTTTACGGATGTGCTGTCAATGGATGAGGGATCGCATCAGCGCAGTGCGGTTGCTATGACGCCGTTACGGAGCATTGCCCCGTGACGCTTATTCAACCTTTTATTGAATTCAGCTTTATGCGCAGGGCGCTGGTGGCCTGTATTGCTCTGGCATTCAGTGCCACCCCGCTGGGCGTCTTTCTCTCCTTACGGCGTATGAGCCTGATCGGTGATGCGTTATCCCATGCCGTACTGCCCGGTGCCGCCATTGGCTATTTAATCTCAGGCTTATCCCTTGTTGCGATGGGCGTGGGTGGGCTGATAGCGGGGCTGGCGGTGGCGTTATTGTCCGGTGCGGTCAGCCGTTATACGCCACTGAAAGAAGATGCGAGTTTTGCCGGCTTCTATCTGGGTTCGCTGGCGCTGGGCGTGACGTTAGTGTCACTGCGTGGCTCCAGCGTGGATCTGCTTCACGTCCTGTTCGGTTCATTGCTGGCGGTGGACAACCCGGCCCTGATCGTGGTGGGCAGCATCGCCGCGTTTACCCTCTTGATGCTGGCGGTAATCTATCGCCCTCTGGTCATTGACGCTTTTGATGCGGATTTCCTGCGTGCGCAAGGTAAATGGAGCGCACCGCTGGTGCACGGTATTTTCCTGACGCTGGTGGTGCTTAACCTGGTGGCGGGTTTTCAGGTGCTGGGCACGCTGATGTCGGTCGGGCTGATGATGTTGCCTGCCGCCAGCGCGCGATTCTGGAGCCGTCATCTGGTACTGATGCTGGGCGCGGCCATGTTGATGGCTGTCCTGTCGGCATTTACGGGGTTAATCCTTTCCTGGCACTTTTCACTGCCGGCCGGACCGGCGGTGGTGTTGAGTGCCGCAATGTTGTTTTTTCTCTCCATCTTAACAGGGCCGTGCGGTGGCATTCTGCGCCGCCATTAATCAGAGGTAGCGATGAAGATATTACCCATTAGTCTGGCAATCGGTGCATTAGTCGTCAGCCCCTTCACCATGGCGAAAACGATCGATGCGGTGGCGAGTTTTACCGTGCTGGCCGATATCGTCAAACAAATTGGCGGCGATCATGTTCATGTTAAAAGCCTGGTCGGGCCCAATGGCGATCCCCATACTTTTGAACCGACGCCGCAGGACAGCGAAGCGCTGGCAAAAGCCGATGTGGTGTTTGTCAGCGGACTTGGTCTGGAGGGCTGGATGAACCGTCTGGTGACGGCCTCAGGTTATAAAGGGGAGCCGGTAGTGGCCTCGACAGGGATTGAAACCCGCACGATGGAAGAGGATGGCAAAACCATTACCGATCCCCATGCGTGGAACAGCATGTATAACGGCACCATTTATGCCAAAAACGTAATGAATGCGTTAATCAAGGCCGATCCCCAGGACGCTGAAGATATCCGTCAGCGCGGCGAAAAGTATATTCAGCAACTGCAAAAGCTGGACGCCTGGGCCAAAACCTCTTTTGCCGCCATTCCGCAGCAAAAACGTAAGGTGCTGACCAGCCATGATGCTTTCGGTTACTTTGGGCAACGCTATGGCGTCACGTTCCTTGCGCCGGTTGGTTTCTCCACCGAAGCGGAAGCCAGCGCCAGCGATGTAGCCAGTTTGATCACCCAACTTAAGCAGGAGCATATCAAAACCTACTTTATGGAAAATCAGACCGATCCCCGTCTGGTGAAACAGATTGCCAGCGCGACAGGCGCGAAGCCGGGTGGTGAGCTTTATCCGGAAGCGCTGTCCACCGCGTCCGGCCCGGCGCCGACCTATGAAGCCGCGTTTAAACACAACGTTGACGTGATGCTCAAGAGCATGCGCTAAGCATAAAAAAAGCCGGAATGGCTCGAAAGAGACAGTCCGGCTAAGGTTCACGACACATCAACGTTTTTTCTTTCTTCCCTGCACGGCTTTAAAGCGCGGATTCGTTTTGCAGATGACATAGATACGGCCTTTACGCCGAACGACTTTGCAATCCCGATGGCGACGCTTTGCGCAACGGAGTGAGCTGAGTACCTGCATGTTGCCCTCGCTTATTTCCGACCCAGAAAACGCCCAAAACGCTGATTAAAGCGCGCGGTACTGCCTTCTTTGGCAAAGTCTTTCTGCTTACCGGTGTAAAACACATGAGAGGCCGAGGAGACATCAAGCGTCACATACGGCAGGGTTTCGCCTTCAAACTCAACGGTACGGTCGGTTTTGATTGTTGAACCGATTCTGAAAAAGACATCAGCCGAGGTGTCATGGAACACCACGGCACGATAGGAGGGATGAATATTCGCTTTCATACTTCTCACCAATGTAATGTTATAATATAACAATATTATGCGCCGTGGCCGATATGAATGCAACCCTGTAAAACCCAGGGGAAACAGCGGGGCGGCGATGGCGGGCAAACCGTGCAACGGATAGCACGCTGTCGCTGACTGAGAACAGGCGCACGGCAGACCGTGCTTCAGGCAGACAGGAAAGAACAGATTTGCGCTGCCACAAAGACAAAGTGGCTTCAGACACGCTTGTCAGCCGCGTGACACGTCAGCGCAGTCTGACGAGAGGGTAAGAAGCCGGGCAGAGACAAGAGAAAGAAGCGGGTGTGAAATCAGCGTGAACCGGTTAAGACCGAAAAGAAACAAAGTGACTCGTCAGGTCATCCGGGAGCGCGCCGGGCGTGACCAACCTGAATGTAAAAGAGGGTGAGGAAGGCAGCGTTCACCCCGAGTGAACAGGAAGTTATCGCGATAATACAAGCCAGCGTCATCATGGCAGCGGTTAATCCCTGTGGCTGTCAAAAAAGAGACGGCGTGAGGCATTAAAAAAGGCCGCTGATGCGGCCTTTTAGTTTACAGATTAATGCGAGTGGTCAGGATGATCGACGGGATGACCCTTTTCGATCTCGGCTTTGTTTTTACCAAAGCGACGACGCACCACCACAAAGAATACCGGTACGAAGAAGATGGCCAGCGCGGTCGCGGTCACCATCCCGCCCATGACGCCCGTACCGACCGCATTCTGTGCACCAGAGCCGGCACCGGTACTGATGGCCAGCGGCAGTACGCCCAGAATAAACGCCAGTGAGGTCATCAGGATAGGACGCAGACGCATACGGCAGGCTTCAAGCGTGGCTTCCACCAGCCCTTTGCCTTCTTTCTCCATCAGGTCCTTCGCAAATTCCACGATCAGGATGGCGTTCTTCGCCGAGAGGCCAATAGTGGTCAGTAACCCCACGACAAAGTAAACGTCATTGCTCAGTCCGCGCAAGGTCGTAAAGATCAATGCACCGACCACGCCCAGCGGAACCACCAGCATGACCGAGAACGGAATGGACCAGCTCTCATACAGGGCCGCGAGGCACAGGAACACGACGATCAGTGAAATGGCATACAAGGCAGGTGCCTGGTTACCCGACAGACGTTCCTGATAGGACATCCCGGTCCAGTCAAAGCCAATGCCCGACGGCAGTTTCGAAGCCAGTTCTTCCATCAGGTTCATGGCATCACCGGAGCTCTTGCCAGGGGCTGCCTGCCCCAGGATTTCCATAGACGGTAAACCGTTGTAACGTTCCAGACGCGGTGAACCATACTGCCAGCGTGCTGATGAGAAGGCAGAGAAGGGCACCATCTCGCCTTTGCTGTTTCGGACATACCACTTATTGATGTCGTCAGGCAGCATACGCGCATCAGCTTTACCCATCACGTAGACTTTCTTCACACGACCGCGGTCAATGAAGTCGTTAACGTAAGAGCCGCCCCAGGATGCGCCCAGCGTGGTATTGATATCACTGAGTGAGACACCCAGTGCCTGGGCTTTCTCCTGATCGATATCCAGTTTGAACTGCGGCGTATCTTCCAGACCGTTGGGACGCACACCGACCAGCGTATCCGGATGTTGTGCGATCATGCCAAACAGCTGGTTACGCGCCTGCGTCAGCTTTTCATGCCCCAGGTTACCCTGATCGATAAGTTCAAAGTCAAAGCCGGTCGCGTTACCTAACTCGATAATGGCCGGCAGGTTAAACGCAAAGACCATACCGTCTTTAATTTGCGCCAGCGCTTGCATTGCACGTCCCTGGATCGCAGGCACTTTCATGTCGCTGCTGGTACGCTCATCCCACGGCTTGAGGCTGACGAAGGCAATACCGGTATTCTGTCCACGGCCCGCAAAGCCAAAGCCCGCAACGGTAAAGACAGATTTCACCGAGTCTTTTTCTTTCGTCAGGAAGTAATCAGAAACCTGATCCAGCACTTTCTGCGTGCGCTCTTGTGTAGCACCGGCAGGGAGCTGAGCCTGAGCCAGTAACAGGCCCTGATCTTCTTCCGGCAGGAACGATGAAGGCAGACGCAGGAACAGAAACGCCATTCCCAGCACAATCAGCAGATAAAGCAGCAGATAGCGACCCGTACCGCGAACGATGTGACCTACGCTGTCAACATAGTGATGCGTACTCTTGTCAAACAGGCGGTTGAACCAGCCAAAGAAGCCTTTGGTGGCACCGTGATCGCCTTTTTTCACCGGCTTGAGCATAGTGGCGCAGAGTGCGGGCGTCAGAATCAACGCAACCAGTACTGACAGCGCCATGGCCGACACGATGGTGATGGAGAACTGACGATAAATCACGCCGGTCGATCCACCAAAGAAAGCCATGGGAATAAAGACCGCTGACAGCACCAGGGCAATACCGACCAGTGCGCCCTGAATCTGCTCCATCGAGCGCTTGGTCGCTTCTTTCGGTGGCAGTCCTTCCTCCACCATGACGCGCTCGACGTTCTCGACCACCACGATGGCGTCATCCACCAACAGGCCGATGGCCAGCACCATCCCGAACATCGTCAGGGTGTTTATCGAGTAACCAAAGGCGCCGATTATGGCGAAGGTCCCCAGCAACACAACCGGGACGGCAATAGTCGGAATCAGCGTGGCTCGGAAGTTTTGCAGGAACAGATACATCACCAGGAACACCAACAGAATCGCTTCCATCAGTGTTTTCACCACTTCGAAAATAGAAATTTTAACGAACGGTGTGGTGTCGTAAGGATAAACGACCTTCATTCCCGCCGGGAACGTAGGCTGCAGCTTAGCCAGCTCGGCTTTAACGGCTTCGGCGGTATTCAGGGCGTTAGCGCCGGTCGCCAGTTTGATACCGATACCGGACGCAGGCTTACCGTTATAGCGCGCAATGATCTCGTAGTTTTCACCACCCAGTTCGATCTGTGCCACATCGCGCAGACGCACCTGAGAGCCATCGTTATTCACTTTCAGCAGAATGTTGCCGAACTCTTTGGTGGAGGTCAGACGCGTTTGCGCAATAATTGAGGCGTTCAGCTGCTGTCCCGGTACCGGCGGTGTTCCGCCTAACTGACCGGCAGCCACCTGGGCGTTCTGGGTTTTAAGCGCATTGATCACATCAACCGGCGTCAGCTGATAGTTATTTAACTTACTCGGATCCATCCAGATGCGCATCGCGTACTGCGCACCAAAGACCTGGGTATCACCCACGCCAGGCGTACGGCTGATAGGATCTTTGATGTTAGAGGCAACATAGTCAGCAATATCGTTCTGCGTCATGCTGCCATCATCGCTGATGAAACCCGCTACCATCAGGAAGCTACTGGAGGATTTTTTAACCTGAATCCCCTGTTGTTGCACTTCCTGAGGCAGCAGTGGCATTGCCAGCTGCAGTTTGTTCTGCACCTGAACCTGCGCAATATCCGCATCAGTCCCTGACTGGAAGGAGATAGTCAGCGTCAGCGCACCCGAGGAATCACTGCTTGATGACATATACATCAGGCCATCAATGCCGTTCATGTTTTGTTCGATGACCTGCGTCACCGAGTCTTGCAACGTTTTCGCGTCAGCACCAGGGTAGTTGGCCTGAATCTCAATGGCCGGTGGCGCAACATTGGGATATTGCTCAATCGGTAATTTAATAATCGATAACGCGCCCGCCAGCATGACGATAATAGCCAGCACCCACGCAAAGATTGGGCGATCGATAAAGAACTTAGCCATGTATCAACGGCTCCTGTTAGGACGATGTTTTAGCAGACTGGGCCTGAGAGGGATCACCTTTTGCGGCTTTTGCATCGTCTGTGACTTCTTTAGGTGTAACTTGTGCACCCGGTTTTGCACGCTGCAGACCTGTAAAGATCACACGCTCGCCCGCTTTCAGACCTTCTGTTACCAGCCATTTATCGCCAATAGCCTGGGCTGCTTTGATCTTACGTGCTTCAACTTTATTGTCCGCGCCGACCACCATGACAGAGGCGTCACCGGTTGGTGTGCGCGTTACCGCCTGCTGAGGAACGAGCAGGGCGTTTGGATTGGTGCCTTCATCCAGACGGGCACGTACAAACATCCCTGGCAGCAAGGCTTTATCAGGGTTAGGGAAGATCGCGCGCAGGGTGATCGAGCCGGTGGTTTGATCAACGGTCACATCCGAGAACTCCAGCGTACCCGGCTGAGCATAGTTTTTACCATTCTGCATCAGCAGGGTAACGTTGGCTTTGCCATCGTTCTGTTTCAGCTGACCGGACTCCAGTTCTGAACGCAGACGCAGGAAATCTTCACTCGACTGGGTAACATCGACATACATCGGATCCAACTGCTGCACCGTGGCCAGCGCTGTGGTTTGCCCGCTTTGTACCAGCGCACCTTCTGTAACGGATGACTTACCAATGCGGCCACTGATAGGCGAAGAGACTTTTGTGTACGCCAGGTTAATGCGTGCGGTTTCTACGTTAGCCTTCGCGGCCTGAACGGCCGCATTGTTTTGTGCCGCGGTGGCGACGGCATTATCGTAGTCCTGCTGACTGATATATTTGGTGCCAAGCAGCGGCTTATAACGATTGACCGTCAGTTGCGCTATACGTGCATTGGCCTCTGCTTTCGCTAAATCGGCTTTGGCGCTGTCATAGGACGCCTGATAGGTCGCGGGATCGATCTGATAGAGCGATTCACCGGCTTTAATCTCACTGCCTTCAATAAAGTTACGCTTCAGAATGATACCGGAAACCTGCGGACGCACTTCGGCAATACGGTAAGCCAGGGTACGGCCAGGCAGTTCGGTCGAAATTTTTAGGGGTCCACTTTTAACGGTGACAACACCGACTTCCGGCGGCTGTTGTTGGGCGGCCTGGTCGGATTTATTTCCGTCACATCCTGTTAACACAAAGCTGCCTGAGAGCATCAGGACGGCCGCCAGAGGCGTTAACCCTCTGAATTTGTTCATAAATAAACCTCTAGAGTCCGATATCAAATGATCAATGGATCACAAAGCCATGAACCCATTGCTGCGTATTATTTTAGCTCGTGCTATGGTACATACATTCACAAATGTATGTAAACTTACCTGTTTGTAAAAAAAGTCCCCTATGGCACGAAAAACCAAAGCGCAAGCTCTTGAAACCCGGCATCAAATTCTGGACGCCGCCCTTGCTCTGTTTTCGAAAGAGGGGGTTTCAGCCACCTCCCTGGCGGACATCGCTTCTGCAGCCAGCGTAACCCGTGGCGCTATCTACTGGCATTTCAAAAACAAAGCCGATTTGTTGAACGAAATATGGCTTCGCTGCGATGCCGGGCTTAATGAAGTGAAACTTGAGTATCAAACAAAATACCCTGGTGATCCACTCTCCATTTTACGGGCGATGCTGGTCTATATCTTTCAGGCGACTGCGCGCGATCCGCAGCGCCGTGCGTTGATGGAAATCATCTTTCATAAATGCGAATTTGTCGGGGAAATGGCTGCCGTAAAAAGTATCCAGCAAAGTCTGTTGCTTGAGCGTTACAACGAAATTGAAGACGTACTGCGTCAGTGCATTGATGCCGGGCAACTTCCAGAAACGTTCCAGACCCGACAGGCGGCGTTAATCATGCGCAGCTATGTCAATGGCATGATGGAAAGCTGGCTTTTTACGCCTGGCAAATTCGATCTGGTTGCCGATGCGCCCGAACTGGTGGATGCCCTGATTGATATGTTGCTCTTAAGTCCGACGCTGGCAAAAAAGGCTTAGTCTTTGCGCTGTTCGTCGCGTTTCTTTTCGTAATCGCGCTGAACAATGGCCAGGGCGGACAACACCGTTTCCACCGACAGTTGGTGTTCTTCAAACAGCTGAATCAAATCTACCGCCAGTTTGACCTCTTCGGGGGCCGTTTCCAGGGACATCATTCCTCCTGCGACGTTGTATCATGGGCCTGATAAGCGTGCCATCCTGCGATGGCGGTCTTGCAAAGATAGCGCATTAACTGCTAAACGGGCTGTCTGACAGTGACATTGCCCACTCCACCGAGCGGATCGCCTGCCGGCAGCGTGCCATACGGCCTTCCAGTACCTCCAGGTCTTTTTTCAACTGCTGCTGAACGGCAAAGGTTTCTGCCAGCGCCAGCCGTTGCTCCCGCTGGTCGATCATCGCCTGTAGTCGACGCTCATATTCCCGGTATTCCAGATATTTTTGCTGACGGGCGGAAGGCCGGGCACGTTCTGCGCGGCTACGAAGTTGCTGGGTACTGGCTTCACGCTGCAGGGCGGCGATTTGGTCCACCAGATGACCCGCCAGCCACTGGCTACGTTCCACATCCTCGCCGGCCTGACAAAGGCGCTGATAGTTGTGCTCAATTTCCTGCAGATAATCGGCCAGTAGGGTCCCTTTCGTCGTAAAGAGTTGGTTGTCAAAACGCGGCGAGCGACACTCGCCGTCGGGATGGCTGTGGATGGCCTGGCGCAAGGTGAGAAGGCAGTGATGCAGCCTTTGCCGCGTCGGATGCTTACTCATTGCGCCCAACGCAGGTATGCTAAAGTCATGCAACGGAAAACGCACTGGGTGGCAGGTATGCAACGCATTGTCTTATTAACCCTGGGTTGGCTGGCGATAGTGCTTGGCATACTGGGCATTGTATTACCTTTGTTACCTACAACGCCATTCATGCTGCTGGCAGCATGGTGTTTTGCCCGTTCTTCACCACGTTTTCATCACTGGCTGCTCTGGAAATCGCCCTTTGGTCGCTATATTCGCCACTGGCAACAGCATCGTGGCATACCGCCAGGGGCAAAAAGCCGCGCCATCGTACTGATTGTGGCGACATTTGCGTTATCCTTGTGGCTGGTGCCTGTGCTGTGGGTACGGATCATGCTGGGCATCATGTTGTGCCTTCTGTTGCTGTTTATGTGGCGGATGCCGGTGGTGGCAGAAACACCAGACGACAGTTTACCTCCGCGATAAAGTTGCAATTAGCCGGCCATTTGCTTAGATTTGGGCCTCTTCGTGTGCGGCTTCCCATTATGAATGTATTTCCGCTGAACCTTTAATCAAGTATTGGCGCTATTGAAGCTGCGCAAAACAGAATTTTTTTACCAGGCTTAAGATTATGACCGACACTGCGCAGCAGCTTGAACTGATTAAAAACAGTATCAAAAGTATTCCTGATTACCCGAAGCCGGGTATTCTTTTCCGTGACGTCACCAGCCTGTTGGAAGACCCGAACGCCTATGCAGCGTCCATCGCCCTGCTGGTTGAGCGCTACCGTAATAAAGGCATCACCAAAGTTGTCGGCACAGAAGCGCGTGGCTTCCTCTTTGGTGCGCCGGTTGCCCTGGGGCTGGGGCTGGGTTTTGTCCCGGTGCGTAAACCGGGCAAACTGCCACGTGAAACCTACAGCGAATCCTACGAGCTGGAATACGGTACCGACCAACTGGAATTGCACAAAGATGCGATCCAGCCGGGCGACGTCGTGCTGGTGGTCGACGATCTGCTGGCGACCGGCGGAACGCTGGAAGCCACGATCAAACTGATCCGTCGTGCAGGCGGTGAAGTGAAAGATGCTGCTTTTATTATTAACCTGTTCGATTTGGCAGGGGAAGCCCGCCTCAAGGCGCTGGGCGTTGACAGCTACAGCCTGGTCAATTTCCCCGGCCACTAAGCCTCGCTTCTGGCCTCGCGCACCTGTGGGGCCATTCCGCTTTACCGCTTCAAGATAACGAGTGATAGGTGAAAGCGTAGCTGTTAGACTACTGCAATCATATACAGGGGTTGCAGTGCGTCTGCGCTCACATTTCCATCCAAATTCGTCGAAACCACATGAGCTATCAGGTACTTGCCCGAAAATGGCGTCCACAGGCGTTTGCTGATGTTGTCGGTCAGGAACATGTTCTGACGGCGCTGGCGAATGGATTGTCTCTGGGACGCATCCATCATGCTTATCTCTTCTCCGGCACACGGGGCGTAGGGAAAACCACGATTGCCCGTCTGCTGGCAAAAGGCCTTAACTGCGAAACCGGGATCACCGCCACGCCCTGTGGCCAGTGCGATAACTGCCGTGAGATCGAACAGGGCCGTTTTGTCGATCTCATCGAAATTGATGCCGCCTCGCGCACCAAAGTGGAAGACACGCGCGATCTGCTTGATAACGTGCAGTATGCGCCCGCCCGCGGCCGCTTTAAAGTTTACCTTATTGATGAAGTGCACATGCTGTCGCGTCACAGCTTCAATGCGCTGCTGAAAACGCTGGAAGAACCGCCTTCACACGTTAAATTCCTGCTGGCGACGACCGATCCGCAGAAGCTGCCGGTGACAATCCTGTCCCGTTGTCTGCAGTTTCACCTTAAAGCGCTGGATGTTGACCAGATCCGTCAGCAGCTTGACAACGTATTAGAACAGGAGCACATCGCCCGGGAACCGCGGGCGCTGCAACTGCTGGCCCGTGCTGCCGATGGCAGTATGCGCGATGCGCTGAGCCTTACCGATCAGGCCATTGCGATGGGCGAGGGCAGCGTGACCAGCGCGACCGTCGGGGCGATGCTCGGGACGCTTGACGATGAGCAACCCCTGGGGCTGCTTGAAGCCGTAGTCGACGGCAACGGAGAACAGGTGATGGCGTTGCTGGCGCAGGCAGCTTCGCGCGGGGTTGACTGGGAGGCATTGCTCCTTGAGATGCTGCGCCTGCTGCACCGCATTGCCATGGTACAGTTACTGCCTGCCTCTCTTAACGACGATGAAGAAAGCAATGCGTTGCGCCTGCGGGAACTGGCGCGCGTCGTGCCGCCTGCCGATCTGCAGCTTTATTATCAAACCCTGCTGATGGGGCGCAAAGATTTACCCCTTGCGCCCGATCGTCGTATGGGCATTGAGATGGCCTTATTGCGCGCGCTGGCGTTTCATCCCAAAGCGGCCGTCGCGGAGCCGATCGCGCGGCCCACGCTGACTGCGCAGTCAGCGCCGGTGCCGGTACAGAACGTACCGCCGTCGCCAACCGAATCGGCGCCCGCTGCCCGGCCACAAATGGCGGCACCCGAACCCGATTCGGCACCAACCGCGCAGTCTGTCTCGCCTGCGGCACCCGAATCGTCACTGTCCAGTTCCACCAGCCAGCTCCTGCAGGCGCGCACCCAACTGCTGCGCCAGGGAGCAAACAAAGCAAAAAAGAGTGAGCCGGCAGCGCCAGGTGCGCGGCCGGCCAGTTCTGCCCTTGAGCGACTGGCCTCGGTGACCGAGCGCAGTCAGCAGCGTGTGCGTGAGCGCGCCCCTGACGCGCCGGTAAAAAAAGAGGCGTACCGCTGGAAAGCGCTGACGCCCGTAACCGAAGCGGCCGCGCCCGTCGCCACGCCAAAAGCCTTGCGTTCTGCGCTGGAGCATGAGAAAAATCCTGAGCTGGCCGCACGGCTGGCTGAAGAAGCCCAGCAGCGTGATGCCTGGGCGGCTGAAGTGGCCGGTTTGCCGCTGCCTAAACTGGTTCAACAGCTGGCGTTGAATGCCTGGAAAGAGACCACCGATCAGGGTATTTGCCTGCATTTACGTTCCAGCCAGCGCCACCTGAATTCGGCCTCCGCGCAGCAGGCCCTGACCGCCGCATTGAGTCAGGTTGCCGGACATCAGGTTGAACTGTCGGTTATTGAAGACGATAATCCTACGGTATTGACGCCACTGGAGTGGCGTCAGGCCATTTATGAAGAGAAGCTGGCGCAGGCGCGTCAGTCCATCTTGAGTGACAGCCACATTCAAACCCTTCGTCGCTTTTTCGATGCCGATTTGGATGAGGAAAGCATTCGACCCGTTTGAACACGCTGCAACGTTATGAATAAACCGCGTTGTAGCCTCAGCAGAGAGAGAAAACTATGTTTGGTAAAGGCGGATTGGGCAACCTGATGAAACAGGCCCAGCAGATGCAAGACAAAATGGCCCAGGTTCAGGAAGAAATTGCCGCCCTGGAAGTCACGGGTGAATCAGGCGCAGGCATGGTCAAAGTGACCATCAATGGTGCCCACAACTGCCGCCGTGTGGAAGTCGATCCCAGCCTGCTGGAAGATGACAAAGACATGCTGGAAGATTTGATCGCTGCCGCCTTCAACGACGCGGCGCGTCGCATTGATGAAGCGCAGAAAGAGAAAATGGCGTCTGTCTCTTCAGGCATGCAGTTGCCACCAGGCTTCAAGATGCCGTTCTGATGCAAACCAGCCCACTGCTAGAGTCCTTAATGGAATCATTGCGCTGTTTGCCGGGCGTTGGGCCGAAGTCGGCGCAACGGATGGCGTTCCAACTGCTACAGCGCGATCGTAGTGGGGGAATGCGGCTGGCACAGGCGCTGACCCGGGCAATGTCGGAAATCGGTCACTGTGCCGATTGCCGCACCTTCACCGAGCAGGAAATCTGCACTATCTGCGCCAATCCCCGGCGTCAGCAAAACGGTCAGATCTGCGTGGTGGAAAGTCCGGCAGATATCCATGCTATTGAGCAAACCGGGCAATTTGCCGGCCGTTATTTCGTTCTGATGGGCCATCTTTCGCCCCTGGATGGCATTGGCCCGGCAGATATCGGTCTCGATCGGCTGGAACAGCGTCTGGAGAAGGAAGCGATTCAGGAAGTGATCCTGGCGACCAACCCCACCGTGGAAGGCGAAGCGACCGCGAACTACATTGCAGAATTATGTGGCCAGTATGGCGTTGAAGCCAGCCGCATTGCGCATGGCGTTCCGATGGGCGGCGAACTGGAAATGGTGGATGGCACCACGCTATCCCACTCACTGGCAGGCCGCCAGAAGATTAAATTTTAAACGCTTGCCGGCGTTGTGAAAAACGCCGGCTTGAAAATCCTGCATGTACCCCCACATCCTCCTCAACGTTCGTTAAATCTGATTCTGTTGAGGTAGCAATGACCATGAAAGGACAAGAGACTCGTGGCTTTCAGTCAGAGGTAAAACAACTTCTGCACCTGATGATCCATTCTCTCTATTCAAACAAAGAGATTTTCCTGCGTGAACTGATTTCCAACGCCTCGGATGCGGCGGATAAACTGCGCTTCCGCGCGCTGTCTGATGCCAGCCTGTACGAAGGCGATGGTGACCTGCGCGTGCGTCTCTCTGTCGATAAGGATAACCGCACCATCACGCTGAGCGATAACGGTATCGGCATGCGCCGTGATGAAGTGATTGAAAACCTTGGCACTATTGCGAAATCCGGCACCAAAGCCTTTCTGGAATCCCTGGGCTCAGATCAGGCCAAAGACAGTCAGCTGATCGGTCAGTTCGGTGTGGGTTTCTACTCGGCCTTTATCGTTGCCGACAAAGTCTCGGTGCGCACGCGCGCAGCGGGTGCCGCCGAAGACGAAGGCGTGTTCTGGGAATCGGCAGGTGAAGGTGAGTATACCATCGCTGACATCAGCAAAGCCGATCGCGGTACGGAAATCACCTTGCACCTGCGTGAAGGCGAAGATGAATTCCTCGACAGCTGGCGCGTCCGCAACATCATTGGTAAATACTCCGATCACATTGCGTTGCCGGTTGAAATCGAAACCAAAGATGAAGAAAGCGGCACCACGACCTGGGAGAAAATCAACAAAGCTCAGGCGCTGTGGACCCGCAGCAAGTCAGAGATCAGCGACGAAGAGTACAAAGAGTTCTACAAACATATTGCCCATGATTTCAGCGATCCGGCGACATGGAGCCACAACCGCGTAGAAGGGAAACAGGAGTACACCAGCCTGCTATATATCCCGGCTCGCGCACCGTTCGACATGTGGAACCGCGACCATAAACATGGTCTGAAACTCTACGTGCAGCGCGTGTTTATCATGGATGACGCCGAACAGTTCATGCCGAACTACCTGCGCTTTGTGCGCGGCCTGATTGACTCTAACGATCTGCCGCTCAACGTATCGCGTGAGATTCTGCAGGACAGCCGTGTTACCCAGAATCTGCGCGGCGCGTTGACCAAACGTGTTCTGCAGATGCTGGAGAAGCTGGCGAAAGAGGACAGCGAAAAGTACCAGACCTTCTGGAAAGAGTTTGGTCTGGTCCTGAAAGAGGGCCCCGCTGAAGATCACGCCAACAAAGAGACAATTGCCAAACTGCTGCGTTTTGCCACCACACAAAGCGAGAGCGCGGCGCAAACCGTGTCGCTGGAAGATTACGTCAGCCGTATGGTCGAGGGTCAGGAGAAGATCTACTACATTACCGCCGACAGCTATGCTGCAGCGAAAAGCAGTCCGCATCTGGAGCTGTTCCGTAAAAAAGGCATTGAGGTCCTGCTGCTGTCCGATCGTATCGATGAATGGATGATGAGCTATCTGACCGAGTTCGACGGTAAGGCCTTCCAGTCCGTCAGCAAAGCGGATGAAGCGCTGGATAAGCTGGCTGACGAAGAAACGGAAGCGCAGAAAGAAGCGGAAAAAGCGCTGGAACCTTTTGTTGAGCGCGTGAAAACGCTGCTGGGCGAACGTGTGAAAGAAGTCCGTCTGACGCACCGTCTGACCGATACGCCTGCGATTGTGACCACCGATGCAAACGAGATGACCACGCAAATGGCCAAACTGTTCGCGGCGGCAGGACAGGACGTACCGGAAGTGAAATATATCTTCGAGATCAACCCCGATCACCAACTGGTGAAGCGCGTGGCAGATACCCAGGATGAAGCCCGCTTCGGTGAGTGGATTGAGCTGTTACTGGATCAGGCCCTGCTGGCAGAGCGCGGCACGCTGGACGATCCTAACCAGTTTATCCGTCGGATGAACCAACTGCTGACGGCGTAAGACGACGAAACCGGTGAGATCCTCACCGGTTTTTTTTGGCTGCAGCCTTCCTGCCTGCTTTCCGGCACCCATATTTGTTGCGCAACCGCCTTAAAAGCCGCATTGCACCCGCCACCAGTCCGAAAATGCCTTTTCACTGATATCGCGCACTGCGATCGCTGGCTAAAGTCAGTACACTGATCTGCGTTGATCCGCCCCTTCCTTGTGGTGCGCGGATCATAATGGTATGTTCTTCCGCTTCTCAGATTCATCAATGCGATTCGCAAGGGGATTTACGCAATGCGTATTATTCTGCTCGGAGCTCCGGGCGCAGGTAAGGGGACTCAAGCCCAATTCATCATGGAGAAATACGGCATTCCGCAGATCTCCACTGGCGACATGTTGCGTGCAGCGGTTAAAGCGGGCACCGAACTGGGCAACCAGGCGAAAGCCATTATGGATGCCGGCAAGCTGGTTACTGATGAGCTGGTGATTGCGCTGGTTAAAGAGCGCATCGCCCAGGAAGATTGCAAAAACGGTTTCCTGCTTGATGGTTTCCCACGCACCATTCCTCAGGCTGACGCAATGAAAGAAGCCGGTATCAAAGTGGACTATGTGCTGGAGTTCGCTGTGCCAGATGAACTGATCGTTGAACGCATCGTCGGTCGCCGTGTTCATGCGCCATCAGGCCGTGTTTACCATGTCAAATTCAATCCACCGAAGGTGGAAGGCAAGGATGACGTGACCGGTGAAGAGCTGACCACGCGTAAAGACGATCAGGAAGAAACGGTGCGCAAACGTCTGGTGGAATACCATCAGCTAACCGCACCGCTGATTGCTTACTACAGCAAAGAAGCCGAAGCGGGTAACACTGAGTACCACAAAATCGACGGCACACGTAATGTGTCCGACGTGAGTGCAGAGCTGGCTAAAATTCTGGGCTAAGCAGAGAGGGGCCGGTACGACTGGCCCCTTTTGCTGTAGTGAATCTACCCATACTTTCCTGCGTTTTCCTTCTTCGTTGTCCTCTGAACGCCAGCCGCGCTTGCCGCAGACCGTTTTCTGGCCCTTGCTGCCTGACAGGTACGGAACCGCATTGCAGTCGTGCTGCATCCTCCTACAGGCTGTCATGAACCTGCAGGCGCCACGTCCCGGCGTTCATCAGATGGCCTGCCAGGAATATACGCTGACACGTCAGATGCGCCGGAGTCTGGCAGGGCGGGATGGGCGTGCTACGGATTCGCGCGCAGCGTTAAAGTCGTCGCAGAGAATATGATATGCTTCTCTGCCTGTTTTTCCTCACGGCAGTCACCATGAAATTTCCCGGCAAACGTAAATCCAAACACTATTTTCCCGTCAGCGCGCGCGATCCCCTTCTCCAGTCCTCGTCATTCGATAACGAAGACGGCAGTTGGGTCGTGGGCATCGATCAGACGTTGGTCGATATCGAAGCGAAAGTCGATGATGCCTTTCTGGTCCGCTATGGTCTGAGTGCCGGCCATTCGCTGGTCATTGACGATGCCGTGGCAGAAGCGCTGTACGCTGAACTGATGCGTGACGAACTGATTACTCACCAGTTCGCAGGCGGCACGATTGGCAACACGCTGCACAATTTCTCCGTGCTGGCGGACGACCGTTCCGTATTGCTGGGCGTGATGTGCAATAACATTCAGATTGGCGGTTATGCGTATCGTTACCTTTGTAATACTTCGAGCCGCATGGATCTTAACTATCTTCAGGGTGTGGACGGAGCGATTGGCCGCTGTTTCACCCTGATCGGCGATCAGGGCGATCGGACCTTTGCGATTAGCCCTGGCCAGATGAACCAGCTCAAAGCGGAAAGTGTGCCTGAGGACGTAATTGCGGGCGCTTCCGCGCTGGTTCTGACCTCGTATCTGGTGCGTTGCAAAGACGGTGAACCGATGCCACAGGCGACGCTGCAGGCTATCGAGTATGCAAAGCGCCACAACGTGCCGGTGGTGCTGACGTTAGGCACGAAACACGTGATAGGTGACAATCCTCAGTTCTGGCGTGATTTCCTGCGTGACCACGTGTCGATTGTGGCGATGAACGAAGAAGAGGCGCTGGCGCTGACGGGCGAGGCCGACCCGTTACTGGCCTCGGACAGGGCGCTGGAGTGGGTGGATCTGGTGCTGTGCACGGCAGGGCCGACCGGTTTATATATGGCGGGCTATACCGAAGACGAATTTAAGCGTAAAACCAACCATCCTTTGTTACCGGGCGCGATTGCTGAATTCAACCAGTACGAATTCAGTCGCGCAATGCGTAAACAGGATTGTCAGCAGCCGTTACGCATTTTCTCGCACATCGCGCCCTACATGGGCGGCCCGGAGAAGATCATGAATACCAATGGGGCAGGGGACGGCGCGCTGGCTGCGTTGCTGCATGACATTACGGCGAATAACTACCATCGCCGCAACGTACCTAACTCCAGTAAACATGCGCGTGCTTATCTGACCTATTCGTCGCTGGCGCAGGTCTGCAAATATGCTAACCGGGTCAGCTATCAGGTCCTGAATCAGCATTCGCCCCGACTGACGCGCGGTTTGCCTGAGCGTGAAGACAGCCTGGAAGAGTCCTACTGGGATCGTTAAGGCCGACAAGTCAGACGCCCCGCTGAATCTCTGAGAGTTCAGCGGGGCGACAGCCGTTTGGGATGGATTAGTGCTGACCTTCGCTGACGGTTTTTTCTTCCTGCAGCGTTAGCTTTTCCTGTAACTTCTGAATAATACTGGCGGCAATTTCCCGCTCACCCATAACGACGTGGTTTGCGCCGCGCTCCAGAATATACTCCACTTCATCGTCATAATGGGCATGCACGATAATATCGATATCAGCCTGCTTCTGTCGTGCTGCCGTCACAATTTCGCCTACCTCGTAGCCGTTAGGGATAGTGACTAACAGCCAGTTGGCACAGTCCACCCGGGCCAGCGCCAGGGTATTGGCGCGGGCGGCATTCGCCAGCACCGCTCTGATCCCCTGATCCCGTAAGGTTTTTACGCGCGGGATGGAGCTTTCTACCACCACCACCGGAATATTCAGTTTGATCAGTTGCTCACACAGCAGGTTGCCGACGCGACCATAGCCAACGATGACCGCATGGTTGCAGACATCCACAGGAATCTCTTGTTCTTCTTCCAGCGCTTCTTCCAGCGTCTGCTGCTCCATCGTTTCATTTTTGGCGAGGTAACGCCCCAGCAGCGTAAACAGAACCGGATTGAGCATGATAGAAAGGATAGCCGCTGCCAGGACCAGATTTCGGCCCTCTTCATCAAGCAGGCCAAGTGAAATGCCCAGACCGGCAAGAATAAAGGCAAACTCGCCGATTTGCGCCAGACTCACCGAGATGGTCATCGCTGTCCGACGCGAATGACCCAGCAGCGAAACCAGCAGCCAGGCGGCGGCGGATTTGCCGATGACGACAATCACCAACGCACCCAGCACGGCCAGCGGCTCTTTCACCAGGATCATGGGATCAAATAACATGCCGACAGAGACAAAGAACAGCACTGCAAAAGCATCCCGTAACGGCAACGTGTCACGAGCAGCGCGCTGGCTTAACTCCGATTCATTCAGCACCATTCCGGCAAAGAACGCACCCAGCGCAAAAGACACGTCGAAAAACTCGACGGCGCCAAATGCAATACCCAGCGCCAGCGCCAGGACAGACAGCGTAAACAGCTCGCGTGAACCCGTGGCCGCACTTTTCGCCAGAATCCAGGGGACCGCACGGCGGCCTACCACCATCATCAGCACCATAAAGGCGGCAACTTTGCCGATGGTCCAGAGCAGATCCCAGATCACCAGGCTGGCGCTGGCGTTGCCCTGTTCCATCATGCCCGCAATGGCGGGCAACAAGACCAGCGTAAGCACCATCACCAGGTCTTCGACAATTAACCAGCCGATAGCAATTTGACCGCGCTGGCTTTCAATCAGCTGCCGTTCTTCTAACGCACGCAGCAACACCACGGTACTGGCGGTAGAAAGACACAAGCCGAACACCAGGCCGGTCATCCACGACCAACCCATCGCCCACGACATCAGCATTCCCAGCAAGGTGGCTACCGCGATCTGTGCAATCGCGCCGGGAATGGCTATCCGCTTTACCGACATCAGGTCCTTCAGTGAAAAGTGCAGACCGACGCCAAACATCAGCAGAATCACGCCCAGTTCGGCCAGTTCCGGCGCCAGATTCGTGTCTGCCACAAAGCCGGGTGTAAAAGGGCCGGCCATAACGCCAGCAACAAGGTAACCCACCAGCGGAGAAATTCGTAACCGGTTAGCCAGCATACCAAGGAGGAAAGCCAGAACCAGTGCCCCGACAATAGTGGTGATCAGCGGTGTGGTGTGATGCATGCCTGTCTCCTTGGATGTAAATGTATCCGGTTGTAACAAATGAGTTTAATGCATATCAGGCGGCATCGCTGAATAATTTGTGGGATTATCAAAAGAAATTAGGGAAATAGGCGAAAAGTGCAAGATGAAGGCTGTTTTTCTCACTTATCGCAGTTATGGGTCGATACAACGGTCTGTTGCGTAAGGTCATGAAGGAGTTTATTCATTCTAAATGACACAAGCGTGACGATAATGAGGTGAAAATGTGTTGGTAACAGCCTACAACCGCACTCAGGCAGCGATTTGCCTGCTCCCTTTGCTTCGTTGGCCTCCGTGTGTCGGGGCGGCCGGATAGGCGGCTGACCTGATGGCATGAAAGCGCATGATAAAACAGCAAACAAAACAGTCTGTTATTTAGCATTGGCTCAGCCAGCCTTGTCTGCGCGCGCGAAAGCCATCTTGACGAAATGCACCGTTAAAAACAGAGTAATACATAAATTTAACACAGGGCGAATCACACCAGCGAAAGTAGCTAAAAATTAACAAGCTGATCGTTCCTTCTGCTTAACATTGCGCCTTCATGCATAACAGTGATGACAAAATCAGACCCTGTCCTGCGCTGAACAACCTGCGATAATGACCAGACGACGCGCGATAAACTTGAGTTAACACAGGGAATGTGCGACACAGAAGGGCGCTGACGATCGGCAAGAATCATTATTCAAAGGAGAGAGGCTGTGGTGTTATCTCGATGGGCGGGTGCGGGTCTGACCGGGGCGATGTTGCTCTCATCACTGTTTACTCAGGCCGCCGTGCCTGACCGGAGTTACCGTTTCAGCATTTTGCACACCAACGATCTGCACGGCCATTTCTGGTTTGATGAGCAGGGCGAGTACGGTCTGGCGGCACAAAAAACATTAATAGATACCGCACGCTACGATATTCAGGCCAAAGGCGGTGGTGCACTGATTTTGTCGGCCGGAGATGTCAACACTGGCGTGCCGGAATCGGATGCCCTGGATGCCGAACCTGATATTCGTGGCATGAACCTGATTGGTTACGATGCCATGACGCTGGGCAACCATGAATTCGATAAACCCCTCGCCGTGCTGCGGAAACAGGAAAAATGGGCCAAATTTCCTTTTCTGGCCGCGAATGTTTATCAAAAAAGCACAGGTAAACGTCTGTTTAAACCCTGGGCGATGTTCCGGCGCATGGGGCTGAAGATTGCGGTTATCGGGTTAATCACGCCGGATACCGCCCGCCTGACCAACCCTGAACAGTTAACGGATATCGAATTCCGTGACCCGGTAGCCGAAGCCGTAAAGGTTGTGTCTGAACTACGCGCCAAAGAAAAACCGGATGTGATCGTGGCGCTGACCCATCTTGGTCATTATGACGACGGCAAACACGGCAGTAACGGGATTGATGATGTGACGCTGGCGCGCAGGTTGCCTGCGGGCACCCTCAATATGATCGTAGGGGGGCATTCGCATGACGCGGTCTGTATGGAAAAAGAGAATGTGAGCCGCAAAGATTACCAGCCGGGTCAGCCCTGTCAGCCTGACCGGCAAAATGGCGTCTGGATTATGCAGGCGGAAAAGTGGGGAAAATATGTCGGACGTGGCGATTTTACCTACCGCAATGGCGAGGTTACCCTGGCGTCGTATCAGCTCATCCCGGTTAACCTCAAACATAAAATCAAAAATCTCGATGGCAGCGAATCCTGGCTGACCTGGCAGGAAGAGATCCCCAAAAACACGGCTATGATGAAATTACTGACGCCGTTTCAAAAACGCGCTGAAGCGACGTTGCAGGTGAATGTCGGGCGCGTCAACGGGGTGTTTTCCGGCGAAAAAGAAACCGTGCGCGTTCGGCAAAGCAGCCTCGGGCAGCTCATCCTGCGGGCGCAGATGGCCGCGACCCAGGCCGACTTCGCCGTGATGAGCGGCGGCGGAATTCGGGCCTCGCTCAAACCAGGGCCCGTAGCGTGGCGCGATTTGCTCCAGGTCCAACCCTTTGCCAATCAGGTCGTTTCCGTCACGCTGAGTGGGGCGGAAATTAAACGCTATCTGGCGGTGGTGGCGAATATCGAACCGGGTTCAGGCGGTTATGCCCAGTTTGCAAATGTCAGTCTGACCGCGAATGGCAGCGGCGTGAGTAAAGTCACGATCAACGGACAGCCGCTGGATGACACCAAAACTTATCGGATGGCGACTAACAGCTTCAATGCGGCGGGCGGCGATGGCTATCCCCGTATTGATTCACATCCGGGTTATGTCAACAGTGGCAACGTTGACGCCGTGGTGCTGCGTGACTGGGTCAGTAAACATTCGCCGCTGAATGCCAGCGACTACGTGCCTCGCGATAAGGTGATTTACCAGACGGCAACGGCCCAGGATGCATTGAAAGACGCGAAAGAAACGGTGCCCGCGCGTCGTTATCCCAAAATGATTTTGGCATGGATACAACACTGGAACGGGGAACGTGCAGCACCGCGTTAAATCACCGGGGAGGCGCTTCGTCTCCCCGGTGCCTTGTCAGGCGCGGCAGGCCTTACGGTTGAACCAGTGCGACCGCAGTTTATCCCACACCAGGTTATAGACGAAGGTGTAGGGCAGAAAGAACAGAAAAAACGCCACTTCGATCATAAAGGCCTGCCATAACGAAATCTCCAGCATCCAGGCGGCCAGCGGAAGCCCTATCAGGATAAAGCCGCCCTCAAATCCCAGAGCATGCAGCACACGGACCCATACACTGCGTTTCTGACGAGGCGGATACCAGCGATCAAACACGCTGTTGTACATCATATTCCAGAGCATCGCGACCGTGGACAACATGATGGCCAGTGCGCCCATCTGAAACAGCGGTTTATCCATCATCCAGGCTGCCAGCGGGGCAATGGTGAGGATGGCCAGACCTTCAAACAGGCTGGCATGTAAGATGCGCTCGGTGAGTGAACGGGTTTGCATGTCAGTCTCCTTAGTTCAGGAGCCTATTTTCCCATGGCATCATGCTAAGATAAAATGATCATCTATCGATAAAAGCGATGGTTCACATGCGTTACTCTCCTGAATCCCTGGAAGCCTTTGTGCAAACGGTAGCCAGTGGCTCGTTTTCTGCCGCCGCGCGCGCCTTAAACAAAAGCCAGTCCACCATCAGCGTGGCTGTGGTTAACCTGGAAGACGATCTGGGTTTTGCCTTATTTGACCGGCGCGGTCGTCAGCCGCAACTGACCGAACAAGGGCGACGCGTCTTACCGCAGGTTCAGCAGATTCTTGCCGCCAGTGAGCGACTGGATGCGCTGGCAACGCGCCTGTCCGAGGGAATCGAACCACGGCTCAGCGTGGCGGTATCTGACTTCTGGCAAACGCACTACCATCAGCGCCTGCTCAGGCAATTTGACAGGCGCTATCCGGAGGTGGAGCTGGAAGGCATTGCCGCAGAAGATGACGATGTCGTCGAACTGTTGCAAACCGGGCGCGCGCAGATCGGCGTGATTCGTGCCCAGCCGACGCTCCCGGCTGACATCGCGGTCGCCCGCCTGCAGGTCGATGCTGAGTTAGGGATTTACCTGCACCGGGATCATCCTCTGGCGCAGGAAGCGACGGTGAATGAAAGCCAGCTTGAACCCCTTCGTCACCTTCGTCTCAATACCTGGACCGAACGCCGCGCCCCCACTTTTCAGGGCAGGGCCTGGTCTGCTCAGACATATTATGTGCTGCTTGAGATGGCGGAACAGGGCTTTGGCTGGAGCATTTTGCCGCGCTGGCTGGTGAAACAGTTTGGACATGGTGTCTTAAAGGAATTGCCTGTCGCCGGGTGGCCGCAGCGCATCGCCGTAGAAGTGGTCTGGTCGCGCCGCCATCCGCCCGGCCCGGCCGGGCGCTGGATGATTGATGAACTCTGCGCTCTGCAACCGGCTTAATCGCGTCGGGCAATGTCTGCCAGCGGGGCATCCAGAAGACGGGACAAATCCTGCGGGCTGAGTTCAATATCCAGTCCGCGTTTACCGCCAGAAATGAACAGCGTGGCAAAGTCGTTGGCTGAGTGGTCAATCACCGTCGGCAGACGCTTTTTTTGCCCCAGCGGACTGATGCCGCCGATCAGATAACCCGTAATCCGCTGCGCCAGTAGGGGATCGGCCATCTCCGCTTTTTTTGCCCCGAGAGCCTTAGCCACTTTTTTGAGATCAAGCTGCGTTGCCACGGGCGTCACCGCCACGGCCAGCTGCTTTGCATCGCCGTTCAGCGCCACAAGCAACGTTTTATAGACTTGGCGGGCGTCCAGGTTAAGCTTACGCACCGCCTCATCGCCAAAATGCGTTTCGCTTGCGTCATGCTCATAAGGGTGCAGTGTGAAGCTGACTTTTTGTTTTTCCAACAGTTTTACCGCAGGCGTCATAATGGCCTCTGATTCAGAAAAATCTTATTACGTTTTATTGAAAGATAAATGTGGCGAAATAATGTGCTTTAGGCGAGAATTGCCACGCGCCAGCAACTGGGTTGTTGAGCGATAACTAAAATCATTAACACATTCCTCTTTGAAGAGCCGATATGACTGTCGGCTCTCTTTTTTTTATCCCTGATTACTCCGCCCGTAGCAGGGCTGGCAGATTGTTCTCACCATATAAATGCAGTGCGCCGACGGCCACCACATAACGTCCCGCGGGCAACGTTTGTAATCGCCCGCGCCACTCACGGTTGCGCTGGCTAATCAGCGTGTCATTGAGCGTCTGACTGAACGTCGCCGGTAAGGCGATTTGCGGTTCGCGGGGCGGGCTTTCCAGCCACCAGCTCACCATCGTCTGCAACATGCGCGCGTTGGTATGCCAGTGCGTCAGCGTATCCTGCAGCAGCGCCATACCGTTATCGGGCAGCGACTTTAACAGGGTGATTTGCGCGTCTGCGCCCTCCAGCTCAATCACGGGTTTTTGCAGTGAACGTGCCGCTTGAAGCAACTGATAATCAATGCCGTAATCCGGGCGCAATCCCAGCCGCTGGGCCTGACGGGCCTGCAGCATCAACGCAATTTGCCAGGCTGGTGACGTATCAAACTGCGTCAGGGACAAACCGGTCTCATTGCATAACGCGTCCAGCTTCGCCAGCGTGCCTTCATCCATACGCACCGACAGCGGCGGGCATACTTCGGTGTCATCAAATGGCGAACCGCCCTGAGTAATATCCGCTTCCACTACCAGAGCATCGGCATTTTGCAACTGTTGTAGCAGCCGCACTGGCAGAGGCTGCATATCGCGCGTGCCCATATGAATGCTTCCCACCAGATGAAACTGGCATGCTCCCGACCGGATATCGACGGCCGGCCACCGGTAGCTGGTGGGAAAAAGGGGCGCCATCCAGTTACGCAAACGTTGCCAAAGGCTCGCAGTCATTCCCTGTCCTTACTGTGTTAAAGACACCATGCTAGCGGGATCCGGCGGCGAAAAACAGAGGCGGCCGTTAAGGCTTCTTGCGCGGTGTGAAGCGCAGTAGCCGGTTAGCATTGCTGACGACGGTAATCGATGAGAGTGCCATCGCCGCGCCGGCAACAATCGGGCTGAGTAACAGCCCCGTGAAGGGATAGAGCACGCCCGCAGCCAGCGGAATACCGATAATGTTGTAGATAAAGGCACCAAACAGGTTCTGACGGATATTCCTGAGTGTGGCGGATGCAATCGCTAAGGCATCTGCCACGCCATGCAGGTCGTCACGTAGCAACGTTATCGATGCGCTTTCCACCGCCACATCACTGCCGCCGCCCATGGCTATGCTGACATCCGCCTGGGCCAGCGCGGGTGCATCATTAATCCCATCGCCGATCATGGCGACCTGACGGCCTTGCTGCTGCAACTGGCTGATCGCATCGGCTTTACCTTCCGGCAAAACACCCGCAATCACTTCATCCATGCCCACGTCATCAGCAATAGCGCGGGCGGTATTCTCATGGTCCCCGGTCAGCATAATCAACCGGTAACCTGCCTGATGCAGCCGTTGCAGCGCTTCACCCGCCTCCGGCCGCAGAGTATCACGCAGGCTAATCAGGCCAGTAAGCTTCCCGTCTTCAGCCAGTAAAACCGGCGTTGCGCCCTGGCGGGTTAGTCTCTCCGTTTCTTCCTGTGCCGCCTGGCAATCCACACCGTGCTCGCTTAACAGGCTGACATTACCCAGGACAAGTTGTCTGCCGTTAAGAATGCCACTCACCCCTTTGCCGCGTATTGTACGAAATTGCGAAATCTCAGGCTTCTCGCCAGCGCCGGCCTCTGCCACGATAGCTTTCGCCAGTGGATGCCCTGACGCCTGTTCCAGTGCCGCAGCGGCAGAGAGCACGGCATCGCGGGTGCTGCCCTGCCAGGTGATAACCTCGGTGACCTGCGGGGCACCTTGGGTAAGCGTGCCCGTTTTATCAAACACCAGCGTGTCGATATGACTTGCGCGTTGCAATGCATCGGCATCCCGCACCAGCACACCGTATTCAGCAGCGCGTCCGGTGCCCGCGATAATCGACATCGGTGTTGCCAGACCCAGCGCACAGGGACAGGCAATGATCATGACGGTGGTGGCCACAACCAGCGCATAGGCCAGTTGGGGCTGTGGACCCACCAGGTACCAAATCAGCGCACTCAGCAAGGCAATAATCACGACCACCGGTACGAAGACCGCAGAGATACGATCCGCCAGACGGCCAACCTCAGGTTTGCTGCTCTGCGCTTTACGTACCAGCTGAATAATTCGTGCCAGCGCGGTATTGCCGCCAGTCGCCTGCGCAATAAAGCGAACGGTCCCGTCCTGCACCAGCGTACCGGCAAACAGGCGATCGCCCTGTGTTTTGGATTGGGGAGCCGCTTCGCCAGTCAGCATTGCTTCGTCACACCAGGCTTCGCCTGACTGTACCTCGCCGTCTACGGGGATACGATCGCCTGCGACCAGTCGCAGGATCATACCGGGCTCTACCGCGCTGACGGGCATAAGCGTCTCACCTTGTTCCGTGATGACATTGGCCTGTGCGGGCGTAAGATCCAGCAGCCGCTCCAGGGCGCGTGAGGCACGCTGGCGCGCGCGTTGTTCAAGCGCATGGCCCAGATTGATCAGGCCCAGAATCATCACGCTGGCTTCAAAATAGAGATGGCGCGCCTGCGGCGGGAAAAAGTCAGGCCAGACGACCACGCTGAAGGAGTAACTCCAGGCGGCCGCCGTTCCCAGCGCCACCAGCGTATCCATGGTGGCGCTGCGGTTAAGGAGACTGCGCCAGGCGCTGCGGTAGAAATGGCCACCCGCCCCGATCATTACCAGCAGGGTGAGCATCCCGAGGACCAGCCAGGTGGTTCTGTTCGCGGCAGTGAGCATCATATTGTCGCCCATCATGCCCCATACCATCAGCGGTACGCCCAGCAGCAGCGCGACGCCCGCCTGCCAGCTAAAGCGACGCAGGGCGCGACGGGCGCTGGTTTGCTGCTTTTCACGTCGTTGCTGCTCGTCGTCAACCACTTCCGCACCGTAACCGGCCGCATCCACGGCAGCGACCAGCTGCTGTGGCTCAACATGGCCCATAACCAGCGCGCTTCGCTCGGCAAGATTAACGCGTGCCTGCTGTACACCGGCAACCTGTTCAAGGGCTTTTTCAACCCGGCTGACGCAACTGGCACAGCTCATGCCGTCAATAAGCAGGACGTGAGCAGGCAATGCTTCGGTTGCCGGCAGAGAAGAGGACTCCGTTGTCAGCGCCTCCGGCGGCGGCTCTGATGCTGTCAACGGCTCAGGCTTTGGGCGCGCGCCTTCAGGTTTCAGCGTTGCATGATAGCCCGCCTGTTCGACAGTGGCGATGAGCGAAGTGACCTCGGCGCTGCCAGAAATGCTGGCTTCCTGTTGGGTGACCTCGGCCTGTTCAACATCGTCGCGCTGCTCAAGCGCCTCTTTTACGCGTTTAACGCAATGGCCGCAGGATAATCCTTCCAGTGCCAGGATAACCGTATTTGACATCGTTGACTCCTTGGTTGGTGTGGCGGAGTGAGTAGTCAGAAGTGACTGTGACTAAGGATAAACCTTCCATCAAGGGGAAGGTCAAATACAGGCTGTTAAAAGGGACAGAATGCCAGAATGGGTGGGTAAAAAATGTGCAGCCCGTGTCGCGGGTGGGGGTGGAAAAGCAAAAGCCCCAGGTTATCCGCGGGGCTTTTATGCATCGTTTCGGCGTCAGACGAGCTGTGTGCCAACTAACCCGAATCGGATTATCTGAGCGGCGAGCCTTTGCCGGGGTTGCGCAGCAGGGCGCCTTCAGGGCCTGTCCGCTTCACTGTCAGACTTAATCGTTAATGATGGTCACGATACAGGGTTTTTTACGCGTTATCGCGGGGTGACGCACTGGCGCATTTAACGCAAAAAATACTGTACAACACCGCTGTGACGTCCATCATCCCTTCGGTCTTGTGAAGAGGACCAGTATGCCCAGAATAATGTCGCCAATCACCCAAATGCCGCCAATAGCCATGACACCTAAACCGGCACCGATCGCAGCACCCGCTCTTTCCGCATCAGAAGCCGCGTTGTTGACCACCTCGCCGCTTCCACTTAATCCGGCAACAAGGCAGTAGATCATGAGAATGTTAAACAGGATGAAAGCCCATTTGATGACTTTGCCAAAGAACGAACGGCGTGGTTTTCTGAGCTGTTTGGCACATGACGGACAACGTAATGCTGAATCACTTACTTCCTTATGACACTCCGGGCAGCTGACTAAAGCCATAATCACTCCTTAATTTATGTGATTAACAGTTACAAATGGGCGGCATTTTATAAGATTTTTACGCATTGACAAGATTTATGTGGCTGTTTTTTATGGCGTTGCTTTGAGTGCCGTGCTTGTGCACGTGCGGCCTGGGGCAGAGGAAGAGCTGCCAACGTAAGCAACATAAGGGAAACAGGAATCAACGCGCGGTCTCTGAAGCCTGACGATGAGCAGGCTCAGACCTCAGAAACGGGGTGATGTGCGCTATAGTTTCTCAGGAAAGCGGGTCAACATAGTGAAGTGAAACCAGGGTGATAAGGCAGAGGCTAAACAGGTAAACTGAGTATTAAGCCAGCAGCGTGCAAACGTTGTTTTCATCATCCCGCTAACTGTTAAGGGGAAGGGCAGGGAACCCATTATGAATATTAGTGCCGTAGCGAAAAAGACCGGACTGACCAGCAAGGCTATTCGTTTTTATGAGGAGAAGGGCGTCGTGACGCCCCCGTTGCGCGGGGATAATGGTTACCGGCATTACAATACGCATCATCTTGATGAGCTGAATCTGCTGCGCCAGGCGCGCCAGGTTGGCTTTACGCTGGATGAATGCCGCGAACTGGTTGCGCTGTTTAACGATCCTGAACGTCACAGCGCCGATGTGAAGGCACGTACGCTGCAAAAAGCCGATGAGATTGCTGCGCATATTGAAGAGTTGCACGCCATGCGCGCACGTTTGCTGGCGCTGGCGGCAGCCTGTCCGGGCAACGACAGTGCAGACTGCCCCATCATTAATGACCTGGCAGGTTGCTGCCGTCAGGCTGACGGCAAACGTGGCTGAATACGTAGCGTGATGCCTTCAACGGCCACGATGACCACTTCGGTTCCGGCAGGCAAATTGTGTTCGGCCTGAACGCGCCAGCTGCTGTCACCGATGGGCACATGTCCGATACCGTTTTGCAGCGTCTGTTCCAGCGTCAGGTGTAAACCAATCATCTGGCTGCCGCGCTGATTCAGTGAACCGGGCTGCTGCTGACGTTCGCGGTAGCGCAGCCAGCGAGACCATAAAAATACGCTGACCAGTGTGAACAGGGCAAACAGCATCCCTTGTGCGGCCCAGTTCATGGGGAGAAACCAGACTACAAGGCCAACCAGCATGGCGGCCAGCCCGCTCCAGAGCAGATAACCACTGGTACCCAGCATCTCAGCCGCCAGCAGTAAGCCGCCCAGCGTCAGCCAGAATCCGTGCGGATGCGCCACAATTTCGCTGAGCATCAGCGCGTTGACTCGCTACGGGTTTCTTTTAACAACTCACTGATACCGCCAACGGCGCCCATCAGGCTGCTGGCATCCAGCGGCATCATCACCACTTTACTGTTGCTGGATTCGCCAATTTTTTGCAGCGCGTCGGTATATTTCTGCGCCACAAAGTAGTTCACGGCCTGGATATTGCCTGAGGCAATGGCGTCCGACACCATTTTTGTCGCACGGGCTTCCGCTTCAGCCTGGCGCTCACGCGCTTCTGCCTGAAGGAAAGCTGACGTTCTTTCCCCTTCCGCTTTCAAAATCTGGGCCTGTTTCTCTCCCTCCGCGCGCAAAATCTCTGCCTGACGCACGCCCTCCGCCGTTAAAATATCGGCACGTTTGGTGCGTTCGGCCTTCATTTGCGCATTCATAGCACCGATCAGCTCCTGCGGCGGCCGGACATCGCGGATTTCGATACGGGTGATTTTTACGCCCCAGGGATTGGTGGCTTCGTCCAGAATATGCAGCAGGCGCGTATTAATGCTGTCACGCTGGGACAGCATCTCGTCAAGTTCCATGCTGCCCAGCACGGTGCGCATATTGGTCATAGTGAGATTGAGGATAGCCAGTTCAAGATTACTGACTTCATAGGCAGCCCGCGCCGGATCGATAGCCTGAACAAAACAGACGGCGTCGATGGTCACGTTCGCATTATCTTTGGAGATGATCTCCTGGGAGGGAATATCCAGCACCCGTTCCATCATGTTGATCTTATGCCCGATACGATCCATGAAAGGCACGACCAGACTCAGGCCGGGCTGCAGTGTACGGGTATAACGACCAAAGCGTTCAACTGTCCACTGGTAACCTTGCGGCACAATTTTCACGCCGGACCAGACAATGACCAGTGCGACCAAGATAAGAACGGGAATAACCGTGAACATATAACCTCCGGGTTGTCAGCGTGACGGGCCAAGTCGTTCGGCCCGTTTTCTGCTTACCTCAGTAAAGCAGGGAGTAAAGCTGGCGGCGGTAGCGTGCAGCGAGGGCGTCGCCGGTGCCTAATGCAGCCAGAATCTCCTGCAACATTTTACGCGCCTGGCCATCTGCAGCATTCAGATCGCGTTTGATAAAACTAAATAACAGTTCCAGCGCTTCTTCATTGCGTCCGACCTGATGCAGCTGAAGCGACAGTTTGGTTGCCAGTTCGGCGTTGTCCGGATCACTTTCCAGCTGCGACTGCAACTGCTGAATTTCTGGCGTGTCAGCGGCCTGTTTCAGCAGGTCGATCTGCGCGACCAGGCTTTGATAACGGGTGTCCTGATCCTGCAGGGGAACGGCCTTTAATACGGTTTCAGCTTCGTCGCTACGATTTAACGTAATCAGCACTTCTGCCAGCAGAAAGCCGATTTCGCTGTCTTTATTACTGAGCTGCCAGGCGTCTTTCAGCAGCGGCAGCGCGTCCAGCGGTTTGCCTTCCTGCATCAGCGCCATCGCCTGTTGGGCTTTTAGCTCTTCTTCGCGCGGCAGCACTTTTTCCAGCAGGGCGCGCACGGCCTCTTCTGGCTGCGGCCCCTGGAAGCCATCGACGGGCTGGCCATTCTGGAACAGGTAAACCGTGGGAATGGAGCGTAACCCAAACTGTGAGGCAACCCGTTGTTCCTTGTCACAATCCAGTCTGGCAAGAATAAACTGGCCTGCATATTCCTGCGCCAGGCGTTCCAGCAGTGGCGTCAGTTCCTGACAGTGTTGGCTGCGATCCGACCAAAAGTAGAACAGCACCGGAATCTGCATTGACTGCTCAAGGGTCTGATGCAGGTTGGATTCGTTAATGTCGATAATCGAAGCGTGTGGTGACATGACTAAGTCTCTTTGCAGAAAATGTTTAAAGAATATGGGGCCGACCGACCCGGCTTCAAGTTGTATTCGCGGATTCGCCTCACTGACTGCGAATTATGCGATCCAGTATCCAGCCAGGCAGCAGACGTTTCAACAGGCTCATGATATGCGCGACCAGCGTCACCGGATAACGCAGGCGAGGATGGTTGCTCTCCAGTGCGTGGCGCAGTTTGGGTAAAATGGCCTCAGGTGGTAATGTAAAACGTGCCGCAAGGCCCGGATTTTGCACCGGATTATCCTGCTCACCCTGAGTAACATTATCCGTGAAGCGGGTATGAATGGGGCCCGGTTCGATTAAACTGACACGCACGCCACTGGTATGCAGTTCCATACGTAACGCGTCGCTCCAGGCTTCCAGCGCGTATTTACTGGCCGCATAAGCGCCGCGGCCCGGCGTCGAAATAATGCCCAGCACCGAGCTGGTATTAATGATTCGGGCATTGCCCCAGGCCTTTAAGGCCGGGAGCAGGCGCAGGGTGAGCTGATGAGTGCCGAACACATTGCTGGAAAACTGCTTTTCCAGTTGCTGGCGCGTCAGGGTATTTAAGGGACCATAGGTGCCAAATCCCGCATTGTTAAACAGCGCAAACAGTCGGCCATGCGTCAGCGCCAGTACCCTGTCGGCAGCGCGATCAACGCTGTCAGGATCGTCCAGATCCAGCTGCAGCCCTGTGAATCCCAGGCTGTCCATCCGTGCGACATCGTCGGCTTTACGACAGGCTGCGATGACGTGATAGCCGCGTGCCAGCAGATCTTTGGCGGCGACCAGACCAATCCCGCTGGAGCAGCCCGTTATCAAAATGGTTTTTTGCATGCGTTACCTTTTTTGCACAACTACTGCTTAACTAAGGGAGCCAGCTCTTTTGCCATCAGGTCGGCGATAAACGGTTGGGCATCAGGATTGGGGTGAATCCCATCCTGCTGCATCCATTCCGGTTTCAAATAAACCTGCTCCATAAAAAAGGGCACTAAAGCAATGTCGTACTGTTTTGCCAGTTGCGGATAAATATCGCGGAAGGCATCAGTATAACGGCGGCCATAGTTCGCGGGTAAACGTATCTGCATCAGAATCGGTTTTGCCTTTGCGGCTTTCACCTGATCGATGATGGTGCCCAGCGTTTGCGCCACGTCTTTGGGAGGAAAGCCGCGCAGACCGTCATTACCGCCCAGTTCGATTAACACCCACTGCGGCTGATGTTGTTTTAATAGGGCAGGTAAGCGTGCCAGCCCTTGTGCGGCGGTATCGCCACTGATACTGGCATTCACGACGCTGGGCTGCTGCTGCCACTGTTTATTCAGCAGGCTGGGCCAGGCCTGACTGGCTGACATTTGATAGCCTGCGCTCAGGCTGTCACCCAGCACCAGCAACGTATCGGCCGCAGCAAGACGGGACACCAGCAGACAGCACAATAACAGGAAAGGATAATGCCAGCGGAAAACATTCTTGAAGTTCATCATCTTACTAAGTCCGTGGGTCAGGGAGAGCATCAGTTAACCATCCTTACCGGAGTTGAGTTAGTTGTCAAACCAGCAGAAACGATAGCCCTGATTGGCGAGTCAGGATCCGGTAAATCTACCTTGCTGGGCATTCTGGCCGGGCTGGATGACGGCAGCGAAGGTGAAGTGCATCTGTTGGGGCAGCCGTTACATCACATGAACGAAGAACAGCGTGCCGCGTTGCGCGCGAAGCAGGTCGGGTTCGTGTTCCAGTCATTTATGCTGGTGCCCACGCTCAACGCGCTGGAAAACGTCCAGTTACCTGCACTGCTGCGCGGTGAGAGCGATCGGCAGAGCCGCGATCAGGCGCGCGATCTCCTGACGCAGTTAGGCCTGGCCGGGCGTTTACAGCATCTGCCTGCGCAGTTATCCGGCGGCGAACAACAACGCGTTGCGCTGGCGCGGGCGTTCAGCGGCCGTCCGGGGCTGCTGTTTGCCGATGAACCCACAGGCAATCTGGATCGCCACACCGGCGATCGCATTGCCGACCTGTTATTTTCCCTCAATCGCGATTTTGCCACGACGTTAATTCTGGTTACCCACGATGCGCAGCTGGCGGCGCGTTGTGACCGCCGTTTGCGTCTGCGCGAGGGAAAATTATGGGAGGAAAAATGATCTGGCGGTGGTTCTGGCGTGAGTGGCGCTCGCCCTCATTATTGATCGTCTGGCTGGCGTTAACGCTGGCTGTCGCCTGTGTGCTGGCGCTGGGATCGATTAGCGATCGCATGGAAAAGGGGCTGAGCCAGCAGAGCCGGGATTTTATGGCGGGCGATCGCACGTTGCGCAGCAGCACGGCGGCGCCGGCGGCATGGCTGGATAAAGCCCGCGAAATGGGGTTATTAGTCAGCCGACAGTTAAGCTTTATGACCATGACTTTTGCCGGTCAGACACCGCAGTTGGCTGCGGTGAAAGCCGTAGAAAACACTTATCCGATGTTTGGTGAGCTGAAAACGCAGCCGCCAGGCCTGAAGCCCCAGCCCGGTACCGCGCTGGCCGCGCCGCGTTTAATGGCACTGCTTAATCTGCACGTCGGCGATGAACTGGATGTGGGCGATACCACGCTACGTATTACGGGTGAGGTTATCCAGGAGCCAGATGGCGGTTTTAATCCGTTTGAGATGGCCCCGCGTTTACTGATTAACCTGGCTGACGCGGATAAAACCGGTGCCATCCAGCCCGGCAGTCGCCTCACCTGGCGCTACAAATTCGCAGGCAAGCCTCAGCAACTGGACACGTATGACCGCTGGATAACGCCACAGATTAAAACCGGGCAGCGCTGGATCAGTATTGAAAATTCGGAAGACGCGCTGGGCCGCTCCATGCAGCGTGCCCAGCAGTTTTTGCTGTTATCTGCTCTGTTAACGCTGATGCTCGCCATTGCCGCGGTGGCGGTCGCCATGAGTCACTACTGCCGCAGCCGCTACGATCTGGTGGCCGTGCTGAAAACGCTGGGTGCCACGCGCGGCGCGTTACAACGATTGATCATCGGTCAGTGGCTGGCGGTGTTGCTGCTGGCCGCCCTGGCCGGTGGCGCAGTCGGTCAGGTGGTTGAAGCCATCCTGATGGCGATGTTGAAACCGGTGCTGCCGGCGTCTCTGCCAGCGGCCAGCCTGTGGCCGTGGGTGTGGGCGATCGGTTCGCTGTTTATGATTTCCCTGCTGGTGGGATTACGTCCTTACCGCTTGCTGCTGGCGACACAGCCGTTACGCGTGTTGCGACGCGATGCCGTTGCCGCCGTCTGGCCGCTGAAAATCTATCTGCCCGCGATGGGCTTACTGGTGGTGGCGCTGCTGGCGGTACTGGTCGGCGGCAGCAAAATGCTCTGGGCACTGCTGGCGGGCGTAATGGTGCTGGCAGGGCTGCTGGCCCTGCTCGGCTGGGGCACATTACTGCTTCTGCGTCGTTTGTCCGTACGTAATCTGGCGCTGCGGCTTGCCATTAATCGTTTACTGCGTCAGCCTGCTATGACGCTGAGTCAGCTTGCCGCCTTTTCCCTGTCGTTTATGTTACTGGCGTTGCTGCTGGTGATGCGGGGTGATCTGCTGGATCGCTGGCAGCAGCAGTTGCCCGCAGACAGCCCGAACTTTTTCCTGCTCAATATCACGGCGGAGCAGATTCCGCAGGTGCGTGAGTTTCTGCAGTCGCATCAGGTTAAACCTGAAACCTTTTACCCGATTGCGCGCATGCGCCTGAGTGAGATTAACGGTCAGCCTGCCGATCCCGCACGGGACAACGCGCTGAACCGCGAACTGAATCTGACTGCGCTGGCAACGCTTCCCGATCATAATCCGCTTGTCGCGGGGAGCTGGCCGCCGAAAGCCGGAGAAGTGTCCATGGAGGTGGCGCTGGCCGATCGCCTGGGGGTAAAACCGGGCGACAGTTTGACCTTTGAGGGCGATACGCAGCGGTTCAGCGCCAAAATCACCAGTCTGCGAAAAGTGGACTGGGAAAGCCTGCGCCCCAATTTCTTCTTTATTTTTCCCCCCGGCGCGCTGGACAGCCAGCCGCTGACCTGGCTGACCAGTTTCCGTCTGGACAACCGTGCCGCATTACTGGCGCAGCTTAACCGCACATTTCCCACGCTGAGTCTGCTGGATATCGGCAGTATCCTGCGTCAGATTGGACAGGTTCTGACCCAGGTCAGCCAGGCACTGGAAATCATGGTAGTGCTGGTCACGGCCTGCGGTGTATTGCTGCTCATGGCGCAGATTCAGGTGGGGATGCGCCAGCGCCGACAGGAGCTGGTCGTCTATCGCACGCTGGGCGCGGGCAAACGTCTGCTGCGCACTACGTTGTGGTGTGAATTTGCGCTGATTGGCGTCGTCTCGGGCATTGCGGCGGCGCTCGGTGCTGAGGCCGCACTCTGGGCATTGCAGCGTAAAATCTTTGATTTTCCGTGGCAACCCGACTGGACATTGTGGCTGGCCTTACCGCTGGGCGGCGCGCTCTTACTGTCGCTCTGTGGTGGCTGGCTGGGCGTGCGTTTGTTGAAAGGCAATGCGTTGTTCAGGACATTTGACGCGACGTAAAACCGACCGGGCGCGATGATACTGCGCCCGGTCGTGAACAGATTTACAGCTTGGCTGCTGCCCAGCGAATACCGCTGGCATACCCGGCAGGTAACAGCGGCAACAAGGCCTGCAAGGCGGCAGCGAGACGGCTCTGGTCGCTGTCGGTCAGGTTGAGGTGACCGACTTTGCGTCCTTCACGCACCGCTTTGTCGTACCAGTGCAAATGCACCAGCGGCTGCTGGAGCCAGTCAGTATTTAACGCTGTGCCAATCAGGTTAACCATCACTGAGGGCGCAATGACCACGGGCTGTGGCAGAGCCAGACCCAGAATAGCGCGCAGGTGAAGTTCAAACTGACTGATTGAGGCCCCGTTCTGAGTCCAGTGCCCGCTGTTGTGAACGCGAGGCGCCAGTTCGTTAATCAGCAATCCCTGCGGCGTGACAAAGCATTCCATGGCCATGACGCCGACGTAGTTCAGCTCGTGCAGGATAGCGCTTAACATCGCCTCAGCCTGCTGTTGCTGCGCGGCATCTGCCTGCGGGAACGCAACGCTGGTACGCAGAATGCCTTCTTCATGCAGATTATGTGTCAGCGGATAAAATACGGTGCTGCCATCATGGCCGCGCGCGCCGACCAGCGACACTTCCCCCGAGAAGTTAATGCCTTGTTCGACAATGCATTCACCATAACAGTCGTCGGGTAACGTATCGGTTTCACCGGCACGTAACCGCCATTGGCCACGACCGTCATAACCGCCCGTGCGGCGCTTAACAATAGCCAGTTCGCCCAACGTTTTGAAAACTTGCGGCCATTCACCTTTGTCCGCCAGCAGTTGCCAGGGGGCAGTCGCCAGACTGAGCTGATCCAGCAGCTGTTTTTGCGTCAGACGGTCGGCCAGCCGCGGGAAGATATCGCGATTCACAAAGGCCGGGTGGCTCGCGAGTTCGCGCGTCAGTGCCGTCTCGGGCCAGCGTTCGATCTCAGCCGTAATCACGCTCCCGGCGATAGGCAGGGCAGCAGGGTCGGCATCCAGGCCAACCGGATGCACGGCAATGCCCATAGGCTCGCCCGCCTGACGTAACATACGGCCAAGCTGTCCGTTACCCAGTACGCAAACCGGCTTCATGCTTCCTCCCGCGGGTCCGGATTGTCCAGTACCTCATCGGTCTGTGACTGACGCCAGGCGGCCAGACGTGACGCCAGCGCGCTGTCATGAATCGCCAGAATCTGCGCCGCCAGCAGGGCTGCGTTAGCGGCGCCCGCTTTGCCAATGGCCAGCGTGCCGACCGGAATGCCGCGTGGCATTTGCACAATCGAGTAGAGGCTGTCGACGCCGCTCAGCGCGGCGCTCTGTACCGGCACACCGAGTACCGGCAGCAGGGTCTTGGCAGCCAGCATCCCTGGCAAATGCGCCGCGCCACCGGCACCGGCAATAATCACCTGAAAACCGTTGTCCGCTGCGGTTTCCGCAAAGCTAAACAGTTTATCCGGGGTACGGTGCGCTGACACCACTTCCACATGGAAGGGCACGTCCAGGCTGGTAAGGATTTCCGCAGCGAACTGCATGGTGGACCAGTCACTTTTGGAACCCATAACAACTGCGATGCGGGCCGGGGCGGCATTCGACGACATGCGGTCAACTCCTGTGAATAAAAACACACCTGACCAGGCGGACAGGTTTTGAAGGGCACAGAGAATACCATGAGAAAGGCGCAAGGAAAACGGTTGCGTCGGGCGGGTTAGCGTCAGACGATAAGCTTATCGCATCAGGAATGCATACGGCCTGAGTGAGACAACTCAGCTCACCGCAGGGCGGGGAAGGCAGGCGGCAGGGCGTGAACGCGTTTCACTATGCTGGCCTGCCGCCCGTTCGCACAGTCCCCGGGTACCTTGCGCCGCTCGACGGGCCTCAGCGCAGGTGTGCAACGCGATGTCACCGGACGACTAAAAATCGAAGTCGATGAGCTGGATGCCGTTTGCATCCAGTTGGATCATTGATCCCCGGCTGTGCCAGGCACCCAATACCGCGCGCTGTGCGGGGGCTCCGTTCAGCGACACATCATGGATAGCGGGGCGGTGCGTATGACCATGAATCAGTAAAGGCACCTGCTGACGTACCATCGCATCGACCACGGCCTGTTGATTGACATCCATAATCTCCAGCGACTTATGCTGGTTGGCCTGTTTACTGTTGGCGCGCATCCGTGCCGCAATCCGTTTACGAATAAACAGCGGCAGCGTCAGGAACAGACGTTGAATCCAGAGATTATGCACTTTCGCCCGGAACTGCAGATAACCCGCATCGTCGGTGCACAACGTATCGCCATGCATAATCAGAAGTCGGTGACCATAAAGCGTCAGAACCTGCTCCTCGGGCAATAAGGTCATGCCGCTGGCGCGGGCAAAGCGTTTGCCGATCAGAAAATCGCGGTTGCCGTGAATAAAAAAGACCGGCACGGGCAGGGCATGAAGGGCGCTGGCAACCTGTTGATGCAGCGGATTCGGATCGTCATCACCGATCCAGGCTTCGAACAGATCGCCCAGAATATAAAGCGCGTCGCAGTGAGGCGCTTCGCGCTGCAAAAAATGCAGAAAACCGGCGGTAATCGCCGGTTCTTCCTGACACAGATGGAGATCTGCGATAAACAGCGTGCGCGACATTACTCGCTAACGGTCACTTTCTGAATGATGACGTCATCTTTCGGTACGTCCTGATGCATACCGCTGCGACCAGTTGAAACCGCTTTGATTTTCTCTACCACGTCCATCCCTTCAACCACTTCAGCAAATACACAGTAACCCCAGCCCTGCAAGCTTTCGTCACGGAAGTTCAGGAAGTCGTTGTCCGCCACGTTGATGAAGAACTGTGCGGTCGCAGAGTGCGGCGCAGAGGTACGGGCCATGGCCAGCGTGCCTTTGGTGTTTTTCAGACCGTTGTTGGCTTCGTTACGGATCTCTTCTTTGGTGGCTTTCTGCTTCATGCCAGGCTCAAAACCGCCGCCCTGAATCATAAAGCCGTTAATCACACGGTGGAAAATGGTGTTGTCGTAGAAACCTTCACGGCAGTAATCCAGGAAGTTCTTTACGGTTGCGGGCGCTTTGTCATCGAAGGTCTTGATCACGATATCGCCATGGTTAGTCTGGAAAGTTACCATTTTTTTCGTCCTGTAAAGGTTGTCGTCAGTAGCATAGGGTGTGCTTTTAAGCGCACACGCCTTTTTCTCGAACGTTCTTATATCATAATTTCCGATAATACGTCAGCCAGGCAGCGCAGTTGGCTTGCTTTGCGTCGCGTGACAGATAAAAATACGGCACAATGACAGGATACTCAAAACGGTGCGTTACGCACGCCTCACTACGGAAACCCCCAATGCTGAAGATTTACAACACCCTGAGTCGACAAAAAGAGGAATTCACCCCTATTCATGCTGGCAAAATCGGCATGTATGTCTGCGGCATCACGGTGTATGACCTCTGTCACATTGGGCACGGGCGCACGTTTGTGGCCTTCGACGTGGTTTCGCGCTATCTGCGCTACGTCGGTTATGACGTCAATTATGTGCGCAACATTACCGACATTGATGACAAAATCATCAAACGAGCCAATGAGAACGGCGAGAGCATCGAAACGCTGACCAACCGTATGATCGGCGAAATGCACAGCGACTTCGATGCGCTGGGGATTTTACCGCCGGATGTGGAGCCGCGTGCCACGCGCCATATTCCTGACATCATTGCGCTGGTGGAAACGCTGATTGCCCGCGGTCACGCCTATGTCGCGGATAACGGCGATGTCATGTTTGATGTCCTGAGCGATGTTGATTATGGCGCACTGTCGCGTCAGGATCTGGAGCAGCTACAGGCAGGTGCGCGTGTAGAGGTTGCCGACGTGAAACGTAACCCGATGGATTTCGTGCTGTGGAAAATGTCCAAAGCGGACGAACCTTCATGGCCATCGCCGTGGGGCAACGGTCGTCCGGGCTGGCACATTGAATGTTCGGCGATGAACTGCAAACAGCTGGGTGCGCACTTTGATATTCACGGTGGCGGTTCTGATCTGATGTTTCCCCATCATGAAAACGAAATCGCCCAGTCGACCTGTGCCCACGATGGTCCGTATGTGAATTACTGGATGCATTCCGGCATGGTGATGATTGACCGTGAAAAGATGTCGAAGTCACTGAACAACTTTTTCACCGTGCGCGATGTGCTACAGCATTATGATGCCGAAACCGTGCGTTACTTTCTGATGTCGGGCCACTATCGCAGCCAGCTAAATTATGGTGAAGATAACCTGAACCAGGCACGCGCCGCGCTGGAACGCCTTTACACCGCGCTGCGTCATACTGACCGCACCGTAGCGGCCAGCGGTGGCGAGGCGTTCGAAGCCCGTTTCCGCGAAGCAATGAACGACGATTTCAACACGCCAGAAGCCTATTCGGTGCTGTTTGATATGGCGCGTGAAGTGAATCGTCTGAAAAGTGAAGACATGACGGCCGCCAGTGCGCTGGCAGCAAAACTGCGTGAAATCGCCAATGTATTGGGGATTCTGCAACAGGAGCCGGAAGTGTTTTTGCAAAGCAGTGCCCAAGGCAATGACGATGAAGTGGCTGAAATTGAACACTGGGTCAAAGCCCGCGCCGATGCGCGTGCGGCGAAAGACTGGGCGCAGGCGGATGTGGCACGCGATAAGCTCAATGCGCTGGGCGTGATTGTGGAAGACGGCCCGCAGGGTTCCACCTGGCGACGTAAATAACACGCAACACAGGAGAGGGCGAGCAATCGCCCTTTTTTGTCGATGACGATAAAGCAGATTCACATTCGCGGTTTCCGTTCGGTACGCGATCTCACGCTTCCGCTGCACCCGCTCAACGTGGTGAGCGGTCCCAACGGCTGTGGTAAATCCAATCTTTATAAAGCGGTGCGGCTGCTGCACGAGGCGGCTAACGGACGGCTTGCGCTGGCGCTGGCCGAAGAGGGCGGGGTGCAAAAAGTGATGTGGGCGGGCGGATTGCGCCGTGGCGACCGCCGACATGATCCTAAGCGGCTCATTCTGGCCGTGACGATGGATGATATGGATTACCAGCTGGAAACCGGTTTTCCTGAACCGCTATCAACCAGCCTGTTTAACCTGGATCCGCTGGTTAAAGAAGAACGCATCTGGCTGAGTGGCCAGCAGCGCCGACCGTCTTCCTGCATTATGCAGCGCACTAATCAGACCGCCTTTCTGCATAACATCGACGGAGAGCGCGTCAGTTATGCTGGCGTACTGCATCCTGAAGAATCCCTGTTTGGACAACTGGGGGAGCCGCACCGCTATCCCGAACTTTCCCGGATGCGTGAACGCCTGAAAGCATGGCGCTTTTATCATGAGTTTGCCGTCTGGCCAGGTTCACCGATTCGTTCGCCGCAGATTGGCGTGCGCGCACCCGTTCTGGCCCATGATGGCAGTAATCTTGCCGCAGCATGGGCAACGATAGTGGAACGTGGGCATCATGAACTGTTGTATAAAGTGATGAAAACAGCCTTCCCGGACACTGAGTTTCAGGTGAATGTGCAGAACGGACGTTTTCAGATGCTGATGCAGCGCCAGGGCATTTTGCGCCCGCTGGAAAGCGCCGAATTTTCCGATGGTACGCTGCGCTTCCTCTGCCTGGTCGTGGCGCTGCTCAGCCCGCGCCCGCCTGCCTTTATGGCGCTGAACGAGCCTGAAAACAGCCTGCATGAGGATTTACTGCCTGCCCTTGCCGTCCTGATTGCCGAGGCCAGTCAGTTCAGTCAGTTATGGATCACCAGCCATTCACCCCGGCTGGCGACGCTGATTGCACAACATGCAGAGGTCAGTCACATTGCGCTGGAGCAGGTTAACGGTGAGACGCGGATAGTGGGAGAGGCGCGGATTTAAGGTGCCCCGCCTGGGGCACCAGCGGATCAGGCAACAACGGTAACGCGCTGCCCGGCAAACTCGACCGTTTGCCCCTGAAAGATTTTGCAGCGCTTACGGGTTTCGACTTCGCCGTCGACCCGCACGTCGCCGTCACCGATCGCCACTTTAGCCTGTGCACCGCTTTCTACCCAGCCTTCAAGTTTCAGCAGATCGCAGAGATCAACGTGGGGAAATTTGCCCAAAGAAAACGTAGCCATTATGCCTGCTCCCCATCATGAAACGCTTCGCATGCCTGCAAGGTATTTTGAATAAGTGTCGCCACGGTCATTGGCCCTACGCCACCCGGAACCGGGGTGATATAAGAAGCACGTTCAAAGGCAGCCTCATAATCCACATCCCCGACCACTTTGCCGCTTTCAAGACGGTTAATACCGACATCGATGACGATTGCGCCCGGTTTAATCCAGTCGCCCGGAATAAAATGGGGTTTACCGACCGCGACAATCAGCAGATCGGCGTGTTCAACATGGTGGCGCAGATCGCGGGTAAAACGGTGCGTGACGGTGGTTGTGCAGCCGGCTAACAGCAGTTCCATGCTCATGGGACGGCCCACAATGTTTGATGCACCGACAACCACCGCATTGAGCCCGTAAGCATCAATGTTGTAGCGCTCCAGCAGTGTCACAATGCCGCGCGGGGTGCACGGGCGCAGTTTTGGCGCACGCTGGCACAGGCGACCAACGTTATAGGGATGGAAACCATCAACATCTTTATCGGGCGTGATGCGCTCAAGCACTTTGACGTTATCAATGCCGGCTGGCAAAGGCAGCTGCACCAGAATGCCATCGATCGTGTTGTCGCTGTTAAGAGTATCAATCAGCTGCAGCAATTCCGCTTCACTGGTAGTGTCGGGCAGATCGTAAGAGCGGGAGATAAAGCCGACTTCTTCACAGGCGCGGCGTTTGCTGCCGACATAAATCTGTGAGGCAGGGTTCTCACCTACCAAAACTACGGCCAGACCCGGTGCACGTTTACCGGCGGCCAGGCGTTGTTTCACTTTTTCTGCAACCTCAAGCCGTACCTGCTGCGCAATCGTTTTACCGTCAATAATTTTTGCTGCCATCAGAGCGTAAATCCACTGTGTTGAGTTTGAATCGGGAATGGCGCCTATTTTGTCAGAAGCACGTCCGGCTGTCAGGTAGAGATTCTGACCACAGTGTGGTTACCGACATTTCGCCGTGACGAAAGTATGGGTTAACGCTTATGATGCCAGACAGAGAAATGAAGGGAAGACGTAATGATTTGGTTAATAATCGCCACTTTAGTTGTCGTGTTTGTTATAGGCTTCCAGCTGCTGACCGCCGGTTCGCGCCATGCCGCGCAGGCGCTCAGTAAGCGTCTACAACTCCCGCCGGTTCACATCGAATCCATGCTTTCCCTGATGGGAAAGGAGGCGGCAAAAGAGTTTACCGACTACATCAGCGGTGATAATGAAGCACATCTGAATAATGGTGCGGCAGTGCTGGTAATCTGGCAGGTGATGATTGTCGATGGCAGCGATGAAAATCTCTGGCGCTGGCACGGCGCACTCAGCCGGGCAGGCTTTACCGCGACGATTTCCCGCCAGCAGTTGTTGCTGGCATTGGGCTTTTTGCGCCAGCTGGAACCGGATAGTCATGAGCTTAATGCGCTACGCAAGCAGTATAATACGCGCGTGACTCAGCAAGGCGTTGAGCTGGAAGGTGAAACCGCCGAGGTGAGTAACCTGGTGTCGCTGAGCGCCTGGCGAGACAAACATTAGCGAAAATTGGTCATTACCTGGGCACTCACTGCGTCGGCGCGGCAAAAACGTTGACGTAACAGCGTTCAACCGTATAATTCGACCCAACCTCTCCGCGCCCTTAGCTCAGCTGGATAGAGCACCGGCCTTCTAAGCCGTAGGTCACAGGTTCGAATCCTGTAGGGCGCGCCACTTTCTCTTCTGTTTACATCCCTTAAAGTCTACTTTTCCCTTAAAAATCAGAACATAAATCTTTTAACTGGTCCATTTCGGTCCAAGGTCACCTATTGCGTTCTTATCCAATATGGGGGCACGATAGGGGGCATCGACAGGTTCAATGGAAATGATGCCCCCAAATGAAGCTAACAGCCCGACAAATCGACTCTGCGAAGCCAAAAGAAAAGTCATACAAACTTTCCGATGGTGGTGGTATGTATCTTGAAATATTTCCAAACGGAGCCAAAAGCTGGAGACTCAAATACCGTATAGCTGGTAAAGAGAAGCGGGTAGTGTTTGGGACATATCCGTTACTGAGCCTCGCAGAAGCCAGACAGAAGCGCTCAGAAGCTAAGAAGCTTCTCCTGGAAGGCGGAGACCCGAGTCAGCAGAAGCAGGATATCAAGGCTGCAAAAATTTTGGCTGTTAATAACAGCTTTGAGCTTATCGCTCTTGAATGGCATGAGCACAAGAAACCATCATGGTCAAAAGGTTATGCTACAGACATCCTGGAATACCTGAAGAAGGATATTTTTCCTCACATTGGTAAAAGACCTATTGCAGACATTAATACAAAAGAGATGCTCGATGTTTTTCGCAAGATGGAAAAACGGGGAGTTCTCGATAAGCTAAAGAAAACCCGTCAGGCATGTCGCCAGATTTTTACCTATGCAGTCATTTCTGGCAGGGCTGAGCACAATCCCGTATCAGATTTAGTCGGTGTGCTCAAAGCACCAAAGCAAAAACATTTTCCACATTTGTCAGTAACAGAACTGGGCGAGTTTCAGAGACAACTGGAGCAATATTCTGGTAGCAAAATCACTCAAATAGCTACTCAGCTTCTCATGCTAACTGGATTGAGGACGATTGAGCTTCGCTCAGCAGAATGGACCGAGATAGATTTCGAAAAACGTCTTTGGCAGATTCCTGTTGCTCGCATGAAAATGAAAAGACCACATATGGTGCCTTTATCTGATCAAGCTCTCAAGCTTCTTGAAGACTTAAGAGTGATTACTGGCGGATTCAGATTTATTTTTCCCGGCAGAAATGACTCACGAAAAAGCATGAGTGAAGCCAGTATCAATCAGGTAATCAAAAAGATCGGCTATGCAGGAAGGGCTACAGGACATGGCTTTCGACATACTCTAAGCACGATCTTGCATGAGCAAGGCTTTGAAAGTGCATGGATTGAGACACAGCTTGCTCATGCCGACAGAAATACTATTCGTGGCACCTACAACCATGCTCAATATCTGGAAGGGCGTCGTGAAATGATGCAATGGTATGCCGACTATCTCGAAGAATTGCAGAGAAATATTAATTAACCAAAGGTCTGAGTATGAAAACAGCCGAGATATACACAGAGCTTCAGAAATGGTTCAACTACGATAATTATCTTGAAATCGAATTATGCACATTAAAAGCCTTCCATAAGGAGTTACAGGTAAGAAAGAACATCCTCGATTCAATTGAGTTTTTTGGGGAAGGCGATGATAATTTTGACCAGATTCTTGCAGGTAAACCTTTAATCAGTAGAACAATTGAACTCGACACTCATCTGGCAGAAAGCCAAACGCACATACGACAAGTCACCTTTGGTCATATTGAAAGTCTAAAAAGATCTCTTGAAATGTTCTCGCAAGAATCGTTTGTCAAAGGTAGTGATCAACTTAAGAAAGAGGTCAGTGAGAAGCCACTTACTCAAAGTATGAGAGCCGTTGTTCTGGGAACAAACGAAAGCCGTGTGTATACCTTCTTTGACCTCGAAAGCTCATCGGATGACGAAATCATAGGCTCGCTTCGTGCACTACTTCCGGTATGGAGGAAAGAGTATGGAATCAAGGGCAGGAAGCAAGAGGCTTTCGGTCTGGGAAAAATTCTAAAGTTGGTTGACTACCGTATCCTTCCAATGCTGGATCTGCTTATATGGGCAAAATTGAAAGATATTTATCTTTCAAACACCATCCTTTCCAGAGTGCTTTATCCTAAGCTCACAGATGAGGTTCGAGGAGATGAACAACTCAAAGACACTGATCGTCCAATAGCTGAGAAAGCTCTGTCAGGTGAAACCAGTAAAAATATTGAGAGTTTCATCAACAAGAATCGTCATCTTAGCGATTTGTCATTATCACAATTGAGGAAACTTACCTGATTATAAAAAATCTTTGTAATAATAACATCATCCAATAGTAGTAAGAATTAGATGCTCAAACTGAAAAAAAGGGGGATGCAATGTTTTGTAATAAATGTGGTTCATCAATATCCGATTCTAATAACTTTTGTGGGCAATGCGGTGAGAGCTTAAGAGTTATAAAAAATGAAGTAAATCACTCTACGGCAGGTGATAATGGATTTAGCGCCGGGCAATACAATAATTTTACGGGCAATACTATTAATTTAGGTGTTAAGGATGAAAAGCCAATAGCTATAATTGATAGAAAATATGAAAAACCTGTTAAATTAATGGGCAAGCACATAAAAACAGTTTGGTTAATAGTAGCAGGGTTAGTTGGCTTTTTGGCTAATTTAGCAACGATTTTTACATCAATCGGAACCCCGAGTAACAATAATTTATTATTCGGACTGTTACTTGGCTTTAGTGTTTTACTTTTTAGTTTGGGTTTTTTATTGAGAAGGTTTCGTTTTGTGCATTTACTTTTCGGAACAAATGTCGAATCCGATAAATCCGGGTATGTATACATTACAAAAGTAGGAGGTGATTGTCCCCTTTGTGATGGGCAATTAAAACTTAGGAATTTCGGCCCTAAAAACAAAAAACAATTGTTATTATGTTGCACAAGAAATCCTGAACATCGGTCTCCTTTTGATCCGACTATATTAAAGGACTTATAAATTAAATATTCCAGGCCTGTGATAAAGGAAATTAATCTCAGGCTATGTGAAATATTAAATACAGTGGGTTACACCGCAAATGTTCGATGTCCTACAGCACAAGGGTGGAAGAGAACTGGTTTTCGGAATCTAAGTTTATCTATTTCCATAAAATGCAATCGATGTCAAGAGAGTGCGAAGAATTATTATTCTCCCCCACAATAGTTCTTTAACTATCACCCACAAGAAACAATGTCCACTACATCCCTTCAAAGCCTGTTCCCGTCTACTTAGTATCAACTCATCGACAAGACGAGGAGATACAATCATGAACACATCTACTAAACAAACCACACGACTTATCCGCTTACCAGAAGTCATGCATAAAACAGGTTACAAGAAAGCATGGATTTACCGATTGATTTCTGAAAATAAATTCCCTAAACCTATCAAGCTGGGGGCAAGGTCTGTAGCTTTTATTGAGATTGAAGTCGATGAGTGGATTTCTGACACCATTAGCAATTCGAGAACAGCTTCATAGTTAGGCTCCAGACGAAGAACATCGACAAAGTGAGGACAATGTGGAAATCAAAGAATTCATGAATATTGGGAGCCTTTCTCGGCTTGTGAGTCAAAAAACTTTTGATAAGATTTTTGATGCTGAAGCTATCAGGTTATTACCTATGAATACATTGAGTAAGAAATCCGTGGCCTGTTTAAGCTATTACCTCGAAGATAGCGAATACAATCCATTTCAGTTTTTACCTGAGTTAAATGAAGAGAGCCGAAACTATATCTATGAAACCATACTGTCAGTGATTAAATGTAATGAGCTACTCAGAAAGTTATCGAAGAAAATCACTAAGAATGAAATTAATATTGCTGTGAAAGAGACTGAAAAGTGCGAAGGCCATGTATTGCTCTGTAGCTTAAGTGTGCAAAAAGGGATGCTAGACCATTATGTGAAAACAATGCCGGATCTTCTGCCAGATGAAGATTCATTTATGACAGATGATATTGAACTTCTTAAGCTAAGCACTGAAGATATAACAAAAATTTTGCTGTGTGACATGTTGGAAAGAGGAGCATTGATGATTCATATGGGAGATGAACTCCGTAGTAAAGCTAAAAATATTCAAGAGGAATACTGGAATGAAGTAGAAAGTATTTACAATGGACGAACAACAATACAAATTACTATTTAAAATATCATCATTTTAAAAATGTAAAGTTTTAAGTTTAAAAAATAGTAAAATTTAACGGAATACTTTACAAATTATTTTTTGGTGCCGCTGTATTACTTATGCAATAAGGCTTTATTAGTTTTTCTTCTTGAATCGGGTATGACTACATTTAACTAGCCGTACTGGTTTCTTTCACGTGAAAGAAATTTTTTTAAGTATCTAAATGGATTATAAATAAATCCAAATATAACAAAATAAAATTGCAAATTTGAAGTCGGTAAAATAATGATAAGCCGTAGTGATTACTAAATGTAAAGTTTTCGGAGGGTTATTATAATGTCATTCAAAATAAAGAAATTTGTCATGAGCAATGGAGAACGAGGTTGCTTAATTCTCAACAAAGAAACACTGCTACCAGTTTACTATCAGAACCTTTATCTCACAACTAATGTCAGGAACAGAAGTGCGACTGCTTCTACGATGGAGATAGTCGCAACGAATCTACTTATCCTTAGCAATTTTATGGAAAGTAGGAAAATCAACATCATTGATAGGATTGAAACCAAGCGGTTCCTAAGTGTAGCCGAAGTCGATGACCTGATACGGTATGCAAAGCAAAGATTCGATCAACAAAAAATTACGAATGTAAGATTACTCAAAGGAAAGCAGATTGCTACATGTACTTTTAGTTACAGGATACACGTTTTTTCAAATTACCTAAAGTGGTTGTGCGGATTGATTCATTCTATGAAGGGAATCCATGCCAGATATGAAATCGATACTTTCATAGAAAATTTGAGAGCACATCTCCCACGAAATAAATCACACAGCATGAACGACAGAAAAGACAAATCATTGAATGAAGAACAAATAAAAACTCTGTTTAAGCTGTTGGAAGTCGAAGGGAGCCAAAACCCCTTTCAGAAGGAGGTTCAAGGAAGGAACAGGCTCATTTTTACCTTGCTACTGAATTGTGGGTTGAGAGCAGGTGAATTACTAAATCTTAAAGTAAATGATCTAAATCTTAGAAATAACACACTGAGTATCTTCAGAAGACATGACTGCATTGAAGACCGGAGGCTGAATCAACCATTAGTTAAAACTGGCGAAAGGATAATCCCATTATCAGACGAGTTAGTGATGGAGATTTTCAATTACATACAAACTTGTAGAAGTAAAATCACTAAAAAGAAAAAACATGACTTCCTGTTTGTAACTCACAGCGCATGTAAAACGGTAGGAGAACCATTATCTGTTTCAGCATATGAGAAAATAATTTCTACTATTAAAAAAGCAAGCCCGGAATTAAAGAGTTTATCGGGGCATAGATTGAGACATTCATGGAACTATTTCTATTCAAATGAAATTGATAGTTCAAATTTGGAAAACAGTCGAAAATCAGGATTGAGATGCTATCTCATGGGGTGGTCAAAAGATTCTAAAATGCCTGAAAACTATAATTTTAAACATATATCAGAAAAAGAAAAGGAAGTTATTGGAAGAGTTTATGAATCTTTGAAAAAGATAACTGAGGGTCAATATAATGGAAACATGTAATCTAAGAAAAGAGAATCTGTTTTTTGCAACGATGCAGAGGTATAGCTTCAAGCTTTCTGATACCAAATGGCAATTAGATAAAGAGACTTGTATTTTCCCACATAAGATTGCCGACAAAATGCCAGAGTCGATGCGTATTGGTTACCTTACTACCTTGGCTTACTTTTCGGCTGAATACAGTTCAGGTTACACAAAAAACATAAACCAGATTTTTAGTCAATGGTTAGGAATGGTAGACATTAAAACGATAGATGCTAATGCGGTTTATCAATTTAATGTTAGTTTAGGCCCTGAAAAAAACTATAAACTAAATTCTATAAAGAAGTTTCTAACGAAGTGGAAAAAACTCGGTTATGTGGGAGTAGAAAACTCCGCTCTAAGAATGTTGGAAAAAATAAAAATTAAAACTAATTTGACAGGAGAAGCCGTTAAACGAAGAGACCCAAATACTGGACCGCTAACTGAGGAAGAGCTGGAAATCGTTCTTAAGAGTATCAGCAATTTTTTAAAAGAAGATAAAATTCCCATGTATCTTTATTGCTATGTCATTCTTTTAGCAACAACAGGAAGGAGGCCTTTACAGTTAACTTCCTTAAAAGCGAAAGATCTCATCAGAACGGGAGAAGGTTGCTTTCTGAATATACCGAAAGTTAAACAAAGGAAGGACTTTAGAAGTGAGTTTAGCATGGTAAGTATCGATAACTGCCTTAATGAAAAACTTACAACCTTGATTAACATGAATCAAAAATATATTGAAGATAGTATGAATCAGAGTATTGGTCATATAAAAAATGAATTACCTATATTCATGGACGCCAAAAAGTCTATATCAATTCAGTCTGGTCAAAGTTTAGAGACCATTATGGCAACTGATTATTTACATATGAAAAATTCATTTATCTCTAAAGAATTAGATGAAATCACCACTAAATTTAATATCAAGTCATCAAGAACCCATAATCCTATAAAGCTGAATGCAAGACGATTCAGGTATACCCTTGGATCACGTTTAGCAAAGGAAGGAGCCTCAGTTGAAGTGATAGCTAAAGCATTAGACCATAAATCTATTAATTCATCAGGAATATATGTAAAAAATATCCCAGACAATGTTCACGATATTGATATGAAACTTCATTCATTTTTTGAACCTCTATCTAAGATATTTCAGGGTAGCGATAGCACACAGAACAAGAAGCTCTTTACAGAATATGTTTTAAATTCTTTTGGATTCACTGATTGTAAACACGAACACGTAGAGTGTTTTACCTGCAAAAACTTTAGAGCCTGGAGTTCTGAATGACCAATGTGATTTTATTCGAGCCAATCAATGCTAACAATCCAAATTTAAATGTTGAGGATTTTATTAAATTTTGCAAGGGTAATGTTTTCAACTCTAAGTTAGCCAGTTCATGGGAAAACAATGTATGGAAGGGGTGCTACAGATTCAATAAGTTTGATATCAACAATAATCGAAATAGTAAAGATAAATTAGATGGTAGTTTTATTGATTTTGCTAAGGCTTATATGTTTCATATTCACTCGTTTGACAAGTCAAAGTTAAACCAGAATGCTTTGGCAATGTTGAAGATCGTTGAGTTTGTGTTATTGAAATCATACGGTGAAGCTAACGTAGTCAAGTGTAATAATAACATTTTTGATGAGTGTGTAAGAGTAGCAACGGCTAAATATACGAAATTAACAGCAGTTGGAATTGGTAAGGAACTTGAGAAACTATGTTTATTTTTGAGTGAAAACAGAATGATAAGCTCATCATACTTTTTTTGGGTAAATCCGTTAAGGCATAAAATAACTCAAAGTTGGCAAGGTTATGAACCTTCGCTGGAAGGGCATTCCAAATTACCAGATATAAAGTCCGTCATAGCCATTGCGGAGATTTTCTCAAAAGATGAAAGCCAACTGTCTGTGAGGGACATTTTCACAACCTCTGTTCTTGCACTGCTGATGTGTGCACCAGGACGAATCTCGGAAATATTAAGCCTTCCTGCGGATTGTGAGATTACAGAGCATGATGAGAACGGCATTAAACGATATGGTTTAAGGTTTTTTTCAGCGAAGGGGTATGCTGGAGACATCAAATGGATTCCTTCAGTAATGGTTCCTGTAGCTAAAAAGGCCATAACCCGGTTGAGAAAGTTGTCCACCCATCCAAGGTTTGTTGCCAAAACGATGGAAGGGAAGGTTCCTGAGTCATACAGATATGAACTCTTTAGTAAAAAACCTCAAAATTTTCCCTGGTATGATGAAGATAAGAAAATCAAATATTCAAATGCTTTGTGTCTGTTATTTGAGGGACAATTATGTAAGAAAACGAGCAATCATTTGGCACCTTTGTTCAGACCCACTGCTCAGTTTTTTAGATCGGATATTGATGCCTTTGCAAGTATCAAAGGCACTACAAACTTGTTTAAAAGACACGGTTATGTTAACGAAGATGGTAGCCCGTATTCGCTTAGGACCCATCAATTAAGACATCTACTTAATACGTTTTCTCAGATCAATGGTATGGACGAGTTTAGCATCGCCAGATGGTCTGGAAGGAAGTTGGTCTCACAAAATGTTTCCTACGATCACCGATCACACTTACAAATGATCAATCTCATGAAAGATAAAACTTCAATCGGAGCCGGTAATAGCCATAGGAAAAAAGAAATAGCTGTTATGGACATAACTGATTTCGATTTATTAAATGATGGAGCTGTGCTCGTCACTAAGCATGGCTACTGCAAGCACTCATATGTTTTTGAGCCTTGTAGTTATTATCCCTTACAAGACTCTGGAACGGATGATGGCCAACTAATGATGATACACACTAAAATTCTTGAAAAAACCAATTATGATAAAAATGATGGGAATGTTAATGCTGATAAATGGTATAAATTTCAAACTAAAATAATAAAAGGAGAATAAATGGCTAAACACATTACTGGTTATGATGAAAAATTGATAATGAAAGTTATTAATACCTGGAATGACGATGAGAAGCTGACCTGGGAGGCTTTATGCGACCAGTTGATAAAGATCATTGGGAAGAGACCTTCGAGGCAATCTTTAAGTTGTCATGTTAAAATTGCGGATTGTTTTAATTCAAAAAAGGAGCTTCTCAAGTCTGGTGTGAAAGAAACATGTGCGGTTAAACCTGCTAATTTAAAGATTGCTTGTCAGAGAATAAAAAGGCTCGAAACTGAAAACGAAGCTTTGATAGCATTGAATAACAAATATTTAGAGCAGTTTAAGATATGGCTGTATAACTCTCATTTAAAGCAAATAACAATCGAGGAGCTTAATCGTCCTTTACCTAAAAAAGATATTCAAATAGAAATTGATAGGTTTTAGCTATTGACATGATTGAATATTATGATATTTCTTTAAATGTCAGGATGACATTCACAACAGCAAGGATGCTACTATGAATAAATTAAACAGATATTTGCCAGATCAGAAGTTTTTGATACTCCTTAATCGCTTCATTCTTAGATACGATGAATCAGACTGCAATAAAGAAAAAATCGTAAAAGATGCCTACCTGTTCTGTGTAGGATACTTTTTGAAGTATCAGCAAGACTATCAGAATCCTTATCTGAAGGGACCAAGCAACATTATTGCAGTTTTGAGTTCGGCTTTGCTCAGTCCAAACTTCTATACAATACCTTCAACAGTCAGTCTCGAACGAGTGCTGTATTTCTACAAGTTTATCATCGAATACATTATCTGGAATGAGTATGAAGTAGAAAGAATATTTGCTACTCAAAAACAGAGCTTTACGCCTTCACCAGAGCTTAAATCAGATGGTTTCAAAATGAAGAAAAGGGTTTAGGATATACTTTTTATTCAGTATGGCGATACAATAACTATGCCATATGATCTTTACACTTAACTTAGGGCGAGTGTTCTGCAAATGGATCATATGGCATCTCAGCTTTAATGTATGATATATTTTCTTTTATCTTATGACTTTTCAGGATGATGAAATGAACGATTTTGAGCAAAAGCTCCTTCAGAATGGATTTTCGGCAAAGGATATCCGCAAGCTTAATGAAATTCTTACCCGAGATGAGAACAAATCAGATACACTTCAGTCTCTCATTCAGGAGCTGAGCAAGCGCTTTTGGGCTGGTATAATTTCCATGCTCATTATTTTATCAATTTTCATTTATGGTATAGCGAAAGGGCATAAAGAAAGCCTGATTTCTTATGCTATCGTCCTTATCATCGGTGCCATAATTGTTTACTTTGTCATACCAATGAATCTGGCCTGGAAAGCACACAGGTTTGCAAGTAATAGCAAAAGTTAGTTTCCATTTTGGTTGTGATTCATCTGGTAGAGGTTCACACCTATAGCGCTACCTTTCCAGACTGCTGTTGCACCTTTTAAAGCCAAGTCTTGTTTGCTCATCATCTGCACTTGGCGATAGTAATCAGTTGGGAGATACTTGAATATTCTCCAAGCCTCGGGTTTCAAAGTCAGTTTGAAAATTCCGTAGTAAGATGTAGTGAGATCAACCACTTGGTAAGCAAGCAGACCCAGGCGTTTATCAAATCCAAAAAATTCAGCTACATCCTGATAAGCTTCAATCACCGGATTAGTAGGGTTTGAAACTCCTCTTAACTTATCTATGCTTTCCGCCATTGAACCTGCACCATTAGCAATCAATGCAGAACCAGCAACAACACCGATAACATTTCCACTGAACAGTGATCCAGCAAACAAGCCTACCCCAGCCACTAACTGAACAGTCCCAAGAACAACTCCGATGCCGTCGATGACATAGCCAATGATCTTTTCATGGTCATGGTAAAACTTCACAGAAGACGAAACTACGGCTTCTCCTGTTCTAAGCATCCTGTCCTGAATCTTTAGGTTTTGGGCTTCTTGCTTGAGATTTTGGATACACTCCTGACACTTATCATCCGTGGTAGAAGTGCGGATAGTCTGAATCTGCAAGCGGGTGAACTCCCTTATTTCATCCTGGAACCTTACACGGACGAGCGCATCCTTGAGATGGAACTGTGAGAGGGATGTGGCAACATTGACTAAGTGATTAGCCTCAAGACTTGCCATACTTAGAAAGTAGTTTGATTGTCTGTTCCTGTCCCAGTAGTTATCCATAACGATACCTTTGTGTTAATGTCACTTGTGATAGTTATTCATGGCAGACCCTAAAATAACTTTAGTCATAAGTAAAGACAAGTGAGAATAAACCATTTTTTATTAACCTTTTTATTGACAGCATCATTAACTATTAATAGTCGTTTTCATTTTATTTTGACTGACCAATGATTAATTGAAATTTTGTTCTCACTTGGTTTTCGATATGTAAATATATCTATAAGAACTGATATAAAAAACACAGCCAAAGAAAATATACCTAGAATCACAAAGAAGTTATTTGCATCTACTCCAGGATATGTAATTAAAAACACACCTTCAGATAACGAAAGCCATACACCTAAAAAGAGAAGGTAAAGAGCAAAATTAAGTTTTGATATTGAAAAGCGATTTGCTCTTTTATTGACTAAAGTGGTGTATATTCTTCCTGAAAATAATGGTTCTAACAGGCTGACATGATATTCCCAGTTCTTTTGCCAGAATTCGCTGCCTTGTATTATTTTTGAACCGATGATGGTTATTATAACTCCTAACACTGCAACACCTTCAACCATATATATGAGAGCATTTTTTACATCAGAATCTGAAGGGAGTCGGTAATATGCAGTAAGTAGTAATCCCGTCACAGTTATCAATGATGCAATCAGAGTCCATACGTAAGTTGTTCTTTTCCAATATAGATCAATTTCAAATTTCCTTATATCATGTGCTTTATCATATGATTCTTTGAGGACTGCATAATCTCTATTAGTCAAAAATTCTTTTTCAGGCGAGTTAAGTAGTTGTTTTATGTACTCATTCGCAGTTTTTTCCTTAAAATATCGTTGTGCTTCTTTGTCTTTATGTTCTTTATCCAATGCTTTATCAGAGTTATTATTTCTTAGAGTGATAAGGCGCTGATTTAACATGTTTTTATCCTTATTGACTGTAGGCTTATTCCTATTGTTCATCTTTATTTTAATCACTTAAATAATCAAAGGCTAATTAGACTAACTTTGGAGTTGTTAACTATTTACTTTGAATTCATTGGTTTACTCGTATTTAGTGCTCAAACCTTTTTACTACCGCATAAGTGCTTGGAAACATATTACATACAGGAATTGTTAAGCTCAACTTTACAATTGAAAAAAAACCAATCGGGTGATTGGTTTTTTTAAGTTACTGATAAGCAATGCATTAAATTTTTATCTATTAATTACATTGTCAAAGATATGCATCCAGCGCTTAAGTTGCAGTTCCGTATCCCGGATGCCTTCTTGTGAGTTAAAGTCACCCTTTTGGGGAAAGAACATTACTCTCCATTCTGGAAACTGAACATCATCCACTGCGATGTAAAAGCCCGATTCTCTGAAATCATGAGTGCGGTCGAGTTCTTTGTTGATACCAGCCCGTTCTCTCGTAGTAGACAAATTGTATCGCCACTCTTTGATTGCTGAGAACGGATAGGTCTTTTGTTTGTTCTCTTCCTTGAGATGGATCAGTCCCCGTTTTTCATCGAGCTTCATAGCAGTAGGACCGAACTCATGGCTCCACATGCCGTCAGACTCTCCGAACACATCTCTGGTGCTGGCATTCCACTTCTTAATTCGGAATTTTTTATAAGCAAACATCAAGAGCATGATGCTTGCGAAAACCCATACGATTGCAAGCTGGACCAAACCCTGAATTCCAGAGAAATAGAAAATGACAATCGGAAGTGCAATAGCAATCCACACCCGTTTCATCATAAGGAAGTTGGGCTGTTTTACTTCAGTTATTGCTGTCATATGTTCATCCAAGGTTAGTTTCACTGAATTGAAGGCGCACGTATGCATCAGCTTATTCTGCTGATAAATCAGTGTGCTATGTGGTTTCGTTTGAAGTTACATTACGGCTTGGAAATGGGGTCTAGCAAATCATTTGTACCGATCGATCGCTTTCTTTTGATAGTTTTTATCTATCATGAGTATTTTATTGATCAGTAATAACGATCGATCGTTTTTGCCTATCGATATGAAAAAGAATGAAAATATTTATGGAGTTTGACTTGGTGAGTGGTTTCAACTCGCTGAAAACTAGCTCTTTAAGGTCGTTTGAAAACGTTTTTTAACGCTGAATTTTCAAAATTTACCTCAGAAATCTCTAGTGCTTCAGAGTTGCTGGTTCGTATTGCTGTATAGATGACATTTCTTTTGAGAGGATTGAGAATCGTTGAGCCAACAGCTTTTAAACTGGCAACAAGCTCGTCAAGGTAAGGTATCCACTGCAACCAGTGAGACCGGATATGTTCTCTGGAATTTGCCGTAAGGGGGATAGCTGTGGGATGAACTTCAATCGGATTCGAAACGTTTTCTTTGTCGGCAATCGATTCAGGAGCAACAGCCTCTATAGGTTGAGTCACTGTGATTCGCTTACTCATGTTTGACCAACTGTATGCCTTACCGAGCTGTGATGCCTTAAAAGCGACTCCCTGATGCTCAAATGAAAAACCGTTCATCTTGCCTGTAGATGCGATGTTTGCTGTCGCTGATATGTTTTGCTTTTGTAATTCATATATGAAGTCTTCGATAGTGATGGTAGGGAAGAAGGTAAGGATCGCATCCACAGCTTCCTGTATCACTTTTTTAGAAGGTTTCTCTCCGGTTCTGTCCTGCATCATCTTTTCGTTACGAGTGAGCTTCCTTTGCTTCTTGGGCGATTTAGCAGGAGAGGGACCTTTCGTTTGAGTGAGTTTGTGGTCTCGCTCAAGATCTTGGATTACACGGGTGCTTATCAGGTTTTCGTTCTTACCCAAGTAAAGCTGGCCATCTGCTAAAACGTTTATGCGCGAAGCAATAATATGTATGTGCTGTCCAGCTTCATCGTCGTGGAGGACATAACAACGAAGGTGAGTGTCACAGAAGCCTATTCGCCTCATGTAGTCGTCAGCAATGTTCCTCCATTGTTGATTTGTGAGTGATTCACCAAAAGGGAGACGAAGGGAGTTATGCCAAACTGGTTTCGTAACATCCTCTCTAAGCTTCTGAGTCTTCACGAACTCGGCGGTCAGCTCGTCTACAGTAATGCCTACAAGATTGCCACCAATCACCATTGGTGTAGTCATATGATGAGGAGCAGGGGCAAGTGCATACGAGATGACTCCTCGGAAGTTTTTTCCCCTTTTTATTTTATTCATACCCTTCATCTTGGATGATCACTTTTCAAGAGTCAGCAGAGCATCTCTCACATGCGACAGTTTCAATTTTAAAGCGCTTACTTCCTGCGATAGTGGCTGAGCATCTTCGCCTCTGCGAAGCAGGAACGAAGTAAGGTCATTGAGTTTCTGTAGGGAACCAGTAAGCTCCTGCCAGGCTTCTTTGTTGATTTCGGGAACAGAAGGGGGTAGTTGCTGAAAAGCTGAAGATCTCAGCCAACTGCTTTTGCTGAGCTGGCCTCTGGACTGGTTTACTTTGCTCAGCTCAACCTCATTTAATCTAACTGTCACTGAGTGTATGCGAAGACGATTAGGGGGTAATTTTTTGACGGCAGGATCATTGGTAAATGAAGAAGGGAACTCATCGTCGAATATAATATTGTTTTTTTTCATATCAACTCCTTTTGATATTTTGATTAATAGCATATCCATATGCTAACTATAATAAATACCATAAAGATCAATTTCGTCAATGGGTTGGGGTTTGATTTTGGGGTGGCTTTGATCTTTCTTTTTCAACCGAAGGGCGGAAAAAGCAAGGCAACTGAGCATCGCTCAGTTAGCCCTTGCTTATTAAATTTTAAATAACTTAGTTTTTTGCGCTTGAACGCAACCATTCATTAGTATCTAAGCCAACGCGAGATATTTGTTCTGCCAGTTTATTAGCAATTGCTTGAGCTACCGTTGCTTTGAGTTCACCATGCCATATAAGAAAGCTTTCTCTATTACCATTTTTATACTTGATCTTATATTTATCTCGATGAATTACGGCTTTAATTGTGTTGCTTTCTGTATCAGGACTAAATGTGAATAGTTGCAGATTCTTACTTCCTGGCTTGATGTTAAATTTAAGAAACCCATTTTTGGAATCTCTAATAACATGAGTGAATCCGCTTGAAGAGTCTACTTTAATAATTTTTAAGAAAATAAAATTTCTATCCTCATGAATGCGAACTGTGTCACATAAAGGTTGCATACATATAAAGTAATCGGTACCCTTTTGTACTATAGTGCCTTGCTTTATAGTCGGAGCATGGTTGTCAAGCTTTAAAGATAAAACATCCCTTCTCTTACACTCTATAGAACTCAAGTGTTCATGCGGGAAATGATTCTTCCCAGTCAAATTAATTTGTATCAATGAATTTCTGAAGTTTTTTAAATTGCAAATGACTGGTTGTTCCGATAGTATCGCTTGTAATCCTACTTCAGTTGATGCTTCCAGAAGTCTTTTCATTCTATCAGATGTTATATTAATTTCATTTTTAGCAATATTAATGCGAATTAGATTGTTTGGCTCAGTTTTAGCAATTTTATCTGCCCATTGCTTTAATTTTGATATGCTAAGATTGCTCTTTATTTTATGGCTTGTTTGCAAAGTAGATTTAAATTCTTCTGATATTATTTCAGTAGCATAATCGAAAGCGACTTCATGAGCTTTTTCTCTAACTTCTGGTGAGGATAGAAGTCCTAGTACATGTGACACATATGCTGGGTCCAGATTCTTATTAAATGTATGCAAAATATGATGAGTTTTATCTCTTAGTTCTCCTAATGCAGATAAAGTTGCATTTGAAAGAAGACCAATAGTTAACATTGTGAATAAATCAATAACACTATCCTTAAGTTGCTCAATCGTTTCATCTTTTTTGATAACAGTTATCTGACAAAATTCAAGATCTGAGTTTTTGAAAGTTATATTATTAGATTTTAATTTTGCTTTAATACCGTTTGAGTCAGAAGAGTGTAAATGATTTTTTATGTTACTTGCTATAGCATTTATATCTTGTTCGGCAGTATAGATAACGATAAGACGTAAACGCCCGCTTTGTTCCTGATCATTGTTTATAATTTTCTCAATGCTTGCTTTAGCAAGAGTTCCCGGCTCAGCATTGAAATCATGATCCATACTCCAATCTAAAATTGTTATATCTGCTCGTCGAGCGCATTCCATTATTTTTGTAGATGCAATATCTATTGACTGGAAACGCAAAGCATCAGGTATGAAACCGCAGCAGTTAATTCCATGCTCAGCAAATGCAAGTGATAAACTTTGGTAATCAAGCTGGTGTGATTCCTCTAAAAAACTTACATCCTGTTCTGAGAATCCGAAATCACCATTATATATACCCAGACCTGTATCATTTTCAGGTGCGTCAAAAGAGTCTGAGTCACTTTCTATGTTAACAGGGCTTTGGATATGAGGAGAATTTCTTGATTTCCCGAGAAATAGTCCATCATCCACTGCTACAACGCTGTTTAAAAAATTTTTTACAATGTCTTTTGATGATTCAAAAAATGGACCTGTATTCACGATATTACTCCGTTTCTATCTCATGTTCTTTAGTTGGTTCTATCCTAAACACAGCCCCAGTATCAGGCCTATATGGCTCTAAAATAATATCAAAATTTTCTCTATTTAATGTTTGTTGAGCAATATATAAACCCATCCCTTGACCGCCGACACGTCGACTAAAACCAAATTCAAAAACATTATGCTGATCGATAGTAGGAATACCGGGACCTGAGTCTTGTATCATAAAGCCTTTTTTTGTTGCATCAAGAGTAATAACTTTTTCTCCGGTGCTTCGCGTAACCCAGTGAATAGCATTATCAATTACATTTATAAAGACAGGGTATAAAGTTGAGGTAAAAGTTACGATACTTTGTTTGTAAAAGCGAGAAGTGTATTTAACAGTTATGTTCTCTTTTTCAAACCTTTCTTCAAAGACGGATGAAATAAACTCACTAATGGCTTTACCAGTGATCAGGGTGCGGCGGCGCCCAATACGTCTAGTTAATGGCATGAGTGTTTTTAAATAAGCGTCTAAATGTTCAAAACCTACACGAACTCTTTCATAAATCATCTTAAATTTTTCGTTGCGGGCAGCAAAAGGTTGCATTTCATTAAGATTTCTACGCAAAGATAAAATATTATTGTTAAATTCATGCCCTAAAACACCTAATGCCATCCCTAACTGTGTTAGATGTAAGTTTTGTTCGTTTTGCTCTTTAAGATGTTCATATTCAGTTTCAAGTATAGATATTACTTCAGTTGAAGAGGTTGCATTCTGTTCACTTCCTTCTTTTGCTGATAATAAGCGCTCTGTTATGAGATTTATATTATTTATGACTTCTTTAGATGACTTATCAATTCGATTTTCTAAATCATTTTTTAACTGAAAAAGTTGCTTAGTAGTAATGCCTTGAAAGCTGGTTGAATGAAATTCTTTAAGTGCCTCGGATGCTTGTAATTTTGCTTGTTCCTTGGTTTTGTTCAATAATTGTCGTGATTGATTCTGTAAATCTTCTAATACCTTCTGAGCTTTATTGTATGCTTCATTCAACTGTTTACGCTGATTTTCCTCTTGAAGAATAAGAGAATCATTAAATCGACGCCGCAGTCCTGTGCGGTCCCCATAATGATCCTCATATTCGACTAAATTATGACTTATCTTAAGTTTAATCTGTTCTATCTTTTCAAGCAATTCTACTTTTTTGACTTGGTATGAATCCCATTGTTCCGCTAATTCTTTATTGAGGCCAATGCCTGAAGGTTTAGAAATCTCGATACTGCTAATAATCCTGCCAAATTCATTTATTCTAATTTGTTCGATAATGAAAACCAAGTCATCTATTGCTTGTCTTTTAGGATCAAAGTTGGTGAGAGTTGTATCTGCTTTATCTGCAATGAGTTGGATAGTTGTATCCCAATCTCCATTATCTAATTTTTTAAAAAACTTTTCCAAATTTTCAGAGAGTTTTTTTCTTTTGATATTTTTATAACCATCTCTTTTTCTTAAAATTTCATTTTCTCGTTGCTGGCGAGCTCTTTTTTCAATGAAAGTTGAAGAATGATCACCTTTATCATTGAAATAATCGCTCGCTATCTGAATAAAAAAGTTCTCTAATATTGCTTTTAGTTGTTTGTAGGCTTTATTTTCGATAAAACCTTCACGACCTGCTTTTTCTTTTAAATCGGCATTGTTTTTTTTCGTAAGTTCTATTGCACCAAACATACGACGATAAGAGAAGAAATACTCACTTGCACTTTTAGAACGACGCTGCTCTATTCTAAGGAAATCTACATCAGAATCACCATATGGTAATATACGTATTCCATCGCGATAAATGTATAATCCACCTATCCTGTCCGTTTTATCTCTCAATTCTTTCCAAACATCCTGAGGGACCCTGGTATCTTTTTGTGCGCCATGAACGTAAGCAAGATTAAGACTAAATGGACCACACAGGACTTCTTTATTGGCGCCATCTGGCCAAGAAACGACAATTTCTTTTTCTTCACCGTAGACTTTAAGAATACCTGAGAATTGACCAAATTCGTTAAATATACCTTGAAAATGATGGTCTGCAATTTCGAATTCATTTGCAGTAAAAAAAACAGATTCACTAATCCGGTCTATGCATTCACCTGTTAAAGTGTGATCTCGAAAACGTGCAACAATAGGGGGATGCGCATTTTCATACATAGTATTGGTAAAACCAAGAAGTGATTTTTCTAACCTTGATGCTTGGTCTGTTCGTCTGGCAGTAGCAAAACTTTCTATATCATCTGCTAATATTTCTTCAACTGGAGCTATAATAAAATGTGTCCCACCGTGATTATCAATTAAAGATAGATGCTTTCTTTTTAAGTTTAGGCTTTCATCTAAATTATTAAGTGCCGAATTCCAGAATTTAGGATCGTAATCAAATTGTTTAATTTGTTTAACAAGAATATCAATTTTATTCTGTGATATTTTTCCTGCAAAGCTTTTGATGTTTTCCAATGCATCATTTAAAAGCTTTTCAATATGAGTTTTTTCTAAAACAACATTTTTATCAAGCTCTATTATTGGTATGTTTATATCTTCAAGATTTAATTTTGGAAGAGAGAATAAAGTCCAGTTAACAAATGCTATAACTATATTTCCATTTTTATTATTTCGACGTGATCTAGTAATAACTAACACTTGTGGGCCAATCGATGCAATGGCTAATCTACCAATTCCTTTCTCTCCCATAATTGGGCGAGCTGTTTTAGCCAAATCAACTTCAGGCATACCGATGCTGTCTTCATCCGTAAGTTTACTGTCGGTTCCAATAGTTAACCAACGTTCTTCAAATTCCTCTCTAGTCATCCCTAAACCATCGTCTCGAAGGATGAGAAGGTTTTTTTTTCTGATATAATCTACTTCAACATTGTCTGCATAGGCATCATGAGCATTTTTGAAAAGCTCACTCAAAGCCGTGGGAATTCCAGCAATTTGTTGTCTGCCAAGCATATCAAGTGCTCTGGCTTTTGTTTTTATCTGCGCCATGAATAGAGTTTGGTCAGTAAAACTAACCCCTCCTAATCTATTTGTAATATTGTTTCCATATAGCTTCCGCAAAGCATTGCGCCAATAGAACTGGGACTGCATTTCCGATTTGCTTTGATTTGGAAACTCGATTTCCGATAAACTGGAACTTTTCTGGAAACGTTTGTAGCAATGCAGCCTCACGAAATGTGATGGCTCTATGCTGTGTTATATCTGGATGTCCAAATCGTCCATTTGAAATACTCGTACATTTTGTAGTTAATGTTTTACATGGAGTGTCCCAGCTCATTCTTCCATATACATCTGTATGACCGTCATAAGTTTTGTGACATTTAAGCCACAAATCCTCTGGCCAGTGACGGCGATCTCCTCCTTCTGGAGTGTGTTTTAACCGTCTAATGTTTTTTGAAGTAACCATTGCTGCTGTGTGTAAGGGATCGTTAGGATCAGTTTCACCTGCTTGGAGAGGCGGAAGTTGACCTATGTAGTCTCTTACAGTTGCAAAAGGATGTTCTCTATCTCCATGAGTAGGATTTGGAAAAACTGGTTTTCCCTTTAACTTGGCTAGGACCACTAAACGTTTACGCTGCTGAGGTACACCATAGAACTCACTAGATATTACCCGATATTCATAGTGATAATCAAAGCGCTTTATAAACTTTAAAAAATCAGCAAATGGCCCATTCTCTGAAAGTTTCACACTCTGCAATCCTGGCACGTTTTCGATGAAAATATATGCAGGTCTAAATGCACGTATGAATCTCTTTGTCTGACTTAACAATGACTTGCGAATGTCTCCGCTATGACGATTTTTATTTTGTGAGGAAAAAGGTTGACAAGGAGCGCAGGCACAAAAAACCAGGTCACATTCTTTCCAGTTTGGAATTTTTTCTGCAATATGCCTTGCTTTAATGTTCATGATGTTATCTTGGATAAAAGCAGTATTAGGAAAGTTTGCTTTGTAGCTGTCAGCAGCGCTTTTGTCTTGGTCGATTCCAAGAGCTATACTAAAGCCTGCCAGTTCAAAACCTTTACTGGCTCCACCACAACCACAGAAAAAATCAATAACCTTCATTAATATATTTATCCCTTAAAATCATAATGTTAGTAGCCACCTCTGTCTTGTTGAAGTAAACTTACTATACACTTTGTCATGCTATAACACATCAATCCAACTAACATTCAT